>NZ_JBMPIY010000001.1:0-416752 GCF_049340005.1 Peijinzhouia sedimentorum
TAACAGGATTATTTTAAATTTGTAAATCTATTCTAGGACTTCATTTCAAACCTGTAAACTTATTTCAGGACGACACAATCTGTGAAATCTTTTAATCCGTCTAATCCGTGATTCAGACAGTTTTCCTCTTCACTGTTACACTTTTGCAATTGTGCCGATCTATTTTCTTTTCTACCTAATCACTGTAATTAGCTAAATAGAATCTTCCTCGCGCACATCAAGCTCCTGATTACAAATCCTGCAATTAAATGATCAGGTTATGCAAAAGTGCGCTAGAGGGTAGGCGACTGCGTTGCACTTCCCTGTCAAATAACAGAAAAGTTGAAGCGGGCTACAACCCTTGAAATTACTACTGTTTCGGCTATGATTTTTATAGATTTATTATCCTGCGTTTGATTTCATCAAGCATTCAATTGTTTTTTATTGTTCTTTCTTTTACGCCTTCAGTTGTCATTTTCACTGGCTTGATGCTACCGTCATTATTAAATTCAAGAATATCTATACAAGTTACCCGATGATCACGTCCTTCGTTTGGGATAGGGCGTCTATGATAAATAATATACCAATTGTCGGTATTCGGTGTGTTAATTACAGAGTGATGTCCTGCTCCAGTTGCAATACTCTTATCCGATTCCAGAATGGTACCAATTCTTTTAAATGGTCCAGTCACTTTTTCTGCCATTGCGTATGCTACTTTATAAGAGTCATTTCCCCACGAACCTTCAGACCACATGAAATAGTAAATTCCGTTTCTTCGGAACATAAACGGGCCTTCCACATATCCTTCGGGTGTAACTTCTTTAAATAATTCACCGTCAGTCCAGGGAATAAATCCTGTAAAATCATCATTTAGGATGGTCATATTGCAATGCCTCCAGCCTCCGTAAAACATATAATAAGTATTGTCAATATCTTTAAATACAAACTGATCGATGGGTTGAGCACCATTATGAAATTCACTTAATAATGGCTTTCCAAGGTAATCTTTAAATGTTCCTGAAGGAGAATCTGACACGGCTATGCCTATACCTCCGTAATGATTAATGGTATTCTTTTCGTCCCAGTAAGGTCCATCGGGATTTTGAACATCATTTGCTGAAAAAAACAGATAATACTTATCGTTTTTCTCTATGATTGAGGGTGCCCAAAGCGCTTGTTTTGCCCATTTAATAATTGATGTATCTAAAACATGGGAATGTTTTTTCCAGGAAATCAAATCTTTTGATGAGAATGCATCGAAGAATACTTGATTCTTATATTCAGCTGAATAGGTAGGAAACACCCAGTATTCATCATTAAAAACAATTCCTTCCGGATCGGCATACCAACCAGAAAATATCGGATTCCCTGAATAGGCTAAGCTTTCATCTTGCTTTTTCTTGAAATGACAAGATGTAACAATTAAACCTAAAAGAATAAGTGCTAACGACTGTATTTTCATATAATCTATTTTTGTCCTTAATGAGCTATAACGGTCAATATGAAAAGAAGCGGATTTTTGAACACTAACTCTTCAGTTTATAACCGACCTCTATTTTATTAAATATCTTTCGTTTAATCACCTAAACCGCTATTTTTTATATACGTTGTGTGTGCTTTCGTATTTTTCCAATGTAGAAGCTCTACTGTTTCATTTCCACTCTAATCAGACGTATTGTTTTAGTATCACTTAAATTTTCTACGGAATGTGGCGCTTCTGGATTTTTATACATTGTCAATGGAAAAACAAGAGGTTCAGGTATCTTTCGAGTATCCATAATTACATTACCGTCTGCATCACGGTCAATGAAATCTCCTGCTTCCATAATATAAAGTACACTTGGCCATTGATGATGGTGAACAGGTTCTATTTCATTTGGCGCAATAGTTACTTCCAAAACTCTAACCTTATCGTTTTCCAACAAAATTTTATGATTATTCGGCGCAGAAACTACTGCATCTTGGTCTTTTGGCCAATCCGCTGGATTTCCTGTTTTGTACAAGAGTTTTTGTTCTTCAGTTTTTTGTCCGAAAACTGAAATAGTCGAAAATGCTGTCAAGAAAACCACAGCCATCAGAAGTTTAAAAGTTGATTTCATATTTGGTCAGTTTTAGTTTTATTGCTTACTCTAATCGGTTTTCAGCTTTCCCGTTTTCTTTATTACGGCTACGAAGAAAAGGATATGAATCGATGCTTTCCTATTATCTTAAAACCTGCCATGCCGGCAGGCTGGCACAACCAATAATCCAATGAACCGCCGTATACGATAATGAACAATTGTGTGAAATTACCAAGCGTAGCTCTCGTACGGTGGTCATGCCTTCGGCAGATAAATGTAAGACTTGACTGCCGATAAGGCAGTGGCGCACCGTAGGCTTATGGCTCACGGCCGTCTACTCGATTAGTGGCTGGCGTTCTTTTGTTTATTAATAAATTTCTAATTGTCGAGCCTGTTGTCATTTCCAAATAATATTGCTATTCCGTCTTCATTCATTGCCAAATGCCGAAGTTCTTTTTGAAAGTTGTCGATAGCACTTGGTTCAACAACTATTTCAATTTTTAGCTTGTTTTTTTCTTCAGGTCTGTAAACAGTTGATACGTTACTTTCAATATTTATTTCAACTCCAATATGTCCACTATTGTCAATAGGATAATATTTCATTGAAAAATATGAGTAACTGTCTTTTTCTCCTGCTTCGTAAAATAGTACTTTGTCGTTTTTCGGATACTCAATCAATTCTTTTGCAAAGTCAGAAATACATTCATATTGGTCGTAAACTTCTGTTTCTCCTGTAAATTTATTGTTTGATACTGTCACCTTTAATTCAAACATATCTTCGTCTTTCCAAATAGATTTTAGCTCAAGAAAAGATTTACGATTGTTTGATGTCATATTGTAATTTCCTGTCAATTGTTACGGTCTGTTTTACGCTTGCCATTAACTAGTTCATTAACGCAAAGTTTGCGTCTATTTCCCATTTGATGGAGTGTAAATTATCAATTTTTTTCCTTCTTTGCTTATAAACCTACACATACTCAACTAATTTTCCAATCTGCGTACTTTTAATTTTTAAGGCGGTACTAAGTATTTATCCTCCCGTCGTATTTGCCTAATCTTGTTTAGAGAAAATCACAAGCACACGTTCGAACTGTTGAGCTAGTCAACTAGTGTGCTTTTGTAAAGCGTGCTGTTTTAATTTGAGGATTTGTAATCCGAGGGTCGATTGAAACGATAAATGAAAAATGGTATTAGGTGGCTAATTGCATTTATTATATAGGAAAATAGATGGGCACGCTTTATAAAAGCGCGCCAGTGCGGGTAGCCTTATCTTAGAAGTAGCGGAAAGAGGTTGTTGGTGTAAAGAGCGGCAGCTTTTGGCTTTACGAACCCCTATACGAGACCCGTACGTACGGTGATGTGAGAGCCTCAACCTGAGCCATTTGGCTCAGGTTGGGCTACTCGAGTGTGCGGTCGTTTTTTCCCTAAGTTTATATCGCATCAGATTTATTTAGGTCTGAGTAACGTCAATCAAGTAAAGTTCCATAAAACTCTTTGCATTTCAAGTTCATTTGGGATTCAAAATCCGTAATGAAAATTGCACAAACCTCTCGCATTGTTACTCCTTTTGCCTTGATTTCAATTCCTTTCTCAACTTTTTATGGTCCAAAATAAAGGTTATTAACATTGGAATAAATGCGAATGGTAATATCTTGGAAGCAATAGATGTTTCTGGTTTAATTACAAAGGCAACCAGGAACATTACGACAACAATTACAGTTAGTAGTCCGTTTATAAATCTATGGCTTTTGATCTTTTTTTTAAGCTCTACAACATTCATTTTAGCTAACTGTTCCTCTTTCATTCTATCGTTTTTATTATTTAATATGATTTTTGGAATTTCCATATTAAAAAAAATTAGTGTCAATTTTTTATCCATGTAATAACTATGAATAGTCCGAATTTTTTTTGTTCAAAATGCCGCACAACTAGTTCGTTAACGCAATTATTGCATTAACCCCACCATTTTAGAGGGATTAACGCAAATGTTGCGTCTATTTCCCAATTGTCTGTGGTGGTATTTTTATTAATTTTCATTGTTTGCTTATAAACATACGTTATTCCAACAAATTATCCAATCAGCTTGATTACAATTTCTTATGGAGAGAAAAACCTACAGCCTCAAAATATGATATTTTGATAAAAATATGCTTAAGATTATTTATAAAGCAATAGATAATATAGTTTATATGATGTTTTCATTTCGCTTTTACCTCCAATATCAAGGTATAGGCGAACTTTCACTGAATTATTAATTAGTTTCATGAAAGAAAACAAAAAGAAGTTCCAATTGCTTTGAGTAAGGCATATTTATCCTCCCGCTAAATTTGTCTAATCTTGTTTAGAGAAAACTTCAAGCACACGTTCGAACTTGTGAGCTAGCCAACTAGTGCGCTTTTGTAAAACGTGCTGTTTTAATTTTAGGATTTGTAATCCGAGAGTCGATTGAAGCGATAAATGGAAAAAGGTTTAGGTGGCTAATTGCATTTATTATATAGATAGGAAAATAGATGGGCACGCTTTATAAAAGCACGCCAGTGGGTCTTTTCAGACTGATTTTATTATGTCACCATGGACTGACTTATGGATCAAAGTCACTTATGCGCTGGGAGTATCAAACTTCAATTGAAATATTGACTTTCCCACCTAAACCTTTTTCTACGATGTCAAATAGGGTTTTTAGGGTTAAGTTGCTGCCATTGTTTTCCACCCGTGAAATGTAGCTTCTCTTTTTGTCTAAAAGTGTGGCGAGCTGTTCTTGAGTCAGCTGTTTTTCTTCCCGGGCTTTCTTAAGGATCAAACCAATTTTAAATGATTCAAAGTCTCTCTCCAATTCATCTCTGCGTGCTGTGCCTTTTTGTCCATACACATTATCTTTTATTTCTTTCCAACTTTTAGTATTCATGGTTTTTTCGTTTTTCTAATTCCTTTTCTTCAAAATAGACATCCATTAGCTTACTTGCCTTATCGATCTCTTTTTGCGGTGTTTTTTGTGATTTCTTTTGAAAGCCGTTAAGTAAAATCACTAATTGTCCTTTGTCAAAGAAGCAAAATACCCTCCATATGTTTGAGCCAAGTTGAATTCGAGCTTCATAAAGTCCTTTTTGGGTCTTTATTGGTTTCATGTAGTTCTCAGGTACTCGCTCAAGTGTTTCAATTGCTTCAATCACTTTAAAGATTTTGTTCTGGACTTTCTCGGTCTGTTTTTTCAGAAATTTCTCAAAGTGATTTTTATACGCTATGACTTCCCTGACTTTTTGCATCAACGCAAATGTAACTTAAAAGTTACTAATGTCAAATTTTAGAAAGGTGATTTTTTAGTGGTATGAGTTTATCGATATGCACTCCATTGGTTTATTGCTTGTATAATAGGAGCCGTAAGAATTGAGAGGTTCACCTACGGTTCTGTGAGAGGTTTAGGGGTGATATTCCCCTTTACCTACTCGATTGTGGCCAGTTTTTTCATTTTTATTTCGGTTCTATTCCAATGTTTTTCTTGAATAGTACACAAAAGCTCTCTTCTGCTGTTCCGTAAAATTTCTCGTATTTGTCTATTTCGCTTAGATAGTGGTTCAGATCTTGGTTAGTCAAGGTGCTCTTCTTTTTCAAGCTGTCGTACTTGAAGGGAAAATTCTCTTTGTTTGGGTTTGGTGTGTGTAGGAACAAAGCGTCACTCGCACTATCGTAGTCGAGAACTACTGCATATAGTTGAAAGTCCTTTTCAAGCTTTTTAGTTTCTTCTTCAAGGAGGTCAAAGTGACGGAAAAGTTTGTCCAAGTGCGGTTTTCGTCTTTTGAAACTGTTATTTCCAAATCCTTTCCAGTCAAAGTGTAAATGCCAGTTGTCGAACCAAGCTTTCGGGTCGTCAAGGACCAACCAAGTCGCTTTTTCTAAGTCATTCTCGGTTTTGAGTCTTTTGTAGTACTTTTTAAGTCCGCGTTGTTTCTTCATTTTTAAATTGGCCACAACTAGTTCATTAACGTAATTATTACGTCTATTTCCCATTTGATGGAGTGTAAATTATCAATTTTTTTCCTTCTTTGCTTATAAACCTACACATACACAACTATTTTTCCAATCTATTCACTGCCGCAATTTGCAATTGTGCCGATCTATTTTCTTTTCTACATAATCACTTTGATTAGCTACATAAATCCTTCGTCGCGCACATCAAGCTCCGGATTACAAATCCTAGAATTAAAGGAGAACGCTTTGTGAAAGGGTGCTAGAGGATAATTGAAAGGTTCATTTACGTTTCTGTGAGAGGTTTAGGTGTGAGATTCCCCATTACCTAATTTAACTAAGCTTAGTCTTAATTAAATTCCAAACTCCAAAAACTATGAATAGTCCGCCACCAATAGCACCATATAAGCCATTCATTTTTCTTGAGTTATTCCTTTTGGTTTGGTCTATATATGAAACTCCTTGATGTGTCAGTTGAGCGATTTCATTTGAGTCTTTACTATTGACCAAATACAATTCAATCTTGTCTCCTTTTTCCACTTGAGCAATAAACGCTTCATAATTAAAGGATTTCCGAGTAAAACTTAAAATCTTGTATTCAACACTTTGCTCAATAGTTTTTATACGATATTCTATTCTTCCACTCTTTTGATTTTCTTTTCTGATGTAATCAAAGATACCTGATTCAAATATAGTATTGTCATAAAAACTCCTTGCTTCATACTGCTTTAATCCGGAATAAAGAAGTATTAATCCAGTGGTCAATAGGAGTATTGATAATAGGGGAGTTTTCATTTTAAAACTAAGGGCAACTGTTTGCAGTGTTTGGATTGTAAATCCAAATTATCTGTGAGTTCGACTTTACAAATGTTGAAAAGGTGCTAATGAAAGGTATTTTCAGAGCTGCTTACTTGCCAAGAGGGTCATAGCTTCCTGAGTACCCTTAGCTTGTTAAAACCAAACTTTCCTAAATGTTTTACTTCTGTTGTCATGTGCAGAGTTTTATACTGTTTTGGCTTTCAGTTCTCTAACGAAAATTTGTTTAATATTTTTATTCAAATCCCTCATATTTTTAAATTTTGTCACATTAATTTGCCTGATAACTTCATATTTGAAGTTGTCATCTAAAACATTAGCAACATTTTTATTAAATTTTCGAGTTATGCTATTCAATCTAAACTCAACAAATTTTCTTTTGTCCTCTGTTTTTAGAATTGAAAAATATCCTTTGTAATCAAATCGTGAGCGTAGTTCAGGTGAAATAACCTTTTTGAAATTTTCCTTTGACACATTTGAAGTGAATATAATTATGAAACCATTTAGGTCAATTTCGTGAGCTAAAGAACTAATCATTTTTCCATTTTCTAAAACATCAAGAAAATAATTGAAAAGTGTTGAGTTAGATTTTTCAAACTCGTCAATTAATATTATTCCTGTATCAGCTTCCGCAACTCTTATAAAAATCTCCCCATCTTCACTACCAATATAACCTCTGGGGCTACCGATTAATGAGTTTAAAGAATTATCGCTACTGTAATTTCCAAAATTTATTTTAGCCATTTTGGTTTCACCTCCAAGTGCTTTATGAATGGCTCTAGCTACTTCGGTTTTTCCGACACCAGAATCACCCATTAAAAAAAGTGACAATATCAAGTGTTCACCTAGTTTATTAAAAACTCTAAAATTTGTGATTAATCTTTTAAAGTCATCTTTAAACTTTTGATGACCATAAAGAGACTGATCAATTTTTTGAAAAAACAAATTCAATTGATCTTGCCCAATATCAATAATTTTTTTGTGTTTTTTTATGGATTGGTTTTTTCTAATGTCAGAATCCTCTTCCTCGACATAATCGCTAAAAACTGTAAATTTCTTAAAGCAAAATCTTAATTCTTCTTCAAAAAATCGTGTGTTTTTTATATTTCCTATAAATGTGTAAGTGTTATCAAATAAGTTTATTATTGTTTCGGTGTTAAACTGATTGATGTTTGTTAAAGCAGTAACATCTATTACATATTCAAATCCATTCAATTCTGCAAATAAGGATTCTTTATGAATGAAATCAGTTATGCTTAAAATCTCCTTTCCTTGCTCAGAGTAATAAGACTTTAGTTCTTTGTATTTTGAAAGGTCATACAAATACAATTCTTCTTTACTAATCATCCTTTTTTGGTGTATTTATAATTTGAATGATAGATAGAATGTCTATGTAATGATATTGCTTATCATCTTGTAAGCTGCTCAAAAAAGGATTGTACGTGCTAGTGTTTTTCATATCCTCATATTGACTATTTTGGATTTCATCGTCTTCACTTTGAGGATTTAACATATTTTGCATATTTCCAATTTCTTGAAAAAATTCTAGTGAATTTTTCAATTCTCTAAGTTTGATTTTACCCTTATAAAGACCAACTAAAGAAACCTTTCCGATAAATAAATCATCTACACTGTAAGAGCTTTCAAATTCATTCTCAAATGTCATCGGAATTTTAATAAGGATATTTTCTTCCAAACTTGAAATTGTACCTTTTAATTTATATGCATAATCTTTAAACATTGAATTGAAAAGATTATTCATATCAAATCCTTGCACACCTGGTACCGTCATCCCTTTAAAAGCATCACTTGTAAATAATTTTACAACTCTTAATTCAGGTTCGTTTTCTAAAGCCAAAGAAACATTATCTATTCTAACAAGTTCACCTTCGACAACTTTGTCAAATGAATTAATTGCTTTAGAATTTTCTATTACATCATTTAGAATAACTGATTTAGTAGTTTTAACTTCAAAAGTTTCAAGTACTTTTTGTGCTGAACTTCCAGAAACCCGACCTTTTCCTTCGCCTTCTAAATTAAATAATTTGAAAAATTTATTTCCAATATCAATTTTGGCTCCAAGTTCAGCTTCTCCTTCAGTGGTTTTATTTTTCTCTAATTCTTTATTGAGTAAAATGATATTCCCTAACATCATTTTAATTTCATATACTTTAGGAAAATTTATGTAGTAAATGTTGAATATCATTTTTTTCGTTTAGAGGGTCATACAAGACAAAACCTTTTTTCAAGAACCTTAATTTAGCATATAAAATCTTTAGAAGAAGTAGACTTAACTATTGCAGCTGATCCCCCATTTATCAAAAATTGAATTATCAACTTTTTTCCTTCTTTGCTTATAAACCTACACATACTCAACTAATTTTCCAATCTATTCACTGGCGCACTTTTGTACTTACGCCGATCTATTTTCTTTTCTCCATAAATTCTTCGTCGCGCACATCAAGCTCCCGATTAAATTCCTACAATTAAATGATCACGCCTAGCAAAAGCGCGCTATAGGAATGTTGGTGTAAAGAGCGGCATTCCTATGCTTTGCGAACCGCCGTATACGAGACCCGTACGTACGGTGGTGTGAGAGGCGCACCGTGGGCTTATGGCTCACGGCCGTCTACTCGATTGGTGTTTCGTTGTTTTTTCTGTAAAGGAGTCTTTATGCTCTTTACGTAAATTTGGAGGTGCGTTAGGTATTTGTATTTACTTAATATGCATGGCTTAGGATTCAGGCAAAACATTTAATGCAACAGGGCCTTTATAGTTAAAACCTATATTAAATTTAACTCGTGTGCCCCTCCGATATGTTGAAAAACGAGAATCATCAGCTGGCATTCCTTCGTCTTCAATTCCGAATCTGTTGTGTACAAAGAAATAAATCGTATCACCCAAACCATCTCTTTTTACAAATCCATAATTTGTGTGCAAACTATAAATTTCACCTTTAAATATTTTCATATCCTGAGAATCCTTTATGATACCACGTATACTTGTTTTAATTTTAGGATCTAAATTTGCACTCGTAAGTTCTTCAAAGAACTTTTTTGATTCAGGAAACTCATTATTCAAATACAATATTCTTGCAAACCAAAATTGAGCATGATACCTATTATCTCTTGGTGAAAAACTTCTTCTTAAGTAATGCTTAATATTATTAAGTTCACTTTCCTCATTCTTCTTTGCCAATAAAAGAGCCAATTTAAAGTTTAAATCCTTGTTGCCTGCATTCGTATTTAAGGTATCTTTTATTGTTATTATAGCCTTTTCAATTTTATCTTGCGATTCATATACAGATGCTAATCTTCGAGATAAGTATGGGCTGTTTTTATTTATCTCAAAAGCTTTTTCTAATAAGCTTATTGCCCGAGGTTGATTATTAATTAATTCATTAAAATTTGACTCTGCTTCAATAATATGCGGCTCATCAGGAAATTGTTGAATAGCGAATGATATCAAACTTTCCGTTTCCTTAATTAATTTATCAAATGCGTAATCATCCGAATTTTCAATGTATTCACTTAAAAGCATTAGTTTAGCTTTTATTGCTGTATGAAAAGGGTGAGCTGAGAAATTTCTCTTTTTAATCAAACTGTTACATATTTTATCAACTTCTATAAGTAGTCTTTTTTTCTCAATCAATGATTTGGCGCTTGTTGCTTTCGTAAATAGTAGTTCCGAAAGTGAATGTCTTATTAAATTATCTTTATGGTCAGTAAGTTCATCAGCCTTAAATAGTAGAGATTCTGCTTTATCAATACTACCGCCATTGCTTTCCATTTCAAAAATAGCTTCTTGTTGAAATAGTTTTGCATCTTCATAACTAAGTTCTTTTGCGGTTTTATAAATTTCTCTTATTTTCTCAGGATTTCTGAAGAATTTTAAAAGCTTTTTAGCGTTAGTCAGATATAAAAAAACATTCCTATCAGAGTCATAGTCAATATCTAAATTGCTTAACAAAGAAATGTATTCATCAAAACGCATTTGTTCTGTTGATAATACACTTTCAACAACAAATTCTGCAATTAAGGGATGCCTCGATTCATAAACATAGTCATTGATATAATAATCACGTCTATCAAAAACTAGAAATTCTAAAGGTTTAAAGAACTGATCTTTAAAATCATTGAAATTAATTCCGTGAACCCTAGCTAGTAAACCAGCTCTCGTATATGAACCTAGACTATGAAGTAAACATACAGTTAAATAAAGTATTTTTGCTTTTTCGTCTGGTATGGATAAGTATTCATCATGAACAATTTCTTGAAAAGACCTGCCCTGTGTTGCTTCATATAACGCAACCAATAATTCTCGTCCAGCCCGTTCCTCAAATTCCTTAATCTGAGTTTCTCTAGTTTTTCCTTTTAAATGGTTTAAACAATCATATATCTCCAATAAGTCCAATAAATCTTCTATTTCTTTTCGAGTCAAATATTTTAAGTAATACGAGTGCGATAAGTAATTCTTGATTCTATTGCATTCAACATTCCAAATATTAGTTCTTTCGCATGTTAATATGGTTAACGGAATACTTTCCTTATGTGCTTTGTCAACCAAATTTGTCAATTCAATCTCATTGTTGTTTGCATTGTCTACACACAAATAAATCCTCTCTTTTAGAAAAGAATATAGTTCAATTAATGCATCTGTATTAATTAAAACATCCTTTTTAAGTATATAACAAGATTTCCCCAAGGAATTTGTAGCTTCCCACGCAAGTCGATTTAGAAAGACAGTTTTACCTGAACCTGCATGACCAAGTATTGAATAAAGTTTAACACTATGGTCTTCCTTAGATAAATCTACAAATACTTCTGACAATACTCCTGATTCAATATCCCGCCTTACATCAAGTTCATTCACAATTGGATTCAAACCATTCATGTAGCCTTTGTAAAAGTTGATTGGAGAAATTGAATCTATATCAATGTTGCTAATAGAAGGATAAATTACATCGTTAGATAAAAAATTAATTAATAATTCACTTGGTTTGTTTGAAGATTCAAATAATCTCTTAATTATTGGGTGGCTATTATTTTCACTAATGTTCATTGAAATACCATCCGGTATAGAATTCACATCAATTCTCCCAGCAATTTCATCAATAAATTCAGAAAACTTACAGTTTATAGTTGTTATCTTTTTAGTGCCCCAAAGTCTTTCCATTGCAGGCTTAACATTTGGAGCTATAATATATGACCTCATTCTTGCTGCCAAATCATCACCGAGATTAAGTAATATTTCTCGAATATCACTATCCTCGAGACTATGGCCTGCAAAAATGAAAGTATGTTGTTTCGCTAAATCATTCACTCGCTCAAAAAGTCGAGTTCGATTTTTCTTATGTGTGACATATTGGTCTATGGTCAATATTAAAGGTAAATTTTTATCATTAATCTCCGCAATACAACCATGAAGTTTAATGTAAGGTAAATCATTCGTAGTTTTAATTTTATCATTTATCCTTTCATCTCTGATAAACTTTACTAATGTCTGTTTAGGTGTCGTACATTGGCTATATGATTTCTCAACAACCAAATCGTAATTAGTAGTTATTATTGCTTTCCAGCGAAATAAAGGAATAAATTTATGATGGGTATTTGGCTCAAATCCATCAAATAAATCAGCTATAAATTGTTGTACTGGTAAAAGTCCAGTATCTGACATTGCCATTTCCGATATGACAGATAAAGAAGAATCTGAATAACCCTCATCTAAGAACTTATTGGCAATTAATTTACCAAGTTGAACACCTGTAGGAGCGTCAATATTATTTCTATGAATTGCACCTTTTAATGCTCCTGAGCCTAAAAAAAGAACAATATTACCTTCCTTTATTTGTTCAATTAATGCTTTGGGTATGTCTATCATATCAAGTTGTTTTATGTTTGTAAAATTTGGCTCTTTTGCAGGTTTTGGTTGTGTTTCAAACTATGCTACCTTTAAATGTGCCAAATATGTGTCGGCTATCTTTTACAATGAACGCCAACTAGTTCATTAACGCAACTCAGTTGCGTTAACCCCTCCAGTTTATAAGGATTAACGCAAATGTTGCGTCAATTTCCCATTTGTCTGTGGTGGTATTTTTATTAATTTTCATTGTTTGCTTATAAACATACGTTATTCCAACAAATTATCCTATCTGTACACTTATAATTTATTGGGCGGTGCTAAGTATTTATCCTCCCGCTATATTTGCCTAATCTTGTTTAGAGAAAATTACAAGCACACGTTCGAACTGGTGAGCTAGTCAACTAGCGCGCTTTTGTAAAGCGTACAGTTTTAATTTTAGGATTTGTAATCCGAGGGTCGATAGAAGCGATAAATGGAAAAAGGTATTAGGTAGCTAATTGCATTTATTATATAAATAGGAAAATAGATGGGCACTCTTTATGAAAGTGCGCCAGTGCGGGTAGCCTTATCTTAGAAGTAGCGGAAAGAGGTTGTTGGTGTAAAGAGCGGCAGCTTTTGGCTTTACGAACCCCTATACGAGACCCGTACGTACGGTGATGTGAGAGCCTCAACCTGAGCCATTTGGCTCAGGTTGGGCTACTCGAGTGTGCGGTCGTTTTTTCCCTAAGTTTATATCGCATCAGATTTATTTAGGTCTGAGTAACGTCAATCAAGTAAAGTTCCATAAAACTCTTTGCATTTCAAGTTCATTTGGGATTCAAAATCCGTAATGAAAATTGCACAAACCTCTCGCATTGTTACTCCTTTTGCCTTGATTTCAATTCCTTTCTCAACTTTTTATGGTCCAAAATAAAGGTTATTAACATTGGAATAAATGCGAATGGTAATATCTTGGAAGCAATAGATGTTTCTGGTTTAATTACAAAGGCAACCAGGAACATTACGACAACAATTACAGTTAGTAGTCCGTTTATAAATCTATGGCTTTTGATCTTTTTTTTAAGCTCTACAACATTCATTTTAGCTAACTGTTCCTCTTTCATTCTATCGTTTTTATTATTTAATATGATTTTTGGAATTTCCATATTAAAAAAAATTAGTGTCAATTTTTTATCCATGTAATAACTATGAATAGTCCGAATTTTTTTTGTTCAAAATGCCGCACAACTAGTTCGTTAACGCAATTATTGCATTAACCCCACCATTTCAGAGAGATTAACGCAATTGTCGCGTCTATTCTCCATTTGTCTGTGGTGGTATTTTTATTAATTTTCATTGTTTGCTTATAAACATACGTTATTCCAACTAATTTTCCTATCTGTGCACTTATAATTTTTGAGGAGGTGCTAAGCATTTATCCTCCCGCTATTTTTCTATAATAAGCTTCAAGGATTTCCTTTAATGCCAATCACCCTCAAAATCAAATTTAAAAAAACTCCATTCCCTTTTTCCATGTTACCTTTGCGCAACCAGATTATCGATTTAGATGCGTTTATTAATAGCTGTTATATTTAGTTTTTTGTTAATTAGTTGTGGCGAGACGCCGGACACCAAGAAGCAGCGTTTTTTGCTGAAAGGAAACGAAAAACTCAATGAAAGAGAATATAGAGAGGCTATTCGCTATTATGATGAGGCGATATTGATTGATCCACAATATGCGGATGCGCTGAATAATCGTGGAGTAGCTTACAGCAGATTGGGCCAAGATGCACAGGCTGTTGCGGACTTCACCAATGCCACGATGGCCGAGCCGGATAGAATGGATGTGCTGTACAATCGGGCATTGTCTTCTATACAAATAAAGGAATATTACAGCGCATTAGCCGATTTGGAAGTGATCAAAAAAGTGTATCCAGATACGCCTACGGTGCATTTTACCGAAGGCTTGGCGCAGTGGCAGCTCAAGCAATATCCTGAGGCCATTGCGGCATTCGATATTGCCGAGAGTCAGGATCCATACAATGCCGAGATTTTTATCAATAGAGCCACACTTTTTTATTATTTGGGCGATTTCGAAAAGGCACAAATAGATTTGAACAAAGGCTTGGTGCTCAACCCAAATGAAGCCAATGCTTACAATGTAAAAGGGCTAATCGCCGAAAAACAGGGCAAAATTGATTCGGCTTTTTATTGGGTAAACAAAGCGCTGGATTTAGCGCCCAATCAGCCGTATTACTTAAATAATAGAGGCTATTACCATATAGTGCAGGAAAATTGGGAAGCTGCCGAGAAGGATATTAATCTGAGTATTCGTGGCGATTCCGAGAATCCTTGGGCATATCGCAATAAGGGTATTTTATACTATTATGAAGGTCGATATAATGAGGCAATGAGGAATTTGCAGGTTTCCCAACAGATGGATCCTGAGGTGGAAGAGTTGGACAATTATATTGGTTTGGTCTTATGGCGTTTGGATAGACAAACAGAAGCATGCGAAACCTGGCGGGAGGGAGCTGCTAAGGGCGACCAAAAAGCAGCTGAAGCTTTGGCTGCTAATTGTAACTAGTCTGTTTTATTTCTTAGTAATATAAATAATCTGCATCGAGTCTATTTGAACACTTAGCTTCAGATTACGGATTTGAGGGTCATTATTTACTGCATTCTTTAGCTGCTTAGGATCATCCATTTGGGCAAGCATAAATCCTTCAAACTGATCGCTCACGAGCCATTGAGTGTTTTCTATTTGTGAATTCAGCCGATCTCTAAACGCACTTCCATCATCTGCTGGATCGATCATTTTGATGCCATATTCCAAAAAATGATAGCGCAGCGTTTGGATTGTATCTCTTTCGGCTAGGTGTACATTGCCAATCTCATGTACCTGAAATAGCTCGGTTTGATTATCCACTTCTACAGAATTGCTTATAGCAGATTGTATTTTCTGCATCTCGTCCCAGCTCTTGGCGTGTATCAGCCACCAAGATTCGCTGTTGGAATTATGCGCAATCCATTGGATATTGGGAAGGGTCTCAAGCTCATTATCAAAAGTCCATTCAGCTTCGGTTTTCAGAATTAGCAAAAACTTCAATTCCTGTCCATTGGCTTTTTGGCCAAAGGAGAATGAAAATAAAATGCATAAAAGGCTAATGAAAAGGTTCAATCGGCTATTTTTAGATACAACAATAAAGCTATGAAGGATATTTTAGATAAAGTACTCAACTAGCGCGCTTTTGTAAAGCATGCTGTTTTAATTTTAGGATTTGTAATCCGAGGGTCGATTGAAGCGATAAATGGAAAAAGGTATTAGGTTGCTAATTACATTTATTATATAGATAAGAAAATAGATGGGCACGCTTTATAAAAGCGCGCCAGTGGGAAGAACGAGTACTCATAGACCAAGATGGGCACAGGTGAAAAATGCTCTTGAAAATGGAAATCTATTACCTATAAACTGTAATTAAGATGAGAAAGTCGATTAAAGCGTGGCTACATGAGGTGCTTCTTCTTTGGCCTGCATTCACAGTTTTACTATTGTTTATTGGATTAGTAGTTAATAATCATTGGGTAGACACTTGGCAAGAGTTGATTGGTTACATGATTTTCTACGGGGGTGGGTCAATGATAGGGCATTTCTTTCTCTATTTACAAAATGCTCTAGTATTGCTAATATTGAGGCGTATATTTTTTCGATTTCTAGCTTTATCAAGCAAGGGTTATGTGTTTTTGTTCGGGGCAATCTCAGGGACTTTCTCCTTCTTTTTTTGTAATTGCTTTAACAAATCAGTTAAAAGGCTTTATGAAATTGTTTTTGAGGAATATTATTACATATTTGGATTTGCCCTTATTGGCGGCCTTTTTTTCCTTTTGGGGCATTGGAAAAGGCGTAAGACGCTAAAGTGTGGAATGAGTTCATAAAAAGATGTCGCTGAAGAAGTGAATAGGCTAGGAGGTGTGGCAAGTAAAGGAAGCACGATTACTCATAGACCAAGATGGGCACAGGTTGAAAATGCTCTTGAAAATGGAAATCCATTACCCATAAACTGTAATTAAATGAGAAGGTCACTCAAATCTAAGATAATAGAATGCCTCCTTTTATGGCCTTTTCTTTCAATGAGCTTATTTTTGGTAACGGTTATTTTTAAGCCTGACCCATGGTGGTTTGAAAGTTGGGATATTACATTGACAGCTATATTATACTATACACTATTATCAATGTACCTTCAGTTTTTTCTTTATCTACTCAATGCTTTAGTAATGATTTGTCTAAGAAGTATTTTCTATCGTTTTTCATATTTGACAAAGCCAATCTACACTTTCTTTTTTGGTTCATTAGCAGGTAGTTTCTCTTACTTTCTTTGTCAATGGTTTAATAAATCTGTTATTGGGCTTTACGAAAGTATTTTTGATGACAATCATTACATCTATGGTTTTGCGCTAATCGGGGGACTCTTTTTCCTTTTGGGTCAAAAGTTTAAAAAATGAGAAAGTTGTGATTTGAAATCGATAAGATGTAAAATTACAGGAAGCAGTTTGAAGAATTTCACAAGCTCGCTTTTTGAAATTTAAATTATGGAAAAAAGCATCATTACTGAACTCAATAACTCTACAGAGCAAACTTGGGCATATCTTGTCCACATTCATTCTGGATTAGTAGGGCTGTGTTTTTATGAAAATATTGGTTCTTATGAGAGTTCAATTGAAGGTCTTTTTCAGGACTTTTACTTTCTTGAACTCTTAAATAATGAATGGGGAGACTGCTTAAGTGATAAAACGCGTGAAAGCCTGAGTATATTCTACAAAAGTTGGAGGGAATACATCAAGAATACGCCCTATGGAGAAAGCAGCTTTGTGTTTTTTGATCCGGATTATCAAAAATTGGTTCGAGCTAAATTAATACCTGCTATCAAATTGTTAGAAGGTGATCTCGATGAATTAGAAAGAAATAATGATTTTGTATCGAAGCCAATAAAAAGAAAGCCAATAATCGAAATCTTTCAGCCTGAGAATCGTCCTAAGGATGAAGATCTACTATGGAGGGTTTCAAATTTGTATTCCTTGCTTCTAAAGCATGATATTATTGAAAGAAAAGTTCCTGATGTAAAGTAGAATTAAATTCTTTGATTTATGAAGATAGCCGATCAGTTAGAAAATTTCTGGCTTGTTTATAGTAACCTTTGTGACCTTAGGAAGTCCTATGTCTTTCATGACATGGTTATGGAGGATGTTTATGATGTGGACATGCTGTCTGGGTTCAAGACACTAGATTTTGTTAACTCGAAGACTATCGAACGTATGAATGTCTTTCAAAATAAGTTTAACCATTTTATTAATACTAAAATTTATAGTAAAGACAGAGCTTTTGCTTACTTGGATAAAGAGTTTATTTCCATTCTTGACAATGAGTTAAAAGATTTTCTTGAATCTCTCAATGCTGATTTACTTGCAGCTGGTTTTACTGATGTTGAATCTTTGGAAGTAAAGGAGAGAGAATTTCCTAGTAATGAGCTTATACTTGAAAGGGTAAGCATATTGTTCGAAATGACCGAGAAAAAAAATAGATTCATTTTCTAATTGTCCACTAGCGCGCTTTTATAAAGCGTGCTGTTTTAATTTTAGGATTTGTAATCCGAGGGTCGATTGAAGCGATAAATGGAAAAAGGTATTAGGTGGCTAATTGCATTGATTATATAGATAGGAATATAGATGGGAAACGCTTTACAAAAGCGCGCCAGTGAATGAAAATAAAATGCACAAAAGGCTAATGAAAACTTTCAATCGGCTATTTTTAGATTTACCAATAAAGCTATGAAGGATATTTTAGATAAAGTACCCCCTTGTTTTGAATTTCTAAAAGCAACCATGCTGGAATATGGTGGCGGCAAAGCCAAAGTGAAATTCTTGCCTACCGAGGAAATGTTAAATCCCTTTGGAATTATTCAAGGGGGCATTTTGGCTGGGATGCTCGATAATATTATTGGCCCGGCCATATTTACCCTTGCGCCTAAGCGACCTACCAGTACGCTACAAATGAATGTGAATTACCTAGCTGCTGTAAAAGTGGGAGATGAACTAATCGGCACTGCCGAAGTGATCCATATGGGCAGAAGCCAAGTGTATGTTGAGGCGCAATTGATGCGTGGAGATAAATTGATTGCCAAGGCTACTTGTACCAATCTATTTTTGGATATAGTGCCTAAGCAATAGCGTCTTTTCTAAAGCGTATTTGCTCAGGGTAAGGGAAGGCATGAAGAAATTGACCTTCCTTTATTTTATTTTGCATATCTATCCAATAGCCTGCTTTGAAGAGATCGCCGTGAGTTTCTTCAAATGTGGCTTTTATATCCTCCCGCCCAATCATAAAGTAGCGAAACTCTTCAGGGAAAATATCATCAGGCGCAATCTCATACCAAGGACTTGAAGCATAAATTTGCTCGTAGGTTTCTGCTTTTGGCTTATCTCTAAAATTACATTGGGTGAGCAAAGTGATTTCATCATAATCGTAAAATATACATCGACCATGCCGTGTCAAACCAAAATTTTTGGTCAGCATATCTCCAGGAAAAATATTCGCAGCAGCCATTTCTTTGATGGATTGCCCATAATCAAGTGCCGCTTTTAAGGCGGTTTCCGTGTCAGCTTCCTCCAATAATATATTTAATGGAATACTTTTTCTCTCTGAGTATAAGTGCTTGAATATAATTTGATTATCTTCTATACTAAATTGACTGGGAATGCAATCTCTCAACTCTTGCAGCAATTCCTCTGAAAAGCGATTGGCGGGCAACACGAAATTTTCAAACTCATGTGTATCTGCCATTCTGCCCACTCGATCAAGCTTTTTCACCAGTTTATACTTCTCCAACACTTCTCTTCTTGTAATAGCTTTTGGCGGCTCAAAGGTGTCTTTGATAATCTTGAAAACGATATTGTAGGAGGGAAGCGTAAAGACCGTCATCACCAAACCTTTCACTCCCGGAGCTAATTCAAATTGATCAGTGGAATGCTCGATATGCTCTAACAAAAGTCGGTATTGTTCGGTTTTGCCATGTTTATGATAGCCGATAGAATTATAAACTTCGCCCAAATCTTTGCCCGGCATTAATGACAATAAAAAAGCAATCATCTGTGATGGAGCTTCCGTTTCCACCATAAAATAGGAGCGGGTGTAGCTGAAAATAATCCGCACATATTCGGGATTAGTTACCAGCGCATCTATATACAAACCCTCTTTGCCATGAATAACAGGCAGTATAAACGGGATCACCTGATTACCACTCAATATTCGCCCAATGACATAAGCTGCCTTGTTGCGATAGAATAAAGTATCAATAATTTGCAAATGGGAATTCGCGGCGAGTTCCGGCACGTTTTGAGCGAAAGCTTGCTCAATAAATTGCCCATCTCGCTCAATATTCTCGAAGGAGTAGTTTGGGAAAAAGTCTTTTAAAATGCTTTTAATTAAGTGGTTGAGCTTCGAATCTAAACTATATTCCTTCCAAAGATTGCTGTCATTGGCAATTTGACATGAGCCGTATCCTGCCTTTACAAACATATAATCATCATCTACCGGTTGGTTTAGGAAGATTTTTCGGCTTACGGAATTGAAATAAGTTTCGGCTAATTCCTTATCATCAGATTGCTCACTGATTTCACTAAAGGCGCTTTTGATTTCCTTCCAAAAGGCTTTTTGAAAAGTGATTTCCGGAAATGAATTTTCAAGATGAGAAAGTGTGTTTTTTAGCTTTTTCTTATACAAATCGAGCCGTTTTACACTGTCCATTTGCAGCTTTCGCCATTCACGTTTGAAAAAGCGGGAGGATGCCTTCCTTGTAATTTTCTTAAACTCTCGATGATATTCTTCGAAACCATCTAATATGATGGATGCAATTACAAGTGACTGTTTCGGCTCCCCCATCTACTATTTTCCTAATTTACTATCCAAAGAAAATTTGCCTGGCCCTGCAAAGAAAATAGCCATGAATGATGCTAAATATAGCAAAGGCAATTCTTGTCTTGACCAACCATCATCAGCATGAACAATTAGTGCAATTACTGCCATAGCAATCATAAGTGGAATAGTTGCCAATCGGGTAAATAGTCCGAGTATTAATAAGATTGCACAAAAGAACTCGGCAAATATGGCCATTTGCAGGGATAGGGCAGAAGATCCTAGTCCTAATGGATCGCGAAAACTTTCGGCTCTGCTAGCGTAAGATGAAAGCTTCGGCCAGCCGTGAGTCATAATCATGGCGCCGGAGGCTATTCTCAAAATCAATAGACTTATGTCTAATGAAATGGATTTTGTGTTGAAGAGTAATTTTTTCATGATATGTGAATTTGAATAGAATGATACGAAATTTTAAGCTAAAGCCATTACCGAACAATGGAGATATAAAAAAGAAGCCTCCAATTAGGAGGCTTCTTTAATAAAATTCAGCCAAAAGGCCGGTTACTCTCTTTTTTCTAAGTCAATCTTTATTGCATCTGGTCCTGCCAATTTCGCATTAATTTGGGCAAGTTCAGTTTCAATAAAGTCCTGCAACATTCTAGTTACCATTTTGGTATCTGCTTGCAATTCAACTATTCTTCCAACCTGCTGATCTGTAGGACGAGCTGTTGCTCCATCAATGGCATTCATGATAGCCATGATTTCCTCTCTCAGTCTAGGCTTCGTACGATAGGTCATGGAGTTTGGCGGTCTGCGTAACTCCTCATCCAAGTCAAGTACCTTTTGTAGAGCTGATTTCACATCACTAAGCACATTGCTGCGGTTTTCAATCGAGCCAGCTTCAAGACCTTTGTTCAGTTCGCCCAATTGCTCATTAATAGCTGTTGTCGCATTTATCATTTCATTGGCGGAACCAAGCAAAATCATAAACTCCTTTAAAGTTTGATCTTTTTGAGCATAATAGTTTGGCTGCAAATTGATACGAGGATCAGCTTTCACTTCAATTTTCACTGCTTGGCTTTGACCATTTGCAGTCAATTTAGCTGTATACATTCCAGGTGGCACTCTTGGACCTGATGTAAATGAACCCCATCCAGTGGTAGGTGCTCCAGATAATGGCGTCGGACCATTGTATCTCAAATCCCAAATCACTCTATTGAGTCCAGCATCACCTTTATCAAAGGTCAAATCTCTTACCAATTCACCTTTAGCATTGGTGATACTTACAGTTACATCTTCGCTTGGTTTATTCGCTAAATAGAAATTGATATAAGCACCAAATTCAGGGTTTGGAGCTCTATATACCTTTTCACCCAAATCCTCAATTTGTGTATAATAGTGCCATAATGTAGCTGGCTTTGGATCAAATACATGCAGTGACTTGTTGCCAACATTATTGTAGTTTTCAAGTGCTTTCGCATCATCCAAAATCCAAATGCCACGACCGTGAGTTGCTACTACAATATCACTTTCTCTTTTCTGGAATTGTAAATCATGTACTGAAGCAGAAGGAAGATTGTTATTCATTTTTACCCAGTTTTTGCCATAGTCCCAGCTACCGTAAATTGCTGTTTCCATTCCGGCAACAAGGAAGTTTGGATTGTTAGGGTTTTGTCTAACTACACGTACATAATCATCTTCCGGCAAGCCATTTACAGCTTTCGTCCAAGTCTCACCAAAATCAGTCGTGATGAAAATATATGGTTTGAAATCGTCTAATCTGTGTTGATCAACCGCAATAAATGCTGTACCTGGCGTATGAACAGAAGCATCTATTTTGCTGATCCATGAGAATGCCGGTAAGCCTGGGATTTTATCATTTAGCTTCGTCCAGGTTTTACCACCATCTTTCGTTAGTTGGATATTGCCATCATCTGTACCTACCCAAATTACATTTTTATCTAGTGGAGATTCTGCAATTGCTAATATGGTACAATGGAATTCGGCTGCGGTGTTATCAGAATAGATTTCACCACCAGAGGATTGTTGTTTGCTCTTATCGTTGGTCGTCAAATCAGGACTGATTTCCTCCCATGTATAACCTCTATCCGTAGAGCGGAAAAGTACGTTACCACCGAAGTAAACGGTGTTTGGATCGTTAGGAGAAACGTGAATAGGAGAGTCCCAATTGAAGCGATACTTGTGATCGAAAATGGCATCACCTGCAGAACCAATGATTTTTGGATATGGGTGTATATTTCTAATATTACCATAGCGAGTATCCACGTGGAAGATCACACCGCCTTGTAAGTTGGAGTAAACTTCATGCTCTTCGCCCGGAATTGGCACAGCGTAATATCCATCACCTCCCGCTAATTTTCTCCAGTGGCGTTTCATGATACCAGCATTATCTAGCGAGTTGCTTGGGCCATACCAGGTACCATTATCTTGCAATCCACCATAAATATTATAAGGCTCTTTATCATCTAAGAATATCTGATAATACTGTGAAAGCACTACATTATTAATAATATCGAAAGTCTCACCACCATCAAATGATAGCTGATATCCACCGTCACTTCCACTGATTATTCTGTTGGAATTTGTTGGGTCAATCCAAAGTGCTTGGTGATCTCCGTGAACGCTTCCACCAATTCTTTCGAAGGTTTTTCCTCCATCAACACTTTTTGAAAGCCTTCCGGATAAAGTGTAGAGCACATCAGGATTGTTTGGATCTACGCGTACATCTGAGTAGTAGAATGGACGGAAGTTCAAGTTTGGATCAGGATTTACCATGGTCCATTCTTCGCCTCTATTCTCAGATTTGAATAGAATACCAGCGTCTTTGAATTCGGTAATCATATACACGATATTCGGGCTGCTTTTAGAAACTGAAAAACCTATTCTAGCCATAGGCTGATCTGGTAATCCATTCATGATTTTCTTCCAAGTTTCACCGCCATCAGTTGATTTGTAAGCAGCAGTTTGGTGGCCACCATCAGTAAATAACCAAGGCTTACGACGGAAATACCACATGCCAGCATACAACACATCAGGATTGCCCGGCTCCATTGCTACATCGGAGCAACCGTGATCTTCATCAATGTGAAGTACTTTTTTCCAGTTTTTACCTCCATCAGTTGTTTTGAAAACACCTCTTTCTGGGTTTGGTCCCCATTCTCTACCCAAGGCACACACACAAGCCCAATCTGGGTTAGTAGGGTGCACAAGGATTCGCTTAATACGCTCTGTTTTAGGAAGGCCACGATGATCCCACGTTTTGCCACCATCATCAGAACGATAGACGCCATTGCCATACTGCACACTATTACGAGGGTCTCCCTCGCCAGTGCCAATATAAATGATATCAGTATTTGAAGGAGCAAGTCCGATCGCACCTACAGATAGTACTCGCTCATTTTGGAATAGCGCATCGAATGTGACACCACCATTTGTTGTCTTGAAAATACCACCATCGGCACCTGCAAAATAGAAAGTGCTATAATCGCCTGGGATACCTGCTACATCGGTGACTCTACCACCCATATTTGCTGGCCCAACGGATCGCCATTTCATGGATTTCATTGCCTCTTGAGGAGGAATGCTTTGTGCATTTATTAATGTACCTGAAAAAATCAGGATAATTAATGTGCACCATTTCATTGAATTTTTCAGCATGATTGAAATAGTTTAAGGTTATGGATAATAAGCTATTTCAAAGCCGATTGGAAAGCAAATAAAATGTGATGGGAGGATGAAATGACCAATATTTCGGAAGTGGAATTGAATTTTGACCAACAATATTTTGATCGATCAGTTATTTCTGGGGCCAGATATTTGAAGTATTTTCCAAGAAAGATGAAGGAGCTAGCAGGGTGTAGCTCAAAATTGGGCATAAAAAAAGGTGGAAACTTTCGAGTCCACCTTTTTAAGAAATTTATATAGAACTTAATCTGCTACTACGTCAAAAGGAATAGTAGATTTCACTTCTTTATGTAGATCGATTTCAACTTCGTAAGAACCTAAGAACTTAACTTCTGAGTTGAAAGCAATTTTCTTTCTGTCAATCTCAATACCTTTTTCTCTCAAAGCGTCAGAAATTTGAAGAGTTGTCACCGCTCCAAATATTTTACCGCTTTCTCCAGCTTTAGCTTTGATAGTAAGCGATACTCCGTTCAGCTTGTCAGCGATATCTTGCGCATCTTGCTTAACTTTTTCTGCTTTGTGAGCTGCTTGTTTTACGTTTTCAGCTAACATTTTTCTGTTAGACTGATTTGCCAAAACTGCAAAACCTTGAGGGATTAGGTAATTACGACCATAACCAGGCTTTACTGATATTACATCATTTTTATAGCCTAGCCCTTTGATGTCATCTTTAAGAATTACTTCCATTGTGTTTCAAATTTTAAAAGGGTAGACAAATTATTTCAATGAATCAGTTACGTAAGGAAGCATACCCAAATGGCGCGCTCTCTTTACGGCAGTAGCTACTTTCTTTTGGAATTTAGCACTTGTACCTGTTAATCTTCTTGGAAGGATTTTACCTTGCTCATTTACAAATTTCAACAAGAAATCGCTGTCTTTGTAATCGATATACTTAATGCCATGCTTGCGAAAGCGGCAGTATTTCTTTTTGATTTCACTTCCGTGAATTGGTTCGTTTACGAGTGTCATTATACTTTTTCCTCCTTAACTGCTTTTTTGTTAAAATCACCATTTCTTCTTCTTTTGTTGAAGTCAATTGCATGCTTATCACAAGCAACCGTCAAGAAACGAAGTACTTTCTCATCTCTGCGGAATTCAGTTTCCAACGCATTCACAATGTTCGTAGGAGCTGCGTACTCAAACAGATGATAAAAACCAGTTGATTTCTTTTGAATAGGGTAAGCTAGTTTGCGAAGTCCCCAGTTCTCGTCGTTCACGATTTCAGCGCCACGCTCTGTAAGCACTGTTTTGAATTTTTCAACGGCATCCTTCATCTGAGCGTCAGATAAAACGGGAGTTAAAATGAATACCGTTTCGTAATGATTGTTCATAATTTAATTTAAAATTGAAAAGAATAATTTTTCGAGTCGCAAAAATAGCTATTTGTATTGATTATGCCAAAAGCTACGACAAATATTTACTTGATAATAAAGCTTTGTCTGCCAAGTAGATAATCATCTTCGAATATAGAAATAGTGTATGAGCCAGGATCCAAATTGTTCATCCTGTCCAGTTCTATTTCAATTTTCATTTCATCGAGATCATAGTAAATGTCTTTTTTGGCGGTATAAAACTGCTCTAGTCCTTCGTACATAAATGTGCCTGAACCATGATTAATATCAAAAACGACCTTATTTTCTGGGTTTTGTACCTGAACAAGGATGGTTTTGTTTTCGGGAATAGCTACGTAATTTGCTGCGATAGTAAATCGGACAATTAGCTTTTCAATTTGTCTCTCACGCAAATCGGCACTTTCTGCGCCTCTTCTATTCACCCCAAAAAGAGAGATTTCCTGCGTTTTTAATCGACCAGCCAATCCTGCTTTTTCTTTTAGCTCTTCTTGCGCTTTTTCATATTCTGATACAGATTCTTCTAAGCGCTCTTTCTCAGTTTTTAAATCTACATTTTCGCTTGATAACACTCGTGTAGCCGTTTGTAAGGAATTTATCTCATTTTCCTTTTCTCTAATAGTGGCTTCAAAGGTTCTGATTCTTCTATTTAAATCAGTGATTTTTAAAAGGTTTATGGTATTGTTTTCTTGCAGGTTTGTAATTTCTTCTTCAAGCTCTTCCTTAATCTCAAGCAGCGTTTCAACCCTCCCGCCCAATCTGCGGATGTTTTCTATTTTCTCATCCAATTCGCGACTTATTACCAATAAGTCATTGCTTATATTGGCAACTACCAAGGCATTTTCATTTTTCTCCTCTATACGCTCAGTTTTTTCTTCATTCAAATTGAAAAACAAATAAGCTATAACTAATGCTAAGGCTACATTTAAAATGAAGCTTATAATAAATTTCAAATCATTCATAGATGTTACCTTTATTAATAATTTTACAAAAATAGATCAAATACCAAGCTTTCACAAAGGTTTGGGAATTTTGGCAAATGCAATTAAATGAACAAGAATAAACTAGACTCTAGCTATTGGAGCGAGCGATACCGCAGCCAGCAGATTGGCTGGGATGCGGGAGGAATTACCATACCGCTAAAGGCATACTTCGATCAGCTGAAAAATAAGGATATTGAGATTTTGATTCCGGGCTGCGGTAATGGCTATGAAGCCGAATACCTGTTCAATAGTGGTTTTCGCAATGTTTGGGTAATTGATTTGGCCATTGAACCATTGCAGAATTTGAAGCTTAGGTGCCCATCATTTCCAGAGAATCACTTGATCCAAGGAGATTTTTTTGAATTGGAAAAGCGCTTTGATTTGATTGTGGAGCAAACTTTTTTTTGTGCCTTGCCACTAACAATGCGCTCTGACTATGCCAAAAAGATGCATCAATTGTTGAAGCCCAATGGAAAATTGATGGGATTGCTTTTCAATTGTCCGCTCAATTTGGAATTCCCGCCTTATGGTGGTTCAGCTGAGGAGTACGAGAAATATTTTGCTCCATATTTTGAATTCGAGGTTTTTGATGAAGCTTATAATTCCATAAAACCGAGAGCAGGTAGAGAGCTATTTATCTTGCTTCGGAGAATCTGATTGTCTGCGCAACTCCCAAACTTGTTGTGATTTGGGCAATTCAGGATTGGTAAATATCAGCCCAATCTTAAAAAGATCAATACTAAGCTGAGCTTTTGGATGCTGGACGATTTCCTGCCAAGCTCTGTGCATACCACTTGACCAATGTATATCATCAAAAATCAAGATTGAATCGGCAGTTGAATTCGAAATTATTAGCTCGAAATATCTCTTGGTTGCTTCGTAAGTATGGTTTGCATCGATATAAAAGAAGCTGCAATCCGCTTGCTTTTGCAATAATAGCGGGAGGGTTTGGTCGATATTCCCTTGGATGATTTGGATATCCAAATTGGGAAACTTATTGAAGTTACTTAGCGCTATTCTCGCAATTTCCGGACAACCTTCGAAGCTGATGGTTTTTGCATTTGGATTAGCTGAAGCAAGATACAGCGTATTTATGCCAAGGGAAGTGCCTAGTTCTACAATAGTCGAAGGCTTGAAATGCTCAATTAGGTTGAAAATTGTCTCACTCCAAAAAGCCGTATTAAGACTGCTCTTCGCGATGCTGCTTATTTTACGTTTATTCGAAAGCTTCATTTTGCTTCCGGCGCCGAGGTCAGTTACTTCAATTGTTTGCTTATCCTCGCGTAGTTGTTTTCTGATTTTTTCTATCTCATCAAATGAAGCAGAATTCTTTTTTGCGAGAATTTGGTAGAGCTGAAATAAACTCGGACTGTGTAGAGACTGCTCATCAACAGCCTTTAGCCAATGCTGAATACGGTATTGGAGAACTTCAAAGGCCATTAATTGAGCAAATGTGGAACAAACATGACGAATTCCGGTATTTGCACTTCAAATTGCTTTCCATCTACCAATCGCTCCATTACAAAATAGCCGTACATTTTGCCCATGCCTGAATGTAAATTACAACCGGAAACGTACTGATGTATTTGTCCACTTTCAAGTATGGGTTGTTGGCCAACGACTCCTTCGCCTTCTACCTCTCGCTTTGGCCAATTGGTATCGTGAATGTACCATTGTCTTCTGAGAAGCTGGATGGTGTTGTCACTATGATTTTCGATGGTTATCTTATAGGTAAAAACATGATGATTCTGAGCCGGGCTGGAATATTCAGCTTGGTACTCGGTTTCTACACTTACTTTTATGCCATTTGTAATTTGCGTAACCATTTTAATCCCGATTATTGTATCCTAAAACTAGATTTACAGCTACTAAGTTTATCAGCGACAAAAGATATTTGAAATATGAATGTAAAAATAGCAGAATCGTGGAAGAACAAGCTAAATGATGAATTTAAAAAAGACTATTTCCTTCGTCTGGCCGAATTTGTGAAAGCTGAGTATAAAACTAAAACGGTTTATCCTCCAGGAAATGCCATTTTCAAAGCATTTGACGCTTGTCCATTCGATGATGTCAAAGTCGTAATTCTTGGACAAGATCCATATCACGGGCCAGGTCAGGCGAATGGATTATGCTTTTCGGTAAAAAATGGAGTTCCTTTTCCGCCATCATTGGTTAATATTTTCAAAGAGATTAAGAACGATTTGGGAATTGAAATCCCAGCCAATGGAGATTTGGAGCGTTGGGCAAAGCAGGGAGTTTTGTTGCTAAATGCTACGCTCACGGTGCAAGCTCATCAAGCCGGTTCACACCAAAATAAAGGTTGGGAGACCTTCACTGATTCAGCCATTCGCCAATTGGCAGAGCAAAGAGAAAATCTAGTATTTATGCTCTGGGGAGCGTATGCACAAAAGAAGGGAAGCTTTATTGATAGACAAAAGCATTTGGTGCTCGAATCACCTCATCCATCTCCGCTTTCAGCTCATCGAGGTTTTTTTGGAAATGGCCATTTCAGTAAAACCAATGCTTATTTAAAGCAAAATGGGTTTACTGAAATAGCTTGGTAAATCCTTAACGGATGATATTAAATAGTCTTTCAAATCTGATTTTCTTGAAGAAACTTTCATTTGCATCTATGGACATCCAAATGAAAAGTGCTTTGCCGACAACGTGATCTTCAGGCACAAATCCCCAGAATCTTGAGTCTTCAGAGTTGTGGCGATTGTCACCCATCATAAAGTAATAGTTCTGCTTGAAGGTATATTCTGTAATCGGCTGATCATCAATCCAAAGCTTATCACCTTCAATACGGACATTTTCGTGGCCTTCGTATTTGGTGATCACCATTTCATATTTCACCAAATTCTCCTCGTTGATTTCAATCGTAATTCCTTCACCTGGAATCATTAATGGACCATAGTAATCCTCATTCCAATTGAAGCTTCGTGCACTTGGGAATATACGCGGATTTGCTTCGCCTTCAGGCCACTTATCTACCGTCACATTTTCAATAAATGGTAACGCCTTCAGTTGATCTGCAGTAGAGGGTAAAGAAGAAATCATATAGCCGCCAGGCAATGTTCTTGTTTCAGCCAAACTGATATCGTACGAATTAAACACACGCTGATTAATCTGATCTTTGGTCTGTAGGAAATACCTAAATTGTAATTGTGGCGGAGTTTCTCCTAGCTCGCCGTTGATATACACTTGCATATCTTTAATCTCAATTACGTCGCCCGGCACAGCTACACAGCGCTTTATGTAATGGGTTTTCAAGTCGGTGGGGTGCTCGAATTCAACTGGATAATTGAACACAACCACATCATTTCTTTTTACTTTTGACAAACCAGGGACTCTCCAAGATGGTAATTGAATCCAATCTAAATAAGAAGGAATTTCTGTTCCCCAAATATATTGATGAGTGAGAGGCACTTGTAATGGAGTTTGTGGTGTTCTTGCTCCATAATGCATTTTACTTACAAATAGGAAATCACCTACTAGCAGGGATTTCTCCATAGATGGTGTAGGAATGGTGTATGCTTCTAAAAATAACCAACGGATAATGGTAGCGGCAATTACTGCAAATAAAATAGCGTCAAGCCATTCTCTTGCTGCCGACTTTTTCTTCTTGTTATTTTTTGTACTCATCTATTTCAAGTCTTAATTGGGTCTTTTTAATTTTTTACAACGATAAAGCTAAGGCTATTTGTTGAAAATGGTATCAATTAACAAGAAAATCAGAATGAAAGGAAATTTTCCATGCTAAGCATTCCCTTTTTGTCTTTGATCCACTCAGAAACTAATACAGCACCCAAAGCGAATCCTTCTCTACCAAATGCCTCATGCTCTATGGTAATTTGGTCTATGCGGGAGGTATAAGTGATGCTATGCGTTCCAGGTACTTTTCCTTCTCTTATCGATTCTATTGGCAGTTTATCTGTTGGTTTTTCATGTGTTTCAACCCACCCGCTCAGTTTTGGCTGATGCGGCAAAATATCGTTTATCAATGTCAACGCAGTTCCACTAGGAGAATCCTTTTTCTCAGTGTGATGAATTTCCTTCATACTCACATTGTAGTCGCTTTGTCCATTCATCAATTTGGCTAAGTACTTATTTAGCTTGAAGAAGATATTTACCCCAATGCTGTAATTTGAAGCGTAAAAGAAGGTTCCATTATTCTCTTTGCAAGCTTGTTCAACTTCGGGTAATTTATCCAACCAACCTGTGGTGCCGCTAATGATAGGTACACCTTGATGCAAACATGACAAAATGTTTTGAAGAGCAGATTCTGGTTGTGAAAATTCAATAGCTACATCTGTATTTTCAGGCTGTAGAACTTCAATACCCTTTGCAGAATCTTTTTCAATGATGTGGCTAATTGTATGGCCTCTTTCTTTGGCAATTTTCTCGATGGTTTTACCCATTTTGCCATATCCTATAAGTGCTATCTTCATTTGGTTATAATCTAAGCGATAATGAAATGCCAACTACAGGCATGCCATTAGGGAGTGTCATAAATGTAGGTTTGCTATTGAAGGTTACATCTTCACTGATATCGAAGGTATACAAATGCGCATCCACGTGCGCATCTACGATATTGAGCAAATATATAATTCCAGAAGTGATAAATAAGAGGTCTCTGTTCCGACGGAAGTAATCGAGGTTCCGCTGTAGGCCTTCGGCATTGAATCTAGGAACGAGGTTTACTGTTTCGGGATCGTCATCAATCTCTGCAAAGTAGGAGCGACGGAATAGTAGGTAGCGACGATTGTTGAAATTAATAAAATAACCAGTGACAACAGCAGCGCCACCTATTATTGGTAATTTCCAGTATTTGTCATTGTAGATTTGGCCTAAGCCAGGTAAAGCAGCTGAATAAAGAGCGGCTTTGTTTGGCGAGTGTAATCCGAGTAATTCCTCCCGCCACAATTGCAATTCCCTTTTTGCTCTCTCGAGTTTTTTATCAACTTCCACTAGTCCTGTAGTATCCTGTTGCCTATTTTGATTGTTCGATCCAGGTGGTTGATTGACCTGAGCTACAACGGATTGCGACATCCATATCAAACAAATGGAAATAAGAAGGAGACGAAGCATAAAAAGATTAAATATCTAGAATTTCCAAAATCCTATTTAAGTCTTCAGCAGATACAAAAGGGATTTTGATGTCACCTTTGTAGCCTTGATCAGACTTTATGTTCACTTTAGTTCCAAAATGAGAACTCAATTTCTGTTGAACGGATTTCAAATCGCCTTGCAAAGAAGGTGCCTGTTTTGTGGTGTCTTGCTTTTTTGGACTTCTTGCCGTCATCATCTCACGCACCAAGCTTTCTACCTTTCGAACAGAAAGCTCTTCTTCCAATATTTTTCGATAAATAGCCAGCTGATTATCGACTTTTTCTACATTGATCAACGCCCTTGCATGTCCCATACTTATGAGATTATCTCTAAGTCCGGCTTGAATGTCTGGTGGGAGTCTTAAAAGTCTTAAGTAGTTGTTTACGGTGGTTCTATTTTTACCGACTCTATCACCCAATTCTTCTTGCTTCAGATCGCATTCGGAAAGCAATCTTTGGTAGCTGAGAGCGATTTCAATTGCATTGAGGTTTTCCCTTTGGATATTCTCGATCAAAGCCATTTCCAGCATTTGCTGATCATTGGCTACTCGAATATATGCTGGTATTTTCTCTAATCCAGCAATTTTCGACGCTTGTAATCTACGCTCACCAGAAATCAATTGATAGGAATTGCTTCCTAATTGACGAACTGTAATTGGCTGAATGATTCCTTGAACCCTGATAGATTCGGCTAATTCTTGAAGAGCCTCTTGATCGAAATAAGTTCTTGGCTGATAGGGATTTACCTGAATATGGCGAAGTGGAATCTCGCGCATTGTTCCCAAGGGATTCTCGGTGCTGTCTGCACTTGTATCACGGCTTTCTTGCTGATTGTCTGATAATAAGGCGCTAAGTCCTCTACCTAATGCATTACGTCTTTTTGGGTTTGATTTATCGCTCATGGTTGATTTCTTAAGCCATTCCGTTCTTTTGCAGAATTTCTTGCGCTAAGTTAATATAGGCAATGGCACCTTTACTTTCTGCATCATGCAGGATCACAGGCAATCCAAAACTTGGAGCCTCGCTAAGTTTTACGTTTCTTGGGATAATGGAGCTGAATACCATATCCTTAAAGTGAAGGTTTACTTCATCTACAATTTGATTGGATAAACGAAGGCGTGCATCATACATTGTGAGCAAAATGCCTTCGATTTCTAAATCTTTATTTAATCTACTCTGAATTATTTTGATGGTATTCAGCAATTTACCTAATCCTTCTAAAGCAAAGTATTCGCATTGCACTGGAATAATTACGGAATGAGATGCTGTAAGAGCATTTACAGTGATGATGCCCAAAGAAGGAGAGCAATCGATAATTATAAAGTCATAATCATCTTTTACCTCAGCTAAAGATTCCCTCATCTTTTCTTCTCGATTCTCGAGGCTGATCATCTCCACTTCAGCACCTACTAAATCGATATTGGAAGGCACCAAGTCTAAATCTTTGATTTCAGTTTTGAGGATGGCATCCTTTACGGCTGAGTTGCCGAGCATACACTCATATATACTCAAATGGCCAGCTCGTGGATCTTGTCCCAAGCCTGAAGTAGAATTAGCTTGCGGATCAGCATCAACCAAAAGGGTTTTCTTATCCAATGCTGCCAAAGAAGCAGCCAAGTTCATTGCCGTAGTGGTTTTTCCTACTCCTCCTTTTTGATTGGCTATTGCTATTATTTTGCTCATATCTAAATCCTAATCATTACAGCTGAACTGAGGCGCCGATTTCTAATATTTGTAAATCTATTCCGTTTTTCGAAGCTTCTTCTAAAGCCGCTTCATGGCTTATTTTAATGTATGGAAAGGTATCGAAATGCATTCCTATTACCTTTTTGGTGTCTACAAATTTTGCTGCTTTTATTGCATCTTTATAATCCATTGTGAAATTGCTACCAATTGGCATAAATGCGAAATCAATATTGAATTCTTCACCAATTAATTTCATATCCAATGTCAAAGCTGTATCACCTGCGTAATAGAAAGTTTTGCCACCCGATTCGATTACAAAGCCACCTGGATTTCCTCCATAGCTACCATCAGGCATGCAGCTAGAATGGACTGCATTTACATATTTTACTCTCCCAAAATCAAAATCCCAACTACCTCCATGATTCATTGGATGCGTTTTTTCTACACCCTTGTTTTCAAACCAAGTTGCTACTTCAAAATTGGCAACAATTGTTGCACCTGTTTTCTTGGCAATTTCTTCGGCATCTGCTACGTGGTCGGCATGGCCATGGGATAGTAAAATATAATCAGGTTTTAGCTCATCAATGTTGATGTCCTTTGCCAGCGGATTTGGTGTAATAAAGGGATCAAATAATAGCCTTTTTCCTGTTGTTTCGATCAAAAATGAAGAATGTCCTAGAAAAGTTATTTTCATAATAATTGTAAATTTTCTAAACAGATGTACTGCAAATATATAAGTTTAAGCTCAATGCAAAGGATTTCATACGCTAGCTTTTGAAGCTAATTTGACCAATTTCGATTATCAATTCATTATCAAATCTTTAGTAAAATGAATTATATCAAATATTAACCGACTTATTGAGCATTTTCTTTTTTAGGAATTAGTTTTTCTTTTCCCAAAATAATGTCAAAAAACAACTTGAAGTCTGAGGCTAAACTGTAGCCTGGGTATTGGAAAGTCGCTGGCTTGTTTTTCTCGAAGAAAAAGTGACCAACCCAAGCGAAGCCATATCCAATAAATGGAATTACAGCAAATCCCCACCACCATTGAGTAGCGATAGTCCAAAAGAAAACTACAAATACGAAGAAAGTGCCAATGAAATGAAGCACTCTACATGTTGCGTCTTGATGCTCAGACAAGTAGTATGGATAAAATTCCTTGAAGCTTTTATAGTCTTTGTCGGTAGCCATAAATGTATGCATAGAATGAACCCTAAGCTAACCAAATATTATGGTTTAATCAATAGATTTTAGTCAATGAGTATAACCATTTGTAACACAATATGAGCAGATTCGAAAGTTAACTAAACCATGATTACTCAGAAGCTAAACCAATCCTGGGAAATTCCTTTCATTCATCGGGAATGGCTAAGGGCTACTTAATTTCCAATCAAGTTTTTTCATTCCTTTGTTTTAATCATCAATTTCTATTTTATCAATCAATAACTCGATTTGCAGAATGAAGGTTCTTTAGCTGAAAATTTTTCCGAAAAGAGGATTTTAATGTGCTAGGCAAGATTGAATGCGCTAATTTAGCCGACCTATGAGCAAACCGCATTTCGACGATATATTTATGGAATTGGCTGTAAACTTGGCCAAACGTTCTCATTGTGTAAAGCGCCATGTGGGAGCAGTGCTAACGAAGGATACGCGTATTATCTCTATCGGCTATAATGGTCCACCTGCTGGCACGCACAATTGTGACGAGGAATTTCCAGGTGTTGGTTGCGATCGCGATTCCAAAGGCTCCTGTTCACTTGCCTTACACGCCGAGCAAAATGCCATTTTGTATGCAGTGAAAAACAAAACAGATGTTGCTGGATCTACGCTTTATGTTACTCTTGCGCCTTGTCTGGCATGTTCAAGGGTAATTTTTACTATTGGGATCAAAAAGGTGATTTTCCTCAATAGCTATGCCGAATTCAAGGGATTGGACAAGGAAGAAGGAGTGGAGTTTTTGAAGAAGTTCGGCGTAGAAGTAGAGAAATATCAGGGCAATCTCAATAATGTCACCCATTTGATTTGAGGCATCAATGAAAAGGATTCTTCCATTAATAGCTTTCCTTTTGATTTCTACGTCCTCTTTTGCGCAGAAAATACCCACTTATTTTTCATCAGATTTTGGCTATTTAGCTTATCGATTCAATACAATAGATGTGGATCCCGGTCCAAATTGGAAAGGTCATTATTTATCCGATAAGGATGGCTTTGATATAAAAGTTAATGCCGGACTGATTCTGAAAGAGCGGTATAATGTAGGAGTTGGTCTGAGCTATATGAATTTTGAAGGCGTAAATGGCTTGGGAAGTTATGCTGATTTGGGTTTAGCCATTTTGAAGAATAGGAAATTTACACCTATCGTTTATTGGAATATTGGTTACTCACATCTTTGGAATCAATATGCGGGAGGAACAGGTACTTTTCTTTCCGATTTGGGTATTCGGTTGAAATATCAGATTAGCCCTAAACTTGGTATTCAAGCGAGCACTGGTTTATTTAATACGCAGCAGTCATTTATTAGGCCATATCGGATAGGTGTAGTCTTTAATTAGATTTATTGAACTGGAAGGGTTCTTTTTTGGTCAGCATCTTCAATTGAAAGGACCTCAAAAACAACGTAATTCGAAGCTCCTCTCCAAGGCAAAGCACCAAAATATTCCTTGTATCTCACTTCTATAAATTTGCCACTTGCGCGCTCAAGTTGAGTGGCCACCTCGCCACCAATAGTACTGAATCGGAACTCATTGCTTTGCAATGCTCCAGCTGTAGGGCTTTGGAAACCTGCTTGTACCAATCTGCCTTCGTAGGTTTTGAAGATTATTCCTTTTTTCTCATAGTAATTTAATTCACCAGCCTTTACCCCTTCGCTAAAAACGAAGAAGAATCGAACGTAAATGAAAATAGCCAAAGAGATGAAAAGTATGATGCCGATTGTTTTTCCGTATTTTTTCATGGTCGAAGAAATTGCTGCTTGAAAATTGAAGAAAGATTCAATAATTACTCAGTAAATATACCTATAAACAATCAGTCCAAACCGAATTATCAAAGAATATAAATCAGCTATAAACTTGAATGGTAAGGAAAATGACCGTGACAATAAATAAAATCAGCATTAGTGGCCAAACAAACCTTAAAAAGCGATTGTAACCAATTTTCACCACAGCCAAGCCAGGCAATACCAAGGATGTAGGATTTATAATATTGAATAGTCCATTGCCAAATTGGAATGTATTTACAATTACCTCCCGCCCAAAACCAGCAGTATCTGCCAGAGGTGCAAAAACTGGAATAGTGAGTACAGCCATTCCTGTAGATGATGGAATAAGAAAAGACAAACCATTGTAAATGATGAACATCACATTTACAAAGACACCTTTATCTAGGCCATCAGTAAGGGAAGCTGAATAGTACAGAATGGTATCATTGATCATTCCATCTTGCATCAAGATCGACACTCCGCGTGCAATCCCAATAATAAAGGCCACACTAAGTAATTCACCCGCTCCTTTCATAAAGGTTTCTAGAAATTCGGTTTCCTTCATGCGGGCAATTATTCCAACAATAATAGTCGTACACAGAAAAAGTGTGGTGATTTCCACAAACCACCAATCCAAAATGCTTACGCCAAAAATCATTAAAACAAAGCTGCTCATGAAAATGAGTAAAATCAAAATACGCTGAGTATTCAGTGGTGCAATTTCTTTTTCCGCATTTATACCCATGTATTCTTCCAGAATTTCTTTTTCAGAAAATACAATCGAGGAAGAAGGTTTTTTCTTCACTTTACTGGCGTATCTAAGAATGTAAATGATGGTAATACTCACGCAAATAATAAACATGGCAAGTCGTCCATACAATCCAGTTGTCCATACTATTCCAGCTGCATCTGAAGCTATTATCGTCATAAATGGACTAATAGTGGAGCACATAATCCCAACACAAGAGCCCAAGAAAACACATGCGAAACCTACAAGGGCATCGTAGCCGGCAGCCATAAATACGGGCACAATGATCAAATAGAGCGCAATTGCTTCTTCTCCAAAACTAAATGTAGTGCCACCTAAAGCAACCAGAAAGGTGGTTAAAATAATAAGCAAAAACTCTTTATTCTTCAGTAAATGGGTAAGCCATGCAATACCGGCGGTGAATGAGCCTGAAGCGTTCATCACACCAATCAATCCGCCCATAATCAACACCAAGAATATTATATCGGCTGCTTGGATAATTCCTTTCATAGGAGACAGCACAAAAGCTGCAAATCCTTGCGGTTTAGCTGTTACATTTTGATAGGTTCCCGGGATACTTACGGGTCGGTAAATTGCCCCGCTGGTGAATTTTTCAACTGGGATTTTTACGTTTAATTCGTCAAGTGTTGCTTGAGTTGCAGGAAGAGTTGTAGTGGAATGAATTCCTTTTCTGATAAAGCTTTGTTCATCCGCATTGTAGGAAATGCTGTCGAAACTACCAGCAGGAATTAGCCAAGTGGAAATCGCAACCAATCCTGCGATAACAAGCAGAATGGTAATTGCAGAGGGAAACTTCATTCATTTTGTCAGTTAAGGTTAACTAATTAGATTTTATACTAATAGCTTCCTAAATATATCTGCAATAAAGGGAATTTCCTAAACCTAAAATTGATATCCTAGATTATTAAAACCACTATTTCTCTTTAAATACACCTGCTAAATAAAGAGTCATAGATGTAATTGCAACCAGAAAATAGTCCACAAGATCATAGTCACTGTAATTATAAAACAAATAGGGATTTAAACTACATGTACAGCTTTATCAGCTTTAGCAGTAAATTGGCCTATATGAAAGGCATCATTTTTAGTTTGTTTCATTAGGGCTTCAAATTCAGCCTTAGCATTGGGATCTACTGAAATGAGTAAACCGCCGCTGGTTTGCGGATCACATAGCTGAACCAGCTGCAGTCCCGCACTACCTCCCGCTTTTTGGCCGAATGCATTCCAGTTTCTATAAGTATTGTCTGGAAAAATCATCTGTTCCAGATACTTCTGAATTCCATCTAATACGGGCAAATCTGCCGCATTTATTTGAGCGGAAATATCTGCACCTTCACACATTTCAATCAAATGCCCCAAAAGCCCAAAACCTGTAACGTCGGTCATTGCATGCACATATTTTTGATCACCCAATTCAATCCCTACTGAATTTAATTTACAAGTTGTTGCAAGCATGTTTTCCAAATCTTGAGACTCAATTTTATTTCGTTTGAGGGCTGTAGCCAATACGCCAATTCCAAGTTTCTTAGTTAGATAAATCAAATCGCCAGCTTTTGCAGAACTATTACTTTTGATGTTTTTAGGATGAACCGTACCACAAACAGACAAACCAAAAATAGGATCTTTTGCAGCAATACTATGTCCGCCAGCTATAGTTACTCCCGCTTCCTGACAGATTTGTTTGGCACCTTCTAGCACTTGTGCCGCTAAAGCGGGAGGAAGCTTATCAACGGGCCAACTTAAAATTGCATTTGCAAAAATTGGCCTACCACCCATTGCAAATACATCGGAAAGGGCATTTGCCGCAGCGATTCTACCAAAATCAAATGCATCGTTAACGATGGGTGTAAAGAAATCAACTGTATTAATAATGGCAATATCCTCACTAAGCTGATAAACTGCTGCATCGTCTTTCTGATGATTGCCAACCAATAAATTTTTATCTGGCTTTTGCCAGGTATTGCTAGCAGATAGAATTTCCTCTAAAATTGCCGGAGCTATCTTGCACCCGCAACCTGATCCTTCGCTATATTCTGTCAATCTAATTTCATTCTTCTCCATAAACTTCCTCCTTTTTCCTGATTAGCATTTTACATGCTTGCTCCACAGATTTTCCGTCAATATTGATAGGCTTGTATTGTTGATTGTTTTGACGTTTCATTCCATGCGCATACGTGGCATCATAGTATATCAAAAGATTACTGATCCACTCCCTATTTTGTTGATTTTTGATGGCTTCAATAGCCTCATTTGTTCTTTGAATACCAAGTCTTTTACGAAGTTTTATGACTGCGTCAATTAATTCTTTTTGAGGGAGATAGCCATATTCGGCTGCAATATGTGCAATGCGATTTTCATCACTTTTTTCAATTTCAATAAGTGGAGCATTTTGCATTTGATAAAAAAACTCAGTAGGGATTATATTGAGCCCAATTGACCTACTTTCATTTTCAACCCAAATTGCTTTTTTGAAATTCAGAACTCTAAGATCTTCAGCAAGTAAATTTTCAAATTGTTCTACACTAGGCTGCTCACCTTGCCCAATTCCACCAAAGGCAGATCCCTTATGATTAGCAATTTTTTCAAGGTCAATAACCTGCTCACCCATTTTAGACAGGTGTTGCAATAGCACCGTTTTCCCAGTGCCGGTTTTGCCACCCAATATCAATAATTTAAAGGATGATCTTACCAATTGAAAAGTGTAACTGCGGTAAACTTTGTAGCCACCTTTGAGCCTAAATACTTCAAAGCCAGCCATCGACAAAAGCCACGAAAGAATTTGGCTTCGCATTCCTCCACGCCAACAATAGATGATCACTTTCTTATCAGGAACTAATGAAATAGCCTCCTTTATGATTTCATGAAAGCGAGGGCCAACTAATTCAAAGCCCTTTAAAACAGCATTTTCACTTCCTTCTTCCTTATAAATAGTGCCAACGATTTTCCTTTCCTCATTATTCAAAATGGGCAAATTAATAGCTCTTAGAATATGGCTTTGCGCAAATTCGGCCTCACTACGAGCATCGACTATGGGGTGTATTAGCCTTAATTTCCAAAGTTCTTCAAGAGAGATTAATTTTTCTGACATCCGATGGAATCCTAGTTCTGTTTGATTTAAGTCTTAAGCTATCTGCAAGGTAAAAGTTTATAATGCTTTACATAATTTTCTACAGTAATATAAATCCAATGATGATTGAAGTGGGAGGATGATCTTCCATCAAATCCTCGCTTGGTAAGTATAGAGTTGATAATACCTTCCTTCTTTTGCAATCAATTCGTCATGCTTGCCTCTTTCTACAATATTTCCTTGCTCAATCACCAATATTTGGTCAGCTTGGCGGATTGTGCTGAGCCTGTGGGCAATTACAAATGTGGTTCGGCCTTTCATTAGCTCCTTCAAGCTCGCTTGGATAAGAGTTTCACTTTCTGTGTCCAGATTGGAAGTGGCTTCATCCAAAATCAAGATTCTTGGATTCGCTAACACCGCTCTAGCAATGGCAATTCGCTGTCTTTGGCCACCCGATAGTTTCACTCCACGCTCGCCAATCAGAGTATCCAAACCATCCTCAAATCTATTGGTAAATTCCTGCACATGGGCTGCATGAACAGCCTGCTGCAGTTGTTCCTCAGTAGCGTCAGGTCTTGGGAATAATATGTTTTCCTTGATAGTACCTTCGAATAGGAAATCATCTTGCAGTACCACACCTAATTGGCTTCGAAAACTCTCCAGACTGATTTGCTGCAAATCGTGACCGTCTACAGTAATAATTCCACTATCTGGGTTGAGGAATGAAGCAGCCAAACCGGCAATAGTTGTTTTCCCAGATCCGGAAGTACCAACCAAAGCAGTTACTGATCCAGCAGGAGCTTCGAAACTGATTTCTTTTACAACTTCTTTTCCTTCTTCATAGGCAAATGCCACATTATCGAAAACAATATCACCTTTGATATTCGGGATTCTTAAATTTCGCTTAGTACCATCATCTTCTAGCGGGAGGTTCATTATTTCTTCAGTTCGATCCAAGCCTGCAAAAGCTTCGGTCAATTGGCTTCCAATATTGCTCATTTGCAATATTGGCGCAATCATAAATCCTAGATAAAGTGTAAATGCCAAGAAATCACCAAAAGTCAGCTCATTGTTCATAATCATATAGCCACCCAAGCCCATGATGCCGACAGAAGCTAAACCAAGCAATAAGGTAGCTGAACTAGTGACCATACTAGTGGTAGTTAAGCTTTGCTTCACATTTAGGAATAGCCGATTCACGCCGTCTTCGAAGGTCTTGATTTCTTGTGCTTCGGCATTGAATCCTTTGATAACTCTTACTCCACCAAGTGTTTCCGTCAATCGGCCGGTAACTTGAGCATTTATAACTCCGCGTTCTCTGAATATCGGGCGAATTTTACCAAATGCTTTTAAGGAGATAAGACCAAAAATGGCTACTGGCACAAGCACGTAAAGGGTCATCATTGGGCTTATTAAGATTAACAGCACCAAACAGATAATTGCCGTAATAATTCCACCAACCATTTGTGCCAAGCCGGTGCCAACAAGATTTCTAACACCTTCCACATCGCTCATGATGCGCGAAACCAATTCTCCAGTCTTAGTATTGTCAAAAAATCGGATAGGTAGCTGAATTATATGACGCTGTACTTTTGCACGTAATTTCGCGATCAGGTTTTGAGCTTCTACACTTAGAATTTGAGTTAATGCAAATGATGTAACTGATTGAACAACAATGGCTATAACAACAGCAATAATCAGCCATTTAAGCATTTCTAAATCTCCTTCTGGTATTACTTCATCCATAAGGAGCTTACTTGCGTAAGGCAAAACCAGCCCAGATAACCTGCTAATGATAATTAAAAACAAGCCACCAAGGAGATAATTTTTTCGTGGCCAGATAATTGTCTTAAATACATGACTGATACTAACCTTTCCTTGAGATTTGGAGTTTGCCATAATTTATAAATGTATTGAGGAGAGAATCCTTGATTTTTAACCTAATTTTAAAGATCGAATGAATTCTTAAAATATTTTGCAAGGTAAGCTATCAAAGATTATTTGATTCAATTTTTTTTAATACTGAGCGTTTTCGTTCATCTTTTTTATTCTATTATTTTTACTATTATTTGCTCAATCTTGATTTCTATATTATGAAAAAATACATCTTATTCTCGGCCTTTATATTGTCTTTTTCAATTTGGGCAATTAGTAGCTGTGCAGTAAATCCTGTTACGGGTAAAAAGCAATTGGTTTTTATGTCCGAAGCACAGGAAATTGCAATGGGACAAGAAGCTGATCCGGAAATTATTGCTTTTTTTGGCTTGTATGAAAATCCGCAATTGCAGCAATTTATAGATCAAAAAGGCCAAGAGATGGCGGCTGTTTCGCATAGGCCAGATTTAAATTATGAATTCAAGATTGTGGATTCGCCGGTGCTAAATGCATTTGCAGTGCCTGGTGGCTATGTGTATTTCACACGTGGTATTATGGCGCATTTCAATAATGAAGCAGAATTTGCTGGAGTACTTGGTCATGAGATTGGGCACGTTACTGCAAGACATAGCGTAATCCAACAGAGAAATTCACTATTGGGTCAGATTGGCTTAATTGCAGGTGTTGTATTTGTTCCGGAGTTAGCTCAATTTGCAGAACCGTTATCACAAGGAATGCAATTGGTTTTAATGAGCTTTGGGCGTGAAGCTGAGCGAGAATCGGATGAGCTAGGAGTGGAGTATTCCTCCCGCATTGGATATGACGCAAGTGAAATGGCAGGCTTTTTTAATACGCTAGAACGGAAGAGTGGAGGAGCTGGCAATATTCCTGATTTCTTATCTACTCACCCTTCGCCTTCTGAAAGAAATGCTACCGTAGCTCAATTAGCTAAAGAATGGAAAGCGAAATTGAATCTTACTGATGCTCAAGTTAATAGAAATAGTTATTTACAGAAAATTGATGGGTTGATTTACGGCGAAGACCCAAAACAAGGCTTTGTAGAAGGTGGTATTTTTTATCATCCTGAACTGAAATTTGAATTCCCAATTCCAAGTAGCTGGAGTCACCAAAATACGCCGCAGCAAGTACAAATGGCGCCAGAAAGTGGTGATGCTGTGATGTCTTTTTCATTAGCACAAGGTACATCTGTAGATGCTGCCGCAGCGCAAATAGTTGAACAATATGGTCTTGAATTGGTAGAATCGAATAAAGTGACTGTGAATGGATTGCCTGCAATTGCTATGATTGCTGATCAAAAGCAGGAGGAAGGTACTATTAGAGCTCAAGCTTACGTGATAAGCTATGGAGGGAATACCTATAATATTATGGGTGTGTCTACTTTGGCCAACTTCACTAAGTATCGCCCAGCATTCCTTTCTACTATGCAGAATTTCAAAGAGCTGAAGGATACAGAAAAGTTAAATCGCAAACCTGAATTGGTAAGAATTAAAACGCTAAATCAAACTACTACCTTGCAATCGGCATTGAGTTCATTTGGTGTGCCAAGCGACCGATTTGAGGAATTAGCTATTTTGAATGGAATGCAATTGTCTCAAAGCATCCAAGCCGGTACAATGATTAAAGTTATAGAGAAATAAAGTTTATTTAATCACTTCTGTTTTGGTAGATAAGGCTTTGCTTTGAAATATGTACCAAACCAATGGCACAATAATAATAAGCGAAAAACCTCCCGCTACGCCAAAAATATTCGCAATACCATATTCACTCAGCGGTTCGGTGAAAATGGGAGAGAAGAATTGCCCTATAAATACACTTGAGCTCATCAAACCGACAGCTGCACCTCGGGTAGACTCAGGTGTTACTGACAAAAGCCAAGTGTTTAAATTTGGCATTAAAAGACCCATTCCCATGCCTACAAGAATCATAGAGCCAATTACTTGTGAAAAGCTATCAGTAAATGGAATGATAAAAAAGCCCAATGCCATAAATGTAAATACGATATAGAATATGGCTTTAATGGATAAAAACTGCTTGATTTTTCCGTACGATAAACCCAAGACTGATGCTGAAAGAGTAGTAACTGCAATGGCAATTCCAGCATAACTTGCTTCTTGAATACCTATCGATTTGATTACAAAAGGTATTTGTGTTGGTACCATGTAAAAAATGACCATCGCCAAAAATGCCAACAGAAAGATATTCCAAATCTCCTTAGGGATTTTACTTTCGTCCATATCCACTGCATCTGCTGAATCGGCGATAGGCTTTTTCAATAGTATCACGCTCATGATGAGTACGACAAGTGAAAAAGCATAAATCAAAAATGGATAACGCCAGCTGATATCAGCTAAAAAACCTCCTCCACTCACGAAAATCACTCCACCCATCGCCATAAATGCCGCCTGCAATCCCATAAACTGATCGCGCTCTTTTCCTTTGAAATAATCGCCAGATAGCGTAATGGCCATTGTGACGATTCCTGCAACGGCTATTCCTAATACAGCACGACCTACCAAAATCAAGTAAATATTGTCTAGGAAAAAACCTGAAATTCCTCCAAATGCATAAAATACCAATGAGATATTGAGGATGGAAAGCCGACCAATTTTATCTGCCAATCTGCCAAATATGGGTGAAAATACGGCAATAAATAGGGCAGGGATGGTGAGAATTAGTTTTGCGAGAAAGTCTGAATTAGGCACATTAGAAAAGACAGCAGCCATTTTTGGTAGTGATGCCGCAATAGTTGCACTTGACATTACCGTAAGACTGCTTGCAAGTAAAAGTGTGAATTTTATCCAGTTTTTCAATTTCCCTCAATTGGTTATTAAATGAAGATAGAGTAGAAAATTGAGAAATGGAACAGGATGAGAAATTGCGATTGAGTTTTCTGAGAATAGCGTAATTAACTATTGGATCGATTAAAAAAGAACGTCTGAATATTCATCAGATTTATTGAGTTGCTTTTTAGTATAAGGGCAAAGCGGGAGGATTTTTACTTTTGATTCACGAGCAAATTTTACCGCTTCTTCTAACAGTATTTTACCAAGTCCTTCTCCGGCATAATTTGGGTTTATCTCAGTATGGTCAATGATGAACTTGTTTTCACCAGCCCACACATAAGTCATTTCACCAATTTTATGCTCATTATCATAAAGATCAAATGATCCTTTTTTACCATTTTTTGTATGCTTTACATTCATCTCTTTGCTCAGTATTTAGAATTTTTTAGCTGGCCGATCGCTGTTTTCGCTCTATTAGCAACTTCATAATTTTACTTCTGAGCTCTTCTGCATCCACAGGCTTACTCATATAATCATCCATGCCAATTGTGAAAACTCTCTGCCTTGTAGTTTCCATCACATCAGCTGTAACCGCAATGATAGGGATGTGTATTTTATGTTTCCCTACACTACCATTACGAATGGAGAGAGTAGTTTCGTAACCATCCATTACAGGCATTTGTAAATCCATTAACACTATATCAAAATCATTTTGAGCTAAAAGCGTAAGCCCTTCTTCGCCATTATTGGCAAATTGGACTTCGCAATCCTCCCAATTCTTGGCAATAATTTTAATGACCATCTGATTAATCGGATTGTCTTCCACTACCAAAATGGAAATATTTCCCAATTCTTTGAAGTCCTTCTGCAAGTAAGTGGTTGTTTCCAATTTGGTTTCATGGAGAGGTATTTCATAGTCAAGCAAAATTTTGCATTGAGTGCCTACATGTTGTTTACTTGTGATTTCAATTTTACCACCATGTAAATCCACCAGTGATTTCACGATGCTTAAGCCAAGCCCAACACCACCGAATTTACGCTTATCATCAATTCGCTCCTGCGTAAATAAATTAAATATGGTTTCGATTTTTGATTCTGGAATGCCAACACCAGAGTCGCTAATGTTAATTTCTACTGTAGCCTTTGTTCCTCCTGCATTTTTTCGGACTTGCAAGTCGAAATGCACAAATCCTTCGAGTGTAAACTTGATAGCATTATTCAATACATTATTGATTATTTGCGCAAGCCTTAATGGGTCTCCAAGTAATTCATTGGGTAATTCATCATCAATAGTAAAAATAAATTCCAAGCCTTTTTCTTTTGCTTGTTGTTGAGCATTTTTCTCAATTACCTTCAGCATCTTTCTTGGCTCAAATTGAATAATGTCCAAGTTTAGCTGCCCTTTTTCTATTTGCGAAAAATCAAGAATATCATTCACAGAACTAAGCAAACCGATCGAAGCATATTTTATTACATCAGCATTTCTTCTGGTTTCATCGTCTTTAGCCTCTCGTGAAAGTTCTGCAGCCATGCTCATAATCGCATTCAATGGTGTACGCAATTCATGACTCATATTAGAAAGGAAATAGGATTTATGCTCATTCATTTCCTCAGCTTTTTGTAAGGCAAGTGCCTGCATTTCTTCCTTTTCACTTCTCAATTGCCGAATTCTATTGCCCATAGAAAGGGATAGGAATATTATCTCGAGTCCAGTTCCAAACTTGGGACTATTTTCTGTCCAAAAGGAATTTTCGATTACACTGAAGTTATTGAGTATAAAAATGACAAAGCCCAATACTAAAAAGGCAATACCAGTGATAAAGAAGCCATCGACTTTTACTTTTTTGAGGCGTAAATTCACAATGGCGCCGATTATTATTCCTAAGAGAATTAATCCAAGGGCATTGGCTACAGGATAGGAAAACTCGAGAAAAGCAGGAATAAATAGCGTACCAAAAATGGCTAAGCCTACAAATACGAAAAAGCCATAGTATGTTTTTTGAAAAAATGGACTATGCTGCTTTATATTCAAAAAGAGCTGTGAATATCGTCCAAGGAAGAAGGTGGAAATGCCAGCAAATAAAATTACAGCTCGCAATGAAAGCCAACCACCATCAGGCGTAAGGTATTGATAGAAATAGCCATCTAATGCGAATTGCATTAGACCAATTGAAATTACATATAAGCTATAATACAAGAAGCTTTTTTCTCGTAAAGCAAAAAAGAAGAAGAGGTAAGTGATTGCAGCTAAAGCAAGAATTCCGTAAAAGAAGCCAAAAACCAATTGGTCTAAATAAGTGGTTTTGAGAAATTCCAGATTGGAATATAAAATAAGCGGGAGGTTAATTACTTCGCCGTCACTACCCAAGTGCAAATAGGCTTGGAGCGTTTCTCCCGGTTCTATTTCTACTTCGAAGATACTTTTACGGTGTTCAACACTTCTATTATCAAATGGCATATTATCGCCACTTTTCTGGATAGATATTTTACCATTTCCATCTACGAGGTATAAATCCACCAGATCCGTAATTGGCCTTGCCGTTTCTAAAATATAGTATTGCTTTTGAGCAGTTTCATTTTTTATAGCAAAATCTAGCCAGTAGTAATTTTTGGTGAAACCTACATTGGTATTGGCTCCAGTAAGTTTGCTAAACTGAAACTCATTTTTTCTTGCTAAGAAATCTTCAAGGCTTAATTCAACTAAACCTACATCTGCAATTGTTGCAAACTCATGAAGCGATTGTTTCTCTACCTGATTATCAGATTGGACGATGAATTGCGCAGAAGCCTGCGAAATAAATACTGATAGCAAGATTGTGAAACAGAGGCGTATCATTTGCTTAAGGTTTTACAGCACTTTTTGTGATTCGATTGACATAGGCTTCTACATATACGACTAAAAACCATCAATAGATTGTAACTGCTACAACCTCGAAAGTTTATAATTGTTAATCTCCTATATTATTTTCAAAAAGCGGAAGGAATTATGATGGAAGGTGAGTTTCTTGTTAATATTCACCTTTTACTCATAGAATGATAATTTCTATTCCTCCCGCCTCTTTGGAAAATCACTTAAGCAAAGAATTTACAATGGGATTAGTATCTCCTTCTTTTTTGTCCTTGAGGTTTTTCACCACCTGTACCTTGATTTCTATTTGCAGGTCTTTTCTGCTTCTGTTTTGGCGCAGGTTCTACTTCATGATTCATCAGCGGATATGGATGATCTTTGATGACAGCAATCGATTTGGAAATAAGCTTTTCAATATCTTTCAGATATGGTTTTTCACTTGCGTCGCAAAAAGATAAGGCAATTCCATTTTTACCAGCTCTGCCAGTTCGCCCAATTCGGTGAACGTAGGTTTCTGAGATATTTGGTAATTCAAAATTGACTACGAATTGCAAATCGTCAATATCGATACCTCGAGAGGCAATGTCGGTTGCTACAAGGACTCTTGTGGTTTGCGCTTTAAAGTTGGCCAAAGCCCTTTGCCTTGCATTTTGCTCTTTATTTCCATGAATAGCTTCGGCTGTGATATTGCTCTTTTTCAAAAATCGAACGACCTTATCTGCACCGTGCTTGGTTCGGGTAAAAACTAGTGCAGTTGGAATGTCCTTTTCGTTAAGAATATCTACCAAAAGCTTCATTTTATTGCCTTTATCTACAAAATAGATAAACTGCTGCACTGTGTCAGCTGTAGAAGATGGAGGTGTTACTTCCACTCTCATTGGATTATGCAAAATGCTGTTAGCCAATTGTACAATGGCTTGTGGCATGGTAGCTGAGAAAAATAGTGACTGTCTTTTTTGCGGGAGGAGTTTTACGATTTTGCGCACATCATTCACAAAACCCATATCCAACATTCTGTCGGCTTCGTCTAACACAAATAGCTCAATCTTACTCAAGGAAATAATCCCTTGTCCAATCAAATCAAGCAATCGGCCAGGAGTAGCTACAAGAATATCAATCCCGCTATTTATTCTATTTACTTGCTTGAATTGCTTTACTCCACCAAAAATCACCGTAGTGCGGAGCTCAGTATTCTTACCATAGGCTTTAAAACTCTCGTCAATTTGTATGGCGAGTTCTCTAGTAGGGGTTACAATTAAACTTCTGATTTGACCAGGACCAATTTTGCCCGGTCTTTTATTTAAGAGTTCTATAATTGGAATGGCGAATGCGGCAGTTTTACCTGTGCCTGTTTGGGCTACACCCATCAAATCTTTTCCAGAAAGTACAATTGGGATAGCTTTTTCTTGTATAGGAGTTGGGTTTGTATAACCTTCTTCTATTAAAGCATTTAGAATAGGTTGGGAAAGATTAAGTTCTTGAAATTGCATGAAATAAATTATTGATCGCCAAGAATTTTATGGCATTTTTGAATACAAATGGGATCAAAGGTACCATTAATTAATGGATAATTGGTTCTAGGTTATTTCTGAGATGATTTTTGAGTACCCGGAATATATTGGAGCGATTTGCTATGGAGATTTGATAAATCATTAAAATGATTGGAATGAGTTCTAAATTGAAGTCCCACGGTTGAAACCGTAGGCTATGGTTAAGAAATCTCAGGGTTGAAATCTGGAGTATAGTAGCCTTTTGTTTGGAAGGAGTATTTTTAATAGAGACTGAAATTTGGGTTGTTTATGCCTATTGTATGATGGTTAGAAAATGTAAATCCAATAATGTTTTGAGTACATCATTTCGATGGGTTATTATGAGCCTTTTTATTGTAGCAATTCTTTCTTGTAAATCGAATACAAAATACAAGGCTCCAATTACCTATAGTGCTGAAAAGATTAGTATTTCTATTGATTCGGTTACTACAAGATCCAGTGGAGGGATGCAACAGATTTGGCATCATAAAGGGAAAGAGTATTATATCCACGGTGATAAAGCAAAATCCGTTTTACTGTTTTTTGATCTTGAAAGTGGAAAGTTGGATTACAAAATTCCAATGGAAAGACAGGGACCAAACGGGATTCCCAGTTTTAATGGCTTTTTTGTTAAAAGTCTTGATTCTGTTTATGTCTATCATGGATACTCCTATATTATGTGGCATATCAATCAATCAGGAGAAGTCAAAAGACGGTATCGATGGTCGATGGATAACTCGATAGATGGCATTTTGCTAAACCCTTATGGCGAGGACGCTATTTTTAAAGGAGATCTAGTGTATTTACCATCATCTCCGAATCTTGGGATGTCGGAATTTTGGCAAGGCTATGTAAGTCAAAGCATTGATTTGGAAACAGGAGAAGTCAATTTCACTACCAAATATTCTCCGATTTTTGAAAAAGGAAACTATGTCTATGCGCATTCGAATGTTTCTAGAACCTTGACTCCAGACGGAAAGCTTGTTTATTCCTTTGGTGCAGAGGATTATTTGTATGTCACTGATTTAGTAACAGGAAAGGTCTTGGATAAAAAGTTGGCAAAATCGGATCATATAACTGTTCAAATGGCTGGAGACTACCTTGAACCCTTTGATGATGAAAGATGGAATGAAGATGCTGCAACCTTAGGATATTATAAAAAGGTACTCTATGATAAATACAGAAATTATTATTATCGAATTGTCAAGCTTGAAAGTCATGACTTTTATGATTCTCAAAGTTCAAACAATCCATACCGAGTAATGATAAATAAGTATTCAGTTATAGTGTTAGATGAAGATTTAAATGTATTAGGAGAAGTTGTGCTTGATGATTTAGGTTTAACAGACAAATGGTTTATCACCAGCAAAGGCTTGTGTTCTCCAGTGAGTGATTATTCACCTGAGGCAATTGAAAATGAGATACTGTTCTATTGTTATAGTTTTTCTATTAGTTATGAATAACCAGTTAAAATGGTTAGCAATGATCATATAATTGAGTTGAGTCCACAAAAAAAGGTCGACCCATAAGTAATCGACCTTTCCTTGAATTTTTATTTTAGAGATTATTTTGACTTTATTTCTGCAATCAACTTCTCATTCAATCTTACATAATCGGGGTTGTTAGCTTCTTTGGCTAGAGCCATAGATTTTTGGGCTGTAGCAATAGCGGCTTCATCTTGATTTAATTCATACTGAATTTTGGCTTTCAAATGTAGTACCCAGTATTGAGCTTGTGTTTCAGCTGATTTTGAAACCCATTCTAATGCCTGTCCCAGATCTTCGCCTTTTTCGTACAAGAATGAGCCTGCCTGAAATAATATGCCTGGATTTTCAGATTTACCATCAATTACTTGTTCTTTGATTTGTGCCATCACTTTGCTGTCAACTTCTGCAACTATTGGAAATTCCACCAATGTGTTTTCCCATGACAAACGCAAATGTGCTGTGCTCATATTGATATTTGCGATATCGATGGTAAAAGTCTCCACAGTTGGGCTGGCTTGCTGAGCCGGAACTGTAAATCTGAATGCATCATCAGCATCCGTATAGCCCATGCTACCCCATAGTTCTGTGTTTTTACTGATAATTATCGTCCATTCATTTGCATTCGGAATGGTATAAAGGGCATAAGTACCAGCCGGCAAATCGTTACCAGCAATTGTTACTGCATCACCAAAAGTCAGTTTGGTTGGTTCATTGGCTCCTGTGCGCCATACTTCGCCAAATGGAACTAGCTCACCAAATATGGCTCTACCTTTCATGCTTGGTCTGGAGTATACCACAGTGAAATCAGTAAGACCAATTTTCTGTTCTAAAGTTGCCGTAGGACTTGGAGCTGGCATGGCAATTTGCGCATGACTTTCGGCTACTAATAAAATAGCCAATGCTGCCAAAAAGAATGATTTAATGGTTTTCATATTATTTTTTGGTTTTATATGTTTAAAAAGAATCTAAGCCAACATTTTTCAGAGAGCACAATTACTAATACAAAAAATGTGTGAAATCGTTTCAGAGCTTGTGAATTTTTGCAAAAATAAATCTTCACAATTTAGCTAAGTTTCGGCATTAAATTGATTTTTCTGAAGGCAATGTAGAAAGCGTACATAAATGAAGAAATTAAGTAAGGAGTTTTATTTAAATCCTTCTGTTACAGAAATAAGCAGGCAATTACTAGGGAAAGTACTTTGTACTCAAGTGGATGGAGAATTCACCTCAGGCAGAATTGTGGAAGTAGAAGCGTATAGCGGGAGGGATGATAAGGCATGTCATGCTAATAATAATAGAAGGACTAAGCGAACTGAGATAATGTATAGTGCCGGTGGGGTAGCCTATGTTTATCTGATTTATGGAATGTATCATTTGTTCAATGTCGTAAGCAACCAACAGGATAGGGCAGATGCAGTACTGATTCGTGCTCTTGAACCCATTGCGGGACTTGAAATTATGATGGAGCGTATGAAAGTAAAAACGGCAAAAAAGATAACGGCAGGTCCAGGCAAATTGAGTAAAGCAATGGGTATCACCAAGAATTTGTACGGTGCTGATTTGGTAGGAAACGATATTTGGATTGCAGATGATGGAATTGAATTTAATCAGCAACAAATCATCGAAACCTCCCGCATTGGCGTAGAATATGCAGAAGAAGATGCACTAAAGCCTTGGCGATTTTATATAGATGGCAACCCTTTTGTTAGCCGCATTAAATCCTTTAGCTAAATTGCAACCATATTTTTTAATTCTTGATTTTAAGTAAACCATGTCAATAGCTATAATTGCGCCTCCAAGAAATGTAGATTCTTGGCTTATCCATTTCACCGAATTATATCCTGGCGAAACTGTTGAAGTTTGGCCTAATATTACCAAGCCTGATGAAGTGGAATGCGCTCTTGTTTGGTATCATCCTGAAGGCTGTTTGCAGGATTTCCCAAATTTGAAAATGATTTGCTCAATGGGTGCTGGTGTGGATCACATTATGCGTGATCATGCTTTGCCGGTGGGCATTCCCATCACTCGAATAGTGGATGACTTGCTTGCCAAATCCATGACTCGGTATATTATTACCTGCGTACTTAATTTTCATAGAAGGTTTCTAAAATATGCAGAAGATAAAAAGGAAAGAGTTTGGGATATGAAAAACCCGGAAATTGATGTAAAAGTAGGGATATTGGGAATTGGTCAATTGGGTCAAGATTTAGCAAGAAAATTGCAATTACTTGATATAGATGTGATTGGATTCTCACGAGGAGCTAAATCAATAGATAATATCCCAACACTGCATGGTGAAAATGAGATGGATGAATTCTTAAGTCAAATCAATATATTAGTTTGTTTACTTCCACTTACTAAGGAAACAGAAGGGATTTTAAATCGCGATTTGTTTAGGAAAATGAATAAAAATACCTGCTTGATAAATGTAGCAAGAGGCAAGCATTTGATTGAAAATGACTTGATTTGGGCAATTGAAAATGAAATAATTTCTGAAGCTTATTTGGATGTATTCAATGAGGAACCTTTGGATATAAGACATCCATTTTGGAATAAGCGGGAGGTATTTATCACACCGCATATTGCCAGCGTAACCAATCCATTAGCAGCTATTCCACAAGTAGTTAATAATCTGAATAATGCCCGTCACAATAAACCACTTTCACATCAAGTGGATATGTCCAAAGGATATTGAACCAAGTTAACTGAAAAAATATTCTCTTGTATAGAAGCAATTTGTAAGTAAATTTCACAAAAATAACCTGCCACCAAAGCCATGAACGATATACTCTGTCCAATAGATTTTTCTGATTGCTCACTCAATGCAATGGAATATGCTGCGCGTTATGCAAAAACTTATAGCGGCAGAATACATTTGTTGCATGTGGAAATCAGCAGCCTAGCATCCTTTTCTGAAGAGCAAAAGAAAATCAATCTAAATAAGCTGAAAGCATTGCATGATGAATTAAGCAAAATGATTGAAGGTGTTCCTATAGATTTCTCCATTGTTAATGATCCTGATGAAGCTTCAAGTGGTATTTCAGATTTTGTGAAGGACAAAGATTTCGACATTATCATAATGGGTACCAATGGCATAAGCGATGTGGAGGAAGCTTTTTTTGGAAGTAATACCTCTCGCCTTATCAAATCTAGCCAGTTGCCAGTAATTGCCGTTCCTTTGGGAGTGACTTTTGAACCTTTTAAAAAGATTGTTTATGCGACAGAATATCGAAGTGAGGACAAGGAATTTATTCAGAAGTTGCAGAGCAAATTCAATAGTGAAACCATTATCCATGTGGTGAACGTAACTCACAATGCTGGCTTAGTAAATAAGGCTGGAATGGAGCTTTTTAAATCAGAAGTATTGGAGCTAGTAGATCATAAAAACATGGTCTTTTCATTGATCCAAAGTTCGGAAGAAATAGATCATGCATTAGATAAATTTATCACAGATCAAAAAGCAGATATTCTAGTGCTTTTGGCACATGAGAGTAATTTCTTGGCGAGAATATTTGATAGGAGTGTTACTAGAGAAATGGTATATTTTGCCAAATTCCCAATACTGATTTTCAAATCTAAAGCGTAGTATAGCCACTCACTGTAGGATAATAAGGGAAATAGGATTTAAGACTTATTTCCCAATTTCTGGCGCCAAAAATCACCAAATTCTTTCCATCCTTTTTTGGTAGAAATAGTTTCCCACATCACGTTGATGTAGTCAGAGGCTTTGGGTTTTGTTACAGCTTGCTTTGGACTTGGTACTTCCTCCCGCTCATTTTTGGCGATAAATTCAGCCTTGTTATCTGATTGTACTTGAGCTTTCTTGGCAGGATCTTTTTTATCTGCTTTGGCAAAACTCTCTTCTGATTTTTCTTTCCATCCTAATTTCTCTTCTACCAAGCCTTTGTTGTTATAGGAAATTGCATCTTCCGGATCTAGTTCTATGGCTTTTTCATAATCTGCAATTGCTCCATAGTAATCGCCCAATTTATCTTTAACAAAAGCACGGCTCGCATAGCGGTATGGATTATTTGGCTCTAATTCAGCAGCGTTATTCAAATCCGTAAGAGCCAATTCACCTTGACTAGTCAGTAAATAGGCTACAGCTCGCTCACTCAAAATATGTGCATCTGATGGATGCTGTTGGATTAAAATTTCAAAATCTGCCAGACATTCTTCAAATCGCTGAAGTTTGAAAAATGCTTTGGCGCGGCTATATCTTGCTTTGCTAAAATCGACATTGCTGATTAGGATTTCATCGAAAATTGAAAGTGCTTTTTCGAATTGCTCTTCCTGGCATAATTGATTGGCTTGCGATAATAATGCTTGTTCTCTGTCCATTGCTTATAGAACTGTAGGGTCTCTTTTGAGTTCGATTTATTTGCAAAATTCTTTCTTTCTGATTGCCCATCCAAAAATTTGTAATAAAACCCATTCCTCCCGCTTTCTTCTTGTATATTCGCAATAGCTATGAAGCAAAGTCCAGAAGCTGTAATTAAAGATATTAAAGCAGGTAAGTTTGCACCTGTTTATTTTCTCCAAGGTGAAGAGTCATTCTACATCGACCAAGTAGCCGACTACATAGAAAATCATGCATTGCCTGAGCACGAAAGAGGGTTTAATCAAGTAGTACTTTATGGAAAGGATGTTGATTTTGCCGCCGTATTGAACAATGCAAGACGCTATCCTATGATGGCCGAACGACAAGTTGTCATTGTGAAGGAAGCGCAAGAAATACAGGACTTCAAAAAGGAAGATAAAATCGCCATGCTGATGGCTTATTTGAAAGAACCGCTTGCTTCTACCATCTTAGTTTTTTGCCATAAGCATAAGTCCTTAGACAAGCGGAAGTCTATTTCCAAGACGATTTATGAGCATGCCGTAGTTGTTGAAAGTGGTAAAATTTACGATAACAAATTGCCGGATTTCATCGAAAGCTATGTGGCGAGTAGAGGACGGAAAATTGATATTGCTGCTACAAGAGTTATTGCTGAATATATTGGAAATAATCTCGATCGTATTTCAGGTGAAATCAACAAAATACTAATTAACCTAAAAGAGGATGAGAAAATAACTGAAGCACATGTGCAGCGATATGTGGGTATCAGCAAAGAGTACAATGTATTTGAGCTCCAAAAGGCCGTTGGATTTTTGGAGGTAGAAAAGGCCTTTCGGATTGTGAATTTTTTTGCAGCCAATCCAAAAAACTATCCGGCTATTCCAGTCATTATTACACTATTCACTTATTTCAATAAGATCGTTTTATTTCATCGCAGTCCATCCAAAGCAGACAGAGATTTATCATCACTTTTAAGTATTAATCCATTTTTTTTAAGGGAATACAGAGTTGCTGCTGAGAAGCATCCATTGGCTAAGGCACTTCGGAATATTCATTATTTGCGGGAGGCTGATTTGCAAACAAAGGGTGTAACGACCAGCAATATGACGGATGGAGAAATTCTAAAAGAATTAGTTTATAAATTGATGCATTAAATAAAATCGCAAATGCAACGTTTTTTAGCTGTTCATACGTCTTCTATTTATACTAAATGCATTTAGAATTAAGTTAACAATATTGTGAATATCAAAAATCGAATAATAATCATATTAAGTCTTGTTATTGGTGTGGCAAGCCAAGGCTTTGCACAGGATCAACTGGCTACAGCTGAGAGCGAAAAGCTATTTGCAAAAGGTTTGCAGTTAATGAATAACAAGCAATATGGTGCTGCACGTGAGGCTTTTGAGAATTATGCACAAACCACTGGCGAAAGTGCACGTCGTGATGAAGCAGAATTTTATATTGCTTATAGTGGTTTATTTCTTGAAAATTTGGGAAGCGACACCAAGGTTGAGGAATTTGCAAATAAGTTTCCTGAACACCCATTAGCCAAAGGAGCTTTTGCTGAATTGGGCAATCATTATTTCGAAAGAGGTGATTACGAACGTGCAATTAAATATTACACTTCAGCAGATTTGTATATTCTGGGCGATGAGGAATTAGGGAAAGCCAATTATCAATTAGGCTTAAGCTATTACCAGCAAAAGCAATTAGATCAGTCGCTAGTCTATTTTGACCGAGTAAAAGGCGGGAGGAGCAGCTACTCCGAAAGTGCGTATTTCTATGCAGGCATTGTTGCCTTTCAAAATGGAAATTACTTCCGTGCACAGCAAGATTTACAGCGAATAGCCAATCATCCGGATTACCGCATTCAGGTGCCATATTATCTGGCAAGAATTTATGCTGAGCAGGAAAATTATCAGGAGCTTGCCACATATACGGCTCAAGCATTAGATATTCCAAGAGTAAATAGCCGATTAGAGATCTTGCTGCTCTCTGCTGAGGCTTCTTTTCAACTGAAAGATTATCGCACCTCAATCGAGCGATTCGAAACCTATGCAACTGCACTAAGAGCTCGCCCTGCCGACGATATTCGATTCAAAATGGGTTATGCTCATTTGCAAGTTGGCAATACAGAACAGGCCATTGAGCAATTGAAAACCATAAGCAGTAATGATTTGAAAGGCCAAATGGCATCTTACTATCTAGGCCACTTATACATACAGCAGGAAAATCCTCAATTTGCAATAACAGCATTTGATAGAGCTTCCAAGATGACATTTAATCCCGAAGCAGCTGAAAATGCTGCATTTAATTTCGCGAAGGTGAGTTTTGAATTAGGTCGCTTTCGCGATGCACTCAATACGCTGGAAGCATTCTCTAGAAATTATCCGGGTAGTAATTTAATCAGCGAGGCAAATGATTTAATAATTGAAGCTTTGCTTAATACAAATGACTATGCAAAAGCCATTGAGTATATAGAAGGCTTACCGAATCGAACAGAAAGGATTAATCGAGTTTACCAAAAGGTGACTTTCTATAGAGGAACAGAATACTTCAATGATCAGCGATTCCCATTGGCGGTGCAGTTGTTTAAGAAATCGCTAGAAAACCCAATTGATAAAGGATTAGTCGCTGAGGCTCATTTTTGGGCTGGAGAAGCCTATTCTACTGGCAATAGATATGACGATGCAATCAAGGAATATCAGCAAGTATTAAGAAACAACCCTCCCGCCGATTTACGCTTAAAGACTGCGTATGGACTTGGTTATGCACTTTACAATACAAAAGAATATACACAAGCCTTAACTCAGTTTAGAACCTATGTTCAAGCATTAGAAAGGGCAGATGATAAGCTCAATTATAATGATGCTTTATTGAGGCTGGCAGATTGCTATTTCGTTGGAAAAAATTATCAAGAAGCAGTAAGAACTTATGATAAAGCAATTCAGCAAAACAACCCTGAGATTGATTATGCTTACTATCAAAAAGGCCTGGTTTATAGCTATATGAACAATAGCTTAGCAGCCAAAGAGAATTTAGATATAGTTGTGAAAAGATATCCACAGAGCAGAATTCACGATAATGCTATACTTCAATTAGGTCAGGTAGATTTTGAGGATGGAAATTATGAAGAGGCAATAAGAACCTACAGTTTGTTAATCGAACGAAAAGCGAATAGTCCGTTGGTGCCATTTGCTTTGCTCAATAGAGCAGTTTCTAATGTGAATTTACAACGATATGCTCAAGCCGAGAGCGATTATAAAGCCATTCTCGATAAGTATTTGAATCACCGTACAGCAGGTAGTGCCATTTTAGGTCTGCAGGAAGTTAGTGCGCAAACGGGTAATCAGGACTTTCAACGCTATTTGTCAAGATATAGAAATGCTAATCCAGACAAACAGGCACTTGAAAGTATAGAGTTCGAATCGGGCAAAGCCTTGTATTTCAATCTAGAATATCCACGAGCAATTACAGCCTTCCAAGAGTTTTTGAGGACATATCCGCAGAGTGCATTTATTATGGAAGCGAGATTTTACTTGGCTGAATCCTACTATCGTAGCAATGAGTTTGCGAAGTCATTGGAGTTACACAATATTTTGGCAAATACGCCTGCTTTTCCTCAGCAGAATAGAGCAATCAATAGAGTGGCTGAATTGGAGTATGATTTAAAGAATTTTCAAAGAGCCATTGAGTATTACGACAAGTTATTACAAATAGCACAAAATAGGAGAGATGAATACACTGCATTGGAGGGGATGATGTTGAGTTATTATCAACTAAATAATTTCGATAAGACAACTGAATATGCACAGAAAATTTTGGATCAAGGAAGTGTATCGGCAAATGCTGAAGGCAAGGCAAATTTATTCCTAGGCAAGGCTGCAGAAGGGCGGGAAGAATTTGCTGCTGCAAAGGATTTCTATCTCAACACTTTTACTTCAGCAAAAGATGAAAACGGTGCAGAAGCACAATATTTACTAGCTAGACTTGAATACAGAGAAAAGAATTACCCTAAGTCAATCGAAACATTATTCGATTTGAATAATCAATTTGGTGGCTATGAAGAATGGTTGGGTAAGTCATTTCTGTTGTTGGCAGATAACTATATCGCACAAAAGGAATGGTTACAGGCTAGAGCAACATTAAATTCAGTATCCGAAAACTCACCAAGTAGAGAAATTCGGGATGAAGCAAGAGAGAAATTATTGTTAATTGATAAGCTCGAAAATGAATCAGATGATAATGAATAATATGGCAAGAGCTTCAGTATACGGAAAAATCCTTTTGGTCACTTGTGTATTGGTATTTGGGTTTCTGCAACACTCTCATGCCCAAGAAACGTGGGAAACGAAAGAGGGCGAAATTGAATCTGCTGAAGTGGTCATCAGCAAGGAGCGTGAATTGACATTGCCAATTGCCAACCGAAATTTTCAGAAGATTCCACCAATTGCGATAAGTGAGGCATTCGGAAAGCAGCAATATAATTTTGTGGATGTACCATTCAAAATTCCAGTGTCCGTAACCAGAACGAGATATCCAAGCGTAAATCCGGAACGGACTACAGAGGACAATCTTTATAATCATGTGAAATTAGGCTTTGGCAATTTCCTCAGTCCTTTAGCTGAAATATCAGTCAATTCTACAGAAAATGAACAGCTGGCCGCAGGCATAGAAATAAATCATCGATCCTCATTACTTGGGCCAGTAGATGAGAGGAATTCTGGAAATGGAGAAACTTCAGGTAGAATTTACGGTAAAGTATTTTCTGGGACAGAAGTATTAAGTGGTTCGCTTTCATATAGTAATAGATTTCTTCATTACTATGGCTATCCGGAAGGCTTCGAAATAGATCGTGACTCGATTAGACAAACCTTTCAAACGCTAAATGTGGATTTAGGAATCGAAAGTGTTGGTGATGAATATCCCATCGATTACAAGCTCAGAGGCTTTGGAATTAATCACCGGGATGCTTTTGATGTCGCAGAAACTACTTATGGAGTCAATGGAATGATTGGTGCCGAACTGATTGAAGGTTTTAAATTCAATTTGTATGCAGGGGTTTTGGGAAGCAATTATGAAGGAGAATATACCTACAAGAGAAATTTGATCGACTTGAAACCAACTGTTTCATTCGAGACAAGTGGAGTGCTTATAGAAGCTGGAGTTAAGGCTGTACTTCAATCCGATAGCAGTGAAAATAGTAAAACGAGCCTATTTCCATTTGCCAATGCTGAGTTTGCTCCATTTGATGAATTGAAAGTATATGCAAATGTAGATGGCGGGGTAGAAATGAATACCTATTACAGCTTGAGCAATCAAAATATGTTTGTTTCAGGCAAAACGGAACTGCAAAACACCATCAAGAAAATTGGTTTTGGTGGTGGTGCAAAAGCCTATTTCAACCCTGGCTTTAGCTTTCATGCTGGTTTTGATTTTGGTCTTTATGAGCAAATGCCATTTTTTGGAGGAAGTACTAATTTATCATCAGTTCCATCAGATAGATTTAGCTATACAACTTATTACTACAATGGAGATGTGCAGCTTTTAAATGGCTTTGGAGAAATTAGTTATTCTCGATTAGGAAATGTTTCCGTGTCACTTCGAGCCGATTATTACAACTACACTTTGGAGCAAGATGATGTTCCTTGGCATATGCCAAACCTTAAATTGAGTAGCATACTTTCTTGGCAAATTGTGCCTTCCTTTACCTTAAGCTCCCAGATTTATTATCTAGGAGGAATTCAAGCACCAGATTTTGGATTTGAAACTTGTTTTGAATGCATACTAGATGGTACGGATCCTCCTTTTACGATTGTTGATTTAGATGATATTATTGATGTGAATTTAAACCTTGAATATAAAATCAACACACAATTTTCAGCGTTTTTGATGGGCAATAATTTACTTGGAAAAAACTATGAGAGGTATCTAAACTATCCGGTTCGTGGCTTGCAAATAACCGGTGGAATAATTTGGAGATTTTAGCATATTGTCAAAGCCTAAATTTAGATTAGATTTACAAAGCAATAATTATTGAATGTCAGAAGATAGTACTTCATATAATAGACCTAAAGATGTGGATTTTGGACTGCCGGATATCCATCTCAAACCACTTTCAAAGAAAAAGGAATCCTTTGACTCGGAGCCTACAGTTCCTACTTCTCAGGTAGTATCTAGATCGAGTAAAGGAAATGGCTCAAGGAATTTAGTGATAGGATTGATTTTAGTATTAGTCGTGATTGCTGCAGGTGGGTATTACGCTTATGAGGAAGGTTATATATTCCAACCAAAACAAGCATTGAACGATGCTATAACTCCTTCTGCAATTTCTACAGATAATAATGCGAGTGAGAAAACAACACTGAATGATAATGAAGGCTGGGGTAGTGAGGGGTTTGTTCAGTCAGATACGGTTACAATTTTAGAAGGAGATAGTTTGGAAAGTAGCGAAGCCTTTGAACCACTTGGTTCAGCTACACAAGAAGCTATGAAGCTTCAAGAGTTTGAAAAGCCAACAGGTGAATATCATATGATAATTGCTAGCGTAGTTACATTAGAAGCAGCGCGGGAGGATGGTAATAAATTACTTGCAGATGACGTTAGCATTGCAATACTTTATCCTAGAGCTGGTAGAAACGAGAATTTCCGTCTATCGGCAGCAAGCTTTGCGACCTTGGATGAAGCCAAAAATCAACTAAACTTTTACAGACAAAAATTCGGAGAATCCGTTTGGGTATTGAGATATTAAACTATGATCCTACTACAATTATCAACTTTAAATGCAGAAGATTCTACAGCGGTTGAATCGACTGAAAACACGCTTTCATTGCTAGAGCTTTTGACAAAGGGTGGTTATATGATGGTGCCCATCATTCTGATGTCAATCGTTGCAATATATATCTTCGTGGAGCGTATTAGAACTATCAGGCAGGCCGATAAAGCTCCTACACAGTTCATGGAGAAAATCAAAAATTTGGTGCTCCAAGGTGATATTAACGGAGGTAGATTGCTTTGTGCTCAGTCTGAATCGCCCATGGCCAAGATGATTGAAAAGGGACTTAGCCGAATTGGGCAGCCCTTGAAAAATATTGAAGTTGCCATTGAGAATGTAGGTAAAATTGAAGTTTACAAGCTGGAGAAGAACATGGGTGTATTAGCAACCATTGCAGGAGCTGCGCCAATGACAGGCTTTTTGGGAACTGTAACGGGTATGATTCAGGCATTTATCGCCATTGCACAGGAAGAAGGTTCGGTTAGTCCCAAACTTCTCTCTACGGGTATTTATGAAGCAATGGTAACCACAGCTACTGGCTTGGTTGTTGGTATAATAGCTTACTTGGGATACAACTATTTAGTATCGCAGATGCAAAAGGTCATTCACAAAATGGAATATACATCTATTGATTTTATAGACTTGCTCCAAGAACCAAGATAATATGGATTTCAAATCAAAATATAAGGTCGATTCAGCATTCAGCATGTCATCAATGACGGATATTATATTTCTGTTATTGATCTTTTTTATGCTTACCGCCTCATTTGTCACTCCATCTGGTTTACCCGTATCTTTACCTTCTAGTCAGGCTTCTACCATTGTAATGCAAAAAGTGAGTGTAACTATTACCAAGGATTTAGAATATTATCTGAATGATAGAAAAATCAATATTAATGATTTGGAACGGGAATTGGGTAAGGAATTGTTAGGTAAAGAAGGAGTGGTAGTTTTACATGCTGATAAATCCGTTCCGGTAGAACATGTAGTAAGAATTGCAGGAATTGCCACTAGCCTAGAAGCTAAAGTAACTCTCGCAACTAGACCCGAATAAGATGACTGAAAAGGAAAAGAAAAATAAACGAGTAGCAATGATAATGAGTGGCAGTCTTCATGCCGCATTAGTCATACTATTCCTTTTCCTCTTAGCTTGGAGAGAGCCAAATCCTCCACTTCCGGAATATGGTATTGAATTGAATTTCGGTTTAGATCAGCAAGGATCCGGCGATGTTCAGGGTACAAGTCCGCAAAGAGTATCACCTTCACAGGAAGAAGATGCGCGCCCAAATACTCCACCTCCCGCCCAAGTTCAGAAAATAGAGCAAGCTCAAGTGGAAGCTGCTACGCCACCAACAAGGCAAGTTACTCCAGTTGAGCAAGTAAAAGTTGAATCTAAAGCAGAAGCAATTCGAACTGAAACTCCTCCTGTTACTCAAACAGAGGCATCTGTAAAAGTAGAAGAGAAAGCTGCTGAGACAAAAACAGAGGAAGTTGTAGAGAAAAAGGTGGAGAAAGTAGAGGAAGTTGTTAAGAAAACCGAACCTCCAAAAGAGGTAAAAAAGGAAACAGAAGCTCAAAAGTCGGCAGAAACTGAGAGTAAAACTACTGGAACTGCTGCAGGTGGAGAAAAAGGCACTGCAGAAACCGCTGCTGCCAATAATCAAGGTGATGACAAAAATGTAAAGGGTGACAAAGGCGATCCGAAAGGATCAATTGATGCTCGTTCGCTTTATGGAAACCAAGGTGGTGGAGGTGATGGCACTAGCCTAGATTTAGCGGGTTGGCAGTGGGATTTTATTCCTCGTCCAAAAGATGACACCAATGAAAGCGGAAAGATCGTGTTTGAAATTAAAGTGGATGCTGATGGTTATATCACTGGTATAAAAACCCTCGAAAAATCTATAAGTCCGGCATTAGAAAAAATTTATAGAGATGAAGTTACTAAACTGAGTTTTAGCAAGACTTCCGACAATACTCGTCCGGCTCCGACATCTACCGGCAAAATTACTTTTATCCTTCGAGCTCGTTAATTTATCTTTGTAGATGAATTTTACTGAAGTTGTAGAGTATCTCTACAGTCAATTACCCATGTTTCAAAGAGTGGGTGCCTCAGCATTTAAAAAAGATCTAAGCAATACCATTGCCCTTTGTAATTATTTGGGCAATCCACATCGTAAATTCAAAACCGTCCATATAGCAGGTACCAATGGTAAAGGAAGTACTGCTCATAGTCTTGCGGCAGTTTTGCAAGCAGCAGGTTATAAAACCGGGCTTTACACTAGTCCTCATTTGAAATCATTTACGGAAAGAATCCGGGTAAATGGAATAGAAATTCCAGAAGAAAAGGTAATTGAGTTTGTCGAAAAGCATAAGCCATTTATAGAGGAATTAAAGCCTAGCTTCTTTGAGCTGACTGTTGCAATGGCTTTTGATCATTTCGCCAAAGAGCAGGTGGATATTGCTGTAATAGAAGTTGGAATGGGCGGGAGGTTAGATTCTACCAATGTAATTGATCCACTACTTTCAGTAATTACCAATATCGGTTTGGATCATAAGGAGTTTTTAGGGAATACATTACCAGAAATTGCTTTTGAAAAAGCAGGAATAATTAAGCCAAATAAACCCGTTGTAATTTCCCAAACACAATCAGAAACAAAGGAAGTTTTTCTAAAGAAGGCTCGGGAAGGCAATTCACCAATTCAATTTGCAGATACAATTTATAAGGTTGATAAACTTTTAGACCAAGTAGAATCAGGACTTTATTCTGTTCATACATTCGCTTCAAATAGTAAAGAAGTAATTCCTTTTCAATTACTGGGAGATTATCAAACTTATAATTTGCCAGGAATTTTATTAGCAATTGATGAATTACAAAAACTTGGGTTCTCTATTGCTAAAGAAGCAATTCATCATGGGCTCGCAAATGTGACCAGCCTTACGGGATTAAAAGGCCGTTGGCAAACACTTTCAGAATCCCCATTGACAATATGTGATACCGGACATAATGAAGACGGAATAAGGATGGTAATGGCTCAACTTAAAGCTTTGCCCAAAGCCAAACTACATATTGTGATTGGAATGGTAAGAGATAAGGATATTGATGGTGTGTTGAATCTATTACCAAAGGATGCGACTTATTATTTTACTCAAGCCCAAATACCACGGGCAATGGAAGCTGAAGAATTGTGTGAAAAAGCCAGTAAATTCCAGTTGTCGGGAGAGGCTTATCAAGATATAAACGAAGCAATACGAGCTGCAAAATCGAATGCAACAAAGGATGATGTGATTTTCATTGGAGGTAGTACCTTTGTGGTTGCTGAAATTGATGAATTGAATGGCTCGACAGAAGAAAAAACGATTTGAGGAAAATGCCTCCCGCTATAATATTGTTGATTTCCCTTATGGAGAAATCAATCCGATAAAAGGTAATTGGGCCAAAACTCACTTCAAAAATAATAACGATTTAGTGCTAGAGCTCGCTTGCGGTAGAGGCGAGTATAGTACAGGCTTAGCACCTCATTTTCCAGATAAAAATTTTATAGGTATTGATATAAAAGGCTCTAGAATTTGGTACGGAAGCTCTGTGGCTATTGACAATAATTTGGAGAATGTCGCTTTCCTCCGAACCAAAATTGATTTACTGAAAGAGCACTTTATCGAAAATGAAGTATCTGAGATTTGGATTACATTTCCAGATCCTCGCCCACGTGACCGTGATATTAAACGTAGATTAACAAGCCCAAATTTTCTTGATTTGTATAAGCAAGTTCTTAAGCCTGGTGGATGGATATTTTTCAAAACAGACAACGGTCCTTTGTTTGAATACACACTAGAAGTGCTAAAGGATTATCCCGGTATCGCCGATTTAGAATATACTTTCGACTTGTATAATTCGCCACTTCTTGCTGAACATTTCGACATCAAGACTAAATATGAGCTTAAGTTTCATGCAGAAGGAAACGACATTAAGTATATGAAATTTAGATTATTATAATTGATGGATAGAAGAAAGACAATCTTATCATTTATCAAATCTTCTACATTCATAGCAATGACGATTTATTTGATAGTCGTATCTATTGTATTGATAATGAATGATAAGGGAGCCATTGAGCTTTGGATAAATGAAAGACATCATCCTTTTTTCGATCAGTTTTTTAAGTATTGGACTTATCTCGGCGACGGCAGATTATACGCAGTTTTGGGAATAATTTTCCTTTGCTATCGATATTCATGGTTGCTTTTAACTTTAGCTGTGATTTTGATTCAGACGCTACTTATTCAAATTCCCAAGCGAATAATTTTTGACGATTTACGTCCTAGCTTATACTTTGAAGGAATGAATTTGCACTTTGTAGAAGGCGTCAAAATTTATGGGTACAATGCCTTTCCATCAGGCCATACGGCTACTGGGTTTGCAATTTTCGCTTTGCTTTTCTTCCTTTTTCAAAAAGCTACCAAATGGCATTTGTTCTTTGGTATTGCCGCCGGTTTGGTAGGCTTAAGTAGAGTTTATCTTATGCTTCATTTCTTTGAGGATACATTGATGGGAGGAATTTTAGGTGTGATGTCTGTACTTATAGCCTATTACTTTTTCTCTTTTCTATTGGAAAAACCCAAACTCCAAAAAGGTTTACTAAACAAATAGAATCAATTACCATTCACCTCATAAATGGTAGTGAATGGGGTTTCGAAAATATCTTTGGCTTCCAAAATTTTCTCAAGCCCAACAATACCTGCTAATTCTTCATCATAACTTCTTCTAGTAATCAGGTAAAAGCTTTTCCCGCTATCAATTAGAGATTGAATTTCGGCAGTTTCAGAGAGCTGTGGGACTGGCTTTTTCAAATAGAATATATAGGCAGCATTCACCCTTTTGTAGTGGTAAAAGTCCTTGTCCAAATCTAGTTCAGGCAATGTCTTAGCCACAGGATTTTCCTGATCAATTAGGGGATATGCCCAGCCAAAAAACAAGCAAGCCGTAATGATCCAACTCAAAGTAATGGTAATAAGCGACCGCTGTATTCTCTGGTTTTTCAAATAAACTAAACTCAAAATCCCACCTAAAGCCAAAGGAATAAATGCTGCTGCCACAAAGGGAATATGGCTTAAATATTTATCTCCTTGCAATACGACATATCCTCCAATAGGCAACGCAAAGCCTAAAACAGTAAGAAAAATGGTGGCAATTTTATTAAGTTGGTTTTTGCTAATTGCTTGAGAAAAGTAATAACCCAAAATAAGTGCAAAAAACGGATAGGAGGGCATAGTGTAATTTGGAAGCTTTGTGCCTGACGTAGAAAAGAAAACTACGACAGTTAGCGTCACGATGCTTACAAAAAGGATCGCCGGCTCTTTTCGTCTTTGCCAAGCCAATTTAAAGCTTTGAATAAAAAATGCTGAGGCTGGCAACATTCCCACAAGTACGATCATTGGAGTGATCAGAAAAATCCCACCATGACCTTCCATTGGCGCAGCGTAGCGATTGAGATTATGCTTGAAGAAGAACTCCTGTGTCCATTGTCCATCTGTTTGAAAGTGCACTGCCAAGTACCAAGGCAGGCAGATTATCAATATAAATAACAGTCCGTGAAAAGGCTTAAAGCTTAATATTTTCTTAAGAGAAAGATTTTTTGTGAAAATCAAGAAAAGTAAAATGGCTAGGCCTGGTAGAGCAATAGCGACAGGGCCTTTGCTCATGACTCCCAATGCCATGAATAAGTAAAAAGCCCACAGAAATTTACTTTTTTGTTCATTCCAGAATGCATAGAAGAAAAATAGTGAAGCTGTGAAGAAGCAAATCAAGTATGGATCGGGCACAGACATATGGAACTGTATATTGAAATGCAAAGAGGCTAAAAGTGCCATTGCCGCCCATACGCCAGTTTGTCTATTGAAATATCTAGCGCCAAACCAAAAAGTCAAGAGAATGGTAGCTGAACCCATTATTGCTGAAAAAAAACGAGCAGCCCATTCGTTCACTCCAAAAATGGAGTAGGAGAGCATCATGAAATAATAATGAGCGGGAGGTTTATCAGTGCGCAATTCATAATTGAAAGTAGGAACTACCCATTCACCTTGTTCAAGCATTTCCCTTGCTGCTTCTGCATTTTTAGCTTCATCTAAGGAGTAAAGCATCAATCCTCCCGCATTATATGACAGAACAATAAAGCTGATGAGGAACAAAAGAAGATAGAAATACGTATTTTTCATTCTTTGAATTAATGCCAATTTGCTGGCAAATTTTAAATTAATTGTGATTTTGCCAAGCTTCTGTATTTCTTTGCATCATAAAATTTTCAAATGAAGGTCTCCGTTGTAGTTTCCGTTTATAATGAAGAGGATAATGTCGAACCATTAATCCAACAAGTTCATACTGCTTTAAAAGACATCGACTACGAATTGATATTGGTGGACGATGGCTCCAAAGATAAAACAGTCGCTAAAATCAAAGCCGCTTCAAATGTGCATACAAAGTTGGTGATTTTTCGCAAGAATTATGGCCAAAGTACTGCAATGATGGCTGGAATTGATTACGCTATTGGCGAATATATTGTGACGATGGATGGCGATTTGCAAAACGACCCTGCCGATATTCCTGCAATGATTCAAAAGCTGGAAAGTGATGATTGGGATGTAGTTGCCGGCCGACGAGCTAATAGAAAAGATGGCTTTATTTTAAGAAAATTTCCTAGCAAAATTGCGAACTGGATTATCCGAAATACTACTGATGTCCATTTGAGTGATTATGGTTGCTCATTGAGAATATATAAATCTGATATTGCCAAAAATCTTGGTTTATACGGTGAGCTTCATCGATTTATTCCTGTTCTTGCTGCGGCACAAGGTGCTAAAATGACCGAAGTAGATGTACGCCATCATGCACGAATTCATGGCGAATCGAAATATGGCATTAACCGTACTTTCAAGGTTATTGTAGATTTGTTATTGATGCTTTTCTTCCAAAAGTATTTCCGTAGACCAATGCACTTATTTGGCGGAATTGGCTTATTGTTTTTTGGTTTAGGCCTTTTGATAAATCTTTATCTTCTGATTATTAAAATTGGTGGTGCTGATATTTGGGGCAGACCAATATTGATTTTAGGAGCCATTCTACTTTTTGCAGGGATTCAATTTATCACAATAGGTATCTCCATGGAATTGATGATGCGGACTTATTTCGAATCCCAAGCCAAGAAAACGTATGTGGTAAGAGAAGTATTCAACGGTGAAGCCAAGGCTTAAAAAACTTTTAACTACCACGCTAAAGCTAGTTTTGACTGGCGTAGCACTGTGGATAGTATTCAGGAAAATAGATCCTGCAGAAACTTGGGCTACTTTCAAAAGCGCTTCGCCATTTTGGCTGTTGGCTGCTTTTGCACTTTTTAATTTCTCAAAAATTCTAAGTGCATTAAGATTAAATATCTTTTTCAGGGATACCGGCCTCCAATTGCCTGAGCTTTATAATCTGAAAGTGTATTACATAGGGATGTTTTATAACCTATTTTTACCAGGAGGGATCGGTGGCGATGGTTACAAAGTTTATCTTTTGAATAAACATTATAATCATCCGGTAAAGCCACTAATTCAAGCTAGCCTGATGGATCGTTTTAGTGGCCTGATTGCACTTTTATTTCTTGCTATTTGCTTCGCATTTTTTCCATCCATTTATCCAATATTTGTGGATTGGAATATTGCATGGCTTCTTTGGCTGGGTTTAATTGGTCTATTGCCAGTTTGGTATATTGCTGTAAAACTCATCCTGCCAGTTTTCTTTAAAAGTTTAAACCAGAGTAACTTACAATCCCTCGGTGTACAAGGATTTCAGGTTGTATGCGCGCTTTTCATTTTGGTGAGTTTAGGTGTAGATTCTTTGTTTCCAGCATATATGCTGTTGTTCTTAGTTTCTTCGGTGGTGGCGGTTTTGCCTTTTACGATTGGAGGTGTGGGTGCTCGTGAATTAGTTTTTGTGCTGGGTCATTCCTATTTAGGAATTGATCAAAACACAGCTGTAGCCTTTAGTCTTTTATTTTTTGTGATTACAGCAATTAGCTCACTGATAGGTGCAATGCTCAAGGCTGAGCCAACTTCTTAATCTTCGATTTCAAGTGGTTCCAGTATATCAGCAAGTTCGTCATAGTCCTTGTAGCCAGGTTTGATCTCGTCACCTCCCGCCATTGCTATGCCGCTGATATTTCCGGAATCTACCAGCTCGATAATATTATCTGGTGTAATGCCGTAGCCTAATAATACTGGACATTTTTCATTCAATTTACCAAGCTGATCTAAATCTATTTCTGCATCAAAATCATTTGAGTAAACATGTATATAATCCGATGCTAGGTTGTCTGCAGACAGTAATTTAGGAACGGAGTCATTTGAAATTTTGAGAATAACAGAAAGACCATCATTTTTTAATTGAGCCACAATTTGCGGGTGGATGGTTTCTACTATTTGAATATCATATGCTTTTGCAGTTTCAATTATTTGAGTAGCATCATCAGAAATAAACTCTCCAACAAAGTCAACACCAGCCAGCCAAGATGAAATCGCTGTAAATTCATCCACATTGATTGCTTTAGAGCTAGAAGAGTCAATATTGAAACCCATATAATTAACTAACATTCCAGCGCAATATCTTGCGTCTGAAAGGTTGCTTACGTCACTAATTTTCACAAATGTCTTTAATGCCATGCCTTGTTTGAATTTACGAACAAATTAAAAGATTATATTGTTGACCTCCATATCATTTCTGATACATTTATACATTTTAAGATATAATGGCAATAGAACTAGTTACCGACGAGGACTTTAAAGCAAAAATTACTGATAACGAAAAAGTAGTAGTAAAATATCATGCTGACTGGTGTGACATCTGTAAAATAATTAAGCCGAAGTTTAAAAGATTGAGTTCAGATGAACGCTACGAAGGAATAAAATTTTTGGATGTGAATTCAGAAACTAGTCCAGAAGCATCAAAATTGGCAGAACTAAAAAAGTTACCAACATTTGCTATTTTCAAAGATGGGAAATTGGTTGAAAGTATCTCCACAGAGAAAGAAGAAACAATAGTGGAATTACTTGACAAGTTAATTGCTAAATAAGCTGATTCGTTTTAGAATCATTTATTTTTCTATTTTGCATCTATAAAGGAGTTTTTCACCCGTATATGCTATTATGGCTAATTTTTTGAAATTTGCACTATTTTTTTGCTTGACTTGCGGAGTTTTGGCTTGTACTGAAGAACCTGATGGAACCGAACCAATTAATTTAGATACAAATTATTTTCCTTTAACTTCAGGCAGTTACAGAGATTTTGTTGTCACAGAAAAGATCTATTTTACTAGTACAGATATAGAAACCAGAGTTTATCAAATTCGTGAAGAGATAGGGCAGGAGTTTCAAAATATGCAAGGTGGAAAATCATTTGAATTGAAAAGATATTCTAGGACTGGAGCCAATGAAGAATGGAACTTAGATTCACTTTGGATTAGTCGAATTGATACGAAACCAGTTTTGCGCTCAGTACAAGTTGAGAACAACCTTCCATTTATCAAGTTAGTATTTCCAGTTAGTGTAGGTAAAACTTGGGATGGAAATGCCTTGAATAATAGAGTAGCAGAAAATTATATGATTACAGAAATTTTCGATAGCTATAGTCCACCGGTTAGTAGTTTAAGTTTGCCCAACTGTGTAAAAGTGTTACAACAAGAGGATGATGATGAACTTACTATTCGTGACATTAGATATGAAGTATATTCAGCGGAAATTGGCATGATACACCGATATAATGAAACCTTAAAATATTGTAGTAAGCCGGAATGTTTGGGTCAAAAAATTGTAGAAAGTGGTAGATTTATTGAAATGAGACTAATAGGATATGGTGAGCTATAAAAGAGTACTATTTCTGATATTTTTATTTCCTTTTGGTTTATTTGCTCAGGATGGTCATTACATGGTCTTTTTCAAAGATAAGACCAATACACCATTTTCAGTGGATGAACCTGAATCCTTTTTGAGTGAAAGATCATTGGCTCGTAGATCAAAGAGTGGTGCTTTAGTAAATACACAAGATTTACCTGTTGATCCGGCCTATGTGCAAGAAATTAAGGATTTGGATGTGTTGACATATTACACTACAAAGTGGATGAATGGGTTATTGGTAGAAGCTACACAGGCGGATATGATGACTATAGCTGCTTTGCCTTTTGTAGATTCTATTTCCTTTGTAGCCCCTCCCAGAAATTTGACGGGAGCGAGAATTGATGATGGTGAAAATGCCAAATTCAAAATCAATCTAAGTTCAGTTAAAAATATATTCAGAAGTCAGAGTATTGACGATCAATTGAATTTACATAATATCAAGTTAATGCATGAAAATGGTTTTTCTGGTGAAGGAATTATCATTGGAGTTTTTGATGATGGCTTTCGTGGCTATGCAGATATCAGTGCTTATAATCATCTCACCCAGAATAATAAGATACTTGATACTTATGATTTTGCTATACACCAAAGGGATGTGAATGTTGGTTTTTCTCATGGTGTTCAAGTATTTTCAATTATTGCTGCTAATTCACCAGAATTATTAGTTGGTTCTTCCCCTAATGCTGATTTCGTATTGTTCGTGACAGAAGATAGCCGCTGGGAAACATGGCTTGAGGAATACAATTGGCTTTTCGCTGCAGAACGAGCGGATAGTGTTGGAGTTGATGTAATTAATACGTCATTAGGTTACTCCAATGGAATGACCCTAGCATCGATGAATTATACAACTGCACAAATGGATGGTAAAACCAGTATAATTGCTCGGGCAGCGGAAATAGCCTTTACCAAAGGAATGTTTTTGGTGAATAGTGCGGGTAATTACGGAGGGAGTTCTTGGAATATAGTTGCTACACCTGCTGATGTTCCTAATGTATTAGCCGTAGGTGCTACAAATGCTTCGGGAACAATTGCCGGATTTAGCTCCCGTGGTCCAAATGCAGATGGAGTACTTAAGCCGGATGTTTCTGCATTAGGAAATGGCACATTTTTGTTGCGTAATAATGGTACCAGAACCTCGACTACAGGAACCTCATTTTCATCTCCAGTGATGGCAGGTTTTGTGGCTAATTTGTGGCAGGAATTTCCTTGGCTTAGCAATGCTCAATTATTAGATATAATTCGTAAATCTGGTGACAGATTTGAAAATCCAGATAATGATTATGGTTATGGTATTCCAGACTATGAAAGAGCTCGATCCTTAATAATTACTAGCACAGAGCAAGTAAAAGATAAAGGAATTTTAATATTTCCAAACCCAGCCTTTGATAGAGTAACTGTAAGTACTGGACCAATTTTCAGGAAAAGTTCTAATGTTGAAATATCAATTGTTGACCTTAAAGGAAAAACTCTAAATAGGGAAAACTTCCAAACTGAAAATGGAAGTGTGATTACAGAATTAGATGTAAGTAATCTGCAAAGAGGGATTTATATTGTAAATTTAAGTGAAGGTAAAAAACACATCAGTCTTCGATTGATTAGAAAATAAAGGGTGAAAATGAGATTTACAGGACTAATATTCATATTGATTACATTATGCATAAGCTCTTGTAATAGACCTACAGCTTCGCAAAAACTAGAAAGAGTTGCAGAAGAATTAAATAAGCAGCTTTACCCAGAAGTGGTAGAATTAGAAAATGACCCAGTGCTGTCCAATGGACTTGTCCTCCCGCCTGTTTTTATCAAGCAAATGGGCGAGTATTCCCGAACTGAGGTAAACAATCCAAAGGAAATTACAATGGCTGGCGAGATGTACACCAGTTACAGCTGTCTGTACAAAAGTGAAAAAGGAAAATCATTCGTTTTTCGCCTATCTGATATGAATCAAACAGATGTGCTGCTCGACAACAGAAAAAGACGAGTGGAAAATATTATTGCTTCTGATACAGACGAATTGAAAACAGTTGTATTGCCATTCGATACGAAGTCGATTTCGGGAAATTATCAATTTCACAAAAAGGAGAAATCCTCTATTGTTTCTATTTTTGCCTACAATCGGTACTTCGTCGAAATAGAATCTGTAGATGAGGTTTCCGAAAATGATGTACTTTCATTTATAGTCCATCTGTCTTTTGATGCCTTAAAAAATTGAAATACCTTTTTTAGGCTCATATTGCCTATTGTTTAGCCATCTTTTCTCTTTTCTATATTTATCTCAGATATTCATGTTTGCCTTTTTATATTTGCGACATGAGTTCAATTATCGTTTCTCCCTCAATCCTAGCCTCAGACTTTGCTAATCTTCAAAGTGAAGTAGAAATGCTTAATGCAAGTGATGCAGACTGGCTACACATAGATATTATGGATGGCCTATTTGTACCAAATATTTCTTTTGGATTACCAGTTTGCCAAGCTATTCACAAGCATGCTCAGAAACCACTTGATGTGCATTTGATGATTGAGTCTCCAGAGAAATACTTAGAGGCTTTCAAAGATGCTGGTGCTTGGCAAATAGCTGTTCATATTGAAGCTTGTAAACATTTACATCGTACAATCCAGCAAATAAAATCCCTCGGTTGCAAAGCAGGTGTCGCTATTAATCCTCATAATCCAATTAGCTTATTATCAGATATTATTGCCGATATCGATTTGGTTCTAATCATGTCTGTAAACCCAGGTTTTGGTGGGCAAAAATTTATCGAAAATACCTTTCGTAAAGTGGAAGAGGCCAAGGAATTGATTCTTCGCAAAAACAGCCAAGCACTCATCGAAGTAGATGGTGGAGTCAACCTTCAAAACGCCCGCTTACTCAAAGATGCAGGCGCAGATGCGCTAGTTGCAGGTAATTTTGTTTTTTCTTCGGCAAATCCAACTGCTACCATAGCGGAATTGAAGTCTATATAAGGCTTGGCAGGGGATTTGAATAAGAAAGTTCAAATCATAATTACTAAGCAATGAAAGCATTCTTCAAATCCCTTTTTATGGTACTTTTTCTAAGTGCCGTTCTGATATCATGTAACCGTAAGACGGTGACTAGGGTGTCTCCAGATCAACAAATTGACCTCTCAGGTAGGTGGAATGATACTGACTCTAGACTTGTCGCTCAAGAGATGATCTCTGATGTGCTGAGCAGACAATGGTTAGCTAGATTTGAAGCTACACACAATAGAAAGCCTGTAATTATTGTAGGTAATATTGCGAATAGAAGCACTGAACATATCGAAAGTGAAACTTTCATTAGAGATATGGAACGTGAGTTTATCAATACTGGAGCCATCCGAGTAGTTCAGAATGCTGTGTTCCGTGAAAAACTGAGGGAGGAAAGAGCCGATCAACAGGAATTTTCATCGCCAGAAAGTCAAAAGCGCTGGGGACGTGAATTGGGTGCGGACTTTATGATCTTTGGTACTCTCAATTCAATTATCGATCGTGAAGGCAAACGTCAAGTAAGATTTTATCAAATTAATCTTGACCTAACCAATATCGAAACCAATGAAATGGTATGGGTAGGCGAGAAAAAAATCAAGAAGTACGTTGTTAACTAATTCTGAAAATGAAAGCCTGGAAAAAAGTTGCTGCATTATTAATGATGCTTATGCTACTTGTTTTTACAAGTAGCTGTGCAACATTTTATCAGCGCTATCAGGCTTTTAATTCAAAATTCGAACAAGGACAACTTTTTACTGCCGACCAAGCCTTAGCAAATGACAAGAAGCTAAGGGAAGGTAGAGCTCGCTTGTTGTATTTTCTCAATAGAGGAGCAGTCAATTCTATTTTGGGTAACTACGAATTGAGTAATGAGCTTTTCGAAGAAGCTTATCTGATGGTGGAAGATTACCAAACAGATTATTTGCAAGAAGCCTTAGCCTTGGTTAGCAATCCAAATGTAATCACTTATAAAGGCGAACTTCATGAAGTATTACTTATCCACTACTATAAATCCCTCAACTACCTAAAGCTGGGAAATTACGAAGCCGCACTAGTTGAAAGCCGTCGGTTGAATTTGAAGTTACAAGAGGCATCGGACAAGATAAATTCCGATAAGAAATATAAGCGAGATGCATTTAGTCATTTGATGATGGGCATTAGTTATGATGCATCCGAAGACTATAATAATGCATTTATTGCTTACAGAAATGCTGTTGATATTTACTTAGATGATTATTCTGAATTATTCAATGTACAAGTTCCCAATCAATTGAAGCAAGACTTATTACATATGGCGGCATTGAATGGCTTTGATGATGAAAAGGAGAGATACGAAAGAATATTAGGAGTGAAATACCAACCAAGAAAAGTTGGAGATGGTGGGCAAATGGTTTTTTTCTGGAACAATGGATTGGGGCCTGTAAAGTCTGAATGGAGTATCAACTTTGCAGTAGTGGAAGGGGCGGGAGGCTATGTGAATTTTACCAATGAGCAATATGGGTGGGACTTCCCATTTTACCTCGACAATAATGTAGATGAAGAAGAGAAAAATGGTTTGGCGGCACTTTCAGTAATTAGAGTTGCCTTTCCCAAATACGTTGAAAGATCAACTGTATTTGAATCTGCTGTATTGAATGGTGCTTTAGGTTCTGCAGAATTGGATAAAGTTTCAGATATCAATGCCATTGCATTTAAAGTTTTAGAACAACGAATGGTTGCTGAATTCGGGAAAGCGCTTTTAAGAGTTGCTTTAAAGAAAGTAGCTGAGCAACAAATGAAAAAGGAGGACAAAAACATAGGTGCTATTATCGGGTTAATAAATGCTGCATCGGAGAAGGCAGACACTAGAAATTGGCAAAGTTTACCTCATAGCGTTTATTATTCAAGACTACCATTACAGCAAGGAGAGAATGAAATAGAGTTTAATACCAAAGCAGTAAATGGTAGAAATCAAAAGCACATAATTAAAGCTTTTGGCACAAGTGGGGAAACCTATTTTCACTCCTTTCATTCACTAGAGCATCAAAATAAAATGCCTTCTTACTTCCAATAAGTATTTTAGTTTTCACCTCCCGCATTTTTATTGGCAGGGCAATGGCAGAGAAATTATTCTTTTATCTGAGGTATACTTTCGAGAAAGATTATCAATAAAATTCTCTATTGGTCTATTTTTTGTTTGGATTGCGGAGAAATATGTTTTTAATTGGAACTTGTTTTTTGAAAACATTAGCCTAAAACTAAACTTAACTATTATGAAATCAATGAACTTTACAGGTAAATCAGTGCTGTTTGGCCTATTAATTATGTTTTTCTTTACTGGAGTTGCTAGCGCTCAAGATGAGGTAGAAGAGGTGACAGATGAAGAATTAAGAAAATATGCTATAGTGGAGGATTCTGTACAGAGAGTTCTGAAATCCAAAACTGCCGATTTCAATGATGCATTACGAGATGCAGAATTGATGAATGGTGGGAGAAGATATGTGGAAATTAAAGGTGCTGGTGAAGATGAAGCAAAATTAGCTGAACTAGAGGTGACGGAAGAAGAAATGGCCGAATATAATGGACTTCGCGATATGGAATTGGCTATAATGACAGATGTAACAGAGCTTAAAAAGTCATTAGTAACGAATGATGAAATTTTAGGTATTCCTATCTACAACAAGGTCAATAGGTTAATTAAATCTGACGCTGATGTGAAAGCAAGGCTGGATGTGATAATGGCAGCTGTTGTAGCTGAGAATGCTGACGAAGAAGATACAGCTGAAGATGGTGAGTAATCATATTTTTAATTTTTGATGAGAGAGGGACTATTTTGTCCCTCTTTTCGTTTGAATTAAAGAAGGTTTTGAAAGAAGAGCATTTTTTATATATTTAAGTATCCCATTAATTTATTTTTTTCAATGAAAATCAGGGCTTCATTAATTTTAATTTTACTACTCTCATCTTTCTTTTCAATAGCGCAAAACCCTCTAAACCCTGATGTACAATACATTCGGGAAGGAAGCAAGGCTAGAGCCATTGCAAGTCTTTTTACATTCAGCTTATCTAGTGGTTATACATTTACAAATTATAAAACAGAATTATCTGACTTTGCCATCCTGAAACAACCTACTAATTCTTATTTGACTTTAGGAAGTCAGCAAAATTCCTCCAACATATTTGGCTATGATCAATGGTTGGGTAACCCTCAACGGCTTGAGGATATTCAAAGAGTAAGTGATGATCAATTTATTCACAGTGACACACTTTCTATGGCATACAAAGGAATTGGTAGCGGTGTTCCAATACAATTATCTATTCATTATACTGCATTGGATAGAATAAGAATCGGATTCGGAGCTTCTCAGGAGTTTATCTCTTTTCCAGAAAATATGAGTATGAAAGGGTCTAGTACTGAAATAACTGATATAAGCTTGGCGAGCAATAAGGGAGTAATTAGACGATATTTTGTAATGCTAGGAGCTAAAATAATCGATTATGGCCGTTATACAATTGCAGCAGATTTGCAATATGGGAAAGTTGATTATAGGAAGGGCTTTGCTCAGGAAGGTTTCGAGTCTGAAAATATGGCTAATCTAGGATTAAATTTCGAATACAATCTCTCGATTTATTCTGCATTATTTATAAGACCAGCTGTAGAATCACGTTCATATAAAATAACGCTTACAGATATTCCAACATACACAGTGAATACCCCTTCTTATGGCATCCAGTTTGGATTGAGATTTAAATATCCTGCTGTTAAAAGATGCCCAATTTCAAGTTGTAATGTTCGATATATGCATCATCACAGTGGTGTAGAATTTAGAGGAGTTTCTATTTTTAGAAAGCAAACCCTGAGATATGGTGAGGCTTATAAGCAAAAGTCCAGATATGATAATTAGAGGCTAATTAAAGCCTTTCAAAGACTAAGTTTAAGAAGGAATTTTCGTCTATTTTAGCTAACTTGCCAGCTTATTCCTAAGGCTGAATTAACAAAAATGGCGAAAGAAGAAAACGAAGAATTTGAAAGTGCGGGAGACAACATAATCCCCATTAATATTGAAGATGAAATGCGTGGAGCTTACATTGATTATTCAATGTCGGTTATTATTTCCCGCGCCCTTCCTGATGTTCGTGATGGCTTAAAACCAGTTCATAGAAGAGTGCTCTACGGCATGCTTGAACTTGGTGTCACTTACAACAAATCCTATAAAAAATCTGCTAGAATTGTCGGTGAAGTGTTGGGTAAATATCACCCGCATGGTGACTCTTCTGTTTATGATACGATGGTGCGTATGGCGCAACCATGGTCCCTAAGATATATGCTTGTAGATGGACAAGGAAACTTCGGTTCAATCGATGGTGATAGTCCTGCAGCAATGCGTTATACAGAGGCAAGGCTCAAAAGGATTTCGGATGAAATGCTTAATGATATCAACAAAAACACAGTTGACTTTAAGCCAAATTTTGATGATTCACTCGAAGAGCCCTCAGTAGTTCCAGCAAAGCTCCCAAACTTATTAGTGAATGGTACTTCTGGGATTGCAGTAGGTATGGCCACAAATATGGCTCCTCATAATCTAACAGAAGTTATCAATGGCATAGTAGCCTTCATTGATAATAGAGAAATTACTATCCCTGAATTGATGGAGCATATTACAGCGCCAGATTTTCCTACTGGAGGAACTATTTATGGTTACCAAGGAGTAAAGTCAGCATTCGAAACAGGTAGAGGTAGAGTGGTTGTTCGAGCTAAATCTACTTTTGAGACCACAAAGACTGGTCGTGAGATGATTGTAGTTACCGAAATTCCCTATATGGTGAATAAGGCAAATATGATTGAGAAAACTGCCCAGTTAATTAATGAAAAGAAAATTGAAGGTATATCTGATCTCCGAGATGAGTCTGATAGAGATGGTTTGAGAATCGTATATGAACTTAAGAAAGATGCTATTCCAAATATAGTTTTAAACAATTTATTCAAATACACTCAATTACAAAATTCATTTAGTGTAAATAATGTGGCTCTCGTAAAAGGCCGCCCGCATACATTAAATCTCAAGGAGCTAATTCATCATTTTGTTGAGCATCGTCATGAAGTAGTGGTTCGTCGCACACAATATGATTTGAATGAAGCAGAGAAAAGAGCTCATATTCTCGAAGGGTACTTAATAGCTCTAGATAATCTTGATGAAGTAATAAAACTGATTAGAGCTTCCAGAGATGGAGATGAAGCAAAAGCAGGCTTAGTTGCTAATTTTGGATTAACCGAAATCCAAGCGCGCGCAATTTTAGATATGCGTTTGCAGAGGCTTACAGGACTTGAAAGAGAAAAAATTCAGGCTGAGTATACTGAAATAATGGCTTTAATAGAACATTATAGGGCTATTTTGGCAGATGAAGGTTTGAGAATGAATATCATTAAGGATGAATTAACTGAGCTAAGAGATAAATTTGGAGATGATAGAAGAACGGATATTGTTCACAGCTCTGATGATATTTCCATAGAAGATATGATTCCTGATGATGAAATGGTTATCACAATCAGCCATCATGGATACGTAAAGAGAACACCATTGGTTGATTATCGAGTGCAAGGTAGAGGTGGAGTTGGTTCAAGGGCGGTTTCTACAAAGGATGATGATTTTACAGAGTACCTATTCGTAGCTACGGCTCACAATTATATTCTGATTTTCACAGAAAAAGGAAAAGTATTCTGGAAGAAAGTTTATGAATTACCTGAAGGAAGTAAAACATCTAAAGGTAGGCCAATTCAAAATCTGATCAATATAGAACCAGATGATAAAGTAAAAGCCTTCATTAATGTAAAAACACTTGCAGATGAAGACTACATTAACAATAATTACCTAATTATGTGTACCGAGAAGGGTACAATTAAAAAGACCACTTTAGAAGCGTATTCAAGGCCAAGACAAAATGGTATTAATGCGATCACTATTAATGAAGGTGATCAGCTTTTAGAAGTGAAGCTTACTAACGGTTCTAATGATATAGTTATTGCTCTACAATCGGGCCGTGCAATTAGGTTTAACGAGGGTGATGTGAGGCCAATGGGAAGAAATGCAGCTGGTGTGAGAGGAATAACTTTAGCTAATGAAAATGACAAAGTCGTTGGCATGGTGTGCATTAGCAATTTGGAATCAAATTTGTTGGTTGTGTCAGAGAAAGGATACGGAAAACGTTCTGCAATTGATGAATACCGGATTACAAGAAGAGGTGGAAAAGGAGTGAAAACTTTGAATATCACTGAGAAAACCGGAAATCTAGTAGCAATAAAAGAAGTATCTGATCTTGATGATTTGATGATTATCAATCGTTCAGGCGTTTTAATAAGACTTGCTGTTTCAAATTTAAGAGTGATGGGTAGAGCTACCCAAGGCGTTCGACTAATTAGACTCAATGAAGATGATATAATTTCATCTGTAGAAAAAATTGAGAATGTAGAGGTTGAAGTTGAAGATGAAAACGCGGGAGGTGAAGAAAACCCTACGAATGATAACACTCAAGAATCATAAATTACTTAAACCAATTTTGAAAAACCTATTCTACTGAAATCAAAACTGTTATGAAAAAATTAATCACCTATTTATTTGTATGTTTCATTAGCTTTTCGGCATTCGCTCAGAATTCTAATGTAAACAAGGCAGAAAGGTCTTTAAAAGAAGGAGACCTTGCAACTGCGAAAGAAGCTATTGATGAGGCTCAAGCCAATGAGAAAACAAAAGATGCTGCTAGGACTTTATATACAATGGCTCAAGTTTATCAGGCTATTGCAACATCTGATGATGCGCAATATGCAAGCATGAAATCTGATGCTTTTGATAAAGCACTCGAAGGATTTAAGAAAATAATTGCTAGTGAAAATGAGAATAGTACTTATTACATTTTAGCTACAGAAGGTCTTAATTCTTTTTGGGGAGCTCATTTTAATAAAGCAGCAGAATTATTTAATGAGGGCGAATACGAAGAATCATCGTCATATTTTAAGAAAGCTGCATTAATTCAACCCAATGATACAACAACATTATTGTTTGGTGGATTTGCTGCACAACAGTCTGATGATAATGATCTGGCTTTAAAAAATTTCAATAAACTAGTTGAGATGGATTATGAAGATTTGGATGTTTACAGATCTCTAATCTACATGCAAAGAGTTCATTTGGAGGATAATGAAAAAGCATTGATTACGGTAAAAAAAGCAAAAGAAGCTTTCCCTAATGACATCGATTTGGCAAGAGAAGAAATTAATATACTAGTAGAGCTTGATAGATTGGATGAAGCACTTGGGAGCTTGGAAGCTGCTGTTAAAAATGACCCAACCAATGAGTTGTATTTTTATAATATTGGGATCATCTATGATAATCAGGAAGAATTTGACAAAGCTGAAGCTAATTACAAAAAAGTGATTGAACTTAAGCCAGACCATTTTGAAGCAAATTTCAACTTAGCCGCAATTTATTATAATAGAGCCGTTGAAATACTTGGGGAAGCTAACGCAATGGACTTGGATGAATATCAAGCAAAAGGAAAAGAAGTAGAAGCTAAAGCTAAAGTAGAATTTGAAAGAGCTTTGCCATACTTGGAAAAAGCCCATCAAATTACTGCTGATGATATTTCTGCAGCCCAAACTTTACAAACTGTATATGCCCAACTTGGTATGACAGAAAAATCAGAAGCAATGGCTGCTAAAATTGCTGCAATGGGTGGAGGTAACTAAAATTTGCCTTAAAATCTTGAACATAATAAAAATCCAAATCGGTATTCCGATTTGGATTTTTTTATTTTAAACAATGTCCCGTCCTGAAATAGCGTTACATAAAAAGTAATGTTATGAAAGAAGAGAATGAATCAGAGTATGTTAAGCGTACCCAACGCGACTACAGTTACGCTTTTAAATTGAGTGTAGTTAGCGAGATCGAAAAGGGAGAGTTAGGGATAAAGGCCGCGGCCAGGAAGTATGGTATTCAGTCCCACTCGACTGTTAGTAATTGGTTGAGAAAATTTGGTAGTTTTGATTGGGTGAACAAATCAACTATGCGGATGCCTAAATCAAAAGATCAACGAATTTTAGAACTAGAGCAAAAAGTGCTTTTACTTGAAAAGCAGAAAAAGGAACTTGAAAAGCGGGCCGAAACATCAGATAAGAAAGTGATTTTCTTTGATATGATGATAGACATTGCTGAGGAGGAGTTTAAAATTCCTATCAGAAAAAAGTCCTTACCCGAACAATTGATCGATTCAAAGTCGAGCAAAAAGAAGGTTTGACGGCCACCTGTAGGTTGTTCGGGATTGGTAGGCAGGTTTACTATCGCAGTATTAGTAAAGAAAGGAATAGGCAGCAAATAGCCACTGATGTGGTGCTGATGGTCGAACAAGTCCGGATGAGAATGCCTCGTTTGGGCACAAGGAAGCTATATCATCTGCTAGAAGAAAAGCTAAAGCCTCTTGGGGTTGGCAGAGATAGATTGTTTGCTATTATGAAGGCCAATAACCTTCAAATCACTCCTAAAAGACACTATCATATTACAACGAACTCTCACCATCGTTTCAGGAAACATAAAAACTTGATCCAATCATTAGAGATTAATAGACCTGAACAGGTTTGGGTGTCTGACATTACCTATATCGGCACCAGAGTCAGCCCAATGTACTTGTCGTTGGTTACTGATGCTTATTCCAAAAGAATAATGGGGTTCAATGTATCAAGGAGTCTAGATGCATCAGGAGCAGTATCTGCAATGGAACAGGCACTTAAAAAGCGTGTGTGTCCCAAAGAGAGACTTATTCATCATTCTGACAGAGGCTTGCAATATTGCTGTGACACCTATCAAGAGCTGCTGAGTAAACACAAGGTGGCTTGTAGCATGACGGAAACTTATGACCCTTACCAAAACGCCATTGCTGAAAGAGTCAATGGAATATTGAAACACGAATTTATCCTAGGTATTACAACAGGTGACCTAAAACTAATGCAGAAACTCATGGATCAATCTATCTATATCTATAATGTAGAAAGGCCTCATTTAAGTTGTTTTATGAAAACACCAAACACAATGCACAGACAGAAAACAATAAAAATCAAAAACTATAAATAATAATAGCCAATGGGTCATGACCCATTGGCTATTATTATTTATCCTTGTAAAACTGTATCGCTTATTTAGGACGAGACACAAATAAGTTGTTAAGGCTTAAATTTTAAAAAATCCGCTGCAACTCGTTCCACAGACCTACTTTCAGAGCTTTGCTTTGATTAAGTTCACTTACTGGATTAGATACTAAATGAATCTTACCTGCTGACTTTATTGATTCAAATAAATTTCCATCAATACTAAATTTCAAGGTGGGAAGCTTACCTGTAAATGCCAACAAGAATTTATAATCATAGCTATTAATGAAATCTTGTAAATCTTGCTTATAATTTACAAGACTATTAATATTAACTGCTGCTACATCCGGCCAAGTGAGTTTTATAGCTGGAATAAGTTTATTAAAAAAATCTTTTTCTTCCTCAGTGATTCCATCGCTTTGAGGATTGTTTACCAGAATTAATACTTGCTTTCGAAATTCTCCAATCTGAGGAAGTTTAGGAATAATTTCTTCAGATTGAGCTAAATCTGCGACAGGTGGATTTTCCTCCCGCCTTTCTTCAATGATAGAGGTCATAGAAACAATTTGTTCTTCAGGTAATACGTAAATCCCTTCTTGAATAAATTGACCTAAAAAATGAATGTTAATTTCTTCTCTATTATTCATCCAGCTTGAATATTGATTTTAATTCTGTCGCATCTTCCGGCTTCATTCTCTTTGCCAAAACCAATCGTAATTGTCTTCTCCTCAATGCTCCTGCAAATAATTCTTTTTCTTGATCAGTTTCAGGTATTAGTTCCGGAACGTCTATAGGTCTACCAGACTGATCTACAGCAACAAATGTAAAAAATGCACTGTGCGAAGTGAATTTCTTGGCGCTAGGAATATCCTCAGCACTTACTTCTACATGTACTTCCATGGATGAACTAAATGCTCTTGTAACTTTGGCAGTTAATGTAACCACATTGCCTAGTTGGATCGGCTTGCCAAAATGGATATTATCTGCTGAAGCAGTTACCACAATTCTGTTGGAGTGTTTTTGTGCAGCAATGGCAGAAACTATATCCATCCAGTGCATAAGACGTCCTCCCATCAAATTATTCAAGGTATTGGTATCGTTGGGAAGCACTAATTCCGTCATTATAGTGTAGGAATCTTGCGGTCTTTTTTGTTTTGGAGGCATAGTTATTTCTTTTTACAAATATAGCCATTTAGCTTGGCTTAGGCGCCAAGTCCCCAGCCATCTTTGCCTAATAAAGGCACAAAACTGAAATTATGATATTCTTCTTTACTAAGTTTAGTGTCTGATTCTTTATGAAGACAAATCATCGTTTGGGAGGATCGATCACCAATAGGTATCACCAACCTACCCCCAATCTTCAATTGCTCAATAAGATTTTTGGGTATAAAGGGTGCTCCTGCAGTGACAATTATTCCATCGAATGGGGCGAATTGAGGTAAGCCTAAAGTACCATCTCCTTGAAAGAAATGCGGTCTATAGCCCATCTTTGGGAGGAATTTACGTGTACGTTCATAAAGTTTCTTGTTATACTCAATAGTATAAACTGTACATCCTAATTCGAGTAAAATACAGGCTTGATAGCCACTGCCTGTTCCCACTTCGAGGACTTTACTTCCGGGCTTCAAGTTGAGTAACTCTGTTTGAAAAGCCACTGTGTAAGGTTGACTAATTGTTTGCCCTTCGCCAATTGGGAATGCCTTATCTTCGTAGGCATGCTCTACAAAAGCAGGGTCGAAAAAATTATGTCTGGGCACTTTGCCGATGGCATTCAATACAGCGGGATCTTTTATTCCCTTTTCTTTGATGGTTTTTACTAATGTCTTTCGTAAACCTCGGTGCCTGTAACTATCTTCCTGAATAAGCATCATTTGTCAAATATATAGTATATTTTCGGCTTTGAAAGTCAAATTTTGCATGTTTTGAACATTGTATCCCTTGTAATGTTCTTTTGCAGAAATACCGATTTGGAATGAGCTATTTTCTTTTTTTGCTTACTTATTTATTGATAAAATTGAAATTATGTTTACTGGAATAATTGAGGGTTTAGGCAAAGTATTAGATATTAAATCAAAAGGACGCAATACCGATTTTGTTTTGGCTTGTAACTTTTTGCATGAGTTAAAAATTGACCAAAGTTTGAGTCATAATGGTGTGTGTCTTACTGTAGTGGATATTAGCAAAGATTCTTACACTGTAACGGCTGTAGAGGAAACGTTGAAAAAGACAAATTTGAGTGAAGTAGCCATAGGTGATTTAGTAAATCTTGAGCGATGTATGTCAGCTAATGGCCGTTTTGATGGGCATATTGTACAAGGTCATGTAGATACTGTTGGAAAGGTGCAAAGTATCGAAAATAGAGATGGAAGTTGGTTGATAGATTTTAAATTGATAGGAGAGCAGAGTCATCTAATCGTGGAGAAAGGTTCCATCACTATTAATGGCGTAAGCCTTACCTGCTTTGATGTGCGGGAGGATGGTTTCAAAGTGACCATCATTCCATATACTTGGGAGCATACCACTTTTCATGCTTTGAAAACCGGTGATAGTGTAAACCTAGAGTTCGATATCGTGGGCAAGTATATCCAAAAAATGATGAGCAAGCGAGTGCATTGATTATCCTCTCGCTTTTTTCAAGTTTACTAAGCGTAAGAGGGTTGGGCTACTTTACCTGAGTTTTATAAAGTGTGAAAAAATCCTCTTCTTCTTCCAGATTGATATTTTTGATAAACCAGATATCCCTGCCTTTTGCTAAGCCGCTAAATATATTTAGATCATTCTCATTGTCTAAATCAGTAAGGAAATTTCCATCTTTATCTAAAATATGAATTCTATTGCCATATTTTTTTCCCAACTCTTGGTATAAGGCCGAAAGTTCTTTTTGATCGCCTTTCGCTTGTTGTTGAGCTATTCGGTCTCTATCTACTTGACTGAAGCCCGGGTAGTATAGTAAGAGGATGTTTTCTCCCGTACTTAGAATGTTTCTGGTTGAGCCATCTTCAGACGAAAAGTTGATGGAGCCAGGTTGTTTTTTACTTAGTTCTTCTCCTTGGCTAGGGTAGAATTCTTGGTACTTTAGCTCTTTAATATCCTGTAAATCATATGTATTAAGGTCATACTCATAAAGTTTGACTTCTGAACCAAAGGTGACTAGCAGCTTACCATTGTGTATAGTGTAATAGGGTTGAATATCAGGAATTTCATAGCCTAAACCATCCCTTAATCTACTTTCTGCAGGAATATTTAAAAATGGAGAATGTGTATTTTCCGATGAATCAAGTTCTGTTAAAGTAGTTAGTTGCTGATAATATTCGACTTGGTTGTTTTGCTTCCCCTTGAAATCAAAATAGGCAGTAATGAATTTTCCTTGATTTGGTATTAGTTTAGTATTTTGATTTGTAGAAGTCATAAATATATCATAGTCTTCTGGTAATTTTTTACTACTCAGTACTTCACCATCTAAGTTGTAGGTGAAAAAGCCTCTCATGCCGACTATAAAAATATTACCATCTGTGGTGAATCTCCCTGGCCCTAACATTCTGCCATAGGAGTTTGGCGAGTCGCCTTCTAATTGCAACTCATTAAGAATTATACCCTGCATATCACTCAGCACAATCTTGTTTGTGGCTCTGTCATATAGCATTATTTTCTCATGCTCCTCAGATACATCTAACAATGCTAGGGTGCCTAGATATTCTATTCGGACTGAATCTGTAATTTGGAGGGTCACATTTTTTTCTGATGTGTCAATAGGTGTATTCTTTTCTTCGATAGAACAGCCAATAATTAGCAGACTGATTGATGTTAATAATATAAAGGTCTTCATTCTTGTGTCTTTGACTAAGGATGGCTAAAGTAATAAAATAGTTTAAGTAGGTATAAGAAATTGCTTCCTATTTTTCATTGGTATAAAATTAAATAAATAGGTTGTGAGCATAACAGAGTTAGTAAGTGGTTTACTTTTTGAATTAATGTTGCTTCAACCCTTAAAAGCATTATTATCCCTCTTTATCCTTGGGTTTAAGTCTAGCGTCACGGCTCTGCCTATGGCATCAGGTCCGTGTTTGCTGCGTAGTTTATCCATTACTTGGTATAGCTTGATCATCTCTTCGGTATCTTCAAAGAGATTGATTTGATAGTTACCATGAACCAAATTGCTCAAGCGGAGCCCAATAAGTCGAACACGCATACGGCGCGGAAATAGCTTCTCAAACAACTCATGTGCATAGCGAATAATTGTTTGGTCTGATGAGGTATAGGGTACTTGTATTTGCTTGCTCTCAGTATCGAAATTGGCATAGCGAATTTTTACAGCAATACATGAGCAGAGTTTTTGTTTACTGCGCAGTTTGTAAGCGAGTTTCTCAGCCATAGCTGTAAGCAGTGAACGCATCATCTTCGTATCTATACTGTCCGAATCGAAAGTGCATTCTGTCGAAATAGATTTTTGCTCGGTAAATGGCACTACGGGAGTTTCGTCTATAGCATTGGCACGTCTCCAGAGTAGGATACCATTTTTACCCAATACAGATTCGAGCATTTCTACAGGCATATCGCTTAGTACTTTTACGGTGCGTATGCCCATATCAAACAGGAATCGGCTGGTTTTTTCGCCTACCATTGGAATTCTATTTACTGGCAAAGGAGCTAAAAAACCCTTTTCCATGCCTTTTTCTATATGTTTGGATCCATTAGGTTTCGACTCCCCTGTAGCAACTTTGGAGACCAACTTATTGATAGATAAGCCCATGGAAATAGGCAGTCCACTTTCATGAATGATTTTTTGACGGAGCTCACCTGCCCATTGGTAGCAGCCAAAAAACTTGTCCATACCGCTGATATCCATATAAAACTCATCAATTGATGATTTCTCGAATAAAGGGGCATTTTCGGCAATAATCTGCGTAACCTCCCGCGAATGTTTACTGTAGGCATCCATGTCGCCAGATATTACTAGCGCATCTGGACATAGCTGTAAAGCAAGTCGCACGGGCATAGCTGAGCGCACACCATATCGTCGCGCTTCGTAGCTGCATGAGGCTACCACACCACGGTCGCCGCTTCCTCCTATAATCAATGGCTTCCCTTTCAGTCTAGAGTCACGTAAGCATTCTACGGATACAAAAAATGCATCCAAATCCATATGAACAATTGTGCGCGAAATATTTTGCTCCAACATATCTAACTCCTCTTTTCACAAAATTACTAAATATTTTAGTTTTAATTTGTATTTAAAAATCTTATTACTAATTTTATGATCATAAATGCTAAAATAAGTAGTTAAATACTAAAGTCATGAACATAGAAAACAATTCATTGAAGCTTAAGGCAAGAAAATTAAGCTCAGGCAGATGCCAAGTGAAATTCAGTTTCACAGCAAAAGCAGAAGAAAACTGGTATGGGTATATGCTAACAGAGCCAGGAGACACGCTCAAAGAAGTGGTGAATAAAATCACTGAAGATTTGGGTAAAATAATTTCTACAGATCCATTTTATGGACTGCAAGCTCATTTATATTCATTGGACGGTAAGGATCTAAGCCAGCAAAAGCGAATCTATCTATTTAGAAACCGCAAATAGAAAATTAAAGTAACATAAAGCGGGAGGTTTTACGTTTGACCAGAAATAATCAAATCGATTACATTTGCGTCAAAAATTAATTTGGAGATATGACCTACGTTTTGAAAACAACTTTATTACTAACGGTTTTAGGATTGACATTACTGTCATGTACCCGTGAACTACCCAACCCAGTATCTACGGTACAATTGCGAATGGATTTCTCGTCCAATGCAACGGGGAATATGGGCTGGATAGCAGACTATAGCGACTACGAAATTCCACAAGAAGACCTTATGGAGTTTGAATCTGGCAGATCGCAACTTCCAGCTCCTCTACCAAGCAGTCAGTATGGCTTCAAGCTATCTGGACATAATCGCAGTGATGATATGTTTATGTTCATGTATTATAGTGTTACTGGTTTACGACCTAATAGTGAATATACAATTTCATTTGATTTGGAAATTGCATCGAAATATGCTTCCAATAGCTTTGGAGCAGGAGGGTCACCAGGTAGCTCTGTTTACTTAAAAGTAGGTGCCGTAGACAAGGAACCCAAAGTAGAACTACTTGGAGATTATTACGCAATAAATGTTGAGAAAGGTCAACAGTCACAAGGTGGGTCAGAGATGGAGGTAATTGGAGATATTGCAATAGGAGATGATAAGACAGAATACGAATTGATAAATCGTAACAATTTGGATAATCCTTTCAAAGCTACTACCGATGCTAATGGAAATCTTTGGTTGATAATTGGTACCGACTCAGCATTTGAAGGATTAACAACCATATATTTTAATAAGATAAATATTGATGTAGAACTTTAATAGATGATGGATTTGCTAAAATGTTCAAATTTTGCTAAATCGATTGTCGAAATACTAATATAATGAGCATTTTAAGCAATAACATTAAATTCCTTCGCAAAAAGCTAGGTTTTACTCAAGAGCAATTTGCTGAAAAAATTGGGATAAAAAGATCTTTGGTTGGTGCTTATGAGGAAGGTCGCGCTGATCCAAGACTTAATAATCTTCAAAACATGGCTAATTTGTTTGGCTTTAGCGTAGATGCATTATTGGCAAAGGATTTTAGCAATTTACCAGAAGACAAATGGCATAGTGATGAGATTGTAAAAGATTCAACTTCAGTGAAAGTGCTTTCTATTACTGTTGACAAGCAAGATAGAGAGAATATTGAGCTGGTGCCTCAAAAGGCTGCGGCGGGTTATTTGAATGGATATGCAGATCCTGAATACTTGGAAGACCTTCCCAAATTTCAGATCCCAACTCTTAATGGAACAGGTACTTACAGAGCCTTCGAGATTAATGGTGACTCCATGCTTCCTTTGCAGTCTGGAACCATAGTGGTAGGCAAATATGTAGAGCAATGGCAGGATGTGAAAAGTGGCAAAACCTATGTGCTTATTACCAAAGATGAAGGTGTAGTTTATAAGCGTGTTTTTAATTATGGTGCCGAGAATGGGAAACTCTTTCTTGTAAGTGATAATCAAAGTTACACGCCTTATGATGTTAAATTAGAAGATATTATGGAAATTTGGGAAGCAAAGGTTTTTATTAGCTCCAGTTTTCCAGAGCCAGAATCTGAAAAGGAGATTAGCCTAGAAAAACTCACTGGAATCGTCTTGAGCTTACAGCAAGATGTGATCAAATTGAAAGATAAAAAGTGATAAGATTATTGGATCACTAAGAATCAAAAGCTTTGCTCGTTCAAGGCTTTTTTCATTTTAATAGCTTTCTAATTCTTCTGAATTGAAATTAGCTAAATTTGCAATCATTTTATGGATATAAACGAACACATTGCAGATTGCCTCGCTGAGAAGGGCTATGCTGTTATCAATAATTATTTCGCTGATTCTTTTTGTCAAGAATTGCGGGTGGAACAAGAAAGCCTTTTTGAAGAAGGTGCATTCCGTAGTGCTGGCATTGGTCGTGGACAAGACTTTAAATTGGCTCCTGAAATACGTGGGGATAAAGTATTGTGGCTTCAAGAAGCAAATCTTACTGAGCTTCAAAGAAAATATTGGGAGCAAATCTCTGTTTTGAGAGAATATTTGAATGAGGCTCTTTTTATTTCTGTTAATGGTTTTGAAGCGCATTATGCTGTATATCCTCCCGCTTCATTCTACAAATCACATTTGGATCAACATGCCAAAACAAGGCATCGAATTATAAGCTGTATTCTTTATTTGAATCCTGATTGGCAGTCTAAGGATGAAGGAATGCTGCGAATTTATAATCCTGATGGTAGTTTTGCTCTTGATGTTGCTCCTGTAATTGGGACTTTTGTTTGCTTCAGAAGTGCAGATATTCCTCATGAGGTTCTGCCAACCAAAACTGATCGATATAGTATTACAGGTTGGATGAGGAATGACACTTTTATGCTCTAGTTGCCAAGTGCTTTCTCAACAGTCTGTTTTCGTTGAGTTTTTCCGTTTGTGGTTCTTTCAAATTCATCAACTAATATGATTTCCTTTGGGCATTTAATGGAGCCAATAACCGTCTTAATTTGAGTTAATAAATCCATCGGAGCTTCCTTTGTTTCTAAGAAAAGCACTGCTTTTTGTCCCCATTTTTGATCATCTAAACCATAAATGAAATAGGAAAGATTTGGTGGAATTAGGCTTGAAATTTCTGATTCTATTTCCTCAGGATAAAGCTTTATTCCACCGCTGTTTATTACATTATCGTATCTACCAATCCAACTGAATTCCGCCGGACTTATCAATTCGACAATGTCATTGCTTTGGATTTTAGTGTGATTTGTAATTGCTCCTTCGATCCATAAACAGCCTCTTTTGTCCGTTCCAATTTCGATGCCTTCCATGCATTTATAATTGGTCTCTCCATTACCTAAATTTCTAAGAGCAATATGCGACACCGTTTCTGTCATCCCAAAAGTTTGCCAAATTGGAAGTTTATGAATAATGCATAACTCTCTTATATTTTGCGATATAGTTGCACCTCCAATAAGTATTGCTTTGAATGATTTCAATTGTTCGATGCCATTCTCTCTTTTCAAAATTTCTTGCAATTGTGTAGGCACAAGAGCGGTAAAAGTAAACTTATGTTGAGTTGGATATTTAACTAATGGATCTTTTTGACTTGGAACAATTGTGCACTTATTGCCAAGTTCCATTGCTCTTACCATCATCATTTTTCCGCCAATGTACTGAGTGCTTAAGCAGAGTAGAGAATGGTCGACATTGGTTAAATGCAATGCATTGATAGTACTTTGTGCACTGGCAATCATTTGTGCTCTAGTCACTACAATGGTTTTGGATCTGCCAGTGCTACCAGAGGTTTTTAGTTCAAATGTTAATTTGCCTGAATACCAGTCAGCAGCAAAGGCAAGTGCATCAATTATCTCCCGCGATTTAGTGCTTCTAGCGAGCTTAGGATTAATTAATTCTAAAGGATTAATTCCACCATTTTTAGTGAGTATCTCTCCTTTAAATTCAAATCCATATGATTCACTTTTATCCAAAACTGCTTGCTAGGTTTTTACATTTACATCCACTTTTTATTGGAGGTTTCTATCTTATACAATAGAAAATTGGCCAATGTATGTGCGTAATACTTCTTAAGAAACGGCATTTCAAATGATCCAGATGCTGTATGAATTACCACCGTAGCCAAATCGCGCCGCTCCTGAAATATGCTTTGTGTTAGTTCTACATTTTGAACCTTGAATAACTTTAAATCAACCGTATTTGGAAAAATCCAGCCTTTACTAATTTTCAACCCTTCAGGATAAATTCTCAAAAGGAAAGTTTGATAATACTTAACTGAAACTATAATGCCTAAAACTAACCAGATTACTGCGACTGCATATATCCAAGGGTGGAGAAAGAAACCAAATGCAGCAAAGATAATTGAAGGAATAAAGGCCTTGAACAGGATGAACCGATATCGTAAAAACAGGTCTGGTTTATAGTGTGCGCTTGCTTCTCCCAATGTTTCTGGGAAATAATCGTGATACAGGGTTTGTATTGATTCCGCTTTGCAACCTGGTATTTCTACAAGGCTATTTTTATCTTCTGCTACACTTGAGGCTTGGGCAATTTGAATGGTTCGTAAGCCTAATAATTTCCTTAAAGGATTACTTGACCAAGTGATTGTTTGGATCTTATTTTGAGGTACTTGATACTCTTTTATTGATAATAAACCTGATCGAATTTTTAACCCTCTACTGTCCGTTGTTGCTTCGAAGTTGAAGAATTTGAGGAATGTGCGTATCAGACTTAAAAGAACGCTTAACAATAAAAAGATGATGATTAAGGTTACAATGAGGCTAATGCCTGATTGCATTATCAGGTTGGTAGATTCTGCCACATATTCATCTACTTGATCTTCCACATATTGAGTTAACTGCTGCCCATAGCCAAATATTACAGCTAAGGCCACAAAGCCTGTTTTGATATGATTTTCACTAATACCTATTAGAAAGACTTCTTTTGGGCTTAGTTTTAATAGGGTTTTAGCTTTTTGTGGCTCAGGCTTTACCACTTCCTCGATTCCTTCTGTTTCAGGATCTTTTTCAGCTTCAAGTAATTCATCTTTGATTTCATAAAGGAAATCTCTCAAGCCTCTGGCGTAAGGCTTACTTAGGGCCTTAATCTCTAATTCAGATGATTTGGAGCCTGCACTGTCAACTTCTAATGCCGTAATATTAAAGATCCTATGGAAGATATTCTGCTTGAGGTGAATGCTTTGAATCCGCTCTATGGGAATGCTTAGACGAGTTCTTTGTAGCACACCCTGCTGCAATACAAATTGCCCATCTTGAATATAAAAAAGGAAGTTCCGGTATTCTATAAATGAATAGGACAGGAACAACACTAGAACCAAAAGGAAAATACCAATAATCAGCATTATGTAGAAAATGCTGAAATCTAGATCTCTGCCTAAGAAATAGATTAATGGGATAAATACACCGATTGCTTTCCTCAAGTTATTTAATAACATGAGTAGTACGCCTATCGAGTTCTGTCGAGTAGGGGTGGAGTAATCAATCTTCTGTGATGTCTGAGACAATGTTTGTGATATGAGAGCGTAATGATTTTGCTTTGTCGGGACTGAGGCCAGGGATTTTCATGTCACTGCCACTTCCACCTGCTGTAAATACTTTCAATGATGCCATTCCAAACAAACTTTCAATTGGTCCTTGCTTTACTTCACAATGCTGTACTCTATTGAAAGGAATGGATAGCAAACTTCTAAAAAACCAACCTTTGCGGTAACTGATATCATGCTTGCGCAATGCATACCCTTTTCTGAAATAGGACAGAATCGTTTCAACTAAAATAAAAAGCATAAGTGCAGCCCATCCCAAACTCGCATAAAGCTGAGCTTCTCGCGGAAATTCATCAGTATTGTTTGCAATAATTGCCAGAATAACGGGCACTGGAACAGAATAGAGCACCCATATAAGAAGGGACATCCATAGATATCCCTTCTTTATTTTTGTATAGTTAAGTTCCTCTATTTTCGGGAGCTCTGAGTCATCTATTTGATCATTTTCGAACATGGCTTATGGGAAAAGAGGATATTTACCAAAGTCTGGATCGCGTTTTTCTAGGAAAGCAGTTTTTCCTTCTTGCGCTTCTTCCATCAGGTAATACATCAAGGTAGCATCTCCAGCCATTTCTTGCAAGCCTACTTGGCCGTCAAGCTCAGCATTCAATCCACGTTTGATCATTCTAATTGCCAATGGACTGCGCATCATAATCATTCTACACCATTCTACTGTAGTTTCTTCAAGCTTTTCTAACGGTACTACTGTATTTACCATTCCCATAGCTTCGGCTTCGGCAGCGGTATATTGCTTGCATAGAAACCATATTTCACGAGCTTTCTTTTGGCCAACGTGACGAGCTAGATAGGAAGAACCAAAACCTGCATCGAAACTACCTACTTTTGGCCCTGTTTGGCCAAAGCGTGCGTTATCTGATGCGATGGTCATATCACAAACTACGTGTAATACATGGCCGCCACCAATTGCATAGCCATTTACCATAGCAATTACCGGCTTAGGTAGTGAGCGGATTTTCTTTTGTAGATCCAAAACGTTGAGTCTTGGCACACCATCTTCCCCAATATATCCGCCTTTGCCCTTTACATTTTGGTCGCCGCCTGAGCAAAATGCCTTATCGCCAGCACCAGTAAATACGACTACTCGAACATCTTGGCGCTCACGGCAAATATCCATTGCGTCCATCATTTCGATGTTTGTTTCAGGACGGAATGCATTATACACCTCAGGTCTATTGATGGTGATTTTGGCTATTCCTTCAAAAAACTCAAATTTGATGTCTTCATACTCCTTTATCGGAGTCCACGAAAATTTACTTTCCATATAATTTATTCATGTAGGTTTTAAAAGAATTGAAAACTTCTTGGTTCGCAAATCTATCAGTTTGTACTTCCAATAGCTTTGCTTGATTGCTTGGCTCATAGAAATGCTCCAAACAATTGGTTAACTCATCAAAGTTAGTACAGTTATGATAAATCATCCCAAACTCCTTTGCCGTTGATTCTGCAGTATGTTTTTGCTTGGTTTCAAACCAATCGTCTAACTCTGGTAGAGAAGAAGGGCCATCAATCAATCGAAATATCCCGCCACCCGCATTATTGATAACGATAATTCTCAGATTCGGAATGGAGTAATTATGCCAAAAGGCGTTTTTATCGTACAAAAAGGCCATATCACCAGTAATCAGCGTATTGATCTTATTGTCTTTTAAAGCAAAACCAACCGCTGAAGAATTGGAACCATCAATTCCACTTGTGCCTCTATTGGCAACTACTTCAATGGATTTGCCAGCTAATAAAAAAGAAAAGAAATTGATATAGCGAACTGCCATACTATTAGCCAAATGCAAGGTAGAATGAGGCGGGAGGAATGGTAGACATTTCCATAATGCAGCCCATTCTGTAAACGGTAAATTTTTCGCGAAATGAGCTAAACCTTTACGTGCTTTTAAGTCTATATTTTTCCAATCTGATTGATAGTTAGAGTTTTTAGGCTCTAATATTTCAAGTAAATATTCAAAGAAATGTACTTCATTGTAATTGATACTTTGACTTAAACAATCAAATGGATCAGGGGTATTTTCTCTTATGCCCACATACCAATGTTCATTAGGCTTATTGTTACGAATGTATATTTTGAGATTTTTTGAAATTACGCTTTTGCCAAAACTTATCATCAAATCGGGCTTCAAAAGTTCTTTATCAGAATCACTTATCCGAGCAAGAAAAACATCTTGGCTTAAAATCGCATTTTCTACATCTTGAAAATTGCTGATAATATCACTTACTATACTTACTTGTGGAAATTTCACTAATTGATGGAATAGTGAATTTAGTTTTTCTGAGGGTTTATGCTGTCCGGAAAGGATTAATATTCTGTCACTTGAATTGATTCTTTTGATGAGGTCTACAGGGAGGACATCATTACTTTCAATTTTTGATTTTACTTCTGGTATTGCTTGAATGCTTTCCCAAGTTTCACCTTTTGCAGGATAAAAGGGCTCAGCAATTGGTACATTTATATGCACAGGTCCCATTGGTAATCGATGAGCAATTTCTAATGCTTTATGAATGATTGATTTCGCAGTACCCAAATTTTCTAATGTAGAACAATCCTCCGGTAGGTTGAAGCTTGCTTTCACATGTTGGCCGTACATTCCTACTTGCCTAATTGTTTGCCCATCCCATTGATCAATCCATTCAGCAGGTCTATCTGCTGTGAGAATAAGTAATGGTACTTCTTGATAATAGGCTTCTGCTACTGCGGGAGAATAGTTTAGTCCCGCCGTTCCACTTGTGCAAATTAGGACAGATGCCTTTTGGCTTTGTTGAGCCATTCCTAATGCGATAAAACTGGCTGAGCGTTCGTCTGGGATGCTGTAAGCTTGCATACCTTCTTGCCTCACAAATGACATAGTGAGCGGAGCGCAACGAGAGCCTGGAGAGAGAACCGCATTATGGACATTGTGTCCTAGACAGATTGCTGAGATGTACGGAATATGATCCAAATGCTTCCTCATTAGGTCAATAGACTATTGAGGGTTTCCATTTTTATTTTGGTTTCAATCCATTCTTTTTCTGGAACAGAATCTTGTGTAACGCCAGCTCCAGCATAAAAGGTTACGGAGTTTTCATTCACCTGCATGCATCTTAGATTTACGAAAACATGCATTTCATTATTGATTCCAATGGGACCAAGAAAGCCACTAAAGAATTCTCGATCAAAACCTTCATACTCTTTTAGGAAAGCCAATGCTGGTTCTTTTGGCATTCCACAAATAGCTGAAGTCGGATGAAGTAATTCTAACATTATTTGAGGTAGATCGGGAAAATTAGTCCTTACAGTATCCACTCTAAATTCTGTTTTGAGGTGAATTAGATTTCCTGAAATACTGGATTTTGGACCGATTTCATCAAATTCTCTGAGCCTAATTTTCTTAAAGCAATTGATGATATATCTACTTACAAATGCCTGTTCTTCAATCTCTTTTTGCGTCCAATTTACATCACGTAAATCTTGATTTTGAAAAGCTTGAGTTCCCGCCAACGCCACAGTTTTGAATATGGAATTTTGATCCATTTGGATAAGCGTTTCGGGTGATGCACCCAGCCAAGTTCCAACTTTAGGAATGCTCACCAAGCTTACCATTGCTCGTGGATATTTATTCGCAGCCTTTTGATAAATATCTAGTAAATCGAAATTTTCGCCAATTTTTCTAGACCATTTACGAGCTGGTACTACCTTTTCGAATTGACCATCTTTGATTCTTTGAATGGTATTTTCCACAATATTCTTGAAGTGATCTGCGTCTGTATCTAAGGGCTTGGCATTATGGCCAGTATGGTAGTTCGTTTTTGCTTTTACGTGTTTTTTCTTTTCTGAAAGTGATGTACTTTTCGGCCAATCAGCAGGTTCACCTTCAATTATTTCTAAGTCACTATTATTGAATTTTAGTCGAAGTACAGTCAGCGACTGTAAATAATACCAATCACTATCAGCATTAAAAGGTGCGAAAAGAAAGCCTTTTCGAGATTCAAAGTTATTTATCCTCCCGCTTCCTTTTTCTACATTACTATCTACTATTACATTGATTTCATCGGAGTGAGGCAATTTCCAAATAGCCAAAGCTGCTCCTTCTTCTAATTTACCACTTACCCAATCCCTCCATTTTTCAAGGGTAATGGCCTCTTTTGTATAGCTAATCGTTTTTTCCACTATTTTCTGTCAATTACCATCATGGTGATACGGCTCACACACACAAGTCGATCTTTTTCGTCCGTAATCTTAATTTCCCATACTTGAGTAGAGCCGCCAATGTGAAACGGTCGAGCAATGCCATAGACAAAACCATTGCTGACAGATCTGATGTGATTTGCATTGATTTCAAGACCCACACAAGCTTTTTTGCTCAAATCCAGCGTAGCAGCTGAAGCAATGCTTCCAAGTGTTTCTGCTAACGCTACAGAAGCTCCACCATGCAATATGCCAAATGGTTGCTTGGTGCGATTGTCTACTGGCATTCTGGCTTTGATATAGTCTGAACCTAGCTCCAAAAACTCAATACCTAAATGATCTTGCATGGAATTTTGGCCAAACTTGGCGAGCTCTTCAAGCTTAATATTATCCTTAAACATGATGTGACAAGGGATGGTTTTATTATTTATTGGTGCTTTATTGCACAAAAATTAATTTTTCAAAAATAGGCCTAATTTGATGAGCAAAAAAATATTTATCCTGAGGCATGGACAAACTGAATACAACCGAATGGGTATCGTGCAAGGTAGCGGTATTGATGCCAGTTTGAATGATGAAGGTAGGAGACAAGCAGCATTGTTTTTTGAAAAGTTTAAATCAGAACCTTTCCAGAAGATTTATGTTTCGGGTTTGAAGCGGACTTATGAGTCAGTAGAAAAATTTATTGAATTAGGAGTACCATTTGAAAAACTATCAGATTTGAATGAAATCCATTGGGGTAGAAAGGAAGGCCAAGCATTTACTACTGAGGAAAATGCATATTACCATCAAATGCTTGATTCTTGGAAAAGCGGGAGGGTGGACTATGCCATAGATGGAGGCGAAAGTCCAGTGGATGTAAGTGTGCGGATGAAACGAGCCATGGATTGTATAATGAATGACCCAGCAGAGACTATTCTGATATGCATGCATGGTAGAGCAATGCGCGTATTATTATGTGTGCTGCTGAATATTCCACTTCATTGCATGGACAATTTTTTACATAGTAATTTATGTTTGTATGAGCTTGTTTGGACAGGTAGTATGTTTAGACTTGCTCGCTACAATGATATCGAGCACTTAATGGATAGAGGCTAGTCCTGCCTTTGCTTTGGTATCTATACTGTTTTTGTAAACATGCGATTTGTAGCTAAGAGCTTTTTCGTACATCACTTTTGCTGCATGAAATTGCTTTTTGACTTTCAAGATATTTCCAGCCATTAATGCTGAATTCGGTGCGAAATACCATGTTTCACCATTGGTCTTTGAAATTACATCTTTGTATAGGCTCAAGGCTTTTTCATCTTCGCCTGTCAAATCATAAATCCTAGCCAGTCTGTATTGCTTTTCAATCTTATCCTTTTTTGACGGAAAATCAGATGCTTGGCTATTAGCTAAGGTTTGTAAAGCAATGTCATAAAATCCACCATCAGTAGCCAACCGTGATTTCATTAGAATTTTGTTGACATTAGGATCCTCCAATTCTCTTTCAGCATTTTTGTCGGGTTCCACATTTACAGTTCCTTCGCTTTTGGCACTAGCTAAATATTGAGTTACTTTTGCTTTGTTATCACTCAATAAAGCTGTTAAGTACAATTTATACCAGCTGTCTTTTAAATAGTTATCTCCTTCTCGCTCTTTTAAAAATTTCAAAAAGAGTGATTCGGCTTGGCTATAATTTCCTTTTTGGAGTTGAATATTTGCTCTTTGATATTCTAAAAAAGTGAATTTGAATGTAGGTTTTACTTCGTTGAGTACTTTTTCGGCTTTAGCGCTTTCATTATTTCTGAGGTAGGAAGTCGAAAGCAAATATGCGAGTAAAACACTTTCCTTATCTTGCTCATATTTCTTCTTTAATGCCGCTTCTCCAACTTCATATTCTTCTAAAAGGAATATTTGAATCAAGGAATACATGGTTTCAGATTCATCCCTAAATAACTCAGAATTGGTGGCCTTTTCTTTAAGGTTTCTAAGTCCTTCTTCTGCAGATGCGTCCATTCCAAGCAATTTCAATATCCATTGGAATTGATCTGGGACAGTACTTAATAGAATTTGTAAAATACCAAAGCTTTTGTAATGAGGCCAAAATTGAGGGAATGAAGCTTGGTTTTTCTTTAACCCGCCATAAGCTGAGCGGAGCTGATTGCCACCAGAAAATGATTCGCCTCGTTTTAATTTCACAAAGGCCAATTGTATTTTCATTTCGTTTTCAAAAAATCCACGCCAAGGATTATCTGAGGGTAGATTTGTGACAATTTTTAGTAAGTCTTTATGTTCGTCATATAGTAAGTCTGTAAGCTCTTCATTTTCTGTAATCAGTACATTGAGTGTAAGATTTAGATGCTTGAGATATGCCCAGACAGGTTCGTTAATGGGTGTATTTTGCTCGATTAGCGAAGAAGCGTGAGGAAGCTTTAGTCTGAATAATTCTTGATAAGCGAGCTTGGCTTGAGGATCAAAAATTTCCTCTTCGGTTTGAGCCTGCAAACCGATTGCTGGCATTACTAGAAGCCAGATAAAAAAAATTGGGTGAGCCTTGCAGCTCACCCATGGTAGTAAGACCTTTTTTAACCACCAAATCACAGGAAGACTTAATTGTGGTGAAATATAAAAATATTTTTCAATTTTAAAAAATATTTGAATTATCTTCTTGTTTTTCTTTTTGGTTCTTCTTCAATTATGTCTTCAACATCAGCGAAAATTCTTCCGCAATGTTCGCAAACGATGATTTTTTTCTTTTCTCTGATATCAGCTTGGCGTTGTGGAGGAACTACGTTGAAACAGCCACCACAAGCATCTCTCTTCACTTCAACTACTGCTAGTCCATTTACAGCGTTTTCACGAATTTTATTGTAAGACTTCAGAAGTCTATCTTCAATTATTTTCGCAGCTTTTTCACGGTCGTTTAATAGTTTCTTTTCTTCATCGTGAGACTCGGATGTAATTTGGCTTAATTCACCTTTTTTAGCATCTAAATCTTTCTGTCTTTCGCTAGCCGATTCTTTCGTTTTGGCTAACTCATCTTTTTTCAATTCGATCTTATGACCATGCTCTTTAATTTTCTTTTGGAAAATTTCGATTTCAAGGCTTTGAAGTTCGGTTTCTTTTGTGATAGCATCGTATTCGCGGTTGTTGCGAACATTCATTTGCTGTTCCTGATATTTCTTTATCAGTTTTTCGGACTCTTTAATTCCTTGCTTGAAACCATCGATTTCAGCATTAAGGTCTTTTATATCCTGATTATACTTTCCGATTCTAGTATCGAATCCGATAATTTCATCTTCTAAATCACTTACTTCTTCAGGCAGGGCACCTCTTATTTTGATAAGGGCATCTAGTTTTGAATCTATTTCCTGTAACTTAAGGAGTGATTCTAATTTTTGGGCAACGGTACTTTCCATGAACTTATTTGAAATATTTAATTGGATTGGTACTCACTTCAGACAAATAGGCTGCAATATTACTAAATTTCTGAGTCAAATACTCATAAATTAAGTCTTTCGTGAAAATTTCGCTTTCGTAGTGGCCAATATCTGCTATCAATATTTGATTTTCTGCATCAAAAAATTCGTGATATTTGAAATCACTGGTTACAAAGGCATCGGCTCCTGCGGACTTTGCTTTATGGATAAGGAAACTTCCTGCGCCACCACATACTGCAACTTTCTTTATTGTCTTTGCCAAAGGTGTGAATTTTATCAGTTCTAAATTCATTGCCTTTTTTAAATGGCTCAAAAATTCCTGTTCAGCCATTGGCTGGTCTAGTACACCAATCATTCCGCTACCAATTTCTTGATGCTTATTTTCTAATAACTGGATATAATAGGCAACTTCTTCGTATGGATGGGCTTGTTTCAGTGTATTGACTATTGAAGACTGCAAATAGGAAGGGTACATAATTTCCACCCTGTTTTCAGTAACTTCCTGAGGTGTGTTTTGATCGCCAATTGTTGGGTTAGCATCATTATTTGGCGTAAAAGTACCCGTGCCTGCAACTCTAAAACTACAGCCACTATAATTCCCAATTGCTCCACCTCCCGCTTTAAATATACTTGCTAATACAGCATCTGTATTTTCAATGGGAATAAAAGTGGTCAATTTCTCAAGTTTCCCCTTTTTCTTGTCTAGAATTTGCTGCTTGTTTAAGCCAATTCTATCACAGATTTTCTTGTTTACACCTGCATTTATATTATCCAAATTGGTATGGATGGCATAAATTGCAATATCATTTTTTATAGCCTTGATAATTGTTTTCTCTACATAATTGGCTCCGGTTAGTTTTTTCAAACCTTTGAATACTATTGGGTGATGTGCAATTATCAATTCGCAATTTTTCTCAATTGCTTCATCTACAATCGCTTCTGTACAGTCTAGGGAGATTAAGACCCTATTTATACTTTGTTGGCGATTTCCTGTAATTAGCCCACTATTATCGTAACTTTCCTGCAAGGATGGGTTTGCCCAAGTTTCGAGACTGGTAATTATATCTTTTAGTTTGGTCATAGACATATTTTTAGGCACTTTCGCACATTCAATATTTACAAATATAGGCTTGTTTTAGGCTTATGCATTTATCTCAACTTATACTTTCACCATTTTCTTGGCTTTATGGTCTGGGTGTCCGTTTGCGCAATCACCTTTATGATATTGATTATACAAAATCGCATGAATTTGACTTGCCAATAATAGCTGTGGGTAATTTGAGCGTAGGTGGCACTGGAAAAAGTCCGATGGTAGAATGGCTTGCTACTTGGCTTCAAAGTAATTACAATTTGGCCATACTAAGTCGTGGGTATGGCAGAAAAACAAGAGGATTTCACTTAGCGAACAAAGCGTCTAGTGCTAAGCAATTAGGAGACGAACCATTTCAGTTTTACAGAAAGTTTGGCGGGAGGGTTAGCGTTGCTGTAGGAGAGGAGCGTGCTTTAGCCATTCCCGAAATTCTATATCACGAGCCAGATACAAATCTTATTATCCTTGACGATGCATTTCAGCATAGAAAAGTAAAAGCTGATGCGTACATATTACTTACGGATTTTAGCTATCCATTTTACGAGGATTACTTAATGCCTTCTGGCCGTTTGAGAGAGCCAAAAGAAGGAGCGATTAGAGCAGATGTTGTTGTTGTAACCAAATGTCCGAAAGATCTTTCTGTAGAAAAGAGAATATCAATTATCAATGAGATAAACAAGTTCACAAAAAAAGGTACCTCAGTATTCTTTACCACTCTTTCTTATGGTTTGCCATATCCATTGTTTGATATTAGTCAATCTGAAATGTCGAATTCGGTAATTCCTGTAAGTGGCTTGGCAAATGCTTCGGCTTTTAATGCTTACCTCAAAGAAAAATATCATGTGGCTGAGTATTTCAATTTTCGTGATCATTATGAATACAAAGAGATTGATATAAAGAGAATTTCGGAAATTGCGCAAAAGAAAAATGCAAGCATTGTAATTACTGAAAAGGATGCTTCCAAATGGGTGGAAAAAGATTTATCAGAATTGGCAAAAGAATTGCCTGTCTTCGTGTTGCCAGTTAGGCATCAGTTTTTGGCAGAAGAAGAAAGCTTTAAGCAAATTTTAATAAGAATGATTGAAAAAAACTGAGTTACTAAAGGATTCCTTTTCCGTATTTTTGACCGTGAATTTAAAACACTTTCTAGTTCTATTTTTTATTTTGGTTTTGGGCCTAGCTCAAAATTCCTTTGGGCAGATTCTTAACGATTCGGCACAAAGCGTATATGGGCCAAAAACAACCACCTACACCACTGGCAAAGCTATCAGATTGAGCGATATTCATTATCAGCCTGTGGATACTTCTATGCATGCCTTCCATCGATTTCAGAAGGTTCATCAACTTGGAAATAAATATCAGGATTTAGGAAATCATGGCACGGCTATGTGGCCAATATTTTTTGAAATGCCCACCACAGTTGGAATTTCATCTGGTTATAATGCTTATGATTTATACTTCAAAGATAAATCTAAAATTAAGTACTTCGATACCAAATCGCCATATACCAATTTAGCTCCTGTGTTTGCCGGAGCTGGTCGTAGTTTGCTCGATATTGACTTCAGCCGAAATGTTTCTGAATATTGGAATGTAGGTTTTAATTTCAATACCATCCGAATGGATAAACAGTTGGCAGCAGCTGGAAGAGGAGATAGGAATGTTGAGTCTAACAGCTACGATATTTACACCCATTATCGTGATTCTTCAGAGCGATATCAAGCTGTAGCCTTTTTCTCACGTATGTCGCATGGAGTTTCTGAGTCTGGAGGAATTATACCACCCGAAGTAAATGAAGAATCTGAATATTTTTTATACCGAGATTCACGAGTTTATCTTAGTAATGGAGGTAGTCAAGAAGTCAGACAAAACTATCATTTATATCAGGAATATATGCTGAAACCATTATTTGGAATTTTCACAGAGTTTGATCGCCAAAATCAGGTTGTGAAATTTCTCGATGGTACAAGTGGTTCAAATGAATTCAATTACTACCCTGAATATATCATCAGTACAAGTTTAACTGCGGACAGAAGTAAAATGAGTCAGACTGAATTAACTGGTGGTGTAAAAGGGAAGTCTAAGAATCTATTTTATTCATTTTATTACAAAAATAGAAATCTCGTTTTTCAACCAAAATACCTTGATGAATCCCGTTTTATTGAACATTATGTGGGCACAGATTTAAGGTGGGAATTCGATTCCTTATTTCGAATAGAGGCGGGAGGTGAATACACGATTGAAGGTAATTATCGATTGGAAGGAAAGTTATCTTTATTCAATTTCGAAGCTGAAGCTAAACAAACCTTGAGTGCTCCAAATATGCTACAAAGGCAATATCTAGGGAACCATTATGCTTGGGAAAACTCATTTTCAAACCAATTTTCGAATCAATTGAACCTTGGATATCGCTGGACTAATGAAACAATGATGATTAAACCTAAGGTTTCCTTCACTAGCATTTCTAACTATATCTATTTCAATCAAATGAAAGTACCAGAACAAGCAACTGGCAACATCAGTATGCTTTCGCCTGGAATAGATTTTAGTATCAATTTTTGGGAAAACATGAATTTCAATGCTGAAGTTATTTATTCAAAAGTGGCGGGTGAATCAGCTGATAAATATCGTTTGCCTACTTATTTTGCTAATGGACAGCTTTATTATTTGAATAACCTATTTAATGGAAAATTAACGATACAGACCGGTATTGATCTTCATTATAAGTCTGCATGGTTTGCCAATGGATATGATCCTATTACTCAGCAATACCACCTGCAAAATGAATTTGAAATTCCTTCCTATGTGTGGGCTGACTTTTTCATTAATTTTAAAATTAACAGGACACGTATTTTCATGAAGCTTACACACCTTAATCAAGGTTTGATGGCCGAGGATGGATATTTTGTTACTCCGTACTACACTGGAATGCCTCGAATATTCGACTTAGGACTTAGCTGGATGTTTTTTGATTAATTATGGAAACCTTAGGTTTAGAGTTACCCACTGATCCGAGGTGGGTAAATATTGTTGAAATGGACATCAGAGAGATTCTGATAGATCATGCTTATTGTGAGCAAAAAGCAGCATCCTCGTGCATTTCACTCATTTGTTTGTATCCTGAAAAAACTAAAATGATTGAAGCACTTACTCCGGTTGTTGCAGAGGAATGGAGTCATTTTGAAAGGGTGATGGAGCATTTGAAAAGGCGTGGATTTGAGTTTGGTAAGCAGCGCAAAGATGAATACGTAAATCAACTTCTAAAGCTTGAGCGAAAAGGAGGAAACCGTGATCAACAGCTTTGTGAAAAACTGCTCTTCAATGCGCTAATCGAAGCTCGAAGTTGTGAGAGGTTTAAGCTTTTATGGAAACATATCCAAGACGAAGAGTTATCCAAATTTTATTATGAATTGATGGTTTCCGAAGCTAGTCATTATCGAAACTTCATTGAGCTGGCAAAAGAATACCAACCCGAGGATGTAGTTTGGGAAAGGTGGAAAGAAATACTGCAAGCAGAAGCAGAGATTATAAAAAATCTCGAATTAAGAGGGGATCGAATGCACTAATTGTAAGTCCAATTAATTAGCAATTACTACAAATTAAGTCTTTAATTTTTTCTTCTTTGCCGCTGGAAATAAAAGATTGTTTAGTATTAATCTGTATCCAGGTGAGTTTGGGAATAAATTCATGTCTGTAGGTTCTTCTCCAACAAAGTGCTGATAATCTTCTGGATCATGGCCGCCATAGAAAGTCCAAAATCCTTTGCCAAATTCACCGTGCAAATATCTGGCTTCATCGATATCCTTCGTTTCACCAAGTATTACTACATCTGATTTCACGAGATTTTTCTTATAGGCGGTACTTTGTCCCATAAATCCTTTGATAATTCTTTGATGGTTTTGTGTAAGCATGGTAGGTATTGGATCCCATTTGGCTGAGAATTGAAATAATGAGAAGAAGTCATTTCTTTCAGATAGTCCACGTTCTATTTGCTTATTGTCAATGTTGGAATATGCGTATTCGACCGGATCCATTTTCAATCTAAAATTCTCAAAAGCAAACGTTTTAGAAAAATCCAGTTTATCGTTTGCTCTTGGATCTGCTCCATCACCATCGTACATGCGTTCAATAAAATCCACATTTTGAGCTGCAAGAGCCACATCAAAGGTCTCAGTTGCTGAACACATGGCAAAAAGAAAGCCTCCTCCCGCCACAAATTCTTGCACAGTTTTAACAACACCCAATTTCATTTCAGAGACCTTTTTGTAGCCAAAATTACTAGCTACTTCTTCATATTCTCTAACCATTTCTTGGTACCAAGGGAAATCTTTAAAGCTTCTGTAAAACTTACCATATTGCCCAGTAAAATCTTCATGGTGTAAGTGAAGCCAATCGTAATTTGCTAATTCACCTTCTAGTACTTCAGTATCGAAAATTATGTCGTAGGGAATTTCTGCATAGCTCATTACCAAGGTTACTGCATCATCCCAAGGTTGTTTACTTTTAGGAGAGTAAACTGCAACTTTTGGCGCTTTATCCAATTGCATTACATCTGCATTGGATGAAGGACTTCGAATTTCATTTCTTATCTGATTGGCTTGTGCGCTACTTATGACTTGGTACGAAACATTGCGAATAATACATTCATCTTCAAACTTTGATGTATAGGGCATCATGAAACTTCCACCTCTATAATTGAGTAGCCATTCTACAGATGTTTCTCTCTCTAAAACCCAAAATGCAATACCATATGCCTTTAAATGGTTGCTTTGCGTATCGTCCATTGGAATAAGGATTTCATTGGCATTTGCAGCAAAAACCATTAAGAAAAAGGTGCAGACTATAATTATTATCTTTCTCATCATTCTTATCAACTGTATTTAAAACCTTTTAGGCGTTTCAACCCTCAATTTACGTAAATATCCATCGTGTTGGTAACGGCATTGTGTAGGTTTACGAAGTTATTATAAAAATGGTATGGATTTTTCAGAAAATGTAAGAGAAGGCCTTCGATCTATGAAGGGCAGTATGTTGAGAACAACACTTACTGCATTGATTGTAGCTATTGGTATCACATCGCTAGTAGGAATGTTGACAGCGATCGATGGTATTCGTGCATCTGTAGAAGATAGCTTTTCGACCTTTGGTGTAAATACATTCGATGTAGTATCTAAGCGAGTAGAGCGTGGAAGAAATGTAGGTGGAATTCAAGAAAAACGGGTGCCTCCATTAAAGATAAGAGATGTAAAGGCATTTACTCAGGAATTCCAATTTGCAGACGCAATGACCATTACGACCAACGTGGGCGGTGCTGTTGAAGTAACTCATCAATCATTGAAAACGAACCCAAATAGTAGAATTATGGGCACGGATGAGAACTATATTTCTATTAATGGTTTAGAATTAGCGCTAGGAAGGAATTTTACACCTGATGAAATAGCAAGTGGTGCTCCAGTGGCAATAATTGGAAGTGAAATTAGGAATACATTATTCCCAAATAATGCTGATCCTATAAATAAGCAAGTAAGCTTCTACGGAAGAAAATATAATGTAATTGGTGTATTAGACAAGCAAGGTGGTTTAGGTGGAGGCGGGGGCGCTGATCGAAATATATTGATATCATTTGAAAACGCTTCGAAATTAGATAGAAATGGCACTTTCACCTATGCGATTAAAAATATGGTAAGCTCGCCTGAAGTTACTCCTTTTGCAATGGGAGAGGCTACTGCATTGATGAGAAAAATTCGTCGTGATGAAGTGCTAGATTTCGAATCTTTTGAAGTTGTGAAAAGTGAATCACTTTCAGAAAGTTTGGATGAAATTTCAGGTTATTTAAGAATCGGTGGCTTTGGGATTGGGTTCATTACTTTATTAGGTGCTTCTATAGGTTTGATGAATATAATGATGGTGACCGTAACTGAGCGTACTAGAGAAATCGGAATCAGGAAGGCTATGGGTGCCACACCTCTAAAAATTCGAGAGCAGTTCTTAATCGAAGCTATCGTGATCTGTTTAGCGGGAGGATTCTTGGGTATTTTGCTGGGAATTGGAATTGGAAATGGTGTCTCGAATGTAATATCACCTGGCACCTTTGTAATGCCTTGGCTTTGGATGATGGTAGGTTTGGTTGTGTGTGTGGTTGTAGGTCTTATTTCCGGATTTATTCCAGCAAATAAAGCTTCTAAATTGGATCCGATAGAATCCCTTCGTTACGAATAATAAAGTTTAATAATCCATTAGTTCCATTCATGTAAGGTTGATTTGATATAGTAATTAATTCAATTACATTAGGTTTAGTAAATAACCCAAAATAATCAACCTATGAAACGTCTATTAAATTACTCCAAAATTCTGAGCTTGTTTTTTGCCAGTGCCTTGTTATTTAGTTGTGGTGAAACAAGTACTGAAAGTACTACCGAAGTAGAAGAAACAACCGAAGAAGTAGCGGATGCGCCGAATATTCAAGGTGCTTGGAAATTACAATCCACAAATGGTGTAGCTGAGGAAAATGAAGTTGTGGCGATCGTTTCTCCAAGCTTTACTGCATTTTCTGTAGGAGCGGCTGAAACAGGTGAATTTATAGCAGCAGGTGGTGGATTCTATAATTTTGATAATGGTAAACTCAATGTGGAAGTAGCCTTTGATACAGAAGATAGTACAATGGTGGGTACAACTATAGCATATGACTATTCTTTAGACGGCAATACTTTCACTACAATGCACGATGGTAATACCTATGTTTATTCAAAAATTGATGACTCTGTAACCGACTTAACAGGAAACTGGAGAATGCTAGGTAGACCAAATGCCGATGGTGTCTTGGAGGAAAGAAGACCAGTAGGTGATAGAGTTACAATAAAAATATTATCGGGAACAAGATTTCAGTGGGCTGCAATCAATACAGGCACAAAGCAGTTTTTGGGAACGGGTGCTGGCACTTACACAATTGAAGATAGTACATACACAGAGCATATTACAGTATTCTCAAGAAACAATGATAGAGTTGGAGCAGTTTTGCCATTTAATTATAGAATTCAAGATGGCGATTGGTATCATTCTGGCAATAATAGTTCAGGAGAACCTATGGCAGAAGTTTGGGCGAGATACGAAAGATAATTTATTTATATCTTTAAGGCTTTAGCCCGGTTTTTGCCGGGCTTTTTTCGTTTTATTCAAATAGCATAGAAAGGAAATCGTATATGAAAAATATCAAGTTTGCATTAATATTCACACTCATTTTTAGTGGCTCTGCTATGGCTCAGCAATCTGAAGAAGAAAAGATGAATGTTGCTTATGATAAGTATATAGAAGGAGAGTACCATGCTGCCATTCAGGATTTTACAGCCATCATTAAGAGCAATTCTAAAAATGCTGAAGCACTCTTTATCAGAGGAATTTGTCTGTCAAGTATTGGCTCAGAAGAGCCTGCAATTGAGGATTTCACTAAAGCATTAGCAATCAATCCAAAATACAAAGAGGCATATTTGGAAAGAGCTTATTCTAAAAATAATTTGGAAGATTATACAGGAGCGCTTGTAGATTATGGAAAGGCGCTTGAAATTGATCCAGATTATGCGGAGGCCTATCTGAATAGAGGTACTTTATATTATGAAATGGATCGTGATGCAGAAGCCTGTAAGGATTGGCGAAAAGCCATGAACTTAGGTTTCAAAATTGCCGAGCAAGTGGTTGAGGCTAATTGCAAGGAATGTAATCCATAATTAGCCATCAATCTTCCATTGCTTCTTCTCTTAGGGCTTTTTTTAGCTGGTGTGGTAATGGCGATTTACCTCGAATTGCCCAGACTAGCGACCAAATCCAGCCAATAATGGTCCAACCAAAAAAGAGGTTTAAAAGTAAAACCTCCCTCAAATTCTTTTTGGAGAAGGCGAGTAAAGTAGGTAAGAAGTAAAGCAGGACAAATAAGAGGTTGAGCAAAAGTGATTTTGTGGTCATTTGAAGAGAATTTTAGCCAGACTTTTTTAAGCCTGGCTATTTATTTTTAAAACAATGGTTTGGCAGGAGTATTATCCAGAATCTCCTCGATCTTAGTTATAACTTCATCAGTCAATTTTGGTAAGACATCAAGACTTTTAAGATTTTCTTCAAGCTGACTTAGTTTTGATGCGCCTAGGATTACTGTACTAACATTCGGATTTTTAAGGCACCAAGCTATTGCAAGGTTTGCCATTGAGATTCCAATTTCTTTTGCAAAAGCAGTCATTCTTCTAATTTTTTGCAAATTTTCTTCTCTCAGTGTTCTGTCCTTTAGCCATTCCATACCTTCAATTCCCAATCGAGTATCATCCAGAAATCCATCATTGTATTTGCCAGTAAGGATTCCAGAAGCCAATGGTGACCAAATAGTTGTACCTAAACCTACAGTTTTATAAATCTGGCTAAATTCTACCTCAACCTTATCTCTTACAAGCATATTGTATTGTGGCTGCTCCATTACTGGGCCGATCAAGTTGTAACGCTGGGCAATCATATGAGCTTCCATAATTTCTTGTGCACTCCACTCAGATGTACCCCAATAAAGCACTTTGCCTTGCTGGATCAAGTTGTGCATAGTCCAGACGGTTTCCTCAATAGGCGTTTCCTTATCAGGTCTATGGCAGAAGAATAAATCTAAGTAATCTACTTGCAGTCTTTCGAGTGCAGCGTGGCATGCTTCAATGAGATGTTTTCTGTTTAGGCCTTTTTGAGTGGGGGTGAGTTCTCCACCAAGACCAAAAAAGGCTTTGGAGCTTACCACATAGGAATCTCTACGCCAGTCCATTTTTTTGAGAATTTCACCCATTACAATCTCTGATTGCCCACGAGCGTAGATTTCTGCGTTGTCGAAGAAATTGACACCATTGTCATAGGCCATTGCCATCAAATTCTCGGCAGTATTATCTCCAATTTGTTTGCCGAATGTTAGCCAAGAACCAAATGAAAGAGCACTTACTTGAAGTCCTGATTTTCCTAGTCTTCTATATTCCATATTTCATTTTGTATAATATATTTCCTTTTCATGATTATGCTCACGAAGCATTCCTTCATGCAACAAGTTAACGATAATCTTTGTTGCTCTTCGCTTCGATACATTTATCAATTTACAAAACCTTTTGAGCGTAATCCGTTCATTTTCCTGCAAAAAATCCATCAATTTTTTTTCATTTTTATCTAAAGCTCTATCTGTTTTATTAGTAGAATCTATAAGACCCTTTTCCATCATTTTTATTAATTTCTTGGAAGCTGGAAGACTTTTATCTGCTATTCTAGTATATACTTTCCATTCGTCGTTTGCATCTAGTGTTTTTACGGGTTTTACAATAGCTTCTGAGATTTCTGCTATCAATATGTATTTTGGTTCATCATATTCATTTTCAGCTTCTTGCTCCAATACTTGAAATGAAAATCCGACTGGAGGATCGCATAATTCACCTCCCGCTTTTTCCAGCATATACTTCTCTTCTTCTGGATCTATCCCAATTATTCGCTTATTATCACTTATGCCAATCACTAATTTTCCGCCCTTAGTATTTGCAAATGCACCAATCGATTTAGCAATTTTATGTAAATTATTGATCGATTGTTTGAAGTCTAAAACCTCACTTTCATTCTGTTTTACTAAATATTCTAACATCAATAGTGGGAAATTTAAATTCTTTTATAATTTGGATTGTCGAAACGATTTATTCAATAGCAAAAGGCACTGAAAGATTCAGTTTTTTTACGTCATCATAATCAATTTAATTACTTTTTCAATCTATTGTTATGTCCAATACCAACAAAGGTTTTGATCCTGAAAAAATAGAAGAATTCCGCAACAAGCTGAAAGATTCTGGCAAGTCTTTTTTATTAGTAAATGCTCAAGATAATTCTGATGAGTATATGAACTTTCAATTCCTTGGCATTTATGAAGGGCGGGAGGTTATATACGATGCCGTGATTTATACTTTAAGACTACAGCATAGCAGTGAGATATATGAGATTGCTGAACACAAAGCTGCGAAGAAATTTAAAAACTTCAAGCCTATAAAATATCAGGAAGATGAAAATGGAAATTTGATCCCACTGACAGCAGAAGACGAAGAAATGGGTTTATACATGGCTGAAGTAATGGCTGACTTGGAAGAAGAAGAAGCTGTAAAAGTACAAGAACATGTAGAAATCGATGATAATGTGGATTTTGGTGTGGCCTTGGATATTGGGTTAAATATTGAAAAAGTCACGGAAAGAGTAATTAATAAATTTATTAAAGACTTTAATGAGGATACATTATCGCTTGACACTACTATGTATTCTTTTATAAATGAAGATGACGAAGAAGAATAATTTCTTAACATATCGTCAACTTTACTGTTAGTAATTTATGCTTAAAATAGCTTGGGCACCAATTTATGCTCATTCGTTACCAGTAGGACACCGATTTCCGATGATCAAATACGAGCTGCTTCCTGAGCAGCTTTTGTATGAAGGCACCATCCAATCTCAAAATCTATTTGAACCAAAGCCTATGTCCGAAGAAATAATTCTTCAAGTACATGATATAGCATATTGGCAAAAGTTGATTGATTTGAATCTAAGTAGAAAAGAAGAGCGAAAAACTGGATTTCCTTTAAGTAAAGGATTAGTAGAAAGAGAAATTACTATATTGGACGGAACGCTCCAAGCTTCTATTTATGCACTAAAGTACGGTGTGGGTATAAATGTGGCGGGAGGTACACATCATGCATACCGTGATAGAGGTGAGGGCTTTTGTTTACTCAATGATGTTGCCGTTTCAGCCCAATATCTTTTAGATCATTACTTAGCAAAGCAGATCTTGGTAGTAGACTTGGATGTTCATCAGGGAAATGGCACTGCCAAAATATTTGAAAATGAATCTAGGGTTTTTACTTTCAGTATGCATGGAGCCAAAAATTATCCAATGCACAAAGAAAAATCTGATTTGGACGTAGAGTTAGCCGATGGAACGGGTGATACAGAATATCTTAAAAAGCTAAATTTTCATCTTGATAAAATAGTTGAAGCAGTAAATCCAGATTTCGTATTTTTTGTATCTGGAGTAGACATTTTGGCTACTGATAAATTAGGCAGATTGGGTGTGAGCTTAGAGGGTTGTAAGGGAAGAGATCGCATGGTAATTGAAATGTGCAAAAGCCTGAAATTGCCATTAGTAATTAGCATGGGAGGAGGATATTCTGAGAAAATCCAACATATCGTAGAAGCCCATGCAAATACATTTAGATTGACACAAGAAATTTACTTTTAAGCAAGTGGATTTTAACCATGAATCAACTCAATCAAAATTTATGAAAACTAACCAAAGCAAGCTCAAGCGGAAATGGCTTTCCTTGTCTATTGGAGGTCTTATTTTAAACGGAGCAGGTCTGTCCATAATGGGAGAAGGCTTGATTTTAAAATATGAACAAGCTCCATTTATTGACTGGTTTATAATGGGCACTTTGGGTTTAACATTAATCAATGCGGGGATTTCTCTAATTGGAGGAGCAGTAATTACTAGGGTAAAAATGAAAAGCTAATTGCTCGAAAACTTACTTTCAGTATATTTGCCCAAATTTAAACCGAAACAAAACGTGAAAAACCTTTCTTTAATCCTCAACATCGTCTTGCTAATAGCAGTAATTTACCTTTATGTAGATAAATTCTCTGGAAACTCATCAGAAACAACCATTGCTTCAATGGAAGAGTCAGGTGACATGGCTTTAGCTTCAGACTTAAATATTGCCTATATCAATTCTGATACTTTGTTGGCTAAGTACGATTACTTTACAGAGATAACTGGAATTCTTGAAGAAAAAAGAAATAGTGCTCAAGCAGAATACAGCAATAGAGCTCAAGGCTTACAACAGGAAATTGAGACTTTCCAGCGTACAGCTCAAGGAATGACTATGGCACAAGCTAGAGCAAAAGAAGAAGAGTTAGTTCAAAAGCAGCAAACGCTACAAGTGTATGAGCAAAACTTGAGTCAAGAATTGATGAATGAAGAAGCCAAATTAACTAACGCTCTTTACGATACCATTGCTGATTATTTAGCTACTTATGGTAAGTCTAAAAACTTGAATATAATCCTTACATATACAAAAGGAAGTGGTGTATTATATGCAAATGAAGGTCTAGATATTACAAATGAGGCAATCAAAGGCTTGAATGAAAGATATACTACAAATAAAAATTAAGTTTTTGTAGACAAAATCCGTTATTTTAAAGCCTGACTTTTTTGGTCGGGCTTTTACTTTTTAATTCATACGATTTTAGCAATATTTGATCATGGGTAACATTACTGAATTTTTAAAACATCATTACAGACATTTCAATGCGGCAGCATTAATTGATGCAGCAGAAGGATACAAAAAACACATTACGGGTGGTGATAAAATGATGATAACCTTAGCAGGTGCAATGTCCACTGCTGAGCTAGGTTTATCTTTAGCGGAGATGATTCGCCAAGATAAAGTTCATATAATCACTTGTACAGGAGCCAATCTCGAAGAAGATATTTTCAACTTGGTGGCACATGATTTCTACGAGCGCATTCCAAACTATCGTGACCTTACCCCAGAGCAAGAGCAAGATCTGCTTAATAGGCACATGAATAGAGTTACAGATACATGCATTCCCGAAATGGAAGCAATGCGCAGATTAGAAGGTGCAGTACTCAAGCAATGGGAAAAAGCAGACCAAGCAGGTGAATCGTATTTTCCACATGAGTTCTTCTACAAAGTTCTTTTGAGTGGCGATTTGGAAGAATACTATCAGATAGATCCGAAAAATTCTTGGTTGTTAGAAGCAGCAAAGAAAAACTTACCTATTATCGTTCCAGGTTGGGAAGATTCTACACTTGGAAACATGTATGCCGGCCACGTGATTGCTGGTGATATCAAAGATGTACACACCATGAAAGGTGGTATTCAGTATATGATGTATTTGGCAGACTGGTACACTAAGACAACTGAAGATTCAAGTGTTGGCTTCTTCCAAATTGGCGGTGGTATTGCCGGTGATTTCCCTATTTGTGTTGTGCCGATGTTGCATCAGGATTTGCAAAGAGATAGTGTGCCTTTATGGGGTTATTTCTGTCAAATAAGCGATTCCACTACAAGTTATGGTTCTTATTCTGGAGCAGTTCCGAACGAGAAAATTACTTGGGGTAAATTGGGTATTGATACTCCGAAGTATATTATCGAATCTGATGCTACTATTGTAGCTCCTTTAGTATTTGCAATTATATTAGATTTATAGAATTATCCATTGAAAATTGAAATCCTGCTTTTGGGCAGGATTTTTTCATTCTAACTATTTGTATCTTTAGAGTCCTTAATTAATTAAGGGCCATTTATTTACTATTTGGCTTGAATAGAACATTAAATTCAGATTTTGTTTCAAATCATATTTAATATCCTTGGGCGTTATAAAAACATGCCATCAGTTGCGATGTTCTTATCTTTATGTTTTTGCCTAATTGTTATATCACAAGCATTTGCTCAAGGAAACAAGTATATCCAACAAGAACCTATTTCTGAGAAAGTAAATAGTCAGTACGATGAGCTACATCCAGTTATTAGTCCAGATGGGCAATTACTCTTTTTTACCATTCGTTTTCAGCCCAAAAATATTGGTGGCGAGTTAGATCCAGGAGATATTTGGATAAGTGAATTGAAAGGAAATGACGAATGGTCAAAACCTGAGAATGCTGGAGAGCTTTGGAATAATAAAGGCTATAATATCCTGTATAAGTTTTTTGATAAAGGCCAAAAGGCACTTCTTTTAAATCAGAATGAAGCCAACAAATCAACTATTGCGGTAAGCAGCTTGCAAGAAGGAGAATGGTCGAAGCCTATTTCCCTAACGATAAAATCTTACTACAATCGCTCTGGTCACTTAAGCGCAAGCATTTCTGATAATGGAGAAGTTTTAATCTTATCAATGGAATCCTTTGGTTCAGTAGGTTATGAGGATCTGTATGTAAGTTTCCGCGAAAATGATAGTGTCTACAGCCAACCTGTAAATATAGGTGAGGGCATAAATACTAGTTTTCAAGAAATGACTCCACATTTATCGGATGATGGTCTTACTTTATATTTTGCTAGCAACGGTCATGGTGGCTTTGGAGGACGTGATATATTTGCCAGCAAACGATTAGATGAAACTTGGCTTAATTGGTCCGAACCAGTAAATCTTGGGCCAGGAGTGAATTCACAAGGTATTGAGCTTTCATTTTACGAAAGTGATAGATACCCACTGGCCTTTGTAAGTTCCACACAAAATAGTCGTGGTATGGGCGATATCTTTAAAATGACGATTACTGATTCTCCTTTTCAATTGGTAGCTAATAATACTAATGAATCAAAAATTGTACGCCCAATACAAACTGAGAAGAAGGAAGAAACTGTGGAATTGGTGAAAGCTGAAATCGAAACTAAAGAAATAAAAGTTGAGGTAAAAACTGGAGAAGTTGCCAAAACCGAGCAGGTGAAAGTCGAAGAAAAGCGGGAGGTATTTACTGGACAATCATTGTCTAATACCAAAGCCATAAAAGCGGACCGAGCCACCACTGTCCCAAGTATGGTCAATCGAAATTTAGCTGCTGTAACAATAAAGGAATCTACGGTCAGAATTGCAGGTAAAGTATTAAATATCAGTGAAAAAGAGCCACTAAAAGCAATAATCCAGTTTGATAATGAGGAAAAAATTACCACAGATGCTGAAGGGAATTTTGAATTATTGATTGCTGATAATGAGCTTCGCAAAGCTTGGGTTTTAGCTGAAGGAATGAAACCGCTTGCAATAGAATTAAACTCTAATGAAACTTTCCCTGAATTCTATCTCACCCAAGAAGGGAGTTTAAGTCGAGTTTCTAATATTACAAGCTTAGCAACAATCCCAATTGATGAAACTGGTATTTCTAGTTCTGCTCCAATAATGAAAATAAGAAGCATTCCTAAACTCAAATGGACTGTAAAAGATGCGGAAAGTAAGGAGGAAATTGAAGTTTCATGGCAATTGGTAGAGAATAACCAAACAGGAGAAAGCGGAAGAACTGAAGCTGATGGTGTCATCATTTTAGCAGGAGAGAATCTAACATCCTCCCGCCTCAATTTGGAAGCGCCAGGATATACAAGTCAAAATATAACTATTGAGAATGCACTACTCAATGAGCAGGATTTTTATCTTTCAAAAGGAATTTCTGGCAGTTCAATTCTTCAAAAGAAAGGTTTTATTGCAAAGATTTTTCAACCCAATTTTCAAGAAATTAAGGATGTAGATTTAGTCAGTATTGATTTACCAAAACAGCCTTTTACTATCAGTATTGCGGATGAAATTGGAGGTAGTATTTCTACTTTCAAAGTTAGCTTAACTGGAAACTGGAATGAAGTGCCCACTATAGATATTGAAAAGGGAATTGCTTCATTTGTGCTATCTGATTCACGAACCCCTAGAAAACTGAAAGTAATTTCATCCGGTTATTTTCCTCGAAATGTGGAAGACACTGAATGGCAAAATGGAAATCATATTGATATAAGTTTGGAGAAAATTGAAATAGGAGCGGAGTTCATTCTTTCGACTTTGGAGTTTGAGCAATCGACAATTAGCTTCACTGATTCTACAGTAATTGACGAGCTAGATCGACTTGCAGATATGCTTTTGAATACTGAAGGTCTTGAAATTCAATTGACTGGATATACAGATAATCAAGGTCTTGCTCGTGAAAATATGGAGCTAAGTACGGAACGGGCTACAGCAGTTAAAGAATATTTGGTAGCTAAAGGTGTTGATGCTTCTAGAATAGAAGCAAGAGGATTGGGAAGTGCTAATCCAATTGCGAGTAACCAAAGCCCGGAAACCCGCAAACTTAACCGTAGAGTAGAAGTAGCCATTGTAAAGGTGGGCGAATGATTGTTTTGTAATATTGTAGGCCAATTTATGATATGCCCAAAATCTCGCTAATTATCTGCTCCTACAATCGTGCTCGCTTTATCGAGCCTGCTTTAGAAAGTATTATTGCGCAGGAATATGAGGACTTTGAGGTAATTTTTGTCGAGAATAATAGTCCAGATAACACATTGGAGATATGTCACAATTTCCAAAAAGCGCATCCGAATTTCCCTTTAAAAATATTTACAGAGTATAACCAAGGCCATTCCTTTGCAAGGAATAGAGGTATCAAAGAAGCTAGTGGCAAAATCATTTCATTTATTGATGACGACATTATTCTAAAAGCAAATTTCTTAAAGAATCTCGCCGATTTTTTTGATCATCATCCCAATTTACAAGCTGCGGGCGGGAAGATAATTCCTCATTTTGAAGCTGGAAGGCCTATTTGGTTGAGCTCGTATTTAGAGCCACTTTATGCTTGTGTAGATCTTGGTAATGTGCCAAAGCAATTCAAAGGCAGGAAATATCCTTTTGGTGCTAATATGGCTTTTAAAGCTAAGATTTTCGATAAAATTGGCTTATTCAATACCGATCTGGGAAGAAAAGGAAGCAGTCTTATGGGAGCAGATGAAAAGGATATTTTCCAAAGGATTAAAGGAATTGATGAGGAAATATGGTACATTCCCAATGTTTCTCTTCTTCACATAATGCCAGCAGATAGAGGAGAAGTAGCCTATATCAAAAGGCAAGCGATTGCAGTGGGTCAGTCGGAGCGGGTTAGAGTAGGTGGGAGTTATGATGCCATACTAGGCAAGATTGGATCTGAGATTATAAAATGGGCCGGAAGTGTTGTACTTGGTCTTGGTTTTTTAATTCAAATGCAATCTCCAAAAGCCATAATGTTACTTAGATTCCGTTATTGGGTTTTATTAGGCTTGTTAGGTATTAGGAAAGCCTAAGCTCAAACATTGAAGTAATATTGAGCCAACCTTTCAGTCCAGTTTATCTCATTCAATTTCGAAGAAGAAAATCCCACATGACCTCCTTTTTCTGGGTAGAGCAAGTTTACATTTGGGTTGTTGATTTCTGTTTCTGTTGGAAAAGCCAATTCTGAAAGGAAAGGATCATTTTTGGCATTTACTACCAAAGTTGGAATGGCGATATTACTCAAGAAAAACAATGAGCTACATTGAGTATAGTAGTCGTTAGCATCTATAAACCCATGTAATGGAGCCGTTACATAATCATCGAAAGAAGTTAAGTCATTGATATATTTCAAATTTTTCGAATCAACCCTGTCTGGCATTAACTCAGCTTTTGAGCGCACTTTTTCTTTGAGGGTAACTAAGAATCGATGAGAATACATTTTATGCTGTGGTTTTGAAATTACCTCACAGCAAGACTTTAAATGCAGTGGAACAGATATAGCAATTGCTTTATCAAAAATGCCAATAGCTTTGCGTCCTTGTTCGCCGAGGTATTTCAGAATCAAATTTCCACCAAGACTAAACCCTATCAATGAAATAGAATCATAGTTTTTGGAATTTCTAGCATAGTCAATTACTCTTTGTAAATCGCTTGTTTCACCACTATGGTAAAATCTTGGTAATCTGTTGAGCTCACCACTACAGCCTCGAAAATTCCATGCAAGTACATCCATAGTTGGCGCAAGGGCTTTGGCCATGCCCATCATATAAGCTCGGTCAGTGCTACCTTCCATTCCATGGCAGATAATCACCAATCGTTTATGATCATCCTCCCGCTTCCAATCCAAATCGATAAAATCTCCATCGTCCAATTCCCATCTTTCACGCTCATATTGTAAGCCATCAATCCTTCGCCATAATGCCGGTACTACGGTTTCTATATGTCTACTAGGCATCCATAATGGCCTTTTATAACTTTCGAAATCTGTCAATTTCATTCTCTCTATATTAAGCCTTTCAAATTTATCAAATTTAAAGAAGCTCAATTTACTATTTGCTTTTTGAATAAGGCCATTTATAAGCTATTTTTGAATCTTTATATTTGAATACGAAAAACTAATAATATGGCTGAAGTAATACGCATGCCCAAAATGAGTGATACCATGGAAGAAGGTGTTATAGCGGCATGGTTGAAAAAAGAGGGAGATAAAGTTAGTGCAGGTGATATTCTTGCCGAAGTAGAAACGGATAAAGCTACTATGGAATTGGAGGCTTTTGAAGACGGCGTACTCTTGCATATTGGTATAAAAGATGGTGAATCTGTACCAGTGGATGGTGTAATTGCGATAATTGGTAAGAAAGGTGAGAATATAGATGATTTACTGAAAGACCTTGAAAATGGAAGTGATACCAAGGTTTCAGCTGAAGATAAGAAAGAAGATAAGTCTGAAAAGGAAGATAAGAAAAGTGAGGATAATGGAAGTGAAGAAGAAATTGATGTTTCAGCTATAAATGCAACTGTAATCACCATGCCTAAAATGAGCGATACTATGCAAGAGGGAACGATTGCAGCTTGGCTCAAGAAAAAAGGCGATAAAATAAGCTCAGGTGATGTAATTGCCGAAGTGGAAACAGACAAGGCAACCATGGAATTGGAAGCTTTTGAAGATGGTGAACTACTGTATATTGGTGTAGAAGAAGGTGATTCAGTTCCTGTGGATGCTGTAATTGCAATAGTAGGTGAAAAAGGAGCAGATGTTGAAACACTATTGAAAGCTCACAAGAATAAGAAAAGTGAATCAAGTGATTCTAAGGAGAAGGGAGAGAAATCTGAGAAATCAGAAGCAAAATCTAGCACACCAAAAGCGGAAGCTGTATCCGTAAGTAAAGAAGAAAAAGCGGGAGGAAGCGACGGAGAAAGAATATTTGTAAGTCCACTCGCTAGAAAAATGGCTGAAGAAAAAGGCTATGATCTTAACAAGATAAAAGGTAGCGGTGAAAATGGTCGAATTGTAAAGAAAGATATCGAAGAATACACTCCGCAAGCTGAAGCAAAAGCAAGTGAATCCAAAGCAGCTTCCAAAAAAGAAGAAAGTGCTCCAACTTGGGTGGCTAGTCCTATTGCACCGGGTGAAGAGAAGTACGAAGAAGTGAATGTATCGCAAATGCGTAAAGCAATTGCGAAGCGTTTGGCAGAAAGCAAGTACACTGCTCCACATTTCTACCTCACTATGGAGATAGATATGGACAAAGCTATAGCGGCTCGTCAGAGTATCAATGAGCTTTCGCCTGTCAAGGTGTCATTCAATGATATGGTGATAAAGGCAGCAGCAGCGGCATTACGTCAGCATCCAAAAGTAAATGCAAGCTGGAGAGGGGATAAAATTCGATTCAATCAGCATATCCATATTGGTGTGGCAGTAGCCGTGGAAGAAGGTTTACTAGTACCAGTAGTTCGTTTTGCAGATCAGAAATCCTTATCCTCAATAGCCTCAGAAGTGAAAGAGTTGGGTGGAAAAGCTAAAAATAAACAACTTCAACCAGCAGATTGGGAAGGTAACACTTTCACTATTTCAAATTTAGGAATGTTTGGTATTGAGGAGTTTACAGCGATTATCAATCCTCCAGATGCGTGTATTATGGCTGTAGGTGCTATCAAAAAAGTGCCGGTAGTTCGCAATGATGAATTGACAATTGGTAACGTGATGAAAGTAACACTTTCATGCGATCACCGTGCAGTGGATGGTGCAGTTGGCTCGGCGTTTTTACAAACGTTCAAGTATTTATTAGAAGACCCAGTTAGGATTTTGATTTAACAATCTTCAATATAGAATACAAAGTCCCGTTACATTGGCGGGACTTTTGTTTTTAGCTGGAAATTATAAACAAAGTATTTTAATTCGATTAATATGAAAATAAGATCAACAACCGTAGTGGCAGTGAGGCATAATGGCAAAGTAGCCATTGGTGCAGATGGACAAGCTACTATGGGCAATACAGTAGCAAAGAGCAATGTGCGAAAAATAAGAAAATTGGCGGGTGGAAAAATCCTAGCTGGTTTTGCAGGAAGTACTGCAGATGCCTTTACACTTTTGGAGCGATTTGATGAGAAGTTAAACGCTCATGGCGGCAATATGAAAAGAGCTGCTATTGAGCTTGCAAAAGACTGGAGAATGGATCGTTTTCTCCGCAGATTAGAAGCGATGATTATTGTGGCCAATGTGGATGAAATTCTTGTTATTTCTGGAACAGGCGATGTGCTTGAACCTGATAATGCAATTGCAGCAATTGGGTCGGGAAGTATGTACGCTCAGTCCGCAGCCACTGCATTGAAAAAACATGCAACAAATTTAAGTGCAAGGGAAATGGTAGAAGAAAGCTTAAATATTGCTGCTGATATCTGTATTTATACCAATCATAATTTAGTGATAGAAACCATAGATTAAAACTTCAGATTTTGAACAAAATTACCATCTATCATCACGCAAGATGTGGCAAAAGCAGGCAAACGCTTGCTCTTTTGAGAGAAAATGGAATTGAACCGGAGATCATTGAATATGTGAAAAATCCTCCCAGTTTCGATGAAATTGTGAACGTTTTAAAGCGATTAGATATACCAGCCGAAAAGTTGGTGCGAAAAAACGAAGCAATTTTCAAAGAGAACTATAGCGGGAAGGAGCTTAGCGAAAAGCAGTATATTCAAGCAATGGTTGATGATCCAATTTTGATCGAAAGACCCATCGTAATTAAAGACAACAAAGCGGTGATCGGAAGACCACCCGAAAACATTAATCTTTTATTGTGATGAAAAAAATTGGAAGCCTTTTATCTGTAGGTGTATTCTTGATCCTTTCGGCATTTTATATTGCTGATGATGCTAAGCCAATGCTTTTGCTTAATGGTACTTTTCATTTAGGTAATGGCGAAAACCTTCCCAATAGCGCAATAGCTTTTAATGAAGAGGAAATGCTTTTTATGGCTGATGCCACCACTGCAAAAATTGAAATAGAACGCTTCCAATTACTTTCAATTCCTCAAATGCACATCTATGCTATCGAGTTGATAGATGCTTCCGATTCTAAGATATTTTCTGAGGAATTTCCTAATCTTATTTCCCTGTATTCCTCAAGAGATTCTGTAGCCACTGCTAAGGTTTTTCATAAGCAATTGACGGCGTCTTATTTTGAAGAGAAGCGCAGTCCAAGTTTTATTGTGATCAATAAGGAATGGAACAATTCTTTGCCATTTAAGCTCCTCTATGTTTTTATAGACGGGAAAATGGTAAAAGGCCCGGCCAAGAAATAATTTCCTCCCGCTTTTCTGAAAATGTGATACGTTAACTTGCTTGGAGGTTTTGATAAATCCTCAATTTCTTGCTGACCATAAGGCTATTTGGTTAACTCAATAGCATTCAAAATTATTTCACAAGCTTCACGAATTTCAGCATCACTTATGGTAAGCGGTGGGGCTATTCGCATACTATTGTCACAGAATAGGAACCAATCTGTAATGACTCCCATTTCTATAGCTTTATCAATTATCTGTTTCAACCGATCGAAATCTTTGAACTCAATCGCCATCATGAACCCGGCTTCACGGATCGCTTTAATTTCAGGGTGAATCAAAAGGCTTTTGAATAATTCAACCTTAGTTGGGATTTGCTCATAAAGCTTCTCATCACGAATAATTTCTAAAGCTGCCAATGAGGCGGCGGCTGATACAGGATGCCCTCCAAAAGTGGTGATATGCCCTAATATTGGGTTTTCACTTAAGCTAGTCATTATTTGCTTGCTACTAATAAAAGCACCAATTGGCATGCCTCCACCCATTCCTTTGGCAGTTACCAATATATCAGGTTGGATGTCGTATTGCTCAAACGCCCAAAAGCTACCTGTACGCCCAAATCCCGCTTGTATTTCATCAAGTATAAGCAATGTGCCTGTTTCATTACAACGTCTTCTGAGCGCCTTCCAATAGCTTTTACTGGCCGTTCTTACTCCTGCTTCTCCTTGCACAGTTTCTATTATTACTGCAGCCGTATTTGTATTTATTTTTTCTAATTCAGCCTCCATGCCAAAATGGATTAAAGAGATGCCTGGTAATAGTGGCCTATAAGCTTGCTTAAAGCTTTCTTCCCCACCGACAGACAAGGCACCATGCGAGGAGCCATGATAGGCTTTTCGGCAAGAAACAATATTCGCTCTGCTAGTGTATCTTTTTGCCAGTTTCAATGCTCCTTCAACAGCCTCACTTCCAGAGTTAACTAAATACACTGAATCCAAATTGCTTGGCAAAGTAGCCGCCAAAGCATTTGCTAATTTTACTTGTGGGCTTTGAACATATTCGCCATATACCATTAGATGCATATATTTATCTAATTGATCTTTGGCTGCCTGAACTACTTTCGGATGCCTATGGCCTACATTACTTACACTAATTCCTGATATTAGATCAAGGTATTTTTTGCCATCTGGGGCATATAAATAAGAACCTTCGGCACGTTCAATCTCAATCATCAGTGGAGTGGATGATGTCTGTGCTAAATTTTGAAGAAATAATTGACGATTTGTGAGCATTTGGCAAAATTACAAAATTGCATGGAGCTATAAATTTGTAATTTCGGGCACTAATTAATTATGATCAAATTAAAAGAACATAATATTCAAGTTGGTTTAGTGTTTTTGCTTTCGGCGATTGTACTTACCATCAACTTGGGGCAATCTCCTTTCTTTTTGGAAGAACCCAGACGTGCTCTTGTGGCAATAGAAATGCTATTTTCTGGCAATTATTGGGTGCCAACTATTCATGGAGAAATATATTTAAATAAACCTCCCGCTTTCAATTGGCTACTAGCGATTGGCTTCCAAATTTTTGGTGTGCATGAATGGGTTCCAAGAGGAATCACAGTTATTTCCTTTATGATAATGGCTTTTGTTATGCATCGCATAGGCCGTCAATATCTAGATGAAAGAACTGTATTTCTAGCAACTGGTCTATTTTTGGTTTCCTCTGATATTTTATTCTACTTTTCATTTTTAGGTGAAATTGATCTATTCTTTTCGCTCATTTCGTTTTTGAGCATTATTCTCATTTTCCATTATGGTGAACAGAAAAAGTTTTGGCTACTTTTTCTTTCTGTCTATTTTTTATCTGCCATTGGATTTCTTACCAAAGGTCTTCCATCCTTGCTCTTTCCATTTTTCAGTTTACTTGGTTATTTTATTTGGAAAAAGGATTTTAAGAGACTTTTGTCAATTCAGCATATAGCTGGAATTTTGGTTTTGATTATCATAGTAGGAGGATACTTTTATCAATATAATCAATATGCTGATGCATCTGTTTTCATAAAGAACTTGTGGTCTGAGTCGAGCAATCGAACCAAAGAGGTGGGAGGTATTGGGGATTTTCTTCAGCATTTTATAACCTTCCCTTTCAGTTTTGTACTTACAATGTTGCCAGCAGGTTTTATGCTTCTTTTTTTGCGTAAGGATTCATTTTCCAAAATCAAGGCTCAGCCATTTTTGCTTTTTTGCTTACTTATGCTATTAGTGAATTTGCCAGTTTATTGGATTTCTACAGGTACAAGATCTCGCTATTTGTATATGTTTTACCCTTTTGCTACGCTAGTACTTACAAGTCTTTATTATCAATTTCCTCCCACACATTCTCGAATCATTTGGTTCAAAAAGGTGATTTATGGATTGTCATGGCTTATTCTGTTTTTATTCTTGCTCGCATTATTACCATTTGTTTCCATTCCAAAAGTCTTCAACCTTAATGGTGTTTTAGGTTTTTCAATAATAATAGGCCTTGTTTTTATTGTAGCTCAATCAAAAAGAAGGTGGTCTAAAATATACCTTTTGATTCTGATGCTTCTTGTAGTACGTGGAGTTTACGGTTGGGTGTTGACAGAAAGCAGAGTTGTAGATAGTAATGCAGCTACAGATAAAGCAATAGCCATTGAAATGGCAAAGCAAGTGGGAGAGGAGAAACTTTCAATATTAGCCCCTAGCAAAATATCATTTACAGTTTCATACTATTTGGAGCAGCATTTGGAAGAGATTGTTCCTTACTCTGATGAAATAATTGTCAATCAGTATATGATTGCAGAGAGTAGTTTGCTGAATGAAGAAGTGATAGAAAAAATAAATAGCTTTGAATATCAGGGAAAAACATTCCTGCTATTCAAAGCTATTGAAGATTAATTAATACTCGTTGATGCTAAATTCCACCCGCCTGTTCAAGCGTCGGGTGCGTTCGGTGGCATTGCTGGCTATTGGGTCACTACCTCCATAAGCTTTTGTTTTTATTCTTTTCGGGTCAACTCCTCTTTCGACCAGCATATTCTTAACAGTTATCACTCGCTTCTCTGAAAGCTCCTTATTAAGTTTTTCGCTACCGATGTTATCAGTATGGCCATGAAGGGTAATGCTTATATTCTCATTCATTTCAAGTAAGTCGAATAGTTCGTCTATTGAGCCATTTGAGGTTTCAATAATCACATCAGAACTTTGAACGAATAGTAAGTTTGATAAAACTATATTTTTGCCGATTTCAATTTTACTCAATTCAGCTATATATTCACCATCCTCGATTTTAAGCTCTGATAGTTGACCTCTCCAGCTTAAATAGCCATCTGCTTTTACTATTACAAATTGTCTACCTGAAGTAGGAATGCTAGTTTCAAATACTCCGATTTCGCTACTCTGTCTTAGATTTCGACCTGCTATTTGAGGTTCACTTTCTATAAGATTTTTTGTGTTTGCGTCAATAACTTTCAATTGAATATTGCGCATTGGTACCCTTACTTTATTTTCTAATTCCGTTCTGAAAGTAGCCATACTAGGCGAATTGCTAACTGTAAGACTTGGATCAATACTAGTTTGTTTTAAGTAGATATTTTTAACTACGGTACCTTTGATTACATGACTCAAGTCTAGCTCTTCGTGAGAATATTCGTAACCTAATGCAGTTGTTGTGATTTCGTATTTAGCTCCTAGCTCTAATAATGCCTCATACAAACCCAAATCTTTATCTGAGGTTACACTACTTTTGAATAAATCATTATCCGAAAATCTCAATTCACCTGAAATAGGTTCTCTTGTGTCGGCGTCTAAAACTTGGCCAATTACACGGAAGGTATTTTCTGGTAAAAACTCATCTTCTAATTCCACTCTATATATATCTCTAGAGCCACCAATTGACCCTTGGTCGGAAACCATATAAGCTATACTTCCTTCATTTGGAATCGTGAAATAGGCATCAAAGCCACTCGTATTTATTTCTGATCCTAAATTGGTAGGAGCCGACCAATTGCTCCAAGAATCGTCTAACCTTCTACTAATAAAGATATCTGAATCGCCTAGACCATTGTGACCATAAGACGAAAAGTAAAGTGTTTTGCCATCTGCTGCGATGAAAGGGGAAAACTCATCAGATTTGGAATTAACTTGCTTGCCTAAACTGCTTGGAGCCGACCAAGTATTGTCGCCCTCATAGAAACTTACGTAAAGATCCATTCCGCCTTGGCCGCCAAGTCTACTCATGGCCATAACCATCACTTGGCCATTTGGAGAAATCGAGTAATCCACGAAATTTGCAAAATTGTAAAGGCTCTTTATTCTGATTGGTTCGGGTGTTTGCCAAACTCCATTTTCTTTTCTACTAAGACTCAATCCTTTTTTATAGCTTTTATCTGACTGATAGTCATTTATGAGATAAAGGGTATTGCCATCTGACGATATAGAAACTACTCCATTTGGATGACGGTCGTTGAGGTTGTTTCCAATATTAACTGTATTGGACCAAAGACCATTTTGCATTTCTGCGTAAAAAATATCTTGCTCGTCTTTAGTACTACCAAAATTATCTGGGTGATTTTGACGGCTGAAATAAATTGTATGTCCAAATGGAGAAATTACTGGCTTTACCTCATCATATCTACTATTAACATTTGATCCAAGGTTTACTTTTTTGATTCCATTGGACAACATGCTTGTGTTGACAATTTGCTTTTGAGAGAGACCAATACTTTCGAAGTAAAGACTTCCTAAATTTGGATCTGCACTCGAAGTAACACCTATAGCATCAATTTCGGCATGACCTTCTTCATAATAAGCCAGAATACTTAATTCTATTTTCTTTATTTCAATATTTTGTTCTTTTAGAGGAATTCTCAATACTCTATAGTCAGCATCTATTTTATACCCACCATCATACACGAGGTGTTTTGATCCAGCTTTATCATATGCGATTACTTTATTGATTCTGCCCGGAAGGTAGTTTTCAATAATTATTATCTGCTTGCTGTTTACTGCCTCATCAAAACTAACAATCAATCTCCCGAATCCATTTTTTACTGCAAGGCGATATGCATTTGAACTTGGTTCTCCATAAGGATGAGCCGAAGGTTCGCCAAGCACATTTTGCGCGCTACCAGCGTCTTCGCTATATTGATTGTATTGATATTCTACTTGAGTTGCCCAATGGATTTTATCTTGTGCTAGCGATTGACTAGCGATTCCTAAGATTAATGAGCAGACGAACAAAAATTTTGCACTTTTCATAATACGATGTCGATTTTTGAGAATTACAAAAATTTAACTATTCCAATTTTCTACAGAATTGAGAATTCTAATTCTTATACAAGTTTAGATCATAAATCTGTTTAAAAATGGAGTGAATAGAGATTTTAAACTTTTTCTGATGAATTTTTGAAAATCAACAAATTGTATTATATTAATTTCATGCTTTTCATTTTGTCAGCTGTGCGGTGTCTATTGTTGCTGAAGAGTGAAATAATGCTGGATAGCTAATTTTTGATAATGGTGAGTTCAACTCGTCTATTTAGCATCCTTGTTTCCTCCCGCCCGCTCGATGCTATGGGTTTGGATCCACCGAATGCTTCTACTCTAATCCGCTGCGCACTTATTCCTTTTCCTATCAAGTATTCTTTTACAGCAGCAGCTCTCATTTGTGATAATTCCATGTTTAAGAGCTTATCACCGATTACATCTGTGTGGCCACTTAGTAATATTTCTAAATTAGGGTTTTGATTTAGAACAGTGGAAATACTATCTAAAACAGGGAAGGAGGGAGCTAGAATCTCAGCTTCTTGCTGAGCAAAAAGTAAATTTGGGATACTTACCGCTCTTCCCATTTCAATTGGGCTTAAATAAATTATGGTTTCAATTTCCTTCGTATCCTCATTGCTAAGGTTTATTTGACCTTCTTTTGCTAAAAAGCCCTTTGCAGTGACTTTAAAATTCAATCCTTCTCTTTCGAGTAAGTCGAGCTTGAAACTTGCATTTTGATCTGTGCTCTTGGTATACTCTGAACCAGACTCCAATCCAATCAATTCTGCAATAGCTTCAACATCCAAAAGTTCCATTGTGCTTTCATTATACACAGTTCCAATCACAGTAAGCATCACAGGAAAAGGATCAATATCTGCCAGCTGCTCTTTTTGAGCAGAGTTCGGAATTGAGGGGTTTAACGATGGCATTTGGGCTATATGCTTTTCTCGATTTAGTGGGCTTGGCAGTGGCATAATACCGAATTCAAATACCAAATTTGTGCTAGATGATAAAGCGAGGCTGTCAACAACAAAGGAACCTTGCATATAGCCTGATTTCAGAGTATTCACACGTAATTGATTTGCATTTTCAAATACCTGAAATGGATATGTTCCATTAGAAATGGTCAGTATTTCATTGCTCACTGAGTCTATTCCATATTGGATAGAGATGACATTTTGATCTACTTCAATAGTCGCTTGGCTTATCAAATCTTTGATGATAATACTTGCTGAACTTGAGACAGGAGCCTTTGGTTGAAGAAATAAATCAACCATTATCGTACTATCTTCGACAAGCAATTCAGGTTCTGCAAGGAATTGTGCAGGTTCGTAATTATCAGCGGCTGCTACTATTTCAATATTTAGTACATTGGTGATTTCATTTTCAAACTTTCCATCATTTCCAGTTTCAAAACTTAAGGAATCAATTTGATTTGTTTTTAAGGTTATTTGAGCAGAAATGGGTTCTTTGGTTTCTAAATTATAAGTAGTTCCAAGAACGATATATTTGCCTGGATATGGATTCCATTCTGGAAAATCAAGAATTGGCGCAGGTCTGAACTTGGGTTGTGCCAGACCCGGCAATCTTACTCTTTTTACGGTTGGTTCAAATGCGGGAGGTAAAGGTTTTAGTGCAACATTTACTTTCAAATCAATATCCTCCTCCAAATCAAATCCAGTAAGCTCCACAACTTGAGGAAAATATCCTTCCCTAGTAATCTCAATTGTAGCCGATTTGTGTGTATTCAATATATTAAATGGAAGAGGACCTGTTAATGTACTTGGATCCAACTGTATAACAGAAGTTGAATCATTTTCATCTATTATAGTGAGTGTAGCTTTAGCTCCAGAAATAGGCTGGTTTGTGACTTGGTCAATTATAGAAAGTGTGCCTGGAAGTTCTACGGGCAAAGAAGATTTTATAGGAATCAATTTAAAATCCTGTCGAAGTATAGTATCTACTTCAGATTGGTAAGGCCCTAATGGAAGCTTGAATGGACGATAACCTTCAGCTACGATGTCAAGACTATAATCAGCGTTCTGTACCAGGATTGCTTGGAAACCACCTCTATCTGGGCTTGATACTAACGCATTTCTTATGCTTTTTTCATTTGGTGATTGAATATTAATTTCAGCACTTATTGGTAAGCCTGTTTCTATATCAGTAACGATACCTTCCAAAGTTACAATTGGGTCTGGAAGGAATTCAGGCTTAATTTGGACTTCATAAATATCTCTAAGACCACCAATGGATCCTTCCATGGAAACTACAAACCCTTTATTACTATTGGCAGGAATAGTAAAATAAGCATCAAAATCGGCTGTGTTAAGCTCAGGGCCTAGGTTTTGAGGTTCAGACCAAACTTCCCATGTATCATCCAGCCTTTTGGTGTAGAATATATCGCTTTTCCCAAATCCTTCATGACCTTCTGAAGCAAAATACAGTGTACGTCCATCTGGGGCTAGGTAGGGGGAAAATTCTGCTGCAGTAGAATTAACCAAGTTTCCCAAATTTTTTGGTTCCGTCCAGACGTCATTTCCCTGATAAAAGCTGACATATAAATCTTGATCTCCTACTGTATTGGCAGTTTCAATTGCTAGTATGATCACATCACCATTTACACTTAAAGCAAAATCGAGGAATTGATTCCTATTTCTGTAATTGTCTATTTTAATATTCTTAGGCTGTTGCCAAGCTCCATTAATTCTGTCAGAGTAAGAGAACCCATCATTAAAAGTACCATTTGGATAGTATTCATTTATTAAAAATAATCGGTTTCCATCTGCTGTTACTGAAGTAGCACCATTTGGATTTGAGTTATTAATAGGTCCTCCAATATTTACTGGAATACCCCATTCTCCATTTACTTTTTTAGAAATATAAATATCTTGTATATCGTTTGTCCCACCTCTGTTTCCAGGATAAAATCTTCTGCCAAAATAGAGTGTATTACCATCTGGCGAAATGATAGGCTTTGTTTCATCGAATCGGGTATTAATCCAGTAGCCAAGGTTTCTTTTTATTTGTCTGGATAGAAGTCTTTCAAATCTAGGCATCATTCCAGCACTTTCAATTACTTGATTAGCAATAGATGGGTCAGTGCTTTCTGAAATACCTACTGCATCAATTTGTGCCCAACCTGAATTAGCGGAAGCATCAAGTCTTATTTCAACTTTATTAAATTTTTTATCGGTACTTGGGACTGGAATAGATATTACATTAAAATCTTTAGTGTCTTGAAATGAGCCATCTAAAATAACATAGGGTACATTTTGTTCATCGAATATGGTAACTCTTGAGATTCTACCAGGGTTGAAACTTTCGACTATAATTACTTGTCGGATATTCTGAGCTATGGAATAGGATAAGGTAAATTGAGCGACACCATTCTCGTTTTTAATTCTAAATGCTCTAGGACTTAATTCACCAAATGGGATGGCATTTGGAGGCCCTAGAACCATTCTAGCGGACCAATCATTTTCTTCAAATGCTCCATTGGAATTGACGACTGATTCAGCCCATTGAATTTGCTGAGCTGAGGCACCAAAATGGATTAGTATAGCAAATAATATGGTAAGGCTAAATTTCAACAGAATGTAATATCAAACAGAATTTGGAAGTTAAACCACTATATAAACTATATAATTGCAAATATCTTGCATTTTATTTTTTCACAAAGAAGTAAGATAATATAGATCATTCCTAAAATAACTGTTTTAAAAGAATTTGCGGTGCCACTATTATTTGAGCATAAAAAAAACCCATATTAATGGGCTTTTTTTATGCAAAATCAATTAACCAAACCTAGTACTTCAAAATTGTAACTTCCACCCGCCGGTTTAGTCGGCGAGTTTCTTCTCTTGCGTTTGAAGCTATTGGCTTTCTACCTCCAAATGCTTCAGTTTCTATTCTTTTTGGGTCGATGCCTAAATCAACCAAATATTGTTTCACTGTAGCAACTCTATCCTCAGATAATTGCTGATTTAGTTTCATATCACCAATTCCATCAGTATGTCCACTAAGTAGGATTTCAAGAGTTGGATTTTCTAACATTACATTCCCGACACTATCAAGTGCTGGAAAAGAGACTTCTAATAGCTCTGGCTTACTTTGCACAAAGAGCATATTCGGTAATGCTAATGTAATTCCTGTTTCAATTGGAGTGAGTAAAACTGTCACTTCAACCAATCCATTTTTCTCCAATTCTTCAACTTTAATAGATCCCTTTTTCGAATAGTATCCATCCAAAAGAGCTTCAAAGTTATAGATATCATACTCTGGATTTTCTATTTCAAATTTACCACTTTCGCTCGTGGTAAGGTTCTTACTGTTTTTACCGGTTTCTGAATTCACCATTACATTTACAACCAATGGCTCCATTGTTTTTTCGTCATACACATGACCAATTACTTGTAATAATGGAGGTAAATCAGCAGTTGTTTTTGTGTTAACCAATTCTACTTCGTCAGGCTTCCTAATAGACTTTGTAGGCAATATGTCAATAGTGTTGTATGTACTGATGGTGGTTGCAACAGGTGTCATAAGTATTACGAAAGGTTCTGTACCTCCATTTACCCACTCATTACTTGGAATCAGATCCACAGTATTATAATAACCACTAGCTTCGGCAAACAAATGCAAATCTGCATTCTGTGCATACATTTGGTGCGGGTAAGAAGCATCAGCTATTGCTTCAAGGGTATTTAAATTTTCAGTCGTATTAACTCCCATCGCTAGTGAACCGTGGGCGATAACATTACCTGTAAATCTATCTTTTTTGATGAAAGCCAAATTCAGCGGTAAATCTAAATTATCGAGATCAATATCGATAGTTACTGTAATGGGCTCCTCTCTTTCTTCAATAATAACGATTGGTACCTGGGCAATCGTAGCTGATAGAGCAGGAGCTGTGCTAGCTTGAGCTATTATCGTCTTCTGAGGTGCAATTTCACTTACTTTGGTTAAGTAGAAATCATGATAAAAAATGGAATCGCCATCTGCTGGGAATTGACCTAAACCTTCGATCAATTGATTATACGTTTCAGCTCTTACTGCAGCATCATAGTTCACATCAGGAATCACATTCACACTATAGTTACCTTCAATATCAGATTTTAATGCAGATTTTCTATCCGTATCACTTGATGCCAATAGAGTTAATTCAGCTGCTAAAGGAAGCTTAGTGTTGGCATCAAAAACTTTTCCTTTTAAAGTAATCGTACGTTCAGGTATAAGGAGGGGTGGCACTCTTACTTGATATATATCTCTTGAGCCTGCTCTTGCACCTTGCTGAGAAACAACATAAGCAATATTGCTATTTGCTGCGATTGTAAAATAACCATCCCATTCTGATGTATTCACTGTTGGGCCTAAGTTTACAGGAGTACTCCAGTTTTCCCAAGTGTCATCCAATCTCTTTGTATAGAAGATATCACTTTTACCAAGTCCACCATGGCCTTCTGAAGCAAAATACATCGTAAGCCCGTCAGGAGCTATGAATGGTGAGAATTCAGCTTTAGAAGTGTTTAATGTGGCTCCAATATTTTTTGGCTTAGTCCATTGTTCATTGCCTTTGTAAAAACTTATATATAAATCTTGATCTCCAAGAGACTCTTTGGTTTCAATGGCCATTACCATTACATCACCATTTGGACTCAAGGTGAAATCAACAAAGTCATTGAGATTTACAAAAGCTTCAATATTTACTTTACGGGGTGCATCCCATCCAGTAGAATTCCGCTGAGTTATTGAAAGACCATTTCCTACACCACCATTTGCAGTGTACTCATTAATAAGAAGTAATTGATTTCCATCTGCCGTAATAGCAGTTACACCATTTGGATTTCTATTGTTGAGTGGAGAACCGATGTTTTTAGCTTCAGTCCATGCACCATTTACATTTTCAGAATAATAAATATCCGCTAAATCTTGAGCACCACCTACATTTGTTGGGGAATATTGCCTTGTAAAATAAAGTCTAGATCCATCGGAGGTTATAATCGGTTTCACTTCATTGTAAACAGAGTTAACACCCAAACCAAGGTTTCTATGATGAACATTTTGAGAAAGAATCTCAAGTCTGTCCGCCTCACCCATTTCGTTTAGTATATTTTTGCCAATAGAAGGATCAGTACTTTGAGTAATACCAACTGCATCAATTTGCGCCCAACCATTTTTTAAGGCTGCATTTAGACGAACTTCGACTTTTACAATTTTTGCATCAATACCAGAAACTGGAATTGTCAATACACCAAATTGTTCGTTGTTTGCATATCCTTCTTCAAAAATTGGATATCGGTTTTTATTCTCATCATAAATGAAAACTCTTTCAATTCTTCCCGGATTGAAACTTTCAAAAATGATTACTTGACGAACATTTTGAGGATTATCGAAAGTAACAGTAAATCCTCCATTCGTTTTTTCATTTTTTAATCTGAAAGCATTTGGATTTAATTCGCCATAAGGCATTGCATTGGGTGCTCCTAAGACTCCATTAGCAGACCACTGATCTTTGTCAAAATTGTTACTCTGCGCATCTACTCCTGTTGCCCATTGGATATTTTGTCCAATAGCATCAAAGCTGCTAAGTGCGATAGCTGTAATCAATATGATAAGATTGCGAAACATTAGATGGTATTGAGATTGGTGTTTTTTAAAAACCCTCAATTTGTACTTTTCCTATTTTTCAACTATAAAGGTGGAAAATAAATTCCTTATTATTATAGTATTTATCGTAAAATCTGATAAAAAGTTGTATGTAAAAATTGCTTATAAACTATAAAAATGCAGTTTTTATGTTGATTATGCATCTTTTTATGCAGGAGAGTATTAGAATATGGTGATTTATTAATTTTTCAATATAGTGAGTTCTACACGTCTATTTAGTCGTCTTGTTCTCTCACTTGCGTTACTTGCAATAGGCTTTGTCCCACCGAAGGCTTCAATTGAAATTCTTTTCTCTAAAACACCCTCACTTACTAAATATGCTTTTACCGCTTTTACTCTATCCTCAGAAAGCTTCATATTCAATGCTGCATCACCAATGCCATCAGTATGCCCACTAAGAAGTATTTCTACACTTGGGTGCTTTACAAGGAAATTTGCAATACTATCTAATTCAGGGTATGATCCATCTAAAAGAATATCAGCACCTTGCATAAATAGGATGTTAGGTAATGTTTCTGTTATACCCGTTTCTATTGGCGAATGCACCAAATCTAAAGTCAAACTACGGTCTGAATTTGACTCGGAATAATCGATTTTGCCTTCAATGTTAAAGTATCCAGAGGCATTACTTCTATAAGTAAAATTAATTCCATAAGGAAGTTGTAATTCAAATTGACCATCATTATCTGTAAGGACACTAACAACTGTAGAACTATCATTAACAGCCATAAACATGATATTACTATTAAGAGAACTGCCATCAATAGAACTAACGGTTCCATTTACACGCAATAATATTTCTTCCCCAAGAGCTCCCTCTTTTACGGCTACGTTATTTACTTTTCTATCATTTATTTGACCTTGATTCTCGTTTGCTACAATTGTTTTTTGGTTCAATATTTCATCTATAGGTTTCAAGTAGAATGTCTTTTCTACTATTCCAGTTTCAGTATGGTTGAGCAAATCAATTACCTCATTTACTGGGCCATAGCCTGGCGCAAGGCTTCTTATTTGATATTGATCTTTAGAAGGAAGTATAAATTCAAATTCGCCATTCTCTGCATTGGTTTCTACCCCAGCAGTTTCATATCCGTCTAGTATAGATTCTACCACTAATTTAGCTTGAATAGGCTCCAGCGTGTTAGCATCCAAAACTCTTCCCATTACCGTAAGAACAGGATCGGGCATAAAGTCGGATGGAATAGCTACTACATAAATATCTCGCGAGTTTTCAATACCACCTTGGTCTGTAACCAAATAGGCATAGTCGCCAGCAGCTGGAATTGTAAAGTATGCTTCAAAGCCTGCTGAGTTTATTGTGTTGCCTAGATTCTTTGGAGGGCTCCAATTCGTCCATGATTTATCAAGTCTTTTGGACATGTATATATCTGGTCCACCTTTGCTACTGTGACCATACGATGCGAAATACAGTGTCCGATTATCAGGCGCTAGAAAGGGCGAAAAATCAGCTTCAGCAGAATTTATAGCTGCCCCCATATGGATCGGTTCCGACCATTGATTGTTACCTTTATCAAAACTCACATATAAATCTTGATCGCCTTTGGTATCTCTTCTTTGTACTGCGAGCAACATTATTTTGCCATTGGCAGACAAGAAGTAATCGCCGAAATCACTTCTATTATAATTGTTTTCAATTTCTAACGGTTCAGGAAAACTCCATGTGTTTCCACTTCGCCTTGTAATAGATAAACCTGACTCTGCTCTACCTCTTCTGTCATATTTATTGATAAGTAATAGCGTATTACCATCTCCAGCCACTGCAATTACTCCATTTGGAAATTTATTGTTAAGTGGTTCTCCTATATTTTGCGCCATTCCCCATTCACCATCTTCTAATCGCGCTACATAAATATCTTGATCGTCTTCTTCTCCACCCAAATTTTCCGGATATTGTTGTCTGCTAAAGTATAGCGTTTGTCCATCCGCAGTGATAATTGGTTTCACCTCGGCGTATGGTGTATTTATTCCATCACCAACACTTTGCCTTCTGAAATCTTCAGTGATATCCGGTTTTACTGATAAATCTTTGATTGCAGCTGTTTGGATAAAACTAGCAGATGTATTTCTAGATACTTCCAAAGCCTTTAAATCGAGTTCTCTTCTTCTGGTAATCAGCTCCAATTTAGTTGCCGTAATATTCTCATCTATTACTTCCTCTTTACGATTAGGAAGAGCTGCCAACTCATTTGGAATAGGCGGGAGGGTAGTTTCGGTTCGCTTGATTTGATTATTTTGACTAATAGCACTTGGTGGTGAAGCCATTTTAATAGCTTCGGCAGCTTTCTTAGCTTCTTCCTCAGCTTTTCGTAATTCGGCTAATCTAGCCTCTTGAATTTTCCTTTCTTCAATTTCTTTTAAACGTTGAGCTTCTTCAAGAGCTTTTTGCTGTGCAAGTCGCTCTGCTTCTTCATTAGCTTTCCTCTCAGCTTCTTCTGCTTTTCTTTTCTCCTCTTCTTGCCTTTTTTTCTCCTCTTCCAGTTGAGCTCTTTCTTCTTCTTTACGTTTAAGTTCAGCTTGTCTCAAAGCTTCTGCTCGCTCTTCTGCTTGCAGTTGCTCTATACGCTTTCTCTCTTCCTCTTCCCGTTTTTTCCTTTCTGCTTCTTCCTGCCTTTTTCTCTCTAACTCCTCTTTTTTCCTCTTTTCTTCTTCTTCAAGTTTTTTCTTTTCTTCTTCCTTCTTTCTTTCTTCCTCTAGTCTTTTTTCCTCCTCTCTTCTTTGTTCCTCTTCCTTTCTTAAGCGCTCTTCTTCTTCAATTCTTTTTTCCTCAGCTATCCTCAACTCCTCCGCTGCTTTTGCTTCTGCAATCGCTTTCTGCTCCTCTACAGTTATTTCTAGATTATTATTAGCGATAGGTTTAATTGGTCCTGCAATGGCCTGATTTGTCGCTTGAGCATCAAGCTTTTGTAACTCTTGCTGAACAACTGTCGCTGTTGCATCAGATACTCCGATAGCATCAATTTGACTCCAACCTGGAGCTTGTATTGAAATCATATTGATCTCAATTTTCATGATGTTATAATCCGTTTTTTTACCTAAATCAACAATGAAATTACGCCATGGCTCTGCTAATTCCTGCGGTTTACCATCATAAGCCGCATATTTATCGTTGTTTTCATCGAAGAGGATTACTTTGGTAATGCGCCCAGGTAAATAGCTTTCTACAATCCAAATTTGGCTAGCTGGCATGGGTTTATCAAAAGAAACCACGAGCCTTCCGTAAGATTTTTCGGTCTTAAGTCGGAAAGCTCGTGGGCTTAATTCTCCATAGGGAAATGCATCTGGAGCTCCTAATGCAACTTCACCTGTCCATTCCAATCCGTTGGATTCGTACGGATTATATTCAAATTCGACTTTATTAGCCCAAGTAATTGCTTGGCTAATCCCTAAGTAGGGAAGGGTAAGCATAAATGCGGTTAGAAGTATGATTACCCTATTTTTCATCTTATTAGTTTTTTCTTGCGATTGCTTTTTCTGCTGCTGCCACAATGCTTTCAGCTGTTAGGCCATATTTAGTCATTAGCTCAGCGGGTTTTCCACTTTCACCAAATTTATCTTTCACGCCAACCATTTCCAAAGGACTTGGAAAATTGTGTACAAGAACTGAAGCTATGCTCTCGCCTAAACCTCCCGCTATTTGATGTTCTTCGGCACTTACAGCACATTTTGTTTTGCGTACAGAGTCAATAATAGCTTGGCTATCAATTGGTTTTATCGTGTGAATATTGATTATCTCAGCACTTATCCCTTTTTGAGCTAAAATTTCTTCTGCCAATACAGCTTCCCAAACTAAATGCCCAGTAGCAAAAATACTTACATCTGCCCCTTCAATCATTTTCCAAGCTTTACCAATCTCAAATTTCTGATTTTCAGGTGTGAAAATAGGTACTGCAGGGCGACCAAACCTTAAATATACAGGGCCTTCGAAATCCGCAATGGCCAATGTAGCTGCCTTAGTTTGGTTATAATCGCAAGGATTAATTACTGTCATGTGTGGCAGCATTTTCATCATGCCTAGATCTTCGAGGATTTGGTGAGTTGCACCATCTTCTCCTAATGTAACACCAGCGTGAGAAGCGCATATTTTTACATTTTTTCCCGAATAGGCAATTGATTGTCTGATTTGATCATAAACTCGACCAGTTGAGAAATTAGCAAAAGTTCCTGTGAAAGGAATCAAATCTGAAGTGGCAAAACCAGCGGCTAAACCCATCATATTTGCTTCTGCAATACCCACTTGGAAAAAACGTTCTGGAAATTCCTTTTTGAAAGCTCCCATTTTCAATGAACCTGTAAGGTCCGCGCATAGACCTACTACTTTAGGGTTCGTGCGTCCCAACTCCAATAATCCGTCTCCAAAACCTGAGCGTGTATCCTTCTTATTTGTGAATGTATATTTTGGCATTTTTTCGATTCTTTATGATTTACAAAAATTTGAAATGGGATTAATAGTCTCCTAAGGTTTCTTCCAACTGCCCAAGTGCATTAGCCAGTTGCTCATCATTTGGAGCTATACCGTGCCATTCGTGACTTCCCATCATAAAGTCTACTCCATAGCCCATATCAGTACTCATCAAGTTTAGAATTGGTTTTCCTTTATCTGTGAGGCTTTTTGCGTAATTTAATTTATGAATTAAATCTTCAATATCATTACCATTAGACTCTATAACCTCCCATCCAAATGCTTCCCATTTTGCCTTCAAATCACCAAGCGACATCACATCTTTAGTAGAACCATCAATTTGTTGTCCATTGAAATCAATCGTGGCAATTACATTGTCTACTCCATGGTGCGCTGCATACATTGCTGCTTCCCATACTTGGCCTTCTTGCTGCTCACCATCGCCCATCAAAACGAATACAAGGTTTTTATCACCTTTGAGTTTTTTAGCTTGCGCCATTCCTAATGCTACCGACAAGCCTTGGCCTAATGAACCAGAAGCTACTCTAATGCCTGGCAGATTTTCTTCTGTTGCTGGGTGGCCTTGTAACCTAGAATTGATCTTACGAAATGTAGCCAACTCTGAAACTTCGAAATAACCGCTACGGGCAAGTACACTATACCAAACTGGCGAAATGTGGCCATTAGAAAGGAAAAATACATCCTCCCCTTCGCCGTCCATTTGGAAAGGAACTTTCTTGTTGAGAATTGAAAAATAAAGAGCTACGAAATAATCGGCGCAGCCTAAGGAGCCACCAGGGTGACCAGACTGAACAGCATGCACCATTCTTACGATGTCTCTTCTTACTTGGGAAGCAATTCGCTTCAATTCCGAAATGTCGGGAGCCTTGTTCATTTTGTATTTGGTTTGTGAAAATCAGATTTACTGGTTTTTCGAAGGTTAGGTGATATAGCCATTCTTTTTGAGAAGGGCTTGATTAAATTTATTTCAAAATTTGCGCGGTGTGATCCTTGGTTTTTACTTTCTCAATAATTTCTGAGATCACACCTTTTTCGTCGATCACAAAGGTAGTACGAGCTGTACCCATATACTTGCGACCATACATTGATTTTTCTACCCAAGTACCGAACTGCTCATGAATACTTTTGTCTACGTCTGCAATTAAGCGGAAAGGTAAATTTTGCTTTTCGATAAATTTTTGGTGTGACTTTTCATTATCCGAGCTGATTCCGACCACTTCGTACCCCGCATTTTTCAGTGCATCATAGTTATCTCTAAGATTACAAGCCTGCGCTGTGCAGCCAGGTGTATTATCTTTTGGATAGAAATACATTACCAATTTTTTGCCTTTAAAATCTTCTAATGCAATTGCATTTCCTGCCTCATCTACACCTCTAAAATTTGGTGCTTTGTCTCCAACTTGTAGTGCCATTTGTTTAGATTTTATGTTTAAAAGTTTGAATATTCCCTACGTTATCTGTCACCACCAATTCCAATTCACCTGAAAAAGGCAAATTTGGATCAGGGTTATCCGTCCAAATCAGATTCTTTTTGGATTCATATTTCATCAAAATCCATTTGCCGTTTAGTGTTGCTTTGAAACTGCGAATGCCTGACATATCGTCCGTAATACGGAAGCTTATTAGATCTTTTGTAAGACTTAATTGTTGAATTTGCGGCGCTGTCAAATCCTCCCGTAATGTATATTTCCCTAATGTCCTCGAACTAAATGAGATGTTGTTTCCGCTCCAGTTTCCGCCAACATAAGAGTACCGGTTATTTGATCTCAACTCATAAATAGAGGTTTTAGCCTTGTTATTTACTTCATTTCTTGGAGTATAATTCACAGTAAAACTATTTAGAAAAGGAATAATATCTTCGCCTAAATCTATTACGCCCTCTTTTTCGCTAGCATTCAAATAAAAATCCTCGAAAGCGGCATTTGCAGGAAACTGAATTGTAAATCCACGTCCTCTATATGTATAAGATTTACTAGCGGGCACCATTGCAGAAATTTGCGGGAGGATGGTTTTACCACCAATACGGATTGAATCAGGAATACCAAAACGCAAATCCCACAGATAATTAGCTTTGGTAGAATTGCTGTAAGAAGGCTTAATGTGGTAAGGAGTTCCTTTAACAAATAAGTTGGCATCTTGTTGGTCATTATCAATTATTGACAGGATCCCACTTGTTAAACTGACTGTTTTGTCTGCACCAATTAAGTTGCCATTAATGTTTTCATTAGGCTCTTTACCAATCAATTGAAATGAAAGCGTGCTGCTATTTTCGTAGCTATCGGTCAATATTATTTCAATATTTTTTGTTTCTCCATTTGAAATAGAAAGAATTCCATTTTCTACAACATTTGAATAGAAGTTAAGCTTATTGCCTGCGTCAACATATAATTTATTGAACCGCTGACCTTTTTGCTGTGCTGTGGCATAGTCCGCCAAAACCAAAATCTGCCTTTGTAAATCGAAATTTATATTATCTATTTTTTGCTTGAAATGTGTTTTTCCATCAACCTTCATTTCAATTTGATGTACTCCATTTTTATTGGCGGCACCGTTCAGTTTGTCATGAGCTAAAACCTCAATGCCAATAAGCCCATTTACTTCTATGGGGCTAGCAAATGTGTAATCACTTCCGGATCGCTGGGCAGGAAAATCCATTCTCGCAAATTGATCATTCACCCTGGACTGGATGTCCATCGGTCTTAGTGCAAATCGCTCTACAATGGGAGCAATATCATCACTGATTTCTTGAAACTTGTACGAAAGTGGATCTAATACAATTTGGTTGGCGTTTCGAATTTCGAAGTGTAGGTGAGGGCCGCCTGATGAGCCAGTGTTGCCAGATAGAGCTATTACTTGGCCCTTGGTAATAGGCAACTCTCCGGCTTTTGGGTACAACTCAACTTCGAAACTTTCGCGGCTATATTGAGCTGCTCTAACGTAACTCGCCATTGGTTCTTTAAACTCCATCAAATGGGCATAAACAGTGGTGTAGCCATTCGGGTGTTGGATATAAATGGCATTTCCGTAGCCCGAAGTAGAAGTTCTGATTCTACTAATGTAACCTTCGGCTGAAGCATACACATTTAAACCCTCCCGCCCATTTGTCTTGATGTCTAAGCCAGCATGAAAATGTGAAGCTCTAAGTTCTCCCATACTACCCGATAGATAATTGACTTGGCCGGGCTGTATAGGAAATTGAAAATAAGCATCGGGCACAGACTGTTGTCCCAAAGTGAGGAATGGGATAAGTAGTGCGAGAATTAATAGTTTACTTAATTTCAAACTCAAACATTTTTTGATTTTCTAGATATCCAGTAAGGGTATTTCCGATCGAAACTGGTCCAACACCTTCGGGTGTTCCGGTAAATATAATATCGCCTTTCTTTAAGGTAAAATACCTTGAGACATAAGCGATAATTTCATCGATTGGATGCAGCATCAATGAAGTATTTCCTTTTTGGCGGGTTTCTCCGTCTACATCCAAGTGGAAATTTAGATTTTGGATATCCGCAAATTCAGATTTATTGATAAACTCCGAGATGGGAGCGGAGCCATTAAAGGCTTTAGCTTTTTCCCAAGGCAAGCCTTTTTCCTTACATTTTTGCTGAATATCTCTTGCAGTGAAATCAATGCCTAAACCTATCTCATCATAATATTTATGAGCGAATTTTTCATCTATGAATTTGCCTTCTTTGCTTATTTTAACCAATACTTCGACTTCATGGTGAATATCTTTGCTAAACTCAGGATAAAAAAATGGATCGTTATTTCTTAAAATGGCCGTATCTGGTTTGAGGAATACGACAGGCTCTGTAGGCTTCTCGTTTTTGAGTTCTGCTATATGTGCGGCGTAATTTCTACCTATTGCAATTATTTTCATTTCAATACTTAAGCCAATTGGTTTATAAAAAACTTAACCTACCCATTCTTCTTAACGATTGTTTTTTGAGAAATGACGGTTAATTATTTCTGATAAGCAAAATTAACAATTCTGCTTATAATTGAAGATGATTCTACAATAAACCATCTTCCTTTTTATTAGTGGTATGTTAATTGATAAACATCCTATGGAGAAATTTTTTGAACTAATGAAAAGAGTAATATTTTTCGCAATCCTTTTCGCGGCCATGGGCTGTTCTACAGTGCCAATTACCGGTCGTAAACAATTAAATGTTGTACCAAACTCAGAAATAATCCCGCTATCAAGTCAAAGCTATCGGGAAGTTCTAAGTGAGAGTAAGTTATCTACCAATAGTGGCCAAACTGCTCAAGTAAAAAGAGTGGGTGACAGAATTAGGAGAGCTGCTGAGCAATACTTTATTGACAATGGACAGCCAAATTACCTAAGTGATTTTCAATGGGAGTTTAATTTGATCGAAAGTGACGACATAAATGCTTGGTGTATGCCGGGAGGGAAAGTAGCCTTTTATACTGGAATTTTGCCGATTTGTGCTAATGAAGCTGGTATTGCTGCCGTAATGGGTCACGAAGTAGCTCATGCAATTGCAAATCATGGAGGTGAGAGAATGAGTAAGGGACTGATTCAGAATTTTGGGATGTCTATGTTGGGTTCGGCTTTGAGTCAAAATCCTACGCTTACAAAAGAAATTCTATATCAAAGTGTTGGAGGCTTATCTCAGATAGGTATGTTGGCCTTTTCAAGAGATCAAGAAACAGAAGCCGATAAAATCGGACTAGTATTCATGGCAATGGCAGGTTATGATCCGCAAGAGGCTGTTGCATTTTGGGGACGCATGCAAAATGCGGGAGGTCAATCACCTCCAGAGTTTCTATCGACCCACCCTTCAGGAACTCGCCGATTAAGAGATCTGAATGCTTGGATGCCTGAAGCCCAAGAATATTATAGAAAATCTAATTTGGGAACTCGATAAATTGTCCACAGATTTTTTTTTGAGATTCGTGAAAATTTAAGCCTAATGATATATCAATAATTGACTTTCTGATATCAGAATTATAAATAAAATATTTTTTACCTGTTTCTTATAATTATTAAAAACAGGTTGTTAATTTTTTACCTAAAAACCATTTTTATTATGAAGTTGAAATCAATTTTAATTAGTGCAGGTTTATTACTTGCAATTACAATGTCAGCTCAAGCCCAAGATTATAACACGGGTATTGGTCTAAGAGGTGGATTCTCTCAAGGGCTTACAGTGAAGCATTTTGTTAGTGACAAAGCAGCGTTGGAGGGTATTTTGCATACTCGCTGGAGTGGACTAATGGTGACTGGACTTTACGAAATTCACAATGATATTGCAAATGCTCCAGGTCTACGTTGGTATTACGGTGGTGGTGCTCACATTGGCTTTTGGGATGGCAAAGAAAATAATAACAGACCTTGGGGTAATGGAAATGAAGATGTTACTGTACTTGGTTTGGATTTGATTCTTGGTATTGAATATACCATTCCAAACAGCCCGATCAATATTGGCTTGGATTACAAACCCGAATTTAATATTGCTGGCTACAAGGGAGTTTGGGGTGAAGGTGCCGCACTTTCTTTGAGGTTTGTTTGGTAGATAATCTTTACAAAACGTATTAAATAAAAATGCCTGATAGATTTAATTATATCAGGCATTTTTCATTGAAAATCAGTTAATTGTAAATTCTAAGATTGAATTGACTTTAATCTAATTTCAGTGAGCTTTCTTTTGGTATCCATTGGAAATTCACCTCTCATCATCCATTCATAATAGGAGCTTTCTTTTTGGAGTACTTCTGAAACAAGCTTGTCCTTGTGCTTTCCGAAATTAAATACTACTTCATCATTTTCATTGTAAACGAAGCGTCCAGCCAAATCTACAAATTTGCCTGTACTTAGGTTGTGTAGATCTTCTACATTGCCAGTAATCTTTCCAAGGTCATTTCCTAAATTATCCACTGCTGTTTGATCTTGGTATTTCTCAACTTGTGCAAGCAATACATCAACCGTTGCCAATGTGTCAACTTCAGCGCTATGTGCTCCATCTAGTGGTTTGCCACAGTAAAACTGATATGCTGCCCCCAAAGTACGTTTTTCCATAATGTGAAAAATGCGCTGTGCATCAACAATCTTCTTTTGGCTGATGTCAAAATCAATCCCTGCTCTTAAGAATTCTTCTACCAAAACAGGAATATCAAATTTCATCACATTAAATCCTCCCAAGTCGGCTCCTTGCAAATATTGATGTAAGCTCTTTGCAACCATTTTGAAGCTTGGTGCATCTTTTACATCTTCGTCGTAAATCCCATGAATAAGGGATGATTCGATTGGAATAGGAATCAGCGGATTGATTTTATGTGTTTTAACCTCCCGCATTCCATTTGGAAATAATTTCACAATGGAAATTTCAACGATTCTGTCTGTGACCGTATTCGTTCCCGTAGTTTCTAAATCGAATATTGCGAGTGGATTCTTTAATTTTAAAGCCATTTGAAATGTTTAAGCAAGTATTGCTTGTGAAAGTTTAGTTAAATCTATGTTGTCGAAATTACCCGAGCTCATCAGTAAAAGGTTCTTGTTTTCCCAATTTTGACTAAGTAGAAAACTCCTCAGCTCATCTGAATTGGTGAAGACTTTAATATCCTCCCTTTGGAAAGCATTTTTTAAGTCCTTCTCCGACAGTGGTTCTAATTTTTTGTGCTCAACCGTTTTGGGATTAAAATAAATTATTGCCTCATCGGCAGCATTCAGTGAGCTTTGATATTGATTGATGAAATCTTTATTGAGGCTGCTGTAAGTGTGAAGTTCCAAAACAGCCAACAGTTTCCTATTCGGATATTGTTCTTTTAGAGCTTCTGTACTTGCTTTTACTTTCGAAGGCGCATGAGCAAAATCTTTATAGATGTAGGTTTGATCATTTTTGGCAAGAAACTCAAGCCTTCTGGCAGCACCTTTAAAGCTTTTGATTGCCTGGTAAAACATGGATTCTGTAATACCTAATCGCTGCACCAAGGCTTTTGCACCACTTAGATTTTGCATATTATGCTTGCCGAATATCGAAACAGGAATTTTTCCATTTGGCGTAATCAAATAGGTCTGATTATTCTCAATTTCATATTTATGAGTAGAATAAGGAATAGAAGTAACATCCTCTCTTTCCTTTTTGCAAATAATGTCTACCATTGAATCCTCTTCAAGGCAAATCAAGGTGCCAGCTTTTGGAGTAGCATCTGCTAGTATTTCAAACTGCTTAACGTAGGTATCTAAGTCTTTATACACATTGAAATGATCCCAAGCAATTCCAGAAATCAAAGCAATATGATGTTGGTATTTCAAGAACTTTGGAGTCGAATCGTCAGGAGAAGAAGGATACTCATCGCCCTCGATTATAATTACAGGCGCATCACTCAATTTAACCATAGTTTGAAAACCTTCGAGTTGTGCACCAACTAAATAGTCGAACTCACGATTATGGAAATTCAGTACATGCATCACCATAGATGTGATGGAGGTTTTGCCATGGCTGCCAGCAATTACCACCCGCTGCTTATCTTCCGATTGACTCAATATAAATTCAGGAAAAGAGTAAATAGGAATTTGGAGTTCTTTTGCTTTCTGTAATTCTGGATTATCTGCTTTTGCATGCATTCCTACAATCACAGCCGAAAGGTCTTTTGTTATTTTTGATGCATCCCAGCCTTCTTGTTCAGGAAGGATACCTTTATTTAATAACCTAGTTTTACTTGGCTCAAATATTTCGTCATCCGAACCACTTACTATTAAGCCTTTGTTGGCCAAAGTGATAGCTAAGTTGTGCATTACACTTCCACCTATCGCCACGAAATGTACTTTATCTCCTTTTGTCAGCATTGGAATTTATTATTTAACCAAAATTAGTACAATTACTGAATGGTTCAAATTACAAGATCAGATTAAAGAATATAGTTTAGGTTTGATTATTTCAATTTCACCAAATGTTTGATGTTAGAATCAAACATCTAATAAGGTTTCATTCAGGTTATTCCCTAATAATTAGGAACGGATTTTAAAAAAAAAATTAGGTAAAATGAGCTAAGATTTTATTTATTAATTACTCACCAATAACTGTGCATAAGTATGTGGATAATTCGTTTAAGCTGTGGGAGAACATGGTAAAACCTGTGGAAAAGATACTTAAAACTTGTGGGGAACTTTGAGATTAAGTCTGATAGATTTGTAAATATGGAAAAAGAGAATTATGCTTCGAGCAATAGAATTGGCCAAAGAAAAAAGGGTAGGTTAGGTTTAGATCCTGGCTTAGGATTAGGAAAATTACCACCTCAAGCCTTGGATTTGGAAGAAGCTGTGCTTGGAGCATTAATGCTTGAGAAAGATGCTGTATCTCAAGTAATTGAGATACTAAAACCAGAAAGTTTTTACAAAGAATCGCACCAAGCTGTTTATTCTGCAATCCTTGAGTTATTCAATAACAGTGAGCCGGTTGACCTACTTACGGTAACAAATCAGCTGCGAAAGGATGGCAAGTTGGAATTGGCGGGAGGAGCATATTACATTACAGAACTTACCTCCAAAGTACAGTCTGCTGCCAATATTGAATACCACGCTCGTATTATCACAGAGCAATCTATTAAGCGCGAACTTATCCACATTTCTAGTGAGATTCAACGGGATGCTTATGAAGACACCACTGATGTTTTCACTTTGCTTGATAAAATGGAGCAATCTCTTTTCCAGATTTCAGAATCAAATATCCGTAAGAACTATGCGGATATGAGTGTGCTATTCAAGCAAGCTTTAAATGAACTCGAAACCAAACGAGAGCAAAAGGATGGTCTTACTGGTGTGCCTACAGGATTTACTATGTTGGATAGAGTAACTTCTGGCTGGCAACGCTCCGACTTGGTGATTATAGCTGCTAGGCCAGGTATGGGTAAAACAGCTTTTGTGCTTTCTGTACTTCGAAATGCAGCTGTAGAATTCAAAAGACCTGTTGCCATATTTTCATTGGAAATGGCAAGCGTACAGTTGGTCAATAGGTTGATCTCTGCTGAAGCTGAACTGCCAAGTGAAAAACTCAAAAAAGGAAATTTCGCTGATCATGAATGGGAGCAGTTAGTGTATAAAAGCAACCGACTTGCCACTGCGCCATTGTTTATTGATGATACTCCAGCTTTATCAATACTGGAGTTAAGAGCGAAATGTCGTCGATTGAAAGCCCAGCATAATATTGAATTAATTGTAATTGATTATTTGCAGCTGATGAGCGCAGAAACTGGCCGAGGTGGTGGTGGTAACCGTGAACAAGAAATTGCCATGATTAGCCGCTCGCTGAAGAGCTTGGCCAAGGAATTGGATGTGCCTGTCATAGCCCTATCTCAGTTAAGTAGAAATGTAGAAAATCGTGGTGGTGAAAAACGTCCACAACTATCCGATTTGAGAGAATCAGGCTCTATAGAGCAAGATGCAGATATGGTAATGTTTCTCTACAGACCTGAATACTACAAACTTACGCAAACAGAAAGTGGTGAAACTACAGATGGTCTAGCTGAGGTAATTATTGCTAAGCATAGAAATGGTTCGCTTGATACCGTGAACCTCCGCTTTATCGATAAATATACCAAGTTTACAGATTGGGAAACTTCCTATGCGGCGCCTTTAAAACCTCTTGGCTCAGTTACCTTATCAAGCAGAGCGAATCTACCTGACGGCTTTGATGATATGGACAATCCTGGTGAGTCGCCGTTTTGATGATTGAGTTAGGTCGAATTAAAAATCTTACCTTGAATTGCACAAGAAATAATCGCGAAGTTGTTATTTTGGAAGATACGGGAGTTAAGAATATAATAATTTAATGTGTAAAAGAGTAAATATTACTAGGATTGATGTTCGACCATTCCAAATATTATACTGGTTAATGACTAGTCTTTTGATGGGATTTATGACAACATATTTAATCATTAAATTTTCAGTTTCTATTTTCTTCGTTTGGGTATTTTTTTGGTATTCAACCTATGTTTTATACTTAACTAATAGTAGGAGATATAATTTCAATATTGAACCTTCAAAGATTTTTAAGTTGTTAATCAAGAGTGATCATCAGTTTTATGCGAACGAATTAACTGCTGAATTAAATTCTCTAAAATCAAAGAATCAATCCTAGCCTGCATAAATAATTGACCTAAATTCATAGAATTAAGTCCAACCTATTACAATTTTTGTTTTAAGAATTTTTGTAAATCTTTATTGGAGCCATACAGTACCAAAATATCGTCTGGTTCAAGTTTATTATCAGCTCCGGCAACACCTTGAATTTGGGTTTCAGTTTTAGTTTTACCCAATACACTCTTAACTTCTACTTTTTTGATAATGGTTAAAACCAATAAATTAAATTCCCTCCTAAAACTAACTTCTCGTATTGTTTTACCAACATAATCCACAGGTACTTTTGCTTCAATAATGCTGTAATCATCATTTAGTTCAAATGAATCAACAACATTGTTAAGACATAATTTTTTTGCCCATCTTTCAGCTGTTTCTTCCTCAGGATGTACAATTTCATCAACTCCTATTGCTCGCAATACTTTTTCATGTAATGGATTAATAGCTCTGCTAATAAGTCTTTTAACTTCAAAATTTTTCAGAAGCGCCGTAGTCATTAAATTTGACCCTTGGTCTTCGCCAATAGCGACTAGTACGATATCAGTATCCTTAAGAGGAAGGCCAGATACCGTAAACTCATCAGTAGCATCCATACAAATGGTATGAGAAATCTTTTCTTTATAAGCATCTACTTTAGTCATACTAGTATCAATGCCTATAACTTCATTTCCTTGTTCAGTTAGTTTCTGAGCAAGTGAGCCACCGAAATTACCAAGACCTATTATTATGAATTTCATCTTAATTTTTAGTTTATAACAATTTCTTCTTTTGGATAACTGTAGTTACGTTGTTTAATCTTTTTAAATACAGCTATCACAAATGAAAGCATACTAATTCGCCCAACAAACATTACCACAATAATTACAAATTTACTAGAGCTGCTCAAATCAGCCGTAATGCCCAAACTTAACCCCACGGTACTGTAGGCAGAAAAACATTCAAATGCAATATCGACTAATGCTAATTCGGGATCAAAAAATGAAATTAAGATTATTGCAAAACCCAGCACAGTTAAAGACAGGGATATAATTGCAAAAGCTCTTCTTACCGAAATTTCAGCAATTTCTCTTCTGAAAACTTCTATTCTAGGCTTTCCTTTGGCCAAGCTTAGAATATTGAGTATTGCAATAGCAAAAGTACTAGTCTTAATACCACCACCAGTTGATTGTGGAGAAGCACCAATCCACATGAGAATGAAGACCATTATAAGTGTTGGATAAGCCATCGCTGCAGTGTCAATGGAATTGAATCCGGCAGTTCTCGGTGTAGTAGCTCCAAATAATGCAGTAATAAGTTTTCCGAATGGACTATGTTCTGCTAAGGTATTGTTGTATTCTAAAAAGTAAAATGCAATAAATGCGACGAGTGAAATTGACAAAGTTGTAATTAGCGTAATTCTACTGTTCAGGTTTAGAACCCAAGGTCTGTGTTTGGTTTTCTTTGCTGAGAATAAAAGAAGGTTTGAAATTTTATACTTTAAAAATGTCAAGACGTTCGCAACAATTGGAAAGCCCAAACCCCCCAAGACGAAGGTCAAAATTATAATCATTTGGAGGTAATAGTTAAATCGATAACCTTCCTCGTACAAACTATTACTCAATGTGGAAAAACCTGCATTACAGAAAGCCGAAATGGCATGAAAAGCAGTAAAGAAAAGTTGATCTGTTTGAGATGCGAAATTGCTAGAATCTATGCTAGAGTAAATAAAAACAGCTGAAAATAGCTCTATCCCAAATGTGATAAGAATGATGTATTTTAATACTGAAAATACTTCGCCCAATGTTTTGGAGCTGGTCATATCACTTAAAGCCAATTGATTTTCGTAAGTGGTTCCCCCTTTGAAGAAATAGCTGAAATAGCTGGCAAAAGTCAAAATACCCAAGCCTCCAACTTGGATCAAAATCATTATGATAGTTTGGCCAAACATTGTAAAATGACTACCAGTGTCTACGACTATTAATCCAGTAACACAAACTGCGCTAGTAGAAGTGAAAAGTGCATCTAAATATGAAATGCCATCATAAGTTGCATTGGGTAAAATAAGTAAAAGTGAGCCAATGAGAATGATGAATAAAAAGCTGAGGATAAATAGTTGGGCAGGATTTAAAACTGTCCTATTAAAATTTATTTTGAGTTCTGAGAACTCTCGAATAAACGTAAGGAATACAGCTATTTTGACCCAAATGGGATTCTCCAGCAGTAAATCGGTTTCGAATGGAACACCTACAAATAAGAACAAATAGAATATCCAAAATGTAAAAAGGATGGATAAGAGATCAAAAATGAAAACCTTCCTTTTTAGTAATGCAGAATTTTTGATGTAGCGAGTAAAAGTAGAGAATAAGCCAACACCCAATACAAAGAAATAAAACCAATCTAAAATGTTTTGAGTGAGGTCTGTTTGAGGAAATCCAAAATCGGATACAATAGCAACTAGACCTATTAGGCTGGTAAAAAAGGCAATTCTATAAAGTAGTTTAAAATTAAAATTCATACTTCATATTTATTGCTGCTATTATTCGAGCAATGTTGTTTCAGCCTAGTCATAACTTTTATATAAAAAGTAAAGCTGCATATTTAACCCAAATTTGAGGAAAATCCTAAACTGTTTTCTTTAAAACCTTTTTCAATGTTGCAATTGAATTCCTATTAAGAAATAGTTAAGACTGCGCAAGTAAAGATTTAAAGACCGATGAGGCAGAATGAAATCGATTCTCATTTATAAAGCCAGCTTTATTTATTTTAAGATTTGAAATCCCTCACCCAAACAAAGTATAATTCCCAAACTGATCGGCGGGAGGAGTGTGTTTTATAATTTCTGGGTCGTCGTTGGCTGCGTTGTTTACTCTTGAGGAAACGGTGTAGGCTTCCATTTTATCTTCATCATAGGGTTTCAGTATAGCTATCAGGTCATTGATATTCGCTGATTTGTTCATCCATATTTTCTCTGTTTCTGGAGTGAGAATTACAGGCATTCTATCATGGATTGGCATGACCAAATCATTGGCCTGAGTGGTAATAATAGTGAAGGTATGCTGCATTTCCCCATTTTCAGTTTCAAATTCCTCCCAAATACCTGCAAATGCAAAAGGCTCCAAATTATCGATTACAAATCGATAGGGTACTTTTGTTTTCTTGCCAAGCGCCTTCCATTCGTAGAATCCATCTGCTGGTATTAGACAGCGTCTTCTCTGAAAGGCTAATTTGAATGAGGCTTTTTCTGCAACGGTTTCAGCACGAGCATTTATTAGTTTGGTGCTCACTGCTTTGTTGTTAGACCAAGCGGGTAACATTCCCCAATGAAAAAATGAAAATCCCTCTGGGCTATCAGCTGTAATTACTGGAAGTAACTGGGTAGGAGCCGCATTGAATTTGGGCTTGTAATGTTCGGTAACATCTACATCAAATCTTTTCTTTAGCTTTTCAGCTCTCGCTATAAGGGAATATCTACCACACATAGTATTATCATTGAATGATTGGAAGTTACGGAAGCCAATATTCACGAGCAAATTATATTTTTCCAAATGGTGAAAAGGCCTTCCAATTTATTCTCAACAATTAGCAACTTCCCAAATAGGTGTTTTACCTCCCGCTTTCTTTGCCTTGATAAAAGGTTTTGGATTCAGACTTTCTGGATTCGGATTAAATAAAAAGAGCTACTAAATCAGATTTAATAGCTCTTTAAATTCATTTAAGATGGTCTAGTTTTTCAGCAAAAATCCAATACCTAATACTTGACTAAACTGCACTTTATCTGCTTGATCTTCATCGTATAGCATTATCGCACTTAGATTTACATTTAAGAATTTATTTACTTTTGCCGTTAAGATAAAATCAACTCTATGATCGAGCTTGCCCGTTTCGTAATTGCCAAACATAAAGTATCTCGTTTTGATGTTCAGATTTTCCATTACATCCTTATCAAAGTCTGACCATAACTGGAACCCACCCCATTCATTTCTGACCGTTTCACCAATTGGGACACCATAATTTTTGGGTACGTTATTATATAGAGTTGTATCAGTTACAAAAGTATGTCTGGGTGAAATAGGAGAGATCCTAACTTTGAGGTAAGAGGTTGGTACATATTCCAAACCTAAGCCATAAGTTAAGTATCCTGGATTCATAAATTTGGAAATAGTTGTTCGCACTTCTTCGTCTTGTACAGTTTCGAAATTGTAACCTGGTGCAAATTGAGTTAGAAAATTGGCGCTAAAAAAGAGATTTAGCTTTTCGCCGATATCATAACCAACTTTAGAATCGAGCAATATTCTATCCGCAGATTTTCTTGCACTTTGCCCTTTGTTACGGATGGCACCGTAAATGAAATCGAATTCATTGTTCCATGAAATTTTGCCTTTGCGATAAGAAGGTTTCAGGTTAAAGGCAGTTCCAATCGCAATAGAGCTAACTCCACCACCTGTCCAATTATCTGAAAATGCTGATTGGTTTAGGTTGACACCAAAGGAATATTTTGTTGTCCAATAAGTGGTATCCTTTTCTGTTTCTTCTTGAGCTTGAGCACCAAATGAAATGAAGAGGGCAATTAAAATTGAAAATAATGCGGGAGGTAAATTTCTCAAGTACATGATTATCAGTATTTTGTTTTAATAAATGTATCTAAAATTTTCGGAGGGCAAATATCCGAATAACCTTATAGAAATTTTAATGTTTAAACAATTATATACAAATCATATTTCAATTATTCCATTATGAAAAGAATCATTTTTTCAATTGCAGTTTTATTTATTGCCACAACATCTTGCTCAATTTTAAATTCTGGAGGAGCTTCAGTGAAAAAGCTTATAGCCAATGAATGGGAAGTAAAGAGTATTTTAGGTACAGATATTAATCCGATGAATTTTACGAGAGGAATTCCGAGCATTTCATTCAAAGAGGATGGAAATGTTACAGGCTTTGGGGGCTGTAATACTTTCTTCTCTACCTACAACCTTACAGAAACAGGTCTGGATATCAGAGATATTGCCGCAACAAGAATGGCTTGTGAAGGTGTAAGTGAAGCTCAATTTTTAAACGTACTCGAACGAGCCAACAATGTGAAATTCGATGGTAGCGAAATGATACTACTTCAAGGAGCAGAAACTCTTATGACATTTGTAAAAAAGTAATAATAATACTTAGAGGTGGCTTTTGGCCACCTTTATTTTTACCTCCCGTCTTATCCAAAGAACATATAGCCAATAAATACAGCGGCTATCAATCCCGCCAAATCGGCAATAAGTCCAGCAGTAATTGCGTAGCGCGTTTTCCGAATATTTACAGCACCAAAATACACTGCAACCACATATAATGTAGTCTCAGTACTTCCTTGCATGATAGAAGCTAATCTGCCTTGGAATGAATCTGCACCATAAGTTTGCATAGTTTCTAGCATCATTCCTCTTGCACCGCTTCCACTTAGTGGTTTCATAATGGCCGTTGGCAAAGCTCCCACGAAATCGGTGTTCAAACCAGTAAGTCCAACCAAATAAGCTGTGCCATCTACCAAATAATCCATTGCACCACTAGCACGGAACACACCAATTGCTACCAGCATGGCAATTAAATATGGAATAATCATTACAGCCATTTTGAAGCCTTCTTTGGCCCCATCAATAAATGCCTCGTAAACATTGATCTTCGCTCTCATTCCCATTAGTAGGAAAGCAATGATAATACTGAATAATATGAAGTTACTTATGATACCAGATAGTCTACTCAGTTGATCTTGAGGCATACCTGCAAACCAATAGATAACGAATGCAACAAATAAGGTAAAGCCCCCTAAATACAATAGAATAATAGGGTTGAGTAAATTTATTTTTTGAAATAGGGCTACTGTAATTAAGCCCACAAGGGTAGAAATATAGGTAGCCAATAATATTGGAATGAAAATATCTGCCGGATCGGCTGCTCCCAATTGAGCTCGGTAAACCATAATACTAATGGGAATTGCCGTAAGTCCAGAAGTATTTAAGACCAAGAACATGATTTGAGAATTGCTTGCAGTATCTTTTTGAGGATTAAGTTCTTGCATTCCCTCCATAGCTTTTAAGCCAAGAGGAGTTGCTGCATTATCCAGCCCAAGAAAATTCATCGAGAAGTTCATCAACATTGGCCCGAATACCGGGTGATTGCGGGGGATTTCAGGGAAAATTCGAGCAAATAGTGGAGAAACGGCTTTGCTCAATACAGCAATGATTCCACCTTTTTCGCCTACTCTCATTATTCCCAACCAAAGAGAAATAATGCCCGTTAAGAATAAAGAAATCTCAAAACCCGTTTTGGCCATATCGAATGTGGCACCGACGATATTTGGAAAGACTTCTGCATCTCCAAAAAAGATTAGTTTGACAAGAGCTACTACGAAGGCGATCAGAAAAAAGCCTATCCAGATATAATTTAAGGTCATGTATCAAATCAATTTGCTAAAATTAAGGAATTTTAAGACATCTATGAGGTTATTAGTAAATCATCTTAATTTTGCGGTATGCTTAGAGTTTTTATAGCCATTGCCTTGGTGAGTTTATTTGCAGTTACAGCTTGTTTGCAAGATCATGAGCCAGCCTTTTTTCCAGAAGAAATTGAGAATATCATCACCGGACTGGACTCAGCCGCATGGCAATTGGATATACTTATAGAAAATGGAAATAGAGTTACTCTAAGTGAATGTGAACAAGCGAGTTTACTTGCTTTCTACAGAACTAATAATGTTTTTCAAAACATTGATATTGCACCATTTTGTACAGCCGATGGCGGCGTAATTAATTCAGGCACATGGGAAGTGATGGTGAATGAAGAAACCAATGATCGTAGGCTAATTCTTAATTTCAGTGAAATAATTTCGCACACTTATCAAATAGAAAATATTTCTCCTTTTTCTCTGAGGTTAGTAAGAACTGTACAAAATGGTGAATCCACTTCGCAAGAAATAAGGGAATATGTGCGGGTGGAATTTGAGGAAGAGGAAAAATAATTAGGAGTAGGCTTTAAGCTGAAAAGATGTGATAGCATACAATGCAGCTGTTTCAGTTCTAAGTCTATTTTCACCTAAAGTCACCCCTTTGAAGCCAGAATCGAAAGCTTGTTTAATTTCATTTTCTGTAAAATCTCCCTCCGGACCAATTAATACAAGGGTATCATTCTGGCGATTGATGTGATGGTGAATATGCCCAATCGTTTCCATTCCCAAGTAGGCGATGAATTTATCCTCCCATTGATTAGTCTCTTTCAAAAATTCTTTAAATGGCTTAGGATCATTTATTTTACAAAGCCAAGCTTGTTGTGATTGTTTAAGAGCTGCGAGAGCAATTTTTTCCAATCTTGGCATCTTTAATCGAGGTCTTTCTGTACGATCAGTTATAGGAAAAGAGATTTCATCCAAGCCAATTTCAATTGCCTTTTCTAATAGCCATTCAATTCGATCTTGATTTTTAGTGGGCGATACGGCCAAATGAATGCGAGAGGTTTTGGGTGGGACAAGCTCAACATTCGTGATATCTACTTCACAAGTTTTGATATCTAATTTCTTTATTATTCCTCCCGCTATTTTTCCCTTACCGTCTCGAATTTCGATTTTATCACCTACTTTTTTGCGTAATACTTTTACACAGTGGCGAGCCTCTTCTTCATCTAAAAAGAGACTATTTTCATCAATATTTGGACTAAAAAAGATTGCCAAGGTTAATCGTATTTTTCAAGCAGAGTATCTACAGTGGAAATATAATCTTCCATTGCCTTTTCTTTGCTTGTACCTTTCAATCTTTCCCAAGCATTGAATTTAGCAATTGCCGCAAAGTCGAAACCTCCAGGTCTTTCTCCTTGAACGTCTCCCTCAGTAGCTTGCTTAAATAGGCTGTATAATTTCAGCAAATCTTGATTGTCCGGCTTTTCGGTCAATTGTTTGATTCTTACTTGAGCACTTTCGAAGCTTTCTTTTAATTCCATTTTTTTAAGTTTATGAAGCGTAAATTTAATAGACTGTGTATCTTAAGAAAATTTTATCGAGTTATATATTAAATAAAAATCGAGGGGGTCAATTGGAGACAAAGATTTGTATAATAGGAGCAGGGCCAAGTGGGATTACAGCAGCAAAAAACTTATTGCAAGCTGGATTTAGCAACATTGTGATTTTCGAAAGAAATACTAAAGTTGGTGGTAATTGGGTGTACAGCGAAAACTCTGGTCATTCTAGTGTTTTTGAATCTACACATATAATAAGCTCGAAGGAATTATCTCAGTACGAGGATTATCCCATGCCAGTAGATTATCCAGATTATCCATCGCATGCTCAATTACAAGCCTATTTTGAGAATTATGCTAGGCATTTTGGTGTGTATGAACTTATCCGGTTTGGTGTAAGTGTGGAAACAGCTGAACTTACCGATAGCAGCAAATGGCATATTGAGACTGATGAAACGCTGGGCGAATATGTATTTGATTATTTGTTCGTGTGCAATGGTCATCATTGGAATCCACGAATGCCTAGCTATCCTGGCGAATTCAATGGCACTTTTATGCATTCTCATGATTTCAAAAATAATCGAGGATACGAAGGCAAGAGAGTTTTGGTGATTGGTGGTGGAAATTCTGCTTGTGATATTGCTGTGGAGACAGGCAGAGTTTCTGAACAAACTGCCATAAGCTTACGACGCGGCTACTATTTTATTCCTAAGTTTTTAATGGGTAAACCGTCCGATATGCTCGGCAGTGGATTGGATTGGGTGCCGCTCAAACTTCGTGGGATTTTCACCAAATTATTATTGAAATTCTCTGTTGGCGATTTGTCTAAATATGGCTTGCAGAAACCTGAACATGGCGTTTTTGAAGCGCATCCTGTAGTGAATTCTGAATTACTTTATTTTATCCGCCACGGCAAAATTCATCCAAGAGTTGATATTGAGAGGTTTGATGGTGACTACATAATCTTCAAAGACGGAAAGCGGGAGAAATTTGATACGGTAATTGCGGCAACAGGCTACAAAATCACTTTCCCATTTTTCTCTAAAGATTTTATCGATTATACAGAAGGTCCCGTCCCGCTTTACAAGCATATTTTCCATCCTGAAATCAACAATCTCTTTTTTATAGGATTGGTGCAGCCATTTGGTTGTATTTGGCCGCTTTCTGATCTGCAATCGAAATTGGCTGCGAATTTTCTGAAAGGGAATTACCAATTGCCGAATAATGTGCAAGCTGAAATTGATAAGCGAATTCAAGAAAATACTAGGCAATTTATGAATACTCCACGCCATTCTGTGCAGGTATTCTATCATAAATACAGAAAGGAATTGCTTAAAGAAATCCCTGCAAATGCGCCAAAATGGAAGTTCCAAAAAGATGCTAAAAGTGTATGAAAAGGGTATTAATAACTGGTGCAGCTAAAGGAATTGGAAAGGCTATGGCCGTTCATTTTAGTGAGAAAGGCTTTGAAGTAATTGCCACAGATTTGGATGAGGATGGCTTGCAAACACTTAAGAAAGAGCATGAAAATATAAGTACATATTCACAAGATGTCCGTAATTATGAAGCCTGGCTCCATTTGGCAAGTGAACTAGAAGAAAGCGGAAGGTTGCCGGATATTTTGATAAATAATGCCGGTGTAATAAGATCTGGTTTAAGTTATGAGCAAAGTGCTGAAGATATTGATTTGCAGCTAGATGTAAATACCAAAGGGCTTATCTATGGCACCAATGTGATTGGAGCCAAAATGGTAGAAAGAGGAAGCGGTCATATTATCAATATTGCTTCATTAGCAGGAATTGCTCCTGTCTATGGATTGAGTATGTATTGCGCTTCTAAATTTGCAGCTCGTGGTTTTACATTAGCAGCAGCACAGGAGTTTGCAGACAAAGGCATATTCGTAACTTGTATTTGCCCCGATGGCACCAATACGCCAATGTTTGAAAGTATGGCTGCTGAACCAAGTTTGGCAATGGCATTTTCAGCAAAACGAATCCTCGAAACTAAAGATATTATTGTAGCTGTGGAAAAGGCTTTGAAAAATAAATCCCTAGAAATTACACTCCCGCTTTCCCGTGGCATTATCTCAAAGCTCGCCAGTCTCAATATCAGAATGGGAATTCTGCTGAAAAACAAACTCCTCAAAAAGGGCAGAAGTAATCAGCAAGTTTATGCTAAAAAGATGGAAAAGTAAATTCCATAAAAAAGCCCAAATTCTATTGAAGAATATGGGCTTAAATATTTGATTAAAAGATATTTATGCAAATGCTGGAATGCCTGTAATATCATGTCCTAATATCAATAAATGGATATCATGAGTTCCTTCATAAGTTATTACAGATTCCAAATTCATCATGTGGCGCATGATTGGATAGTCGCCAGTAATGCCCATTCCACCATGTATTTGACGCGCCTCACGAGCAATATTTAAGGCTACTTCCACATTGTTTCTTTTTGCTAAGGATATTTGAGCAGTTGTCGCTTTCCCTTCGTTCATCAATTGTCCTAAGCGTTGATTTAGTAGTTGTGCTTTGGTAATTTCTGTTAGCATTTCAGCTAATTTTTTCTGTACCAATTGGAAGCTCGCGATTGGCTTATCAAACTGAATTCGCTCCATTGCATATCTTCTGGCACTATCATAGCAATCCATCGCAGCACCTATGGCACCCCAAGCTATGCCGTATCTTGCAGAGTCCAAGCACATCATCGGCGCTCCTAATCCATCTTTGCCAGGCAGGATATTTTCTTTCGGGATTTTTACATTATCAAAAACCAATTCACCGGTACAGCTTGCTCTCAACGACCATTTCCCATGAATTTCCGGTGTTGTAAAGCCTTCCATTCCGCGCTCTACAATGACGCCCTTTATTCTTCCCGCTTCATTTTTGGCCCATACAACTGCAATATCAGCGTGAGGACTATTGCTAATCCACATTTTGGAGCCATTCAATAGATAATGGTCGCCCATATCCTTTATGTTAGTGACCATTCCTCCCGGGTTTGATCCAAAATCTGGCTCAGTCAAACCAAAGCAGCCAAGCATTTCTCCTTTGGCAAGTTTTGGAAGATACTTTTGACGCTGTTCTTCTGATCCGAATCTGTAAATTGGATACATCACTAATGAACCTTGCACCGAAGCTGTAGAGCGCATTCCGCTATCCCCACGTTCTACCTCTTGCATGATCAGTCCGTAAGAAATATAGTCTAGTCCCGGACAGCCATATTCTTCTGGTAATTGTGGCCCAAATACACCCATATCTCCAAATTTCTTCACAATCTCATTTGGAAAATGGCAGTCTTGAGACCATTTCTCAATATTTGGAGAGATTTCCTGCTTTACAAAATCCCGAATAGTTTGCCTTATAAGTCGATGTTCTTCGCTCAGCAAATCATCAATATTGTAAAAATCTGGCGACTCAAATAGGTCATTTTTGTCTTTAGCTTTTTTATTTTCTACCGAAGAGCTCATAGTCATTTTTTTGTTTCGAATTAATCTTTCAATTTTATAACCCACCATAATGACTTGGGTTATGCCACAAAAGCAAATTTCTGCCAATATACTTGATCGGATAGAAAAATTAGAAGAAAAGTTCGAAGCAATGGGCCAAGACTTGGCTTCTTATCTCGATGGTCTATTATATGCCGATTATCTTAAATATTGGGAATACATACATTTGGATACACTATTAAGTCTTCAACATCCAAAAACTGCCTTTCCAGACGAAAGTATATTCATTATCTATCATCAAATTACGGAGCTTTACTTCAAGCTAATTATAAAAGAGATAGATCAGGCTTTAGAAATGTTTCCTGCAAATAATGCTGAAATGCTTATGCGTTTGAAACGGATAAATAATTACATCGGCCATTTATCAAATTCATTTTCGATAATGGAGCTTGGTATGGAACGAGAGCAATTTTTGAAATTTCGGATGGCGCTATTACCGGCGAGTGGATTTCAGTCTGCCCAATATCGGATTATCGAATTGAAATGTACAGATTTGGTAAACTTGCTTAAGGAAGAGGACAGAGCTCAATTAAAAGGTGATGAAACCCAAGAAGAATTGCTTGATGTAATTTATTGGAAAAGCGGAGCCACAGAGCTTTCGACTGGTAAAAAGACGTTGACGCTGAAGCACTTTGAAGAGAGATACAGCGAAACATTTCTTCAATTAACTGAAAAGCACAAATCGAATAATTTGCTGCGTGTATGGCAAAATCACTATGAAAATAGCGCTGAGGCTGATAAGATTAAAAATGAATTGCGGAAATTAGATTCCTTACTAAATATTCATTGGCGATTGGCTCATTACAAATCGGCAGTGAAATACTTGCAAAAAGATCCTGTTGATATAGCCGCTACAGGTGGAACAAATTGGCAAAAATACCTCCCGCCAATGTTCCAACGAATTATCTTTTTCCCTGAACTTTGGAATGATAAAGAGCGGGAGGAATGGGGCAAAGCTTGGGTTTTGGAGCAATTAGGAATTCCTAAACCATAAGGCAATTTTCGAAAGAAGCATTTTCCAGAAATAATTGACCAAATTTGCAAATCATTTGGAGATAAGACTCCACAAAACATTATGCAAAAAACACTTGACATTGCAGTAAGTCCGCAAGAGGCGGCAACACCTGAATTACTCAAGCTCATCTTACAGCAAGAAGCCGGAATCCCATTAGATTTAGGTTTCAATTATCAAATTCAAAAGCGTTCCATTGATGCGCGAGGGCGCAAAGTCAAAATTCGACTTCGAGTAGATATATTTGAGAATGAGCCTGTAAAGCCACTTTTTTCTGGTAAATTTCCTTATCCCAATGTATCAAATTCTCAGCCTGTAATTATTGTAGGTGCAGGTCCGGCAGGCTTATTTGCAGCTCTTAGGTTGATAGAGCTTGGATTGAAACCCATCATTCTCGAACGTGGCAAAGATGTAAGAAGTCGCCGAAGGGATATTGCGGACATCAATAAAAAGCATATCGTAAATTCCGATTCCAATTATTGTTTTGGAGAAGGCGGTGCAGGTACTTATTCCGATGGTAAGCTCTACACACGATCTAAAAAGCGTGGAGATCTTAAGCGGATTTTAGAAATTTTTGTAGCACATGGAGCTACTGATCAGATTTTGGTTGATGCGCATCCGCATATTGGTACGAATAAATTACCAAATGTAGTTGCCTCAATTAGAGAAAGTATAGTTGAAGCGGGAGGTGAAATCCATTTTGATAGTAGAGTGGAGGATTTTATTATCAGCAATTCTCAAATTACCGGAGTAAAAATCGCTGGAGGCGTTAGCTTCAATACCAAGGCAGTTTTGCTTGCAACTGGCCATTCAGCTCGTGATATTTTCAGATTACTGCAAAGAAAAGGCGTGCATATCGAAGCAAAACCTTTTGCACTCGGGGTTCGAATCGAGCATCCACAAAGTGTAATTGACAGTATCCAATATCATTGCGATAGTCGAGGTGAATATTTGCCTGCAGCAAGTTATTCTTTGGTAGATCAAGTTAAGCTTAAGAAATCACAACATGGCGTTTTCTCGTTTTGCATGTGTCCTGGAGGGTTTATTGTACCTTCCGCAACTTCTCCTGGCGAGGTGGTTGTCAATGGAATGAGCCCATCGCGTCGTGATTCCAAATTTGCTAATTCGGGAATTGTGGTGTCAGTAGAATTGGAGCATTTGAAGGAATTCCAACAATACAAGGAATTGGCCGCAATGGAGTTTCAAGCTGCTGTTGAGCAGAAAGCTTGGGCAATGGGAGGGAAAACACAAACAGCTCCGGCACAGCGAATGGTAGATTTTGTGGAAGGGAAATTCTCCAGTACGTTACCAGAAACAAGCTATCAACCTGGTTTGGAATCAGTCCAAATGCGGGAGGTATTACCAGATTTTATTGCCGAAAGTTTGCGACAAGGATTTCGATCGTTTGGTAAGAAAATGCGTGGTTATTTAAGTAATGATGCAGTGATTGTAGGAGTGGAAAGTCGTACTTCTTCACCAGTAAGAATTCCTAGAGATCCGATTACATTGGAGCATCAGCAAATCGCTGGTTTATTTCCATGTGGCGAAGGTGCAGGATATGCGGGAGGAATAGTTTCCGCAGCTATGGATGGCGAAAGAGTTGCTGAGCAGATTGCTGTGAAAATGGGTAAAACTATTTCTTTCTAATATGGAATATCCTCATCATGAGGATCTTTGTTAGGGAAATTCAATCTCTCCTCAAGCTGCTTTTCTAGTTCAGGGGTGATCAAATGCTCAATGGTTTCGGCTTCATCATGCACTTGATCTGGCGTTTTGTTTAGGAATTCAGATAGGTATAGTTCCCAAAGCCTGTGGAGTTTCACAACACGTTTTGCGAGGATTAGTCCATTATCACTTAAATCAAGCGAGCGATTATCAAGCTTAATCAATCCTTTCTTAGCAAGCCTTCTAATGCTTTTATGAAAGCGATCTTCTTGCATTGGTCGCTTTTCTAATAATTCGCTGAAAGTAAAAGTTTGCTTTAAATGCTTTTCATCCTCCCGCAAATGGTACAAACCTTTTAGAATATTCTCATCGGTGATTTTCTGCTGATTTCGCTTTTGTAATCTAGCCAATGGAATAATTCCTTTTTCTGGTGCAAAGAAGAAAGAGAAAAAAGCAATGAAACTGACCACCACCACAATCCAAGGTCCAGTAGGCATTGCAGGCGCTAAATAGGAAATATAGGCTCCAGCTAAACCAGAAAATCCACCAAAGATGGCTGCAAGAACAAGCATTTTCTTTAGACTATTCGTCCAATAGCGAGCGGCCGCTGGAGGAGTAATGAGCATGGCAGCCATCAACACCACTCCAACAGCTTGTATACCGGCCACCACTGCCAAAACCGTCATAGAAGTGGATATAAACTCGATGAATTTCACAGGTAATCCCATGCTTTGCGCAAAATCCTTATTGAAAGCAAGTAATTGAAATTCTTTGAAGAATAGGACTACCAAAACAATAAGTGCAATAGCCACAAATGAAAATACGATAAGATCGTTTCCGACTAATGCAGCGGCTTTACCAAATAGGAATTGATCTAAACCAGATTGTGCTGCATTTCCGGATTTTTGAATCCATGTTAATAATAGTATTCCTAAACCGAAAAATGTAGAGAGAATGAATGCAATTGCCGAATCTTCCTTGATTCTACTTTTGGAAATAATCTTATCCATTAGCAAAAGAGAAAGCCAGCCAGTAATAAATGCCCCGATGATAATCCATAATGGATCTTTGACACCAGAGAGGATAAATCCCAAGCAAACACCGGGTAAAACAGAATGGGCTACAGCATCGCCAACAAGGGCTTTTTTGCGCAGAAAAGTAAAGCAACCAACAATTGCAGCCGAAGAGGTTACCAATATGGCACCGAAGGTTACGTACCGCACATTGGCATTGCTAAAGCTGAAAAAGTCCCAGAATGTTTCCATTATTTCTCTCGCTCAGGGAATCGCTTATTCTTCATCAAATCACCTACTTCAGTTAAAAGCGTCAATTTCCCACCATAAGTGTCTTGCAGATTTTTGTCTGTAAAGACTGTTTCAGTTGGGCCAGCTGCAATTAGCCGCAAATTGAGTAAAATAGAATAATCAAAATAGGAGGGAGCAGATTGCAAATCATGGTGCACTGCTATAATGGTTTTGCCCTCCTGCGACATATCTCTAAGCAAATCTATTATTGCCTTTTCGGTAGATGCATCTACACCCGCAAATGGTTCGTCAAGAAAATATAAATCCGCTTCTTGCGCTAAGGCTCGGGCTAAAAATACTCTTTGCTGTTGGCCGCCAGACAACTGACTAATTTGTCGGGAGGCAAAACTTTCCATCCCTACTTTTTCCAAAGCCTCCATGGCAATTCGCTTATCTTCTTTTCCAGCTCTTTTGAAAAGCCCTAATTTCCCATACCTTCCCATAAGTACCACATCATAAGCTGAAGCAGGAAAATCCCAATCTACACTTTCGCGCTGTGGTACATAGCTAATTCTGTTTCGAACCTCTGCCAATGGTTTTCCAAATATCTTCACGTCTCCTGCTGTAGCCGGAATCAAATCCATCATCGTTTTGATAAAGGTGGACTTTCCAGCTCCATTTGGACCAACAATACAAGCCAAAGCTCCCTGAGGAACTTCCAAATAAATGCTCCACAAAACAGGCTTCTTTTGATAGCCAGCAGTTAAATCTCTTACAACTAAAGCAGGTTCCTTATTGCTCATTTTGCCCTCCAAGTCCAGCTACGATTATGCTTACATTATGCTTTACCATTCCAATATAGGTTCCTTTTTCAGTTCCAGCTTCGCCCATGGCGTCGGAGAATAAGCTACCTCCAATTTTCACATCATGGCCTTCAGCTTTACAACCTTCTACCACGGCATTTATGGCTTTATCCGAAACTGAGCTTTCTACATAAATGGACGAAATTTGTCTTTCTACTAAGAATGAAACTAAGTCCGATACATCTCGCAAACCGAATTCTGAAAGAGTAGACAATCCTTGTAAACCATATACTTCGATATTGTACGCAAGTCCAAAATACTGGAATGCATCATGTGCAGTTACCAATACCCTTTTGTCGGAGGGTATTGTATTGATTTCAGTAGCTGTCCACTTATCAAGTTCTCTCAACTCTTGAATAAATCGATCTCCATTTTGCCTCAAGGCTTCAGCCTGGAATAAGTTAGTTCCTTCAAGCGCTGGAATTAGCAATTGAATCATATCCGCCCATAATGCTACATCGAACCAAATATGTGGATCGGTAACATTATCTACAGTATATCTGATTTTATCATCAGGGAGTAATTCGGCTGCAGCAATTATGGTTTTTTGTCGTGCAAGTTTTTGCATCACTTCGGCCATTTTGCCTTCTAGGTACAAGCCATTATAGATAATCAAATCTGCATCTTGAAGTTTTGCCAAATCTCCTTGAGTTGCTTTGTATAAGTGTGGATCTACCCCAGGTCCCATTAGCGATACAATTGTAGCCTGATCGCCAAGTAAATTTTGTAATGCATCTCCAAGCATTCCTGTAGTGCAAACGATTAATGGCTTTCCGTCTACTTTAGTAGTCTTATCGCTATTGCATGAGCTTACAATCACAAAAAAAGGAAGCAATAAAAACAAAATGGATACTTTGAAATTTAGCTTCATCGTTTAGTGATTAACAAATTTGTGGCAACTTCTTTAGAAATAAATAGTGTCTTTTTGTCTTCGAGAAGGATTTCAACGGAGCCATCAAATTCGACCTTTTCCAGCACTTTTACCTTGGCTCCAATGTAGGCACCAATTTTATCAAGGTGTCGAAGGAAAAGCGAATTTGTATCTCTTACACCAACTAAAAGTCCGCTCTGGTTCGGTTCCATTTCTGATAATGCCATTTGAGGCATCGATTGAAATTCTCCACTCTCATCGGGAATCGGATCACCATGTGGGTCGAACTTTGGATAGCCTAAAAACTCATCTAATCTTTTCACCAAAGTAGGAGAGTCGATGTGTTCTAATTGTTCGGCAATCTCATGTACTTCGTCCCAATTAAAGCTCAACTTCTCGACCAAAAAAACTTCCCAAAGTCGATGCTTTCGAATTATCTGAAGAGCGACTCTTTTGCCTTTTTCTGAGATGTTCACTCCTTGATATTTCTTGTATTCGATTAGCTCTTTCTTTGCAAGTTTTTTTAGCATATCACTCACGCTGGCTGCGGTCGTTTCTAATCGCTCCGCAAGCGCATTGGTGCTCACAGATTCCTCCTCCTCTGTAGATAGGTGATAGATAGCTTTTAAGTAATTCTCTTCGGAAAGGGTGAAAATTTCTGTCATTTTTACTGATTATTAGACAAATCTAAAAATAATTTTTAAACAAACCTAAAAACACTAAAAAAGTGCATTTAGGCTTAAAATTCGATGGTTTAGATAAGACTAAAAATAAGTTTAGATGAAATAATTTAAGCAAATTGAATTTATCACTTGGTTGATTTCAATCAACTTGGAATTGAATATTGGCCCAGCTTTATGGCTTAGTTGTATAGAAAACAGCGGGAGGTTGGCGGATTATTTATCCAATAACTTAGCTATAGAATCAAGCAATTTTGCTTCGTTTGATTCCCACAATAGTTCAGAGTAATCTGCTGATATTTGGTAGAATTTTCGACTCTTAAAAGCCTGAATTTGATTGGCAATACTTGGGTAAGTTCTACTAGAAATTCCACCCTCATATTGGTCTATAATTGCTTCCCAGCTTGCATTTGAATGAAGGAGAAATACCGGCAATTGAGTGGCTAAATACTCGTATAGTTTGCTTGGAAATTTGTCTTGATTTGCTCGGTTTGGAGGATAGGCTATTACCCCAAAGTCAGCTTTAGTGATGTTATTTAGAATGGAATTGTATGCGACTGGCTCTGTTTCAATTTGAAGTGAAATGAATTTTTTTCCTCCCGCTTTTTCTAAAAGGGCTTTATATGTGGCAAGAGACGGGCAATGGCCAACAATTGTTAATTGGATGCTTTGATCAATTTGATGCGCTTTTTCTGCCCATTGAATTACATCCCAAATCCCTTGAGCTTCACCAATAGTGCCTGAAAAGATAAAATTTAGCTTATTTGAATGTGTACTTTCTTTGAGTATTTGTAATGATTTGTTTTCCAGTATTTTATAGTTCCTGTTTTTAAGCTTGAATTCTGATTCATATGATTGCTCAGCTAATAGAAACGAATCTATAGAAGACCAAGTAATTTTCTGAAAATAGTTGATTATTAGTATTTTGAGCTTTTTGACTATCCATGATTCTTTACCCAAGTAGCGGATGTTATTGATATAATTTTCTTGAATATCATAAACCAGTTTTCCACCTTTTAAGAGTTTGAAAATTCCTGCAGCTGGAAGTAATTCCCAGCTACAAATTATTTGTAAATCTGGTTTTATCTGCCAAGTTTTGCGCAGGTATTTTAGAGGTGCGAGAATCCTAGTAAAATTGCTTACTCCAAGTCCAATAATAGGGTGAAATGTAATATTATTTGCCGGCTGAATATTTTTTGTGTCTCGGCCTATGATATTAAGATCATATTTACTTGTTTGGCCGAGCGAAAGAGCAATTTTATGAAAATGACGAGCGTCATTTAAGGGTTTAAGTGTAGCTCCAATTACTATGCAATGCTTCAATAGCAGATTTTTTGATCAAATAAATTTACGATTTTAAAGTAAACACAAATAGATGAACAAAGAAAATAGAGATTTAAGAGACATAATTGAAGCAGCTTGGGATGACCGTGATAAGCTTCATGATAAGGAAGTGCAAATTGCTGTGAAGACAATAATTGAAGAATTGGATTTAGGTAGATTGCGCGTGGCTGAACCTATAGAGAATAATGAGTGGAAGGTGAATGAATGGGTGAAAAAGGCTGTGATCCTTTATTTTCCTTTACAGAAAATGCAAATCATCGAATGTGGACCTTTCGAATATCATGACAAAATTCGCCTTAAATCTGGTTATGATAAGTTAGGCGTTAGAGTGGTTCCAAATGCAGTGGCTAGATATGGCGCATTTCTGAATTCTGGCGTGGTAATGATGCCTTCTTATGTGAATATCGGTGCTTATGTGGACTCTGGTACGATGGTAGATACCTGGGCAACTGTGGGATCATGCGCACAAATTGGCAAGAATGTCCACTTAAGTGGTGGAGTAGGTATTGGAGGCGTTTTAGAGCCCGTACAAGCCGCTCCAGTGATTATTGAGGACAATGCGTTCATTGGCTCGAGATGTATCGTTGTAGAAGGCGTAAGGATTGGAAAAGAAGCCGTACTTGGCGCAAATGTGGTATTAACTGGAAGCTCAAGGATTATTGATGTTTCAGGCTCTGAGCCAAAGGAATATAAAGGATATGTCCCAGATAGGTCTGTGGTAATTCCAGGTTCAATTCCAAAACAATTTGCAGCAGGTACTTACAATGTGCCCTGTGCATTGATAATAGGTAAACGTAAGGAAAGTACAGATAAGAAAACCTCCTTGAATGAAGCATTAAGAGAAAACAATGTTTCAGTTTAATTAAAAGGGCATAATACTTGTTAATTTTGGCTTAGGTTGATTTCTCTGGAGTGGATTGAATTTCATTCAAATACTCTATTTGGTTCAACCTAAGCCATTTTTTGCTTTTGATACACAATATTTATTTCATGAGATTACTTTCTTTAGCATTTTTATTTTCAATACTATTGGTTTCTTGTCAGGACGAACGATCTAATGATGGAGACCAACTATATGCACAAGGCGATTTTGAAGGAGCGCTAGCATCCTACGATGAATATTTGGCTTTAAAACCGAATAATATCAAGACCATTTACAATAGAGGGAGAACCTACGAGGCTTTAGAACAGTATGAAAAAGCGCTTGACGATTATGAAACAGTATTAAAGTTGGATCCTAAAAACTTGAATGCGCTATTGAGTGTTGGCCAATACTACAGCAGAAAAGACGATTGGAGTTCGGGTCAATACTATTTCGAACAGGTGGTTGAAATAAATCAAGACAATGCTCAAGGTCACTTTTTTTTAGGTCAAGCATTGCATCGTCGAGGGAAAATAAAGGATGCAATTGAATCGTATACTTCGGCAATTGCCATCAATAAAAATTTAGCTGAAGCCTATTTATATAGAGGAACTGCACGCATTGTACTTAAGCAAACTCGAAATGCCTGTCAGGATTTTAGAACTGCTGATAATTTGGGTGAAGAAGAGGCAAAGGAGCTTATTTCGAGATACTGTAATTAATTTAAAGTATTTATAATTAGTTATTTAAATAGATTAGGCAAAATTTGGCTTCAAATTCAGAATCATTTGATGTAATAGTAATTGGAGGAGGAGCTGCGGGCTTTTTCTCAGCTATTCGAATTAAAGAATTACAGCCAAAGCTTAATGTTCTCTTATTAGAAAAAAGCAGTAAGCTCCTGAGCAAAGTAACTGTTTCCGGAGGCGGGAGGTGTAATGTTACACACAATCCAGCCTTAGGTATTTCAGCCTTTTCCTCCCGCTATCCTCGTGGTGCCAAATTGATGAAAAAATTGCTACCGCATTTCTCAGCAGAAGACACTTGGAATTGGTTCGAGAAAAATGGAGTAGCACTAAAAGTTGAAGACGATGGTAGAGTTTTTCCAATTTCTAATAGTTCGAGCTCTATTGTAAATTGCCTAATGGATCGTGTTGATAGTCTTGGAATCAAAGTTTGGTTGCAATGCCCAGTAAAGCAATTAAAGCCAATTGAAAGCGGATTTATTCTTGATCTTGATGAATCCCAATTAACTGCAAAATATGTAGTTGTAGCTACCGGAGGTAGCCCCAAGTTAGAGGGTTTCAATTGGCTAAAGGATCTAGGCCATACTATTTCTCCACCCATTCCATCCCTTTTCACATTCAATATCCCAAAGAGTATTTTCAAGCCACTGAGTGGAGTTGCTTTGCTCAATGCTAAAGTGAAAGTAGAAGGTGTAAAGCTAGAAGAATCAGGGCCTTTGTTGATTACACATTGGGGCTTAAGTGGTCCTGCAGTCCTGCGATTATCGGCTTGGGGAGCGAGGCAATTGGGTGAAATGAATTATCAATTTACCATTTTGGTTCAATGGAATGCCAGCTATACCGAGGAAACTACAAGAGATCATTTGGCTCAATACAAACTCAAAAACCCAAAACGAAAAGTTGGTAATTATCCATTATTCGATATTCCATCTAGACTTTGGGAAGTGCTTGTTGGTGAGATAGGCATTGCAGAGAAGGCTTATAATGACTTAAGTAAGCGTGATTTTAATTTACTGATTGAGAGCTTGATAAGGTTTAGACTTTCAGTTAATGGTAAAACCACTTTCAAAGAAGAATTTGTGACTTGTGGTGGAATTAGTCTAGATAGTATTGATACCGATCGACTAGAAAGTAAAAGCAAACCAGGGCTGTTTTTCGCTGGTGAAGTATTGGATGTTGATGGCATTACAGGAGGATTCAATTTCCAAAATGCTTGGACGGGTGCTGATACTGTAGCTCGCGCAATTGCCAGTAATCAGAAAAACAAATAGCCGAACAAATTGTCCGGCTATCTCCTTAATCTATTTCTAATTTTCTTAAGCTTTTCTAAATCTAGGAGCCACGATCAAATCCTTGGTGCCATGATCCCACGAATAGAATCCACTGCCTGATTTTACTCCTTTATGGCCAGCCTCAACCATATTTACAAGTAGCGGACATGGTGCATATTTTGGATTGCCCAAACCTTCGTGCAATACTCTCAAAATGCTAAGACAAACATCTAGGCCAATGAAGTCAGCTAATTGTAATGGTCCCATTGGGTGAGCCATTCCAAGTTTCATTACAGTATCAATTTCTTCGACGCCAGCTACACCTTCGAAAAGCGAAATGATCGCTTCATTGATCATGGGCATTAAAATTCTATTAGCTACGAAACCAGGATAATCATTTACCTCGGTTGGGATTTTTCCTAAGCCTTTAGAAATTTCCATGATTTCCTTGGTCACGGCAGGATCAGTAGAATAGCCATTGATAATTTCTACCAATTTCATAATAGGCACCGGGTTCATAAAGTGCATCCCAATAACCTTGGATGGGCGGGAGGTAACCGCAGCAATTTTGGTGATAGAGATGGATGAAGTATTCGAAGCCAAAATCGTTTTTTCAGGACACAATTTATCCAACTCCTTGAAGATGTTCAGCTTAATTTCAACTTGTTCAGTTGCAGCTTCAACTACCAAATCTGCATCTTGAACACCATCTTTCAGACTTGTGAAAGTGGTAATATTGGCTAGCGTGTTTGTTTTTACTTCTTCTGCAATACTGCCTTTACTTACTTGTCTGTCTAAGTTCTTCTCAATGGTTTTTATGGCCTTGCCTAATGCATCTGCCGATATATCAACTAATGCCACTTTATGTCCATTTTGCGCAAATACGTGAGCAATTCCATTACCCATTGTGCCAGAACCAATTACAACGATATTCTTCATTATACTTATTTTGAGTGTTACAATTTGATTTTACAAGATACAATACAAAAGTAAACCCTTTAGTTTGGCTGACAAGTGAATGGGTTTGAATGGTGATAAATAGATGTAAGAAATTGAGCATTTGAAAAGCACAAAAAAAGCCACCCAATTTGGATGGCTTTTGTGAGCTTTATAAAAATTGATTTAGCCTATTTTCAAAATATCGTTTGGCTTAATACATAAAATCGCCTTTTTGGTAGTTATAGCAATTGGCGCTTTTATGAGATATGGATGTTGCATTATTACATTCAACCATCCTTCATCATCAAGGTTTTTTCCCTTAATTTTTGATTGATAATCTGGATGAGCTCTATTTAATAAATCTTTCGGCCTTAGCGCGAGCTTGTCCAAAAGCGAGCGCCAAATTGTAGTTGTAAATCGCACTTTATCGTAATGAAACTCATTTACATTTGAGGAAAGAGTTTGTGCCATAGCTCTTGTTTGCTTTCCAGTTGGAGTTTCTGCATGATACAAAAGCACCAATTCATTAGGATGAATTTTCATAATAGATTTATTTTGATAAATATTTGAAATACAGAATAATTTATGCATTATTTTTAGTAATTCAAAATATTTATCTTCAAAAGATTATTCTACCAAATTGAAATATGGTAAAGGCAGGAGGGCTTACTTTCTGAAAGTAACTTCAGTCACGTCGCCTTGAGCAGAGAAGCGTAAAATCATCCTTGGGACTTCATCTCTTGATATGCTTGCATTGCATGCTGGTCCCGGATTGAAATAGTAGTAATAGAACCATTGGCCACGTTCATACAAATCTCTTTCATCGGGTTTGCCAAAAAGCTCAATAACCGAGTCATAATCAAGCGAAAGGAGTATATCTTTTTGAGAGGAGAGAAGCTCATAATATTCCTCCCGCTGATTTTCACATCCATTAGGGTCATTTTTCCATTTTTCAGAATCAAAGCCATCGATACTTGGAGTAGAAGAGCAAGCAGTGATAATCAAAGTGATGAAAATGAAGGCGAATATTTTTTGCATATCAATTAACTATCCTCAAAAGTACAAACAATCATTTACAAAGGAATTTCTAAAAATAAATTGCTCGAGTTTTTCTTACTTACAATCAATTTCAAACTCATAAATTATGGATTTGTTAGATGAGAAATGACGAGTTTTGAACTTCAATTTTCTAAATTGCCACATTATTAATTTTAATCAATAGAATGCTTCGATTTGCAAATTCCTTTCGCATTATTACTCTTGTTATTTTTCTTGCCTCACTTATTTACTCTTATGCCGCTATTCCAGGCGATATTGTTTGGGGTGAAGGGGCATTTTTCGGTTTAGTGCCAGCTGTAATGTCCAAAAGCACATTCTTTTTCACAGCTTTAATTACATGTATTTTGATCAACCTGATATTTATTGTACTAATAAAAAACTACGATAATAAGCTACGGTTAACTTCTGGCTCGCCCATTAACTTACGAATTATTCCAGCTTGGCTTCATGGATTGGCAGGTTGGCTGAATACCTTTTTCGTTCTTATCGTTTTTTATGTGGGTTTTACAAATAGCGCCGAGGAAATGAAGTCTGATAATTATGATGTAATGATTTTTGTCGGACCAATCCTTATTCTATTGTGGTTCTTTTATTTACCTGTTTTGTTAATGAGTAAAAAGACCAATTGATTTTTTAGCTGCTTTCAAAAGGTTAATATTAGGCTAAAATCTACTTAGGCCTAATTCAATTTTACTTACTATTTTAGCTTTTTGAGGATTTTTAGATATGGCAACAAATAAAGAAACTGCGGTAACTTACGATGAAGATAGTATCCGGTCATTAGACTGGAAAGAGCATATAAGACTGCGTCCCGGGATGTATATAGGTAAGCTTGGCGATGGCTCTGCTTACGATGATGGGATATATGTATTAGTGAAAGAAATTATCGATAACTCGATAGATGAGCATGTGATGGGTCATGGTAAAACCATCGAAATCAAAGTTACAGATCATCGAGTAGAGGTAAGGGATTTCGGACGTGGGATACCTTTGGGAAAAGTGATTGACTGTGTATCCAAAATCAATACTGGGGGTAAATACGACTCTAAAGCATTTCAAAAATCTGTTGGTCTAAATGGTGTAGGTACCAAGGCTGTGAATGCGCTGAGTTCATATTTCAAAGTGCAATCCTACAGAGAAGGAAAAACGAAGCTTGCAGAATTTAATAAGGGGGAGCTTGCTCAAGATTTTCCTGAAACTGAAAGTAAAGAAAAAAATGGTACGCTGATAGCTTTTGAGCCGGATGCTAGCATTTTCAAAAATTATAAATACATACCGGAATTCCTTGAAAACCAGCTTTGGAATTACGCTTACTTAAATGCGGGCTTAACAATCATTTTCAATGGTAAAAAGTATCATTCTGAAAATGGCCTCTTGGATTTACTTTCAAGAAAAACAGATGAAGAGAATCTCCGCTATCCAATTATCCACCTGAAAGGAGAGGATATTGAACTTGCTATGACGCATAGTAACCAATACGGAGAAGAGTACTACTCATTTGTAAATGGACAGTTTACTACTCAGGGAGGAACGCACCTTGCGGCATTTAGAGAAAGTGTAGTTAGAGTAATTCGCGACTTTTACAAAAAGGATTTTGATGCATCAGATATTCGAGGTTCAATTGTAGCTTCTATATCTGTACGAGTTCAAGATCCCGTTTTTGAATCCCAAACTAAAACAAAGCTTGGTTCCCAAAATATGGGTCCAGATAGTCCAACTGTTAGGACCTTCATCAATGACTTTATCAAAAAGGAGTTGGATGATTACCTGCATAAACACCAAGATGTTGCAGAGGCACTATTAAAGCGAATTCTTCAATCGGAACGTGAGCGTAAAGAAATAGCTGGAATTAAAAAGCTGGCTAATGAAAGAGCCAAAAAGGCAAACTTGCATAACAAGAAATTGAGAGATTGTAGAGTTCATTTTGGTGATCCAAAAGATGAAGCAGAGAACACAATGCTTTTCATTACCGAGGGTGATTCTGCATCTGGTTCCATCACTAAATCAAGAGATGTGCAAACTCAGGCAGTTTTTAGTTTGCGCGGAAAGCCGCTAAACTGTTATGGCCTCACTAAGAAGATTGTGTATGAAAATGAGGAATTCAATTTACTCCAACATGCGCTAAATATCGAAGATGGTCTTGAAGGATTGAGATATAGAAAGATAGTAGTAGCCACCGATGCGGATGTTGATGGAATGCACATTCGACTTTTGTTGATGACCTTTTTCTTGCAATTCTTTCCTGACTTAGTGAGAAATGGCCATTTATATATTCTTGATACACCACTGTTTAGAGTTCGAAACAAAAAGGAAACAATCTATTGCTACACAGATGAAGAGCGTCAGCGAGCTATTCAGAAGTTGGGAGTGAAGCCAGAAATTACTCGATTCAAAGGTTTGGGCGAAATCTCACCTGAAGAGTTTGGGACTTTTATTGGTGAAGATATCCGATTGGAGCCAGTGATAATCAAGAAGGAAACCAAAATTCAGCATATATTGGATTTCTACATGGGTAAAAATTCACCTACTAGACAGGAGTTTATCATTGATAATCTGCGAATTGAGAAGGATTTGGTTGAAGGTAAAATTGAAGAAGAAAAAGAAGAAGCTGTAGCATGAGCGAAATAGAAAATACAGATAATCTTAGCGGAGGAGCTCATAAGGAAGAGGATGGCATCAAAAATCCGATTGCCATTAGTGGAATGTACGAAAACTGGTTTTTGGATTACGCTTCTTATGTGATTCTTGAGCGAGCTGTTCCGGCAATTGAAGATGGACTGAAACCTGTGCAGCGTAGAATCCTTCACGCAATGAAGGAAATGGATGATGGCAGATTCAATAAGGTTGCCAATATCATTGGTCAAACGATGCAATATCACCCTCACGGTGATGCGTCCATTGGCGACGCTATGGTGAATATTGGTCAAAAGGATTTGCTATTGGATACGCAAGGTAACTGGGGTGATATAAGAACTGGAGATCGAGCTGCTGCACCAAGATATATTGAGTCTAGGCTTTCCAAATTTGCTCTGGAGGTGGTATTCAATCAGCAAACTACCAATTGGCAGCTTTCATATGATGGTAGAAAAAGAGAGCCAGTTACGTTACCCGTAAAGTTCCCTTTATTGCTGGCATTAGGTGTAGAAGGCATAGCAGTTGGTTTATCCACCCGCCTTTTACCACATAACTTTATAGAGCTTTGCCAGGCTTCTATTGATATTCTGAAAAATAAGAAAATTAATATCTTCCCAGATTTCCAAACCGGCGGATTAGCCGACTTTTCTGATTATAACGAAGGCCGAAGAGGCGGGAGGGTAAGAGTTCGAGCTAAGATTGAAGAATATGATAAAAAAACCCTTATTGTTAAGGATATACCTTTTGGAACGACGACAACTGGACTGATTGAATCTATCATTAAAGCGAATGATAAAGGCAAAATTAAAATCAAGAAAGTAGTCGATAATACTGCAAAGGATGTCGAAATTTTGGTGTCATTAGCACCAGGTGTTTCTCCGGATATTACTATAGATGCATTGTATGCTTTTACCGATTGTGAAGTGAGTATTTCACCAAATGCTTGCGTAATCGTGGATGACAAGCCAATGTTTATGAGTGTAAACGAGATTCTAAGAATCAACACTTATCAGACGGTTGATTTGCTAAAGCGCGAGCTAGAAATCCGCAAAGCCGAATTGCTTGAGAAGCTACTTTTCTCATCTCTCGAAAAAATCTTTATCGAAAATAGAATCTACCGCGATATAGAAGAGTGCGAAACATGGGATGCAGTCATTAAAACCATTGATGCAGGCTTAGAGCCTTACAAAGCTGATTTCTATAGAGAAATTGTTACTGAAGACATTGTAAGACTGACGGAGATTAAAATTAAGCGTATTTCGAAATTCGATGCTTTCAAAGCGGATGAATTGATGCGCAAATTGGAAGAAGAGCTGAAAGAGGTTGAGCATAATCTTAATAACCTTATTGATTATTCTATTGCTTACTACCAAAACATATTGACCAAATATGGCAAAGGCAAAGAGCGCAAAACTGAAATTCGCGAATTTGATACGATTGCTGCCAATATAGTAGCCGCCAACAACGCCAAATTATATATTAATAGAGTCGAAGGTTTTATCGGCTATGGATTGAAAAAGGATGAGTTTATCTGCGACTGTTCCGATATGGATGACATCATTGTATTCCGCAGAGATGGTAAATTCCAAGTTTCACGGATCCAAGAGAAAGTATTCGTAGGTAAGGATATCATTTGGGCGGGCGTCTTTAATAAGAGTGACGACCGGATGGTTTACAATATGGCCTATCTGGATGGAGCGAGTGGCCGCACAATGGTAAAGAGATTCCAAGTGCTTGGCATCACTCGTGACAAGGAGTATGATTTGACCAAAGGAACCAAAAACTCGAAAACCACTTATTTCACGGCAAATGCAAATGGCGAAGCAGAAGTGATTACAGTAAATCTTACAGCTGGTGCTAAAGCCAGAGTCAAAGTATTTGAATTTGACTTTGCAAGCCTCGAAATTAAAGGAAGAGGAGCGGGAGGAAATATCCTTACCAGATATCCAGTCCGTAAAATCACATTGAAATATGAAGGCGCATCTACATTAGGTGGCTTAGATATTTGGTATGACGACGTCACTGGACGATTAAATAAAGATAATCGTGGGAAGCATATTGGTAATTACCAAGGGGATGATCTGATCTTAGTAGTTGACAAAAAAGGAAATTACGAATTGACCAATTATGAATTGACCAATAGATACGAAGCTGAAGAGGTTATATTTATTAACAAATTCGACCCTAAATCAACAATAGGAGCTGTTTACTTTGATGGAGCTTCTAAATCCTACTTTGTGAAGCGTTTCCAAATAGAAACAAGTACTACAGATAAGAAATTTAACTTTATCAGCGATCATCGAGCTTCTTATTTGTCATTAGCTACCATCGAACCAGATGCACAAATTGAAATCACCTATACTGAAAATGGTAAGAACGAAGTCAAAATAATTGATTTGGATTTGCTCATCGATATGAAAGGATGGAAGGCAATAGGCAATAGACTTCAATACGATAAAATCAAAAAGATAAAACTACTATCATCCAAAAAGGAAAATGACCAAGAAGATGGAGGCAAAAAGGATGAAAAATCTCAAGATAAGTTTGATGTAGGTTCTCAAATTACGTTGTCATCAGATAAAGATGATCAACTTGGATTGTTTTAAAAATGGAAGAGTTCGCTCAGCTTTTTGGAGAATTAGAAATTGAAAAGCAAAGACAGATTATCAATCACTTTGGAGAATTTGTAACGGATAAGAGACGTGTACTAATTGATAAAGTACTGGGCAATAGAACCAAGCACATCACTGTAGTAGTAGAGGATATCAAAAAGTATCACAATGCAAATGCCGTTGTTCGCAGCTGCGAGTGTTTTGGCATTCAAGATGTTCATGTAATCGAGCGTGGAGGTTTGTTTGATGTTCGAAGGGGCATTGCAAAGGGATCTTATAAATGGGTAAATGTAAATCGCTACAATGATAAAGAAGCGCAAAATACCCAAGCCTGCCTCACTCAACTAAAGCAAAAAGGATATCAGCTATTGATGACATCGCCAGAAGAGGGCTCAACCCTAATCAGCGATGTGGATATTAGCAAACCGATTGCGTTGATGTTTGGAACAGAAAAGGATGGCATAAGCGAAATGGCTAAAGAGCAAGCAGATGCATTAGTCAAAGTTCCGATGTACGGATTTACTGAAAGTCTCAATATTTCTGTAAGTGTGGCAATTTGTTTACACAATTTGGTTAGCCGATTGCACGAATCTGAAATAGATTGGCGTTTGAAAGAAACAGAGGAATTGGCAATAAAATTAGATTGGTATTGGAAAGTCATAAATAAGCCTGAAATTCACTTCGCATATATGCTAAAGCAACTCAATCAGCTTGAAATTTAAACAACTTATAGGATTCGTATTTTGGTCAATAATGTTCGTCGCAATTGCGGTGGTCTTTATTAATATATATGTAGTTGTAAGCGAATACGATGAGATTGAGTCGGAAATTAGCCAGCTAGAACCGGTAGAATATGGAATCATATTAGGTACGAGTAGCAAAGTAATAGGTGGTGATCCTAATCCATTTTTTTATGAGCGAATCAATGCTGCCTCCCGCCTTTACCAAGCCGGCAAAGTAAAAAAACTGATACTATCCGGAGACAATCGCGAAAAGTATTATAATGAGCCTGGCGATATGAAAAAGGCTTTGAATGATCTAGCAATTCCTGATTCGGTTCTTATTCTTGATCCCGAAGGCCTCAGTACTATTTTATCTTTAGAAAGAGCGTATATTCAAACAAATCAGCCTCAATTCATTGTAATTACCCAACGTTTTCATGCCTACCGAACTTCTTATGTAGCACGTCAATTGGGATTAAATGTGAAACTATTCGAAGCAAAATCGCCACCTTTTAATAGAAGTATGAAGGTGCATGCGCGGGAGGTTTTAGCAAGAGTTAAAGCATTTTACAATGTAATTAGATTCAAATTGGGCTATCCGGTTTTGGAAATTGAATAGATCCATTTCCTAAATTCGAATGAATTTAAATCTCAGATTTGAAGCTTTATTATTCTCCATTTTCAGCCTATTATTGCATATTTGCATTTTAAATAAGATTTCTGACGAAATATGAGTGAGCAAGTAAATATAAAACTGCCTGATGGTAGTGTAAAAGTATTCGATAGCGGCGTAACCGGAGGCGACATAGCCAAGGGGATTAGCGAGGGTTTATACAGAAATTCATTAGCCGTATTGGTAAATGGAAATACCTTTGAACTCACGCGTCCAATCGAAGAAGATGCAGAAGTAAAAATACTCACTTGGAAAGATCAAGAAGGGAAATCTGCATTTTGGCACTCATCGGCTCACTTGTTAGCTGAAGCATTAGAAGCGTTATACCCAGGCATCAAGCTTGGTATTGGCCCATCTATCGAAACAGGTTTTTATTACGATATTGATTTTGGTGATAAAGAGATTTCAGCTGAGGATCTTCCTAAAATCGAGGAGAAAATGATTGAGTTGGCAAGACAGAAAAATGAATTTGTCTTGAGAAAAATATCTAAAAAGGATGCATTAGCTTATTACCAAGAAAAAGGTGATCCATATAAATTAGAATTGATAGATGGTTTAGAAGATGGAAAAATCACTTTCTGCACACAAGGTAATTTTACTGATTTGTGTAGAGGTGGGCATATTCCAAATACTGGCCTAATTAAAGCTGTGAAGCTTACCAATATTGCAGGAGCATATTGGAGAGGGGATGAGAAAAACAAAATGCTCACTCGTATATATGGTGTTACTTTTCCTAAGCAACAAGAGCTTGCAGATTATTTAAAGCATATAGAAGAAGCCAAAAAACGTGATCATCGTAAGCTTGGTAAAGAACTTGAGCTATTCACTTTCTCTGAAAAAGTAGGGCAGGGCTTACCACTTTGGTTGCCAAAAGGAGCACTATTGAGGGAGCGCTTGGAGAACTTTATGCGCAAGGCACAAATGAAAGCTGGATACCAGCCGGTAGTTACTCCGCATATTGGAAGTAAGGAATTGTATATCACTAGTGGACATTATGAGAAATATGGTGCGGATTCATTTCAGTCTATAAAAACTCCCAATGAAGGCGAGGAATTTATGCTGAAGCCGATGAACTGCCCACATCACTGTGAAATATATAAATACAAGCCGAGATCTTACAAGGAATTGCCGGTTCGCTTAGCTGAGTTTGGCACTGTGTATCGCTACGAGCAAAGTGGTGAGTTGCATGGTTTGACGAGAGTAAGAGGATTTACGCAAGATGATGCGCATATTTTCTGTCGCCCAGATCAGGTGAAAACGGAGTTTATCAAAGTAATTGATCTTGTATTGTACGTTTTCAAAGCTTTAGGTTTTGAAAACTATACAGCTCAAATCTCGCTGAGAGACCCTGAAAATAAAACAAAATATATTGGTGGAGATGAAGCATGGGAAAAAGCTGAAACTGCCATAATAGAAGCAGCTGCAGAAAAAGGCTTAGAAACCAAAACAGAACTTGGTGAGGCGGCATTTTATGGCCCTAAGTTAGATTTTATGGTTCGCGATGCTTTGGGTAGAAGCTGGCAACTGGGTACAATACAGGTAGATTATCAATTACCTGAGCGTTTTCAGTTGGAATATATTGGGGCTGATAATCAGAAACATAGACCGGTAATGATCCACAGAGCGCCATTTGGTTCGCTTGAGAGGTTTGTAGCAGTATTGCTTGAACATTGCGCTGGAAACCTCCCGCTTTGGCTTTCGCCTGAGCAGGTGGCTATTCTTCCTATTTCTGAAAAATTCCTTCCTTATGCAGAGCAAATTGAAAAGGAATTGCAAATGGGAGACGTAAGAGGCTATCTTGATAATAGAGATGAGAAGATTGGAAGAAAAATCAGAGATGCCGAAGTTGCAAAGATCCCATTTATGGTAATAGTAGGAGAGAAGGAAATGAATGAAGGAAAAATCTCTGTAAGACGCCATGGAGAGGGAGATTTGGGCAGTATGGCAGTAGCTGAATTCCTGGAAATCTTCTCAAATGAGACAAAAATTGCAGCTGAATATTTATAATTTGTGGCTAACATCTTCGAAATGTTTTTTTTAGGAAAAATATTTCGGATATTTGCAGCCTTAATCAAAATTTGAATCACTATTAAAGGAAGAAAAAAGTACACTCCGAGAGTAAGGGCTGAAGAACCTTACAGAGTCAACGAAAAAATTACGGCAAGAGAAGTCCGTGTAGTTGGTGAAAATGTAGAGGTTGGAGTTTATCCAATCCGCGAAGCATTGAAAATGGCTCAAGAGCAAAATCTTGATCTGGTAGAAATTTCAGGTAAAGCTGTTCCGCCAGTTTGTAAAATCACCGATTATTCGAAATTCAAGTACGAACAAAAGAAAAAGCAAAAAGAGATCAAAGCCAACGCGGCTAAGACTGTACTGAAAGAAGTACGTTTTGGGCCGAATACGGATGATCACGATTTTGATTTCAAAGTGAAGTACGCCATCAATTTCCTTAAAAGTGGGGCAAAAGTGAAAGCATATGTTCACTTTGTGGGTAGATCAATTGTTTTCAAGGATAGAGGTGAACACTTATTATTAAGGTTTGCTCAAGCACTTGAAGATTACGCGAAAGTGGAACAGTTACCAAAAATGGAAGGCAAAAGAATGTTTTTATTCTTAGCACCAAAACCGGCAACTAAAAAGTAGAATTAATTTTTATTCATTTATAAACCAACGACAAATGCCAAAGATGAAAACCAAGTCTGGAGCTAAAAAAAGGTTTAAGCTATCAGGTACTGGTAAAATCAGAAGGAAGCATGCTTACAAAAGTCACATCTTAACCAAGAAGTCGACTAAGAGAAAGCGTAATCTTACAAAGATGACGAATGTGCATTCTACTGACGACGCTCGTATCAGAGAAATGCTTTAAAAATCAATTATTTAGGTTCAATCGTTTCACCAGATCCCTGGTTCAATAAGTGCAATTAATGCCACCAGTGTTCAAAAAGACAAAAAAATGCCAAGATCAGTAAACCACGTCGCATCGCGAGCTCGTAGAAAACGAGTATTAAAGGCCGCAAAAGGATTTTTCGGCCGTGGCAAAAACGTACTAACCGTTGCCAAAAACAAAGTTCAAAAAGGTTTAGCTTACGCATACCGCGATAGAAAAGCCAAAAAGCGTGACTTTAGAGCGCTTTGGATTCAGCGTATTAATGCTGGAGCCAGACAACATGGAATGTCATATTCTCAATTTATCGGTAGCTTGAAAAAAGCTAATATCGATTTGAATCGTAAAGTATTGGCTGATTTAGCAATGAATCATCCAGAAGCTTTCAAAGCGATTGTAGATAAATTGAAGTAGATACAATTTATTAGATAGGGAGGAGCCTTGAGTTTTAAATAATTCAAGGCTTTTTCTTTTTTTTGAAATGGCCAGTTCTAATAACTAGGAAGAGAAAAATAAATGATTGCGAAAAGGTGAAAAAAAAGCCCTACAGATTGTAGAGCTTTTTGATGTAGCGAGAGGGAGATTTGAACTCCCGACCTCAGGGTTATGAATCCTGCGCTCTAACCAACTGAGCTACCTCGCCATATTTAGAAAGAAAATTTTCAAATGATTTCCTTCCGTTTTTAAGAGCTGCAAAGGTAGAAAAGCACTTTTATTTTTCCCAATGTAAATTGAAGTAAATTTATGTTGTGCATGTCGAAGTAAAAGTCTAAATTGTTCCACAACGTTTTTATATGAGTAAGTTTAAATTTATAGCAGAATTTCCGGTTAACGCCTCCAAAAAGATGCTCTATCCATACATAAGCACTGCGGGAGGACTTTCTCAATGGTTTGCCGACGACGTCAATATAGATGAGGATAAAGTTTTCAATTTCATTTGGGATAATGAAGACCATTTTGCTAAGCAAGTTTCCGCACGATCTAACCATCATGTGAAATTTGAATTCCTGCCAAATGGAAATCCAGAAGACGAAGAAGATCCAAGTTACTTCGAATTGAAATTAGAATTAAGTGAGCTCACAGAATCTGTTTACTTGAAAATTACCGATTATACGGATATTGACGACGAAGAAGAATTATTAGATGTTTGGGAGGGCTTGGTACACTCTTTGAAAGAGATTGTGGGAGGCTAAAAAGCAAAACAAAAGAACTACTTTTGTTGTCTCCCTTAGATTAAGCCCGGCTGGATTATGAAGAAAATAGATAAATTGGTTCTTGGCGCATTCGCCGGACCATTTTTTCTCACCCTTTTTATTGTCGTTTTCATACTACTTACTCCCATACTTATTAGGTATGGAGCAGAATTGGTCGGCAAGGATTTAGGCATTGCTATCATCCTTGAGCTGTTTGGTTATTTCAGTATCAAATCCACTCAGGAAGCCATTCCTCTTGCAATATTAATTGCCTCTCTTATCGCCTTTGGAAATTTGGGTGAGCATTCAGAAATCACCGCAATTAAAGGTGCAGGGATTTCCCTTGTTAGAATTCTCAGACCTGTTTTCTTCGTCATCCTCATTATTACGGCTTTTGCTTTTTACAATAACGATCAAGTTGTACCAAAAGCTAATTTAAAGGCATTCAGCTTATTATGGGATTTGAAACAAAAGAAGCCTTCATTAAATTTAAAGGAGGGAGCATTCTATTATGACATTCCCAACTTTAGTATAAAGGCTGAGAAAAAATATCCTGATGGATATATGAGCAAGATTTTGATTTATGACCATACAGGAAATAATGGGAATACAGACATAATAGTTGCTGATTCAGGTAGAATGTACACTTTCCATTATGATCAATATCTGATGTTGGATTTGTACGATGGTTATAGTTATTCGGAAGATCCTACAGCTGGCCCAAGGCAAAGTACTTATATAAATCGGCAGGATATCGGTGAGCTTTTCAGATCTCAATTCGATTCCTCCCGCTTGGTTTTTAGTTTGGAATCCTTTGAGCTTTCAAGGACCCGGGAGGAGCTGTTTTACGGCAGTCGTTTAATGAAGAATGTGAAGGAATTGCAAATAGCAGTTGATTCGGTTAATGTTGAAAAGTATTATGAACAGGTAAGGCTTTTTAGTATGGTTAATAATTCTTATAACTATTACCTTAATGGTAAATTTCAACTTGAAGAACCTGGATACATTGCTCAGCAAAAACTTTTGGCTCAAGAGCGACAAGCAGCAATTAGCTTATTGCCACAAGATACACTCAGTGCAGACTCTCTTATCAATGATTCTTTATTACCTGGAATTACAGATACTGTAATTCCAACGAAGGAAAATGATAATCAAGTTTTGATTGCCACAGCCAGAGCAAGGAGGGAGCGGGAGGAAAGGGATAGACTTACAAGTATAGCTGCAACAGAAACCCAACCTGAAATATTTTTTGGTTCCTTTGTCAATATTAAAAAACCTCTGAGTCTAGACACTCTACCTGATTTTAGAGAAGAAGATATGCTTTTCTTCCGTGAGGAGCTTAAGTCTGAATATGCTCAAGCGCGCTCATTAGGACAAGCATTGACTCAAGCTAGATTAGTGAAAACTCAAGTAGAAAGTATGGCCGAATCTATTAAGAATATAGAGCGTGAGGCCAATAAATACGATTTGGAGAAACATGGCAAATGGGCAAGAGCTTTTACGTGTATTGTGATGTTTCTTATTGGAGCACCGCTTGGTGCAATTATAAAGCGAGGTGGTTTAGGAATGCCCATTTTGGTATCTATTGGATTCTTTATTTTTTACTACACAGTATCAATTGTTGCTGAGAAATATGGGAAAGAAGGGATCCTTACTCCATTTGTTGCAGTTTGGCTCTCTAATTTTATTTTGCTTCCAGTGGGCTTATTTTTCTTACGTCAGGCAAGAATTGATGCTCGATTATTTGAAAGTGATTTCTACGCAATTTTGCTAGATAAATTCAAAAATGGATTCAGAAAAAAGTCCAAAGAACAAGCCCCTGAAATTGAATCATTGGACGATTTAGAAAACCTTATGGAGAGAAGATAATGGATAAATTCATGAGAAAAAATCCTCGTGCGAATCAATTATTGTCAGCCTTAATTGTTTGAAACTGACATATAAATAAGTACCTTTGCAGTTGTTTTTATTTTATCATAAATTTTAGACTAGTCATGTATTTAACGAAAGAGAAGAAACAAGATCTGTTCGCAAATCATGGTCGGTTAAAATCTAAGACGGATACTGGTTCTCCAGAGTCTCAGATTGCCCTGTTTACCTTCAGGATAAACCACCTCACCGAGCATCTTAAGAAAAACAAAAAGGATCACTCAACTCGTTTGGGCCTTTTGAAAATGGTAGGTAAAAGAAGAAGCTTTTTAAATTTCTTGTATAAGAATGATATCGAAAGATACAGGGCAGTACTAGAAGATCAAAAACTTCGTAAATAACACAAAGCAGGGATTCCTTAATTGGAGTCCCTCTTTTTGTTTTTCCACCATTACCTTAATTAAGGTATTAAATCATTAAATCGAATTAAAATCAAAATATGTTAAACGTTATCACGAAATCCCTAAGACTTGAAGATGGCAGGGAGATTACAATTGAAACAGGAAAATTAGCAAAACAAGCAGATGGGTCAGTAGTGTTAAGGATGGGCAATACTATGCTTTTAGCAACTGTAGTAGCCAAAAAAGAAGCAATGGAAGGTGTAGATTTTCTTCCACTTGCCGTTGATTATCAAGAGAAATTTGCCTCAGCTGGTAAGATTCCAGGAGGATTTTTGAAAAGAGAAGGAAGATTATCAGATCATGAAGTATTGATCTGCCGTATAGTAGATAGAGCAATAAGACCTTTATTTCCAGATGATTATCATGCTGATACTCAATTAGGAATTCAATTAATTTCTGCCGATAAAGATGTGTTGCCAGACGCATTGGCAGGCTTAGCAGCATCAGCTGCACTTATGGTTTCGGATATTCCATTTAATGGCCCTACAGCTGAAGTTAGAGTTGTATACCATAAAGGTGAATTTAAGATTAACCCTAATCAAGAAGTTATAGATGAGTCTGAATTGAATTTCATAGTAGCTGGTACGGCCAAAGATATTGGTATGGTAGAAGGCGAAGCTAATGAAATTACAGAAGAATTGATGGTAGAAGCTTTGGCTAAAGCTCATACCGTTATAAAGCAAATGTGTGCTTTTCAAGAAGAACTTCGTACAGCTGTTGGTAAAACAATCAGAGAATATTCTCATGAGACTCATGATGAAGAATTGAAAGCAAAAATTCACGCTGATTGTTATGATGCAGTGTATGCAGTAGCGGCCGCTGGAAATCCAAATAAGCATGAGCGTAGTGCAGGTTTCAAAGAAGTGAAAAATGCATTTATAGAATCACTTCCAGAAGATCATGAATACAACCCAGGTTTAATTTCAAGATATTTCCACGATGTGGAAAAAGAAGCTTGTCGTAACTTAGTTTTGAATGAGAAAAAGAGACTTGATGGAAGAAAGCCGAATGAAGTAAGACCAATCTGGTCTGAAATCGATTACTTACCATCTGCTCATGGCTCAGCGGTATTTACAAGAGGTGAAACTCAGTCATTGACAACAGTAACGTTAGGTACTAAGCTGGACGATCAAATGGTAGATCAGGCTATGTCATCTGGCTACAATAAATTTATGCTTCATTATAACTTCCCAGGTTTTTCTACTGGTGAAGTGAAGATGAATAGAGGTGTTGGTAGAAGAGAAGTTGGGCATGGTAACTTAGCCCTTAGAGCTCTGAAAAAAGTCCTCCCACCAACTTCAGAAAATCCATATACAATAAGAATTGTATCTGATATTTTAGAATCGAATGGTTCTTCATCTATGGCTACTGTTTGTGCAGGTTCTATGGCAATGATGGATGCTGGCATTCCAATTAGAGCTGCTGTATCAGGCATTGCAATGGGTATGATTTCCGATAGCAAAACTGGAAAATATACAGTTCTATCTGATATACTTGGAGATGAAGATCACTTAGGTGATATGGATTTTAAAGTAACAGGTACAAGCAAAGGTATTACGGCTTGCCAGATGGACATGAAGATTGAAGGTTTGTCCTTTGATGTTTTGAAAGAAGCTCTTTACCAAGCAAAAGAAGGTAGAGCTCATATCCTAAATGAAATGAATAAAACCATTTCTGCACCTAAAACTGACTATAAAGAAACTGCTCCAAGATTTGCAGTATTGAATATAGAAAGAGAGATGATTGGAGCTGTAATTGGGCCAGGAGGTAAAGTTGTTCAAGAAATTCAAAAAGAAACTGGTGCTACTGTATTAATCGAAGAGGTTGATAAAGGTGGTGTAGTAAGTATATTCTCTGTGAGCAAAGAAGCAATGGAAAATGCTCTTAGAAGAGTAAAAGCTATTGTTGCTGTTCCAGAGGTTGGCGAAGTATATGATGGAAAAGTGAAATCTATCCAACCTTACGGCGCATTTGTGGAAATTATGCCAGGCAAAGATGGCTTATTGCATATTTCTGAAGTGAAATGGGAAAGATTAGACTCATTAGAAGGCGTGCTTGAAGTAGGTGAAAATATCAAAGTGAAACTCTTAGATATTGACAAGAAAACTGGAAAATTCAAGTTATCTCGTAAGGTATTGTTACCTAAGCCAGAAAAAAGTCAGTCTTAATTTTAACAATTAATGACAATAGGAACTATAATTACTCAAGTCAACGTTGTTCGATACGAAAAACCCCCTAGTGAATGAGACAATTAAAAATTAGTAAACAGATTACGAATAGGGAAAGTCAGTCCCTAGATAAGTACTTACAAGAAATAGGTAAAGTTGACCTTTTAACACCAGATGAAGAGGTAGATTTAGCAAAAAGAATACGTGCCGGCGATCAACTTGCTCTTGAAAAACTTACTAAGGCAAACCTTAGATTCGTCGTTTCTGTTGCAAAACAATACCAAAACCAAGGCTTATCGCTAGGTGATTTGATCAATGAAGGAAACTTAGGCTTGATCAAAGCAGCACAGAGATTTGATGAAACTAGAGGGTTTAAGTTTATCTCTTACGCTGTGTGGTGGATTAGACAATCCATTTTGCAAGCTTTAGCTGAACAATCTCGTATTGTAAGATTACCTCTCAATAGAGTAGGTTCTCTTAATAAAATTTCGAAAACATTCTCAGAATTAGAGCAACGTTTCGAAAGAGAGCCAAGTCCTGAAGAGCTTGCTGAAGTATTAGAAGTGACAACTTCTGAGGTAGTAGATACCATGAAAATTTCTGGACGTCACGTATCAATGGATGCTCCGTTTGTTCAAGGTGAAGAAAATTCATTATTAGATGTATTGGAGAATGACATGGAAGTCACTCCAGACTCTGAATTAATGAATGATTCGCTACGTAAGGAAGTACAAAGAGCCTTGTCAACACTTACTCAGCGAGAAGCGGATGTAATCACATTATACTTCGGATTGAATGGTGAGCATAGTATGACTCTTGAAGAAATTGGAGAAAAATTCAATTTGACAAGAGAGCGTGTTAGGCAGATTAAAGAGAAGGCAATCAGAAGATTAAGACACACCAGCAGAAGTAAGGCTTTAAAACCTTATTTAGGTTAATGGTTCATTAATTTATAAAATATAAAGGTCTCCATTAATGGTGACCTTTTTCTTTTTAACAGAGAATATTGAAAATTTATCTTATTGTTTTTAAAACCCAACAATAAATGAGTGCAGAAAAAGTTACAGTATTGATCATAGGTTCAGGTCCTGCAGGATACACAGCAGCTATATATGCAGCAAGAGCTGGACTAAAGCCAGTAATGTATATGGGAAGTCAACCAGGCGGGCAACTTACCATTACTACTGATGTTGAAAATTACCCTGGATATCCAAATGGAATCCAAGGACCTGAAATGATGATGGAATTTCAGAAGCAAGCTGAAAGGTTTGGAACTGATGTACGTTATGGCATGGTTACAAAAGTTGATTTTTCAAGTTATCCGCACAAAGTAATCGTAGATGACGAAAAAGAAATTGAAGCTGAAGCAGTAATTATCGCTACAGGAGCATCTGCAAAATGGCTAGGATTACCTTCTGAAGAAAGACTCAATGGTAAAGGTGTTTCTGCTTGTGCAGTATGTGATGGTTTCTTCTTCAGAGGAAATGATGTGGTGGTAGTTGGCGCAGGTGATACAGCCTGTGAGGAAGCTAGTTACTTATCTAATATCTGTAGTAAAGTATATATGCTTGTTCGTAGAGATGAGATGAGAGCTTCGCAAATTATGCAAAAAAGAGTATTGACCAAATCAAATATAGAAGTGCTTTGGAATACTGAAGCAGAGGAAATATTGGGTGAAGATGAAGTGGAAGCCGTGAGAGTAGTAAATAACCAAACAGGTGAAAAAACTGAAATCAAAGCAAAAGGCTTTTTCATAGCAATTGGTCATGAGCCAAACACGGGTATATTCAAAGGAATTTTGGATATGGATGACCAAGGTTATTTAATCACCAAGCCGGGAAGTACCCGTACCAATATTGAAGGAGTATTTGCAAGTGGAGACGCACAAGATAAAATTTATCGCCAAGCAGTAACTGCAGCTGGCACAGGTTGCATGGCAGCCCTAGATGCAGAAAGATTTCTGGCAGAAAAACACATGGAATAATTAGCTAAATGAAACAAAATTTAATGAGAAGATGGACACCTTTTATTGTGATTTGTCTTCTCATTCTTATTGGTTCAAACCCTACTTTTGCCCAAAAAAAGCAAAGAAAAAAGACAACAAGCGATGTAATTCGCTTAAATGCCGAGCCTATTCCGGTAGCTGAAGATCCTTTTTATTATGAATTGGATCAAGTAGATATCGATTCAAAACTTAGAGAGAGTTTAATTGAATTTGAAAACTTTTTAAAGAAGGAGCGAAGTTTACTAGCTGAAGATTCAACCAATTGGATTGATAATACTCCAAAGTATGTTTCAATCACTGAAGAGTTGAAAATTGATTGCGTTTGGGTTAGCTCTTATGAATACTTTTCTGTCTGGGATTCATTTAAGCTTAATCCCTACGATGTAGATGTTACAAAATTGACTGATACGCTTACTTTGGCATTGTTCGATACCCTTGCTGGAAGGAAATGGGCAATGCCAATTAAAGTTAATAGAATTAGCTCTGACTTTGGGTTCCGTAGACTTCGGTGGCATTATGGACAAGACTTATCTTTAAATGTAGGAGATAGCATAGTGGCAGCTTTCGATGGGATTGTTAGAGTTCGACAATACGAAAGAAATGGATATGGCAACTACTTGGTTCTAAGGCATGCCAATGGATTGGAATCATTATATGGACACTTATCAAAATTTCTAGTAAGTGTTGGAGATGAAGTAAAAGCCGGCGATCTAATTGGACTAGGAGGGAATACAGGTCGAAGTACCGGGCCACATCTTCATTTTGAACTCAGATATCTAGGTAATGCCATCAATCCAAAATCAATCTATGATTTTGAAAAAGGAAACTTATTAGTCAAAGATTTACAAATCCATTCTGGCCTTTTTGATTATATAAAGGAAGCACGCAAAATCGTCTGGCATAGAGTGAAAAGTGGCGACACTTTAAGTCATATTAGTAGGAGATACGGTGTTTCCATAAATAAAATTGCCTCATTAAATGGTATATCCAGAAATAGTACCCTAAGAATTGGCCAAAGTTTAAGAGTTAATTAAAAACTCAAAACCTATCTTAGCTTAAATTTTAAACAATGAAATTAGACATACTAGCATTTGCAAGTCATCCTGACGATATAGAATTATCTTGTAGTGGAACAATCATCTCTCATATAAAGCAAGGTTATAAAGTTGGGATTGTTGATTTAACAAGAGGTGAATTAGGAACAAGAGGTACACCGGAAATTCGCTTAAAAGAATCAGAAGCTGCTTCAAAAATAATGGGAATTCATGCTCGTGAAAATCTAGGATTCAAAGACGGCTTTTTTGTGAATGATAAGGAGCATCAGCTTGAAATTGTAAAAATGATCCGCAAATATCAGCCTGAAATTGTGTTTGCCAACGCCATTTCAGACAGACATCCAGATCATGGAAAAGGAGCAGACGTAGTACGCGATGCAATATTTATTTCAGGACTTAGAATGGTTGCAACTGAGCTTGATGGCGAATTGCAAGAGCCATGGAGACCAAAAGTGGTTTACCATTACATCCAAAATAATTATATAAATCCAGATGTGATCGTGGATATATCTGAACATTGGGAAGGAAAGTTAGCCTCTATTAAAGCTTTCAAATCACAATTCTTCGATCCCAATAGTAAAGAGCCTCAGTCGTTTATATCAAGTCCTGAATTTATGAACTTCCTTGAAGCTAGAGCCAAGGAATTTGGCCATGCTATCAATAGCAAGTATGGCGAGGGTTTTACCGTTGCTCGGAAAATAGGCGTAAAAAATCTATTTGACTTAACTTAAGGCGCAAGACGGCCTATGGTCCAATCTTTAGAATTTTCATTTTGCTCATACACTATTCTATCATGAAGTCTGCTTGAGCGGCCTTGCCAAAATTCGAAATAATCAGGCTTTAGAATAAATCCACCCCAATTCTCAGGTCTGACTATTTCACGATCTTTGAAAGAATCAATCACTTTCGAGAATTCAGCTTCAAGCGTATCTCTCGATTTTATTTTCTTGCTTTGAGGTGAAGCAATTGCGCCCAATCTGCTAGAAACGGGTCTGGAATTAAAATATTCATCTGACATTTCAGGAGATACCTTTTCTACAACACCTTCGATTCGAATTTGTCTTTCTAGCTCCGGCCAAAAGAAAGTAATGCAAGCTTGAGGGTGTTTTATCAGTTCCTTTCCTTTACGACTATCATAGTTTGTATAAAACACCAAACCATTATTTTCGACACCTTTCAATAGTACGATTCTGCCAGAAGGTCTTCCTTTATCATCAACAGTTGCTATATGCATTGCTGTAGGTTCATGGAGTAAAGAATCCAGTGCTTCAGTCAACCAATTGTTAAACTGCTCAATAGGATCCTTACTAACCTCCCGCTCGTCCAAGCTCTTCAAGGTGTATTCTTGTCTAATTGCTGCGATGTCTTTATTCATATCTCCAATATGTATTCTATATAACTCGTACAAAAGTAAAAAAGAGGTATTTATAATATCACTTATTAATCAATTTGTTTCAAAGCTTTCATTTTCATTTACCTCCAAGAAAGCGGGAGGAATTTTACTTTTTGATTTTCAAGTGGAATATCCTATGTTTCGGCGAGAGAGACTTAAATATTTTTAATTATGCTCATGAAACCAAGTAATATTCATAAACCGAAAAGAGGAGATTTCTTAATTTCCGAACCATTTATGAACGATCCAAATTTTGGACGGACAGTGGTATATTTATGTGAGCATAATGAAGAAGGGTCTTTTGGATTTATAATTAATCGGCCAACTGAAGTGAAAGTCTGTGATATTCTCGATATTGCAGAGTTTTGTGAAGAAAAAGTATTTGTTGGCGGTCCTGTAGAACAAAATACATTACATTTCATCTTAAGAGGGGATAAAGGGATTGAAGGTTCGGTAGAAATTGCTGATAATATATATTGGGGAGGCAATTTTGATCAATTACTTTCTAAGATGGAAAATAAAGTGATTGCTGGCCAGGACATCCGCTTTTTTGTAGGATATTCGGGCTGGTCTGATGGACAACTGGATACAGAAATGGGAGAAGGGTCTTGGATAGTGCAAAAAAAACCAGACCCAAGTTTACTTTTCGATCTAGAATCGGAGCAACAATGGCGGGAGGTTTTAAGGAGTATGGGAGGGGAATTTAAAGTAATTGCAAATTACCCAACCGATCCACGACTAAATTAAATGCTTTTTATAATTTTGATGCTTAATTTGTCAAGGAATTTGGAATAGACATGACGACGGAAAAAGAAAATAACGAAGAATTGGATAAGAACGGAACGGTAGACCAACCGGAAAACACATCAGCTGAAAAGGCTATGGATGGTAATCAAGAAGAGCAGAAAAGTGTAGAAAACACTGAAAGTAACTCTGAAGTTAAAGATGAGCAAAAATCTGAAAATGAGGAGACTAAAAGTGAAGATTCTGATGATAAATCAGAAACACCTACTGAACCTGTAGCAGAAGCTGAGTCGGAAGCGAAAGTAGAAACTCCAGCAGAACCTGCTGTAGAAGCTAATTCAGAACCGAAAGCTGAGGCAGAGCAAAATCAGGAAGAAGATGATTCTTCTGACGATGATTCTAATAGTCAAGATGATGACACTGAAGTAGACTATCATGATATGTCTAATGCTCAGATTGCAGAATTGCTTGAGGGATTGTTATCAAGTAGTGATTTCAAAAAGGTAAATGAAATTAGTAAAGCCGTTCAACCAATTTTTTACGAGCAGAAGGACAAATTGCAAAAGGAAGCTCTTGACAAATTTGTTGCTGAAGGTGGAGTAGAAGATGACTTCGAAATGCATTGGGATGAAGAAATCCAGCGAATTGAAGTCAGTCTTAAGTCATTGCGAGAAAAGAAAAGCCAGCATTTTCATCAAATAGAAAAAGAACGTACTGATAATTTAAAAGCCAAAAATACCGTTCTTGAGAAATTGAGAGAGCTAGTAGATGGTGAAGAAACAGTAACAAGTATTAAGGCGATCAAAGAAATTCAGAATGAGTGGAAAAAAATTGGCCAAATACCTGCGGCTCAATTAAAACCACTTTGGGCGAGTTATAATGCATTAATGGATCGTTTCTATGATCAGCGCACAATATACTTCGAGCTTAAGGAGCTTGACAGAAAGAAAAATCTAGAAGCAAAAGCTGAAATCTGTGAGAAAGCAGAAAAGCTAGATGATGAAAAAGATATTCGTGTTGCTATTCGTGAATTAAACGATCTGCACGAAGAATTTAAGCATATTGGCCCTGTACCACAAGAAGAGCAGCAAGCCCTTTGGGATCGCTTTAAAAATGCTTCAGATAAGATATATGCCAAACGCAAGCAATTTAACGAAGTAGTTAAAAAGGAGCTTTTCGCAAATCTTGACAAAAAGGTAGAATTAGTAAAAGAAGTTGAAGCATTTTTAAGTTTTGATTCAGAAAGAATCAATGAATGGAATGCGAAAACGAAAGAATTGCTAGAGCTACAAAAGAAGTGGGAAGCAGTTGGCGGAATGCCGAAAGAGAAAGCTAAGGAAGTAAATAAGCAGTTTTGGTCTTCATTTAAAGGTTTCTTCCAAAATAAGAACCAATTTTTCAAAAACTTAGAGGCGAAAAGAGAAGAGAACCTAGCATTGAAAAATGCATTGGTTGAAAAGGCAGTTGAGCTTTCTCAAAGCGATGAGTTTGATAAAACGGCTCAAGCACTTAAAAAGCTTCAAGCAGAATGGAGAGAAATAGGTCCAGTACCCGAAAAGGTGAAGGACAGTATTTATAAGAAGTTCAAAAAAGCTTGTGATACTTTCTTCTCTAAGCGTAGAGAGCAAGCCAAAATAGGTGAGCAGGAGTATGTAGAGAATTTGAAGCAAAAAGAAGCCCTCTGCGAGGAGTTAGAAACTGCAGCCAAAGCAGGCAAGGCAGATTCGGACTTAATAGAAACATATCTACATAGATGGTCTACCATTGGCTTTGTGCCAAAAGAAAATATCCGTAAGATTCAGAATAGATTCAATAGTGCCATCGAAGCTTATGCCGGCTCATTGAAAGGTTTGGATCAAGAAGATGTTGATCAGCTTAAAGTAAAAGTGAAACTTTATAAGCTCAAAACTGAGCCTGATGCTAATCGCAAGATTAATCAGAAGGAGGGAGGCATTAGAAAAAGAATTCAAGCCATTGAGAACGATATTTCCTTATGGAAAAACAATCTTGAGTTCTTTGCCAATTCATTGCAAGCAGACAAGCTTAAAAAGGATTTTGAAGTAAGAATTGAGAAAGCTCAAGAAGAAGCTGACGAGTTGAGACGTCAACTTGAGGTTTTGAAAGAACTTTGAAAAAAAAGTTAAAAAATCCTTTGCAACAAAAAACAGCTTTCCTACATTTGCACTCGCTAAACGGGAAACACGGCAGTCAAAAAGCTAAAATTTCCTGATTCAGTAGAAGGCCTCCTTAGCTCAGCTGGTAGAGCAACTGACTTGTAATCAGTAGGTCGTTGGTTCGATCCCGACAGGAGGCTCTTGATAATAAGGCAGTTACGTTAAATCGTAACTGCCTTTTTTTGTTTATGTATTTCACGATTGATTGACCCAATTGCATGTGTCAATAAAAATCCAATTTTCTTATTGATCCTAATCAAATACCATTAGTAAAGACATTTGCTGATTTTCAATAAAAAAAGCCCAGACAGGTTTCACTATCAGGGCTTTAAAAATAAATCACTATTCATTTCGAAACTGCTCGTAGCAACTAGGTTTTTTCAACCCAAATTCTTTCTAAAAAAAGCGACAGTTCGCGACCAAGCTAATTTCGCACCTTCCTCATCGTATCGCGGTGTGCTATGATTATGGAAACCATGATTCAGTCCTTCATAAAAATGGACTTCATAGGATTTGCCATTTGCATCTAAGGCTTTTTTATAGTCTTCCCAACCGGCATTTACTCTTGTGTCTAGAGATGCATAATGAAGTTGCAATGGAGCCTGAATGGAAGGAACATCCTCTGCAGATGCTTGGCTGCCATAATAGGGAACAGCTGCTTTCAAACCTGGAACGCGTACTGCCATCATATTTGAAATCCAGCCACCAAAGCAAAAACCTACGACACCTACATTGCCATTACATTCAGGGTGGTTTTTTAAAGCTTCATATCCTGCAATGAAATCTTCTAACATCTCATCTCTATTACGTTTGGATTGCATGGTGCGTCCTTCATCATCAGTACCAGGATAACCACCAAAAGGAGTAAGGGCATCTGGAGCTAAAGCAATAAAACCATCTATAGCACATTGATGCGCCACATCTTCAATGTAAGGGTTTAGCCCTCTATTTTCATGTACTACCAATATACCAGGTAATTTTCCACTGGCTTCAGACGGCCTCGTAAATAATGCTTTCATTTCTCCAGCACCTTTGGGTGAGGAATAAGTGATATATTCTGCACGTAAGCGCTCATCCTTGTTATCAAAACGCTTTGTTTTTACATAATCAGGCAGCATAAAACTCATTAAGGACGCAGCTGTAATACCTCCCGCTGTATATAGAGAAAGCTTCTCCATAAATTCCCTTCTATTAATTTTATTATGAGCATAGGCATCATATAGATCAAATACTTCCTGTTTTACATCTTCCTTTTTTAGTGGCTTTTTCATAATATTTTATTTTACAAGGCTTTGATATCTAAATATAAGCTAATTGATGAAATATTGTTAATATGAGCAAGAGGATTTGTTAAATATGTAATTGGCAAAGCTGCAAACAGGTCGCTCCGACGGAGCTCAATAAAATAAAATTAGAATGAATTTGGTTTTCTACAAACAGGACGCTCCTAGGGAGCTAATCATAATTTAGGTTGTTTGCTGAGCTATAAACTGTTCGATGAAGCTATTGGATAAAATTTGATATTTAACATACAGGCCGCTCCTACGGAGCTAATTCCGTTAGGGTTGGATTTAGTTTTTACCAACAGCACTCTTACGGAGCTACAAGGATATTTTGTCCAATAGGAGTGACCAACCAGAATTTTCCTACGGAGCTAGTATTACTAATTATATCTGTTTTCAGAGCAGAAATTGTGACGAACCTACAAGGATATTTCATCCATATTATTTCTACCAGCTCCATCGAAGCGAACTAATTTTGTAGCATTAAAGACATTTCCCACTGCCACAGCTCTGTAGAAGCATGCTGTCTGTAGCTACAAGGAAATTTCCAAAGCCACAGCTCCATAGGAGCGATCTGCTTGTAGCAAGATTATCCCATCAATAGCTCCGTAGGAGCGACCCGTTTGTAGCAATAAAGATATTCCCATTCCCACAGCTCCATAGGAGCGTCCTGTTTGTAGCAATAAGGATCTTCCCACCAACCCAGCTCCATAGGAGCGACCTGTATGTTCGGGAATTAGAACAGGCATTTTTAATGAAAATTTAATTGAAAATTGACACCAAATAATTAAATTAACATTCAGCTCGAATTTAGCGCATTGCTATTGTGGCTGAATAATAGCTTAATGAAAAACAACATGTTCGTATAAGCTTTGTGAAAAAGCAATCACCGAATCCAAAAAGGTGGCAAACCATAATGTTATGGCTAATACCTATTCACAAATCTACATTCAAATTGTATTTGCGGTAAAAGGTCGTCAAAGCCTCATTCCAAAAAAACACCGTGAAGAATTACAAAAATACATTTCAGGAATTATTACCCTTCGAGGTCAAAAACTTCTGTCCATTTTTGCCATGCCAGATCATGTCCATTTATTGGTAGGCTTAAACCCGAATATTAGAGTTTCAGAATTAGTAAGAGATATCAAGGCAGGTTCATCAAAATTCATGTCGGATAATCGTTGGATGACTGGAAAATTTAGTTGGCAAGAAGGCTATGGCGCATTTTCGTATTCAAAAAGTCAAATTGATGCGGTGATAAAATATATTTCAAATCAAGAAGAACATCATAAAAAGAAAACATTTCGGGAAGAGTATTTAGACTTTTTGAAAAAATTTGAAATTGATTATGATGAAAAATATTTATTCGATTGGTTGAATTAGGGTAATAAACAGCTATAGACAGGTCACTCCTACGGAGCTAGAAAGATATTTTACACTATAGTACTACAAACAGAATGCTCCTATGGAGCTAAACATCATAATTTAGGGTTGTTTGCTGAGCCACAAACAGTCCGATGGAGCTACGAAGATATTTCGCCTATAGAGAAGAGCTACAAATAAATCGCTCTTATGGAGCAAAAAAAACAGATCTCGGTGCTTCTATGGAATTGTACATTTATTCTTCCATGTAACTAGCTAGCTCCGTAGGAGCGACCCGTTTGTAGCAATAAAGATATTCCCATTCCCACAGCTCCATCGGAGCGATCTGTTTGTGGCATCAGGAAACCAAAAATCACAAAAAAGCCCTGATAGATTTCTCTACCAGGGCTATATATGTATATGGTTGGGTTGATTATTACATCATTCCACCCATGCCACCGCCACCCATTGGAGGCATAGCATTTTCTTTTTCTTCTGGATCATCCGCAACTACACATTCTGTAGTAAGTAGGAGAGAAGAGATAGAAGCGGCATTCTCAAGAGCCATACGTGTAACCATTGTTGGGTCAATTACACCAGCAGCAATTAGGTTTTCGTAAATGTCTTCACGAGCGTTGTAGCCGTAATCACCTTTACCTTCTCTTACTTTATTAATAACTACCGAGCCTTCTGCACCTGCATTTTGAACGATAGTGCGTAGTGGAGATTCAAGAGCTAAACGGATAATATTTACACCGATTGCTTCATCTTCATTATGCGTTTTTACTTTGTCTAGAGAGTCGATAGCGCGAAGTAGCGCAATACCACCACCCGCAACTACACCTTCGCGTACAGCGGCACGAGTTGCGTGCAATGCATCATCTACTCTATCTTTCTTCTCTTTCATTTCTACTTCAGTAGCAGCACCAATGTAAAGGATAGCTACACCACCAGAAAGCTTAGCAAGTCTTTCTTGTAGTTTTTCTTTGTCGTAGTCAGAAGTAGTTTTCTCAATCTGAGCTTTGATTTCGTTAACTCTAGCTTTGATATGGTCAGCTTTACCAGCACCATTTACAATTGTAGTGTTATCCTTATCAATATTTACTTTATCAGCAGTACCTAGGTAGTCAAGTGTAGCGTTTTCTAGTTTGTAACCTCTTTCTTCAGAAATTACTGTACCACCAGTAAGGATAGCAATATCCTCAAGCATTGCTTTACGACGGTCGCCGAAGCCTGGAGCTTTCACTGCAGCAACTTTCAGTGCGCCACGGATTTTGTTTACAACCAAAGTAGCCAAAGCTTCACCTTCTACATCTTCAGAGATAATCAAAAGAGGTTTGCCAGTTTGCGCTACAGGCTCAAGAATTGGAAGAAGCTCCTTCATTGAGGAAATCTTCTTGTCATAAATAAGGATATATGGATTCTCCAATTCAGCTTCCATCTTTTCAGAGTTGGTCACGAAGTATGGAGATAAGTAACCACGATCGAACTGCATACCTTCTACAGTTTTCACTTCAGTTTCGGTACCTTTTGCTTCTTCTACAGTAATTACGCCGTCTTTACCTACTTTGTCCATCGCATCTGCAATCATTTTACCGATAGCTGAATCGTTGTTGGCAGATATAGTAGCAACTTGTTCTATTTCTTTAGAAGTATCAATTGTTTTTGATTGCTTCTTCAGGTTTTCAACAACAGCAATTACTGCTTTGTCGATACCTCTTTTCAGATCCATTGGATTAGCGCCTGCAGTCACGTTTTTGATACCGTGAGTGAAGATAGACTGCGCAAGTACTGTTGCAGTAGTAGTACCATCACCAGCGTTGTCAGCTGTTTTAGAAGCTACTTCTTTCACCAATTGAGCACCCATGTTTTCCACAGGGTCTTTCAATTCAATTTCCTTTGCTACTGTTACACCATCTTTTGTAACTGCTGGTGCACCAAATTTCTTATCGATTATCACATTGCGACCTTTTGGTCCCAAAGTTACTTTCACTGCATTAGCAAGAGTATCAACTCCTTTTTTTAGAGATTCTCTAGCTTTCTGATCGAAATAAATCAATTTTGACATAGTTGATTCTAATTTAAAATTTTAAGTTTTGTTTGATTAAACGATAGCGAAGATATCAGACTCACGCATGATAAGAAGATCTTTCCCATCAATAGTGATCTCAGTGCCAGCATATTTGCCATAAAGCACAGTATCGCCAGCTTTCACAGTGAGTGGCTCATCTTTTTTACCATCGCCTACTGCCAGTATGGTTCCTCTTTGAGGTTTTTCTTTGGCAGAGTCTGGAATAATTAATCCTGAAGCTGTTTTTTCTTCCGCCTGTGCAGGCTCTACGATAACGCGATCTGCTAAAGGTTTAATGTTAATTTTAGACATAATGGTTAGATATTTTGATTGTTAATTATTGTATTAGAATACGGCTCCCTCATTGCACTTTTTATGCCATTGCCTTTGCTGTCAGTCTTTCTACACAAATTGTCAGTTTTTGTATGTCAGGCTATATTTTAGGGAAGATTTTAGCGTCAATTCATCATTGAGATTTTAAAAATTCGCTCAAATGTGGACAATAAAAAAGAGCAGCTTTTTGGGCTGCTCTCATGTATTTTTAAAAAGGCGGGAGGGAAATTATTCTCCGCCTGTAGTATCACCCTCAGTAACTTCTTCAATAAGCTCTTCCAAATTTTCAGTAGGAGGAGTTTGCTCTTGATTTTCAAATGTTGGAAGTGTTCCTTGTTCTGTCGCTCTTTGGATATTTGGACTTGTAATGCCTGCATCTTTTAAGCTATCTGTAATCATGAATTTGGTTGATACAGTTAGTAACATTAATGAGATCGCTAGACCCCAAGTAAGTTTCTCAAGGAAATCACTTGTTTTCTTCACACCCATAACTTGACTTGCGCTTCCACCAAATTGGCTACCAACACCACCTTTGGAGTTTTGAGCTAATACTACCAAGATGAGTAGTAGAGAAACAATTACAATTAAAACGATAATAAACGTAAACATATTCTTTAATTTCTTTTCAGTTCTTCAATTCGACCCGCAAAGTAAGTTCTTTTTTCAGGATATTTCAAAATTAATTTCTCGTAAATCCGAATCGCCTTCCCTTTTTTTCCTTGCTTTTCGAATACTATAGCCAAATTTTCACTCGCAATATTATCTGACAGCTTTACACTTTCTGACGACAAATCCTTTTGAACTTCTGTTTCGGAATCAATCGTCCTATTAGGTTTGATTCCGCCAATATTGGATTTAATGAAATTGTCGATGATTTGCTTTTGCTCTTCGAATTTGGAAGGAGCTAATGTGGGTTCTATTTCGTTAGTTTCTTTATCCTCCCGCTGTTCTTTTCTATGGATTTCTGCAATCATATCGATATTGCCAGTCTCTTCCATTATAATGGTTTCAACTTCATCAATTATATCTTCTTTTTCTGTAAAGCTTAATTGCTGTGCTTGTTCTGGCGTAAATTCCATTAATGATTTAAGCACTAGCCTATCAGGGGAAGCAATAGCCGCAGAATGAAGTCTATTAGTTTGATCTGGCAGATTTAGCTCCAAAGCAGCTTTAGCCATTATCATTTTCAATGTAGAAAAGTAAGGATGCTTAGCTACAATCTTGTCCATTTTCTCAAACTCTTTAAAGCTAATCTGATAAGGATGAGTCAATAAATGTAGTAATTCCTTCTTCTTCACTGTTTAAGATTTTTTTGCGAGCCTCAAATTAGTGAAAAGCTTACCAAGTAGCCACAGATTGATTAAAAATATCGAATACAATTTGTTCGAATATCAAATCGATAAGTCGAGGTTCTTCTGCTGGAAGGGTGGTTTGGCGAGGATCATAGTCGCCAAAAAAGCTAAATTCCTTGTCAAAATTCACCGTTTCGTCTACAGTATTCTGATAATTTACTCTCACAGAAATGGTCAATCTCATCAAACCGGCTTCATCACCTTGGCCAGCTCTATCAGCCGAAGTAATCGCTTGCGGATTATTTCTGTACGATTTGATTTCACCTTCCAAATGTAAATCTCCATTTGATGGCACCAATTGCAGTTGGGTATTTCGCTGAAAATAATCTCTTAGCTTTTCTGAAAAAATTTGACTCATATTAGACGGACCACCAACAGATTGTGGGTCACTAGCCGACTCGTCAGGAAAATTGCTGATTGAGATAGTTTGAATTTGAGTATAATCGATGGAAATCCCTGTAAATGAATAAACACCGCAACCTGTGATAAAAATACTTGATACCACAAGAACTACAATTACACGAAAAACAACATGCTTAATTGATTTCATATTGCTTTATCTTTCTGTAAAGTGTTCGTTCTGAAATACCTAAATCGGCAGCGGCGTATTTACGCTTATTGTTATTTCTATTCAAGGCTTTTATAATCATTTCCTTTTCCTTTTTCTCTAACGAAAGAGATTCATCTTCTTCACTATGCTGGATATCTTCTACCTTTGCTAACTCGTAGTCATCCTCATCTTCATCTTTTCTATTACCGATCAGAATTTGAGAATTGCTAGAATCAGTTTGGTTACTAGTAGGTTTGAAATCAAATAACTCAGGGTGATCTCCAATCATTTCTCTACCATAGCTATCTTCTTTTAGCAAATTATGTACTAGCTTTTTCAGATCAATTACATCCTTTTTTAAATCAAATAATACCTTGTAGAGAATATCTCTTTCACTGAAATTTTCCTGACTACTATTGCTGCCTTTGAAAAGGGCAGGCGTACTTGGTGCATTTTCCGGTAAATACTTTAGTAAGCAGGCTTCATCTATGTCTCGCTCCATTTCAAGTACAGACATCTGCTCTACTAAGTTTTTCAACTGGCGAATATTACCTGGAAAGCGATATTGCTTAAGTCTGTTTTCAGCAGCTTCATTAAGTTTAAGCGGTTTCACTCTGTATTTTTCAGAAAAATCTGCTGCAAACTTTTTGAAGAGAAGTATTGAATCATCACCTCTTTCTCGTAAGCTTGGGACATATATCGGGATGGTGCTTAATCTGTAATAGAGATCCTCTCTGAATTTGCCACTTTCTACAGCACCAATCAAATTGATATTGGTAGCGGCAATTACACGCACATCAGTTTTGAGGACTTTGGAAGAACCTACTTTTATAAACTCACCATTTTCTAAGACTCTTAGCAATCTTGCTTGAGTACCCAAAGGCATTTCGCCGATTTCATCGAGGAAGATAGTACCGCCATTGGTAACTTCAAAATAGCCTTTGCGCGACTCATGAGCACCTGTAAATGAGCCTTTTTCGTGCCCAAAAAGTTCAGAATCAATTGTTCCTTCAGGAATAGCTCCACAGTTGACAGCAATAAATTGCCCATGCTTGCGATGGCTAAGCTGATGGATGATTTTGGAAAATGATTCTTTACCGCTACCACTTTCGCCTGTAATGAGTACTGTCATATCTGTAGCAGCTACTTGTGCAGCTACTTCTATCGCATGATTAAGCTTTGGGGAATGGCCGATAATTCCAAACCGTTGCTTGATACTTTGTATATCCAAGTTGATGGAAATTAATGATTAATCTTCTATTACAGTTCCAAATAAAGTTGCTGCAGAACATTCATTCACCAGCACATTTACATATTCTCCTTTTTTGTGATTGCCTTTTGAGAAAATCACTACTTTGTTGGAGGAAGTTCTTCCTTGCAGTTGATCTTCGGAACGGCGGGAGGGACCTTCTATTAGGATCTTATGAACCTTGCCTACTTCCAACTGATTTCTGTAATGACCGTGTTCTCTCTGTTTTGCGATGATTTCAGCAAGTCTTCTCTTTTTTACTTCCTCTGGAATATCATCTTCTAGTTTTTTTGCAGCCAAAGTTCCAGGGCGTTCCGAATAGAAGAACATATATGAGAAATCGTATTTCACGTAGTCCATCAAAGTCAATGTATCTTGATGTTCTTCTTCTGTTTCTGTACAGAAGCCTGCAATCATATCTGATGAAATGCCACAATCTTCGCCAATAATTCTGCGGATAGCATCTACTCTATTGATATACCATTCGCGCGTGTAGGTACGGTTCATCAAATCTAGCACACGACTATTGCCACTTTGGGCTGGTAGATGAATGTAATTGCAGATGTTTTCGTATTTGGCAATCGTTTCTAACACTTGATCCGTAATGTCTTTTGGATGCGAAGTGGAAAACCTCACCCTCAAATCTGGCGACACCAATGCAACCATTTCAAGTAGGTTTGCGAAGTTTACAATCTCTACTTCCTCCCGCTTTTCTATTTTCTCAAGTTTAGCTTTATTGTTTTGCTCTGGAGACCATTTGTATGAATCTACATTTTGTCCCAAAAGAGTAACTTCTCTGAATCCTTTTTCAAATAAATCTTTTGCTTCAGATACAATCGAATGTGGATCTCTACTTCTTTCTCTTCCTCTTGTAAAAGGTACCACGCAGAATGAACACATATTATCACAGCCACGCATTATGGAAATGAAAGCAGTAATCCCGTTACTATTCAGTCTTACGGGACTAATATCAGCATAAGTTTCGTCACGAGACAAAAATACATTTACAGCCTTTTGGCCATCATCAGCACTTTGGATAAGTGTAGGCAAATCGCGATAAGCATCCGGACCGGCAACTATGTCAACAATTTTTTCTTCTTCGAGCAATTGCTCCTTTAGACGCTCAGCCATACAGCCCAATACACCAATTACAAGCTCGGGCTTTCTTCTTTTAAGGCTATTGAATTGATGAAGACGAGTTCTTACGGTTTGCTCAGCCTTTTCCCTGATACTACAAGTATTTAGAAATATAAGATCTGCTGAATCTGGATCCGATGTAGTATCAAATCCTTCCTTATGCATAATAGAACTCACTATTTCGCTGTCGGAGAAGTTCATCTGGCAGCCATAGCTTTCTATATATAATTTGCGGTTTTTTCCTGTGTTGGAGTTTTCGGTTGTTTTGATTGTTTCGCAGGCTTCTTGGTTGTTTTCCTGCAATACATCCAATGTATTTATAATCTGTGTCATGCGTATACTGTGTCCAATTTTCCAATTGCAAAGATAAGGATAATTGATAAGAATGACAGAATGACAGATTAATCTTCCTTAATTTTTACGTCTAATATTTTTTGAATTGAACGAGTTTTTAGCAAACATTCCTCATATTCTTGTTCAGCTACAGAATCCCAAGTTATGGCACTGCCAGCTTGCCATGAGATTTTTTGTGATTCGCTAGAATAATAGATACTTCTGATAATCACATTGAAATCGAAATTGCCATTGGGCAGAAAGAATCCAGCGGCACCTGAAAAGATACTTCGTTTAGCATTTTCATAGTGTTCAATCATTTTCATAGCCATGATTTTTGGAGCGCCAGTCATGCTTCCCATAGGGAATGCCAATTCGATTGCCTCTAAAGGACTTCTATCTGGAGAAAGGCGGGAGGTAATGGTCGAAATCATTTGATGGACTTGATCGAAGCTATAGATTTTGAATAATTCTTCAGCCTCGATACTGCCTAAAATGGAGGAACGCGTGAGATCATTGCGAACTAAATCTACAATCATCATATTCTCGGCAATTTCCTTTTCACTCTCTTGCAATTGCTTTTTGAGAGTCTCATCTTCAGTATTATCATTGCCACGTCTGATTGTGCCTTTTATGGGTTGAGAAATAAGTTTTCCATTCTCATATTTTAGAAATCTTTCTGGTGATGCACATACCAAATAATCTAATTCCATTTTCAGTAAGCAGGAAAATGGCATTGGAGATTCCTTGCTCAATTGCCAATATGCTTGAATAGGATCAAAAGCTTGTGCTATGGAGCTGAATTCGATACAGAAATTCAATTCATAAAAATCACCTTCTAAAATATGCTGTCTGATTTTCTCTACTTTTTCTAGATATTCAGTTCTACTCATATTCATCGAAACCTCTGCAATTTTACTTTGAGTAAATGGAATAGATTGCGCCAAAATCGATTCAAAAACCTCATCTGGATGAGAGGAAGTAATTTCTACAAAATCAGATTTTACGGAAACTATAACTTCAGCTTCGAAGAAAAATAACTTTGGAAAGGAATGATAACTTGGGTTTTCACTTTCTAAATCCTCCAATTCATTTTTCAAATCATACCCGAAAAAGCCCGCTAGGTGAATTCCTTTGTCTATAAATTTTTGTAATTGTGGAAAGGAGGGAAGATCGGGATTGATATTGCATGCTTTCCCAGCCATCAAGACTTTGGGGAAACTTTTGTGGGGATATTCAATTCCATGACCATTGTAAAAGCCAAAGCATGGATGATTGTGATTTGCCCAATAGCAAGCTTTCTTCCAAAAGTTAGAATCAGATGTTGAGTAGCTTTTTGTCAATGGGCTCAAATTTTCTGTAAAAATAGAAAAGGCCGGATAAATCCGACCTTTTCAAGTATTTCTTTATGAAACTAAAACTTATCTAGCTACTAATTCGAAGCCTACATTCACAGTATTGTAAATGAAACCGTCTTTTAGTTTATCAGCTACGTTAGCTTCATTATTGTATTGTAAACCCCAATCAGTACGATTGATGTTGAATTTAGCAGCAGCTGCTACTTGTCCATCAATTACTTGCACTCGAGCTGGAAAAGTTATGTTTTTAGTAGTTCCTCTCATTGTAAGGTTACCAGAAACCATGTGAGTCGGATTGTCAATGATGTGTTCGTCAGCTTCCAGAGGTGTATTTTCTGTTTCGAACTCATCATTCACAACTAATTGTGTTTGATCATAAGGGCTTAATGAAGTGATAGTGAATTCAGCAGTCGGGAATTCTTCAGCACTGAAAAAATCATCTGACATTAAGTGACCTCTTAATTTACCGTGACTTTCAGAACCTTCTGGCATATCTAATACAGTAAGCGAAGTAATGTCTATCGTAAAGTTGCCGCCTGTGATTTCAGTCCCTTGTAATGCAACATTACCGTCCGTTACACTGATTGTTCCATTGTGTTTACCGGTTGGCTTGCTACCGATCCAAGTGATTTCGCTGCTCATAGGATCAACGCTTAGCATTGTTGCTTCTGCAGCTACTTCTTGTACTTCCTGTGCTTCGGTAGTTTCGGCTGTGTTTCCTTGGTTATCGCCACATGAGGTAAATGCAAACATTCCACCTACTGCAATAATCGCTAAAATTTGTTTTGTCATGGTTCTTTTTTTGTTTTGTATGATTTGTATTAGATGTTTATACATCAATTGTACGTAAAACGAATGACTCTTATAATTTGTTCAACTATTTGGTAAAATAATTTTTGGTATGGCATTAATAAAAAAGGTTGAAGGAATAAGCCCTGAGTTTGGTGAGAATTGCTATTTGGCTGAAAATGCTACAATAGTAGGAAAAGTGAAAATGGGCAAGGATTGCAGTATTTGGTTTAACGCAGTGGTACGGGGGGATGTAAATGATATTACCATTGGTGATGCAACTAATATTCAAGATGGTGCAGTGATCCATGCTACTTACCAAAAGGCAGCGACATATATTGGTAATAATGTATCCATTGGTCATAACGCTATAGTGCATGGTTGCACTATTCATGACAAAGTATTGATTGGAATGGGGGCAATTGTAATGGATAATGCTGTAGTGGGTGAAGGAGCTGTAATTGCTGCTGGTGCGGTAGTTACACAAGGAACTATTGTGGAGCCTAATTCCATTTATGCTGGAATGCCCGCCAAGAAGATAAAAGATGTCAGTTCCGAAATGGCGGCTTCATTTCTCCAAACCTCCCGCAATTATATCATGTATGCAGACTGGTTTAGGGACAATCAGAATGGATAGCCAATGGCAATATTCCAGACTGTTTGATTTTTTACTCCGAAAGGTCTTTTCCAAGATAGATTTCTGATTACCCATCTTTCGCCAGGATTTTGTGCTGGGTCATAGGTTTTAATCCCAGCATCAAACCTTAAAACCAAAAAATCGAAATCTAAACGCAAACCTAGTCCAGTACCAATGGCAATTTCGCTGAGAAAATCATCCGCATTGAATCTACCTCCTTCTACAGGTTCTGTTTTTACATACCATACATTGCCTGCATCTACAAATAAAGCACCTTGTACGAAGCTAAATAAATGCTGTCGGATCTCCGCACTAGCTTCAAGTAACATTTCACCTGGCTGCTCAAATCTGTAATCTGGCTTGCCATCTTCGCCACGGAATACAAAAGAGCCCGGACCTAATCGGCGTGGTGCCCATGCTCTAATACTATTACTACCACCCGCAAAAAAGTATTTTTCGTATGGAAGAACTTCACTGCCACCATAAGTCAATGCCAAACCAGAATTCACCCGCCAAGCAAATTGAGTTCCCCTGTTTATTGGAATATGGTTTCTATATTCTACTTGACCTTTTAGAAATTGAAATGGAAAAAGACCTAAATCATTTTCGATCACATTTCTATATAGATTTAAAAATGTACCTGTGCTTTCGAAATAGGCTCTAATCATTGAAGACTTCGTTTCCTTATTTCCGTAATTATTGAAATTGAAGATCGCCTGCGCATTCATATTACTAGAGAAGGAAGTCCTGAACGAGAAAATTAGGTTATTTCCTGCAGCCGCTAATTCATCCAATCTATCGGAAAAGTCGCCAGATTTAATTTGTGATTCAATTATACTTACATCTAACAAATTAACTGTGAAGCTATGGTTTTTAGAAGTAAGCCACTGATAGCCAAAAGAAGCGTTGATATTATTACGGTTATACTCAGGTCTATTGATATAATTAAATCCGGTAGAAAGTCTAGTTCGAGGATTTGTATTTCCAAAATATCTTGTGAGTCGTCGACCAAAGGGAATGGCAAAGCCAGGTAATGTTAGACTAAGATTTGCTCCATATTCTAAGCTTTTGTACACGCTTTCTTGAGTTGCCGCACCAGCTACACCTTCTACAGCAAACCTTCCGCTAAACTCTAATATACCAAGCGTTTTCAGCACGTTTCGATCTCTTACAGTGAAATTGACCATCGGACCTGGAAGTCCTTGTGTTACGTTGACGCCTGTTTCAGTCGAAATCTGCCATTTGGGTAATGGACTTGTATAAATAGTTGCAAGCATATTATTGCCTGTAGTATCATAAACTATATTGGCAAACTTGAATAGATCGAGATTAAAAAGCTGACGCTGAGTATTGAAAGTCTTCAATCTGCTATAGGGTTCATCGGGTCTTATTAGAACTCTGTTGTCCAATATTCGCTCGTTGTACTTGCGCTTATAGTATTGGTAGGTAATATCATTAAGCGTGTATGTTTCTCTTTCTCCAGTTAATCCAACATCTGCATCGGTAATAAATACTACGCTATCGACTTCAAAGTATTTATGATTCTTGCGGCCTTGTGGATTACTAATTTTTATTTCGGTAGCAATACCATTTTGCGTCCACGTTGAGTCAATATTGTATTCGATGTATTGTTTACTAAAATCAAAATAACCATTGTTACGAAGTAAATCTTCTAAGCGATCGCGTTCATTATTAAAAAGCTCTTGCTGATATCTTTGGCCTACTTTTAAAATTCGATTGTCATTATTTTCGAATACTAAGGTTCTTACCGCCGAGTCAGGAATAGTATAAAAAATACTATCAAGAGTGTATGGCTCTGTCTCATTAATGTTGAATGTTAAATAGAGCCGTTTTCCCTTTGTGGTTGTGTCATATTCAACAGTAGCATTGAAAAATCCTTCAGAAAAATAATGTAATCTGAGTTGTTCTTTACTGTCTTCTGTGAGTAGGCTGTCATAAATGGCGGGAGGTTCGCCTCTTCTCATTAGAAAATTACCCTCTTCCAATTTTCTTTCAAGTCGCTGAAGTTTGTTGTCACGTTTTCTTTCCAATTTCACTTCTTTTCGCGTATTGTCCCCTGCTTCTTCAATTTTGGCGTCATACTTAGCTTTTACATCTTCAATCTTTTGCTCAACCTTAGCTGTGTCGAAGCTACTTAAACCTACTTGATAAGACCATACTGGAATAGAAATGGGCAAAAGAGGAACTCTACCGTTGGGTTGTTGTAGTAATAAATCATCCAAATCCTCCGTGTCGAATGATTCATTGCCATTTATTTCCTGACTGTAAAGTAAATATTCGTTTTCTTTGAGTTGTTTTGTGCCGAGGCAGGAGCTCAATAGGATAGGTAATGAAAAAAGCAAAAGCCCATTTCGGAATAATGTAGTCTTGAAAAATTTATTTGCGATGATATCTAAGAATTTATTGAAATTAGCCAACTCTCTGCAATTAAAGAAATACAGAACCCAAGAGCAATCCTTCCTCATAGAAGGTGGAAAAAGTGTTCAAGAATTACTCAATTCTCATTTTAAAATTACACACCTATTTGTAACGGATGTATTTGCTCAACAGTTTGAAAAACAAATATCCGAAAATCCAGCTGAGCTTCATCTATGCAATGAGAAAGATTTAGAAAAAATCGGCACTTTCAAAACAAATAATGCTGCAGTTGCCATTGCAAAGATTCCCGCAAATGAAAAGTTTGAGATCAAGAACGAATGGGTTTTAGCCTTAGACGATATTCGTGATCCAGGTAATTTAGGTACGATAATACGAATTGCCGATTGGTATGGAATCACCAAAATCCTATGCTCAAGCAATACAGTGGATGTTTATAATCCCAAAGTGATCAATAGCTCGATGGGTTCGTTTTTGAGAGTAAAGCTTTTCTATACCGATTTAGCTGTGTATCTAAACCAATTAAATATACCGATTTTGGGTGCATTCTTGGACGGAGAAAATGCTCATAAAATCAATTATCCTAATGCCGGAGTATTAGTAATTGGCAATGAATCGGAGGGGATAAGCAGAGAAGTTGCCAAATTTATTTCTCAAAAAGTAAATATCCCTCGTTTTGGTGGAGCAGAATCATTGAATGCTGGAATTGCAACAGCCGTTTTGCTCGATAATATTGTAAAGTCCAACACTCAATAAAATGAAAATAGCTCTCCTAAATTGATTCAGAAGAGCTATTAATTCTTGCTTTTGATTTTACTATCTTTTTCCTGGCTTGTATGTTTCTTTAGCTCTGGCTTCTACATCTTCTTTGTAAAATGCTACATCCTTAAATTTCCCATTTCTATACAAATCAACCTGATCATCGAAATGAGGAGAATTAGGATCGCCGCTTTGTCCTCCCGCCAATAGGCTCTTAGCTTTCACTTTATCACCAAATTCAACTACAGCCACAAAGCTATTGCCATGCTGTCCGTAAATTTTCTTGGTATTTGATATTCCTCTACTGCCAAATGATGCTAATGCGCCCCAATTTGCAGATGCCATTCCGATTGGTGTGCTTGGTGCATCATCATCGAAATGAGGAATTGGCGAGCCGTCCAATCTTTGGTATCGGTTTATATCGCTCCATTGAGTATCCCATTTGCCAAAGTCTGTTTCAATTTTTTCTACAGCCTCAGCAAATATGCCTAATCTCTCAGCATAGTCTGTACTTGTACCAAAATAATTGAATCTCTCCATAGGGCTCAAGCCTTCAGGTCTTGGGCCTTTTTGCCCATAAATGGTTCCATAGTAATGTGCAAGTGACATCGCTACAGATTCCTCCGAAGTAGTCATGTCCCAATTGCGCAATACCTCAATCGGCTCTTTTAGATTCTCTGGTTTGTTTGCAGAGTTATCGTAAGCCTCAATCAAACCTGGAATCAAATACTCGAACCCCGGCAAATAAGGATCGTAGGCCGTTTCTATCAATTTATCCAAAGTATATCCACTACTACCGGTCAATACTTTGATGGCATGAACTCCTCTGAAATTCTCCGGCTCTGTGGCCATGTAATATGGATAATCTTCTGGCTTAGGACTGTATTCCAATGCAGCGGTAAATGGCGTGGAATTGCAATTTTGAATCCATCCATTGGCTGGATTTAACAATTGTATAGCTTCTGGCACTGGGTGAAGTCCTTTCCAATCAGTAGCCGGATTGCTGCCATCAACTGGTTGGGCATAGTCGAATTGCACGTTGCGAATTGGAATGAAGTTTCCTTGGAAATAAGCAATATTGCCATCGGCATCGGCATACACAGTATTGTTAGAAGAATTTGTGCGAATATCCATCATTTCCAAAAACTCCTCGTAGTTATCAGTTTTGGTTCGGATATAAGATTGCGATAATGCTTTGATAGGCTCCCACATCATCGCTGTAGCTACCCATTTGTCATCCATCTGATGTGTAATTGGTCCGTGATGAGTTCTATAAATAGGGAAAGTTTTCTCCTTTACGCTATCACCTTCTTTGTATTTTAGTGTTACTTCTTGTTCTTCAACCTCCCGCAATTCTTCGCCATATTGGTACATTTTCTTTCCATCTTGTTCTACAATGGTTTCTACAAATTCATCTTTCACATCTGTGTAAGAAGAAGTATGCATCCAGCCATTTTTTTCATTAAATCCTTGGTAAATAAAGAATTGCCCCCAAGTAACTGCTCCATAAGCATTAAGACCTTCTTCACTTACCATATGCACTTCTCCACGGAAAAAGAAAGAAGTATGTGGATTGATTAAAAGCATTGCATTTCCAGATTCAGTTAATTCTCCGGAAATAGCAAATCCATTTGAGCCTTGAGGTTCTTTAAGCCATTGCGCTGCTTCTAGCTCAGGTTCATTTATAGCGAGGGATTCATTGTCTTCATAGAAAGCTTGAATGCGACGTGTGGAAATTGATTCAATATCTCCGCCAATAGAACCTTCGGTAAAGTACATGGGCATCCATGGCTCAAAACGAGTAATTAAAGCTGGCTTCACTTCAGGGTGTGTATGCAAGTAGTAATTGATTCCTTCTGCATAAGCAATGCAAAGATCTTTGAGCCATTGAGGACTGTTTTCATAGTTTTCCTTAGCTTCTACTTCAGTCATAAACAGATTAGCACGCACGTCGCTATATAATGCATCAATTCCCTCAACTTCAGCCAAACGACCTGTGGCAACAATGTAATTGCGCTCAACTCTTGCAAAATCATCTTCGCATTGAGCATAGAGTAAACCAAAAACAGCATCTGCATCAGTTTTGCCATAAATATGCGGAACCCCAAAATCGTCGCGAATGATGTCAATCGTTTCCGCACGATTTTCCCATTGTGTAAGTTCAGGATCAGTTTGTGGGCTATTGCAAGCAAAAATTGTGATTAGCAATAGCAAGAGTAAAAGAAATCTTTTCATGTTTTAGGTTGGGTTTTTTAAGATTGATAAATATACCATCCATATTAACCCAAGCAAAACAGAATTTGATGAAGGAAATCTATAGAATTTGAGGCAAGGAAATTATTTAATCTACAAAGGACAACGTAAAGGTTGAACCTTTATTTACTTGGCTCTCAACAGATATTTTTCCATGTAGATTTATCAAATAATTATAAATTAAGTATAGCCCAATTCCTTTACTATCCTCGTGAGAATGGAATTTTTGATGAAGACCAAAAATCTTGTTTTTTGTCTTTTCTACATCAAAACCAAGACCCTTATCGCTAAATATTAATTCTGTATATCCATCAAATTTCCTCGTTCTAATTTTAATTTCTGGTGCTTGAAAAGCTTTGGAGTATTTTATAGAATTGGATATCAAGTTTAGGAAGATACTCTCCAAATAATACTTATTGAATCGTATAGTTGGTGCTAAGTCAAAATTGAAATCAATAGTGCATTGTGTATCCTTAATTAGTGATTTCAATGACTTTACCACTACATTAAATGCATCCTTGAACTGCAATTCCTCAACTGAAATTTGGCTTTCGGTCTTTTCAGTTAACACATCAGTATAGTGATTTAGACTCTTTTTAAGACCTTCTACAGAGATTTTAATCAATTCTAAAAATTCTAATGTTTCAATATCCTCAATTTTGGAATGATCAATTAATGAAAAAGCAGAAAGAAGATTATTAACTGGCGACCTCAAATCATGCGATGTCCTATAACCTAATTGCTTGATTTCTTTATTGATATGGGTAAGATGAGATAAAATGATGTTTCTATCTTGCTCTAATTTCTTCTTGTGAGTTACATTTTTCGCTATTGCATAAACCAGTTCGCTTCTCTCGTAGGGCATTGATGTCCAAGCCAACCAAACAACTTCGCCGGACTTTGTTATGTATCTATTCTCAAAATTTATTAAAGGAACCCCTTTCTTGATTTCATTTCGAAATTGGGATGTAAGTATTCTATCTTCAGGGTGTATATATTCATTAATAGGCCGAGCTTTCAATTCAGCCCAAGTATAGCCTATCATGTTGATGAAAGAAGAATTCACCTTTTTGAAGTATCCATCGAAACCTGCGATGCACATCAAATCAGGCGACAATTCGAAGAATAGATCTAAGTCTATTTGTGGATCAGAAATTTTCTTTTCTGAAGAGCTCATTTTCTCATATTAGTGATATCTTTTACGAAAAAGTCAAATAAGAATTTTAATTAGATTCTTCTAGGTAGAACTACTTTTTCAGTGTAATGCCTTTGTTAATCTTCTTTAATTCCTTTACAAATTCATCTGCAAGGAGAGGAGAGATATAAATTTCATTCCATTTACTATAGGTTATAATTAGCCCATTTCTTGCTAAAGCAGGTTTAGTGCCCGAGTACATGGTTTGATTTTGAGTAATTTTAATAATGCTTTTAATTGGAATAAAGCCTTTCATCGGACCTGATCTATAATAGATAAAACCATCCTTTATTTCATAATAAGTATGGAACCATATCCAGATAATAAAGCCAATTACGGCTAAACAAAATACATAAGTTGGAATAACTACACCAAGAGAGACATTATCACCGCCTTCCCAGTACAAAGAAGCCATGCTAAAGAGAATCAATAAGATCAAAATTATAAATATGATTCCATACAATGGGTCTCTTTTTGACTCGTATCTCATTTCTGTTTTTGTATTTTCAAGCATCGAAATTAGCTAAATTCCTCAACTCATTCAATCTATATTTTAGAAAAGTGAAATGAGCTGAAAGTATATATCATGAAAAAACAACTAATTAACTTGCGGGACAACTATGAATTGCGTTAATTTGGATTAATTAATAAGTTAATTTATCAAACAATGAAACACATTATCAGAGTTTGCCTTCTTGTTCTAATTAGTGGCAATTTGGCTCTAGCTCAAAAAGAAGCATTAACTTTTCAAGCGGCAGAAGCAAAGGGAATAAAAATAAGTGATTTGGATAAAGAGTATAAGAGTGCCTTACATTCCGATCCAACCTTGGCAGTATTCTCAAGTGATGAGGATCAAGTGAAGATGATGGATAGTTATAAAAAATTACTGTATGATTTAGGTAGCTATCTGAAAGAAAATAATTTTGATTGGGAAATACCGACGAAGTGCTTCAATAGAATTTACTTCAATCCTGAAGGAAAGATTGATTACTTCTTATTCAATTTCTTAGGTGCGGGAGGTGAAAAACCAAATGCATTAATGGAAGCTAGATTTCAAGAACTCTTGAATGGCTTTATTCAAGATTATCAATTTCCACTAAAGCCCGATATTAAATTTGCTCAATGCAGTCCAGTTACTTATATGCCGGCAGAGGGCAAATAATAAGTTACCAATAAATACCTAACCCTAAAAAGCAACAAAGCCGATCCCTCTGAATCGGCTTTGTCATTTATAGCATATAATAAATTTTCTTACTGGAAGTCAACTACTTCTAAAGAAGCATCTGCTTTTACATTATCCGTTTTTACAACTTCAATGCTTGCTGGCTCTAATGGAAGATTCGATTCAGTTGCTTCTGGAGTTACACTAATGTGTGGAGCAATTACCAATGCAACAATAGATGTCAATTTGATTAGAATGTTCATAGATGGGCCAGAAGTATCTTTGAATGGATCACCTACAGTATCGCCAGTAACAGAAGCTTTGTGTGCTTCAGAACCTTTGTATTCCATCTTACCATTAATCATAACACCTTTTTCAAATGACTTTTTAGCGTTGTCCCAAGCACCTCCCGCATTGTTTTGGAATATCCCCATCAATACGCCAGATACAGTAATACCAGCTAGCATGCCACCAAGTATTTCAGCACTAGAAGTCTCTGGAAATACACCTTTGAAACCAAAACCTACAACAACTGGCATTAGCAATGCAATAGCTCCAGGAGCAATCATTTCTCTGATGGATGCCTTTGTAGAAATCTCAACACATTTTTGATATTCTGGCTTAGCAGTACCTTCCATAATACCCGGAATTTCTTTGAACTGACGACGAACCTCCGTCACCATGTCCATTGCTGCTCTACCTACAGCGGCAATTGCCAAAGAAGAGAATATAAAAGGAATCATACCACCAAGGAATAAAGCAGCCAAAACTGGCGCTTTGTAGATATCAATAGAATCGATACCGGCAACACCAACGAAAGCAGCAAAAAGTGCAAGGGCTGTAAGAGCCGCAGAGGCAATTGCAAAGCCTTTACCTGTTGCAGCAGTTGTATTTCCAACGGCATCGAGAATATCAGTTCTTTCACGAACTTCAGGTGGCATTCCACTCATTTCTGCAATACCTCCTGCGTTATCTGCAATAGGACCAAATGCATCAATTGCCAATTGCATAGCTGTTGTGGCCATCATACCAGCAGCAGCAATAGCCACACCATATAATCCTGCAAAAGCATAGGATACAATAATACCACCACCCAATACGATGATTGGAGCTACTGTAGATTCCATACCTACAGCAAGGCCGGCAATAATATTAGTAGCATGACCCGTAGAAGATTGTTGGATAATTGAGTTTACAGGACGCTTACCCATTGCTGTATAGTATTCTGTAATTGCGCTCATCAAAGCACCTACAATCAAACCTGTAAATATTGCCCAGAATACATCCATTTGAGTAAACTCAAAACCACGGATGCTCATGTTTTCTGGCAAGATCGCCGTAACCACAAAATATGAAGCAGCAACTGTCAATACGATTGATGACCAGTTACCCATATTTAAGGCTCTTTGTACATTGCCTTGGTCAGATTTGATGCGAACGAAGAAAGTACCAACGATAGAGAATATAAGACCTAAACCAGCAATAATCATTGGTAAAATAATAGGAGATAGGCCTCCATAATTATCGGCTGAAGCATTTATCTCTTGCCCCAAAACCATTGAAGCAAGAATTGTAGCTACATAAGAACCGAACAAATCGGCACCCATACCTGCTACGTCACCTACATTGTCACCTACGTTATCTGCAATAGTTGCAGGGTTTCTAGCATCATCTTCTGGAATGCCTGCTTCTACTTTACCTACCAGATCAGCTCCTACATCGGCAGCTTTGGTATAAATACCACCACCTACACGAGCAAAAAGTGCGATTGATTCAGCACCCAATGAAAAACCGGCTAGTACTTCGATAGCGGTTTTCATTTCCACACCATTTAATGCGGCACCTTCAGGTACGAACATTTGATAAAATACAATGAATAGAGAACCCATTCCTAATACTGCAAGACCCGCAACGCCAAGTCCCATGACAGTACCGCCATTGAAAGAAACACGAAGAGCTTTAGATAATGAAGTACGAGCAGCTTGTGTCGTTCTTACGTTCGCTTTTGTAGCGATATTCATTCCTATATATCCAGCAAAGGCTGATAAGATCGCGCCGATTAAGAATGCGCCAGCTATAATTGGGTGAGAGTCTTCAACTAAAGTGCCGGAGTAGGCTAATAATAATCCTGTGATAACAACGAAGTAGCTAAGTACTTTCCATTCGGCTTTCAAAAATGCTAAAGCTCCATCGGCAATATAGCCTGCGAGTTCTTGCATGTTTTTTTCACCAGCTTCTTGCTTATTTACCCAAATGGCCTTTGCTATCATCACAGCAATACCTACCAAGCCCAGAGCAGGAGCAATGTAAACGATACTATTCATAATGGTTGATTAGTTAGATAAAACTATTTCGATTGGTTTGATTGTCATTTTAACCGAATTAAGCACTCGATTTTTTACAATCCGCAATATTAAAGTACTAAGAGCGATTTGCCAAATTCAAATTAATTATTCAGCCAAATTTGGGTCTTCAACATCAAGTTTATCTAGCGTTTCACCCAGAAATTGGGTTTTCAATTCTGATGAATTAATTCCTTTTTCATTTAGCCATTTACTAAATACAGCGGTATATCCATGGGTGGTTAATACTTGCTCAGCACCAGTCGCTTCAACCGCTTTGTTTAATCCATCCCAATCGGCATGGTCGGATAATATAAATCCACGATCAATAGCTTTTCTCCTTCTAGGGCCACGTAAATTCATCCAACCTGATGCAATGGCTGATCTGTAAGGTGTGAATTTTTTCATCCAAGAACTATTCCATTGCTCCAGGAGGTGCGATGATGATAGAACCTGCATAAGACTTTTTTGACATCTCAGGATCAACCTGTGGGTATGTTCTTAGGTTAACTCCTGATTGTACTAAGGCTACATTAGTATTGGCAATTGCGCCATGAACGTAAATATTGCCTTGTTCAATATTTAGGTTTTCGAGGATTCTTTGCGCCTTACCTAGGGAATAAGCAAAAATGACCGAGCACAGACCTTCATTTTGATTACTTAGCCACCATTCATTTATTTCGTTAAAGATAGAGTTCTGATCTTTCCATTGAAAAACGGGTAAACCAAAAGTACATTCTGTAATAAACGTATCGCATTTTACAGCTTCGAATGGAGTGCAAATTCTATCGTCTTCTAATTTGTAATCTCCTGATACTACCCAAACTTGTCCTTTATATTCAAGCCTTACTTGTGAACTGCCTGGAATATGCCCTGCAGGATGCAAGGAAATTTCTACTCCATTAATAGTTAATTTCTGATGGTAATCTAAACCCTGAAATGAAATACCATGACCAAGTCGATACTTCATTACGCCTTCAGAATATGGATGCGCCAAATAGTACTTGTTTCCTGCTCTGGAATGATCTGCATGTGCATGGGTGATAATTGCACGATCTACAGGTAACCAAGGGTCGATAAAAATCTTGGCTTTTTCGCAATACAAACCATTTTCGTGTAGTTCTAGCACTGTAGGAAATGTAAATACTTAAAATATTGAAAGTCAATCATTAACTTTTGGTTTTGCTAAAGAGCGTATCATACCGGAAAATACAATTCCATGAAAGGGCAATACAGCATACCAATATAATCTGCCAAATAGCCCTTTTGGTCTGAAAGTGGCTGTTTGCCATAAAATATTATCTTGATCTACTTTGAATTCCAACCAAGCTTCTCCTGGCAACTTCATCTCAGCAAATAGCAATAACCTTCCTTCATTTCTATCAGCAAGTAATACTCTCCAAAAGTCCAAACTATCGCCAGGATGCAATGTGGTGGGGCTGGTTCTTCCTCTTCGCAAACCTACACCGCCAACCACTTTATCCAAATATCCTCTAATTTTCCAAAGCGATTTAGCGTACCATCCGTTTTCTCCACCAAGAGACCAAATGTTGTTTAGAACTTCCTCCTTATTTTCAATCTTTACTTTTCGCTGATCTACAAAACAACCAAACTTTGGTACTTGGATATATGTAGATAGCTTTTCATTAAATATACCGCTGATCATTGAATCCTTCCAACTTGAGATTATTTGATTTTGCTCAATTCGTTGAAAAGCGTTTTCAATTGCCTCCTCGTATGTCATAGGAGTGATATCTAGCAATTGATTGATATTACTAGGTTTGGCAATTACTTCTACTTTCATGCTGTCCACCAAATTTTGAGCTAGGGTAAAAGAAGTAGAAGTCACGAAATATAACCAGTAGGAGGAAAGCTTTGGTGTCATCACAGGTACTGTTCCAATCCACCGCTTTAGTCCACGAATCTTAGCGAATCGTAATAACATCTCTCTGTAATTGAGCACATCTGGACCTGCAATGTCAAAGGATTGATTATATAGATCTTCCCGCAATTTTGCTTTGGTGAGGAATTGCAATACATCTCGAATGGCAATAGGATGACTTTTGGTGAGCAGCCATTTAGGCGCAATCATCACGGGAAGCTTCTCAACCAAATCTCTAATAATTTCGAATGAAGCACTTCCGGAGCCAACAATTATTCCAGCTCGAAAAGTGGTGAATTCGTAATTACCTCCCGCCAAAATATCCTCCACATTTTTTCTCGAACCTAGATGTTTGGAAAGCTCATCAGCATTTACAATTCCACTCAAAAATATTACCTGCTTCAGCTTTATTGTAGATGTGGCATCTACAAAATTTTGAGCTGTAATCGCTTCCATTTCGTGGAAATCTCCTTGCCCAGCAGAAAGAGAATGAATAAGATAATAGGCTACATCCAAATCCTCAGGAATATCCTTTAAAGTATCTGAATCTAAAAAGTCAAGCTCTAGAACCTTTACATTTTCTGGGTTCAATTCTGGTAAAGTAAATCTATTCTTATCTCGAACGGCGCAATAAACAGTATGACCTTCTTTTAGCAAAATTGGTAACAATCTTTTCCCTATATAGCCTGTTGCTCCAGTGAGTAATATTTTCATGTATTGTCTTTAGCTTATCAAACCTGTGTTTATATGCAATCCTTTTAAGGTACGAATGTTTAATTTATGTTATCTGTTATATTTTTATTTCATTATTTAGGGTCAATGATATAAATTGTAAAATCTAAATTTACAGCACTAATATTTTATAAGGCTCATGAAACAATTTATCCTAATCTCTTTTTTATCGGTGTTTGTATTGGCATGTGGAGAAACTACTGAGGAAATTGAAACTACAATAGAATCAAGTAATTATACTGGGATTGAGATTGTAGATTCTATTATGTATGATTATTTGGGTGAAGCAGAATTGTGGGATGTATCTCCTGATGGTAACAAATTATTATTGAGAGATTGGCAAAGAAAGGAATTTTTGATTATCAACACTGAAGGCGAGTTGATTAACTCCTTTATTAAAGATGGAGATGTAATGGACAATCCAGGATTCTTATTAATGGCAGCTTCATTTCACGATAATGAAACAATTTTGGCTGGAAGTGTAAAGGGAATCTTCTTTTTTAGTCTTCCTGGAGAACTGATACGAAAAGTTAATTTCACTGATATTCCTGAAGTAAATATATTTTATACGAGCGCTGGTTTCCATTTTCAGAATGTAGAGCTAAACGGGAATGAGTATCTATTGGGGCCGGCAATCACTCCAAATGAATTCACCAAAATGGAGCAGGATTATTATAAAACCAGAAAATCCATAAGCATGATAGACTTAGATTCGGGAAAGATTGAAGGCATCATCAATTTAGAGCCTGACAGTCGCTTTTTCGATGGCAAAGTTTATGAAATGTCTCATGTCTATACGTATTTCAAAATGGTTGATGATAAGCTTTGGGTGGTTCATGCTGGCGATCCAAGGTTACTTGTGTATGAAATGAAAGAGCCCTTCGCTAAGGTGATGGATATTCCTTTGAATCTGATTGGGCTAAATTATCCTGAGGGCGTGCCGCCACAAGCTGCCGAGCCAAGGTCAATTTCAATGGATAGTAGTATCGGAGGTGTAAAAGGAATTCAAATTGTAGGTGATAAAGTTGCCCTCTTGTATTATCAAGGAATGAAGCAAGAGGTTAAGGATGAGATCGAACCACTATGGTCCACCGATCAAGAAAAGGCAAGTGAATTATGGCAAATTGCGGCTGAGAAGGTAGAATATAGAGTTCAGGTTTTTGATAAAGAAGGCAATTTTGAGGGAGATTTTGTATTGCCAAAGACTTTCAGACCTTATGTATTTATTGGTACAGAAGATGGTTCACTTTGGCTAAGTAAAGCGGCAAATGAGGAAGAGGAAGAAGATTTTGTAACTTTTTATAAAGCCAAATTGGTAAAGGATTAAGCAGTTAGGAAGCTCGCATAATTCAACTCATTTTGTAATGGCGGGAGAATAGCATAAAAGGAGGGAAGCTCCCTCCATTTACAAGCCATATTGGAAATTACGGTCTTCAATACCTGCTGACCAAAAGTGTGAGGTTTGTTTCCTAGGTCATTGAACAAAGGCCACTGATTTGCAGATGCAACAGGCCCTATTACCAATATAGGTTTGTGATTAAAACTGAATTCAAAAGGCCCGCCACGATTGAGAAATTCCTCCCAAAAGAAAACTTCATCAAAAGGCTTATTTGGGACTTTTGTATTACCGTAAGATTGCCTTAACTCTTGTAGAAATTTTACCTGCGCAATGGAAACGTCAAATTCAAAAAACTGATTTCTTCTCTCAAAGCTATCTGCATTTTTCAGGAAGGTGAATATAAAGCCTGCATGCTTGGATTTGGCTAATTTGCAATGATCCCTCTGCGCCCAAAAATCATATTTGTGCTTATTTGGAATTAGAGCTGGCAATTCTAGATAATCCTTGGCGCTAAGCAATTGATTGGGATGATATAGATAATTATTAATCAGATCAAATTCAATATTTTCAAAAATGAAATCTCGCTTTTTGGGTTTGTGGTAGCCAGTTTCGCAAGCATCAAAGTCGATTGAGAATTTATTAGCTTCACAAAAATATTTGAACAAAGCTTCAGCGAATTTGCCTTTAATCAGTTTTTCTATTTTGATCTTGATCTGTTGTAGCTCCACTTGCTGATATGTGAATGGAAATGATAGGAGGGAAGTACTAATTACCTCCCGCATTATTCTTTCATATTGCAATGTGTCTAACTTATCCAATATTAAAATCTCAGAACTATTCATCGGATCGCTTTTAATTTTTGTTTCTTATTTACCACATCTAAAAAATTATCCTTTCTAAATTGAAATGAATTTGCTTATTTGTTTGGCAGAAAAAAATATATACCCATTCGGACGAATTAAATTTAAAAATATGCAAAATTTTCCTTGGTTTAAATTTTACCCGGAAGGTGTTCCGCAGGAAATTAATCCAGATCGCTACAATTCATTGGTTGATGTATTGGAAGAATCCTTCAAAGAGTTTGGCGATTTGCCGGCCTACTCTAGTATGGATAAGGTGATTAGCTACAATGAGTTAGATCAGCTTTCAATGGAATTTGCCAGTTATTTGCAGAGTATTGGAATGAAAAAGGGTGACCGAATTGCTCTTCAAATGCCAAATGTGATGCAGTATCCTATTGCCATGTTTGGCGCATTAAGAGCTGGTATGGTGGTAGTAAATACCAATCCGCTCTACACAGGGAGGGAAATGGAACATCAATTCAAAGATTCTGGAGCAACTACCATTGTTATATTATCAAACTTCGCTTTCAACTTAGAGAAGATCCTAGCAAATACGGACATCAAAAACGTGATTGTGTCCAACATTGGCGATCAGCTTGGTGGTTTGAAAAAAATGATTGTGAATTTTGTGGTGAAGAAGGTAAAAAAGATGGTTCCTGCATATAGTTTACCCAATGCAGTTAGCTGGAGTAATGCCTTGAAAAAAGGCAGAAATCACACTTTCAAAAAGCCTGAAATGAAGCCGGAGGATTTGGCTTATTTACAATATACGGGCGGTACCACAGGTGTGTCAAAAGGAGCAATGCTTACACACCGAAATATCATCGCCAATATGGAGCAGATTTCCGGCTGGATGAAACCGAAGCTAAAACCGCGGGAGGAAATAGTAATTACCGCTTTGCCGCTATATCACATATTTGCACTTACTGTAAATTGCTTAGCAATGTTGAAAATTGGTGCCAAGAACATACTAATTGCTAATCCTCGTGATATGCCGGCATTTGTAAAGGATATTAGCAAGCATCCATTCACTGTAATCACAGGTGTGAATACACTATTCAATGGAATGCTCAATAATGAAGACTTTAGAAGACTAGATTTTGGTAAACTCAAAATCGCTGTTGGTGGTGGAATGGCTGTGCAAAAATCAGTTGCGGAAGAATGGGAAAAAGTAACTGGCGTGCCGTTGGCTGAAGGTTATGGCCTAACAGAAACTTCACCTGTGCTTTCATGCAACGCAATTGACGGAACGGAGAGAATTGGTACAATTGGAATTCCATTACCATCAACAGAAATGATTATAGTAGATGATGATGGTAAGGAAGTAGAACTAGGCAAACCTGGTGAAATATGTGCCAAAGGGCCACAGGTAATGCCTGGATATTGGAATCGCCCAGACGAAACTGAGAAAGTGATGTTTAATAAGGACTGGTTCAAAACTGGCGATATTGGAATTGTAGACGAAGATGGTTTTTTTAGAATTGTTGACCGCAAGAAGGAGATGATCTTAGTTTCGGGATTCAATGTATATCCAAATGATGTGGAAAATACGGTTGCATCGCATCCTAAGGTGTTGGAAGTAGGAGCTATTGGCGTGCCTGATGTTAAGTCTACCGAAGTGGTGAAGATTTTCGTTGTGAAAAAAGATCAAAGCTTAACTGAGGAAGAGTTGCTAGCTTTTTGCAAGGAAAACATGACCAATTATAAAGTCCCTCGCTATATAGAATTCACCAAAGAGCTACCTAAATCGAACGTAGGTAAAATACTGCGAAGAATACTAAAAGAGGAAGATGCTAAGGTGAATAAGTACCTGTAGCATTAAATTTATAAATCAAACCATCTAATATTAGCTTTGAAATAAGCTGAAATTAGATGGTTTTTTATTAGCTCCTTTTCCAGAAGAATGGCGTGAAGATTATAAGAACAGTAATAAGTTCCAATCGACCAATAAGCATACAAAAGCTAAGAACCCATTTGGAGAAGGGTAATAAGTTGGAGAAATTACCTGCTGGACCTAATTCATCTACACCCGGACCAACGTTACCTAGTGATGTAGCAATTGCTGAAATAGCAGTTCCAATTTCTATATCATCAAATGAAAGTAAAATTGTCCCTAAGCCTAAAGCTGAAAAGTATATGATGATAAATGCCAAAATATTCTGAATCACTTCTCGAGGTACAGATTTTCCATTAAGTCTTACTGGGATAATTGCAGAAGGGTGAAGCTGTCTTTTGAATTCTAATATTGTGTTCTTACCAAGAAGTAAATGTCTTACAATTTTGATTCCTCCTGCAGTAGAGCCCGCTGAACCACCTACAAAAAGCAAAAAGAAGAAAATCATTGTAAGGAAATGGGACCACAATGTATAATCTGCTGTAGCAAATCCTGTGGTTGTGATGATAGAAACTACCTGAAAAAGAGCAACTCTAAACCCTTGTTCAAAACCGAAGCCTTCTTGTATGATCAAAAAAGCAGTAACGATTAAAGCGGCAATAATTGTGAAAAATAGATAGACTCTAAATTCCTCGTTAGCCCAGAATCGAGAGAAATTACCTTTCAAGCCAAAGTAGATCATAGTAAAATTGACGCCAGCTAGAAACATAAAAAATGCTACTACATATTCAATATAGGCGGAATTATAGTGCCCAATACTTGCGTTCTTTGGCGAAAACCCACCAGAAGAAACAGTACTCAATGCATTACAGGTAGCATCATAAAAAGGCATTCCACCAAGCACAAGAAGTAAAATTAACGAAACCGTAAGTCCAAAGTAGATATACCACAACCTTCTGGCAGTTTCACGAATTCTAGGTTGTAATTTTTCTGGTGTAAGGCCGGGTGCTTCAGCAACAAAAAGTTGCATACCACCAATTCCCAAAAACGGAAGTATAGCCACCACTAAAACTATAATACCCATTCCACCAATCCATTGGGTTAGATTTCGCCAAAATAAGATTCCTTTTGGCAATGATTCAATATCCGTGAGTATGGTTGCACCTGTGGTAGTGTAGCCAGACATCGTCTCAAAGAAGATATTGGAAAAATCGCTTATCGTTCCTGAAAATACATAAGGCAGTGAACCAAAAAGTGTGAGCGTAATCCATCCTAGCGTCACGATTATAAAGCCATCCTTCCTTTTCAGATCCTTTGAACTTTGCTTTCGCGTTAAAAGAATAAGTAGTCCACCAACAAATAAATTTATGAGACTAGAATAAATAAATGAGCTATAATCACCTTCGTCGAAATGAAATGAAAATGGTAACGGCAATAATAGGAAGGCACCATTTATGGTCAATAGGATACCAAGCGTTTTGCCAATTACAGGTAAGTTTACTCTCATACTATTTGAAAAAGGACTCAACCTTGTAAATGCATTCTGGCCTCGTAAGTACAACAACTCTGTCGCCGGCCATAAATTCAAAATCACCTAAGGTGGTATAGCCTCGTCCCTCCCGCATTACTCCACCAACTTTGGCTGATGGTGGAAAATCCAAATCACGTAATTTTCTTTTGGTAATCAATGAATTAGGTTTCACTTCAAACTCCAATACCTCGGCATCAACACCATGTATACTTGTAAGGGAGACAATTTCTCCTCGTCTCACATACCTAAAAATAAAACTTGCCGCAATAAGCTTTTTATTAATCAAGGTGTCAACGCCTATACTTTGAGAAATATGTATGTATTCAATATTTTCTACTAGTGCAATCGTTTTTTTAACTCCTTTTTTCTTTGCTAGCAAGCAAGCAATTATGTTTGTTTCGGAGTTGCCTGTTACGCCAATGAAGGCATCCATATTCTCCAAACCTTCCTCCATAATAAGATCCACATTACGAGCATCACCATTGATAATCATCACATCAGGAAGCATGTCAGCTAGCTCTTCGCATTTAACTGGATCTATTTCAATTAGCTTTACATTATAGGTATGGCTTAACGATTTGGCGGCATTAATTCCCACTTTACTACCACCCATTATCATGATATCACGGATTGCTATTCGCTCTTTTCCCGCTAAATTTAAAATGGTATTTACGCCATTTGCTTGGGTCACAAAGTATGCATGATCTCCGGCCATAAATCTAGTTTTACCACCAGGGATTATGGTTTCATTGTTTCGAAGTAAGCCCACCGTGACGAAATTCTGATCAGGATTCAAATCAGGCAAATCCATCATTGGTCTATTATGTAGAATACTGTGATTCTCGATGGTGACACCGATCATATTCAAAACGCCTTTATCGAATTCAAATGCATCCGTAACGGCAGTTTCTTTCAATAGACGTTTTATCTCCTTTGCGGCAAGTGATTCAGGCGAAATAATTTCGTCTATCCCAAGTTTCCTAAGGTCGAATCTATCACGTTTCCAGAGGTATTCAGTATTGCTAATTCGGGCTACAACTTTCGAGGCACCCATATTTTTTGCCAGAATGGAAGTGAAGATGTTGATTTCTTCAGATGAAGTAACAGCAATAAGTAAGTCAGCTTTTGCCACACCTGCATCGTCCAATACTGAAAAGGAAGTGGAACTACCCTTGATTGTTGCAACATCCAAATAATTGGATGCATGTCTTAGCTTTTCGGCACTTGTATCAATTATCGTAATGGCGTGGTCTTCAAAACTTAGCATTTTGGCCAAGTGAAAACCTACATTACCTACTCCAGCAATTACTATCCTCATAAATCTTGATGCCTAGTTTGCGGCGCAATTTAGTGAAATATCCAATCCTACTTTGACCATTAATAGATAAATCTCGGCTAACTGATTTTGCTTGTTTGACTTATCTGCTCAAATCCACTTTTTAAATGCAAATCTCTTTGTGGGAATGGAATTTCAATTCCATGTTCTTTGAACTTGGCAAAAATAGCGTAATACAATTCACTCTTTAAAATTATAGGCTTGTTGATATAATCTCTCGTCCAAACAGCCAAACTGAAATTCAAAGAGGAATCGCCAAATTCATCGAATAAAACATCTGCCGGAGGGTCTTTTAGGATGCCCTTATTTTCATTGGCTACTTCCAAAAGCAGCCTTTTGATCTTTTCAGGATCTTCGCTATACGAAACTCCCACAGAAAATCTAAACCTTACTATTGAGTTATGATAGCTCCAATTGATTACTTGATTATCCGTAAATTGTGAATTAGGTACGATCACCGAAATATTATCATTGGTATTAATGATGGTTGCTCTTGCGGAAATAGCCTCAACATTACCCACTAAATCTCCAACTTCTATTCTATCACCTACCTTTATAGGTCTTTCGAAAAGGATAATTAAACCACTAATAAAGTTATTCGCGATATTCTGTAGACCAAAACCAATACCTACACCAATTGCACCAGCCAACACATTAAGTGAAGATAAATTAATGCCAGCGGATTGGAACACGATCATCAAACCAATAACAACCATTACGTATCGTGTAAGGGTGGCTACAGTTGAGTTAAAATTGGTCTCTTGCGAATACCTAGGTAAAATCCGTTTTTCTAATAATTTACGAATCTTGCCTGAAATGAAGAACACCAAAAAGATAGAAAACACGACACCCAGTAAGGATAACACCGTATATTCCGTACCCGAAAAGGTAAATATCGGATCGGTAAAAAAGGTGAGAACATCACTAACTAAGTCATCGAAACTTGTTAATTCCATTAGATCAAATTTTGAGCTGAAATTAAATATACACTATGTATTTAGAAATCTATAATTAAAGCTTATTCGGAAAAATAATAGATGAATCGCCATAGCTTAAAAATCTATAGTCATTCCTTAAAGCCTCATCGTACAATTCTCTCCAACCATTTCCCATAAATGCAGCAATCAGCATTACAAGCGTTGACATTGGCCTATGAAAATTAGTAATCAGTGCATCACACATTTTGAAAGTATAGCCCGGATAAATAAAAATCCCCGTTTCGCCATGAATGTTTTCAATTTTATTAGAATTCATAAAATTTAAAACAGCATGCATACTTTCTGTTTTACTTGGTAAGTAATCCGCAGCCTTATATGGCAAATCCTGATCAATAAAAAAGCGGGAGGTTTTAGGGTCATTAATTAATTGAACTCCAAACCAATACAAACTTTCTAAGCATCGAAGTGAAGTTGTTCCCACTGGAACAATTGAACCTTTATGATTTAATATTTCTTCGACTTTAGTCTTATTAAAAAAAAGCTGTTCCACATGCATCGGATGCTTTTTAATATCCTCTTCGAATACTGGCAAGAATGTGCCGGCACCAACATGGAGCGTAAGAAAAGTTCTTTTAATTCCAGCATTGTCCAAGGTAGCCCAAGTATTTTCAGTAAAATGTAAACCAGCCGTTGGAGCAGCTACAGCACCTTGATGTTGCGCATAAATGGTCTGATAATCTTCCTTATCCTTACTTACAACCTCCCGCATTAAATAGGGTGGGAGTGGCACTTGACCCAAAGCTTCTATCCACGATGCTGCACTTATATGTGCTGGCTCCCATTTAAAGCGAACGGTTTTATCTTCTCGATTTTCTAATTGAAGTCTTAGATTAATTTTTTCACCATTTACTTTAAATTGCTTCCAGAGCACTTCCCCATCGCGCCATCTTTTCAAGTTTCCAACAACACATTTCCACACACATTCACCAGTCACTTGCATAGCGTCCTGCACAATATTAGTGGGTTGGTTTGGCTCTACCATAAATACTTCCACACGTCCTCCCGTAGCTCTATGGAAAATCAACCTTGCAGGAATTACTTTCGTATCGTTGAATACCAAAAGTGAATCTTTCGGCAAAAGTGAAGTCAGATCAGTGAATTTATGATGTGAAATTGCACCTTGCTTGTAGCAAATAAGCTTTGAGGAATCGCGAGGTTCAGCGGGAAATTTGGCAACAACCTCCTCAGGGAGCAAATAGTCAAAGTCTGCTAAGTTATTTTTCAATATTTCTATTCAATTCAAATTGCAACAGCAAAACTAATAGTTATTCAGTTTAAAAGCCCGATTATATAATTGCATTATCATTTGTGGCCTTTCAAGGGCATATTCGCAATTGATGTAGAATTTAAGTTTTGACATGAAGATTACCTCACAATTAATACGATTTTTCAGAAAGTACCATAAATGGATAGGCTTATCCCTTGCAATATTTTTACTTATAAGTGCGCTTACCGGCTTTTTGTTAGGTTGGAAAAAGAATGTTGATCTATTACAACCTGAAGAATTGGTACATGGACAAATGAATTTTGATGAATTCTTACCATTACCTGAGCTCAAAAAATCAGCTGATCAATATTGGCTAGAACAGTTCCCAAATGAGCCAAATGAAGTGACTCGTATAGATGTGCGGGTGGACAAAGGCATAATAAAATTGCTATTTGAAGACGGTTATTGGGAAGCACAAATAAATCCAATGACAGCCGAAGTATTGTCGTTAGAAAGACGGCATGCAGATTGGATTGAAAAGATTCATGATGGCTCGATTATCTCAGATAATTTTAAGTTAATCTCAATGTCACTGCTAGGTTTGGGCTTAACAATTCTTGTAGTTACAGGTTTCTATCTTTGGTTTGGCCCCAAGAAAATCAAACAAAATAAGATTGAAAAACCACGAAAAAGAGCCGTAAAAAAGCCTCAATAGCATGAAATTTAATATTAGGGTAGAGTCAATTGTATTTAATTTCAAATTCGACGCAGGCACTTCCCGAGGAGTTCTAAAGCAGAAGCAATCCTGGTTTATATTAATATGGGATGTGAAAAACCCACAACAAATCGGCATTGGGGAATGTGGCCCATTGCCAGGTTTGAGTCCAGAATATGGTCAAGATATTGAGAAACTACTAGTTCAATATGGAAGTGGAATAGAAGATTTATCTATTGAAAGCATCAACGAACATATAGCTAATATTCCAGCACAATTTCCAGGAATCAAATTCGCAATCGAAACTGCACTTTTAGATTTAAAAGCGGGAGGGAAGCAAGTTCTTTTCATAAGTCCATTTACAGAGCAAAAAGCTCCTATTAAAATTAATGGACTTGTCTGGATGGGAGAACAGAAATTTATGTGGTCTCAAATAGAAATGCTTGTTGATAAAGGATTTAAAAGCATCAAGATGAAAATTGGTGCGATGGATTTTGAGGCTGAGCTTGAGTTCATCGATAAGTTCAGACAGCAATACCCATCTAGCGAATATGAATTGAGATTGGATGCAAATGGCGCTTTTGAGGCTGATGTGGCTTTAGAAAAACTGTATGCACTTTCCCAATTCGAAATTCATTCTATTGAGCAACCAATTAGGCAAGGCCAAATACACGAGATGGCTCATATTTGCGCAGAATCGCCAATTCCTATTGCCTTGGACGAAGAGTTAATTGGAAAATCAAGTCTAGAAGAAAAGCAAGGTTTAATTGAAAGAGTCAAACCTGAGTATTTGGTCTTGAAACCGACTTTGGTTGGCGGATTGAAATCTACCAAAGAATGGATTGAATTAGCTGAAAGTAATAATATTAAATGGTGGCTCACGTCTATGCTAGAATCCAATATTGGCTTAAATGCAATAGCACAATTCGTAGCTACTCTCAACCCAAGCTTACCTCAAGGGTTGGGTACAGGCCAATTGTACCACAACAATATTCCATCACCTTTATATCTTGATGGTCCGTATATGAAATATGGAATGCATAGCGATTGGAAAATCCCTTTCAAATTTAGGTAAAAGTATTCCCACCAAAATTGACTTTAATTATTGACTATATTGGCCTTGATTAAAGCTAAATCTATTTCCTATGTTTTCAGAAGCTATAGAGCAAGTCTCTAATTTTACTCGTGCTATTCATACAATTTCACGCAATTACCAAAGTCAACAAATCACACCAGGGGCCGGTACGTTGTTTTTTGTGAATGAATTGGGCTATGCAGTTACCTGCAAGCATGTAGCTGAACTACTTATTCAAGCGAATAATATCAACAACCACTACGAAGGATTCAAAAAGGAGCGAGAGCTGATTCCCAAAGATGGCAAGTTCAAAAAGCAGCTAAGAGCCTTGGAAATAAAGTACGGCTATGATCCTAAGAAAACTGCTCAAATGAAAATCAATTTCGTGGGCTGTATAGATAAAATGTCAGGTTTTACATGGCATCTGCATCCTGAATACGATTTGGCAATTGTTATTTTCAATGGTTTTCAGCAATTAGGTTACGATCAATTCGCAGTGTTTCCGAAAGACACAGAGAGTATCAAGCCTGGAAATTTTCTTTGTAGATTAGGCTATCCGTTTCCGGAGTTCAGCAATTTCCAATACAATGATAGTAGCGATGATATCGAATGGACGCAAACTGGGAATCCTCAATCACCACGGTTTCCATTAGAAGGTATGGTTACCCGATTTTTGGTGGATAGGCAAGGCAATAAAAATGGAATTGAATTAAGTACGCCTGGTTTGCGCGGACAAAGTGGAGGGCCTTTATTTGATCGAGAAGGGCTAGTTTATGGAATGCAAAGTCAAACGAAACACCTTCATCTTGGTTTTGACATTGAGAATAAAAGCATCCTATCCAATGGTCAATTAAAGAAAGTAAGCGATTATTCATTTATCCATTTGGGCGAATGCGTTCATGCCGAAACGATCAAGGATTTTCTAAGAAAACATCAAGTGAAGTTTTACGAAAAGTAGCAAATTTGACTTGAAATTAAATTTGGAATTACCTAAATAAATTACTGAAAACTAGCTTAATATTGCGACCTAATTTATAAAACCATGGAATTATTCTTATTACCAGAAACCTGGATTGCCTTATTAACCCTTACCTTTTTAGAGGTGGTACTAGGAGTGGATAACATTATATTCATTTCCATTATTTCAAATAAGTTACCGCAAAATCAGCAAGCCAAAGCAAGAAATTTAGGATTGCTTTTCGCAATGGTTTTCCGTATTGCTTTGCTACTAGCCATTTCGTGGATTATCAAATTCACAGAGCCAATTATCTCAATTTATGGTTTTGATTTAAGTGGTAAAGATTTAATCCTTGCGGGAGGTGGTTTGTTCTTGCTTTTCAAATCTACTATTGAGATTCACCACAAAATGGAAGGTGTGGCTGAAGAGGTAAAAGCCAATTCAGCCAAAAGTATTGGATCGGTTGTTTTTCAAATCATCCTACTAGATATGATTTTTTCATTTGATAGTATTCTGACGGCTGTTGGTTTGGTGCAAGAAGTGATCATTATGATTATCGCTGTTGTGATAGCTCTTATCATTATGATGGTATTTGCAGGAAAAATTAGCCGATTTATCAACAAACATCCAACCTTACAAGTGCTTGCACTTTCTTTCTTGATTTTGATTGGTTTTATGCTTTTGGTAGAAGGATTCCATGTGGAAGTGCCAAAAGGTTATATCTACTTTGCTGTTTTCTTCTCTTTAGCTGTGGAACTTGTGAATATGAGAATGAGAAGGAAGAAAGATAAGCCAGAAGATAAAGTTGAATTGATTCCTCGTATAAAAGAAGCAGAAGAGTAAGACAATTTCAAAAACGAATATTGAAAAGCGGGAGGGTAAATTATCCTCCCGCTTTTAATTTTTGCTGCAATATGGGCATGCCAATTCCGGCCAATTCAGCAATTACCTCAAAGTTGTTTCTGCTTATTTCATGCGCCTTTGGATCCACCAAATATTTAGGAATTTCTGGTCTTGCAAAATCCAATAAACCTGCCGCAGGATATACTTGCAATGAAGTGCCAACAACCACAAAAATATCAGCTTTAGAAACCCATTCGGCTGCAGGTTCTATCATTGGAACCATTTCACCAAACCACACAATATTAGGTCTTAGTTGAGATCCTTTTTCACAGGTTTCTCCCATATTTAGCTGCCAACCATCTATTGGATAAACTAATGATTCATCCATGCTGCTTTTGGCTTCAAAAAGATTGCCATGCAAATGGATCACATTACTTGATCCAGCTTTCTCGTGAAGATTATCTACATTTTGGGTGATTACCACAACCTCAAAATATTCTTCTAATTCAGCAATAGAGAAGTGCCCTGGATTGGGCAGTACTTCCAATGCCTTTTTCCTGCGCCAATTGTAGAAATCTAACACTTTTGCGGGATCCTTGTGAAATGCTTCTGGAGTAGCCACCTCATATATGGAATGGCCTTCCCATAATCCTCCCGCATCTCTAAAAGTAGGAATTCCGCTTTCGGCACTTATTCCTGCACCTGAAAGTACAACTAGTAACTTTTTAGATATATGCCCCATAAAGCCTAAGGATCAAGGAGCATTCATTCTGTTCATTGTCCATTGCAAACCTTAGCGGTGTAATTCCCTCGTCAGTTTTTACATTTATATCTGCATGAAAGTGGAGAAGCAATTTGAGCATAGCCAAATTACCATGTGAAGCTGCACTATGAATGGCTCTAAACCCACCATGTTGGGCGGCATTTATATCAGCTCCGTTTGAAAGAAGCAGTCGAATAATCTCTAAATTAGCTGATGCCGTTGCTGCATGGATTGGAAATATTTTGCTGGCATTATTGGCCGCCAAATTCACATCAGCTCCTCTATCTACTAATTCGTTGGCAATTTCTTTATGGCCAAAGAAACATGCTAAACTCAATGCACAAAACCCATCCTTTGCCAATTCATTTATCAAATCTGGCTGTTTGTCCAGTATGGTTATTAACTCTTTTAATTGACCACTTGCTGCAGCTTCAAATAGACTCCATTTCTTCTTTTTTGATGCTACAATCTTTGCAAGATTAATTTGCTGCTGATAAAGCAATTGCATTAGCAAACTTTCACCATTTGCACCAATTTTATCAATTATGTCTGGCTCAGATTTTAATAGGCTAGCCAGCTCATCTTCATTTTGTATATTTTGTAACTGCATGAGTTCATTTATTTGAATTTCAATATACATATCCAAAGCATAATAAAGGAGGATATGCATTGAAATATCTGTCGTTGTTAATTTTGTATGGACAAAAAAAAGCCGACACAAATGCATCGGCTTTCAAATTAATTTTAATTGATCTTATTTCTGAACACCTGGATTTCTTTCCAAAAACTCATTGTACAAACGAGTATGGCGACTAATCATTGGGATGTTATATCCATCGATAAATACATGAGAGATATGGGAGTTTGTCTCGAAAGGATCGCCATCAATGATAAACAATGTAGCAGATTTACCTTCTTCGATTGAGCCAAGCTTATCGCTTACACCAAATATCTCAGCAGGGTTGATTGTTACCGCTTTTAAAGCATCTTCTTTTGTCATGCCATAAGCTACAGCAAAACCTGCATTGTAAGGCAAGTTTCTTACATTCTCAGTGTCCATCGTACGGATAGCTACTTTTACACCTGCATTAGACATAACGCCTGCATTTGCATACGCTCTATCGTAACGGTCGGACTGGCGAGACGGCATGCCAATTACAGGACCAGTAATAACTGGAATCCCAGATTCAGCAATTTTATCAGCAACTCTCCAACCTTCAGAAACACCCGAAAGAATTGGCTTAGCAATTTTTTGGTCTTTCACCCATTCGATTGCCGCTTCAATGTCAGCCGCACCATTTACCTCAATGATTAATGCAACTTCACCAGCAACCACTTCAGCAAGAGCTTTCATTTCTGGATAGAACCTTGCAGTGCCAGCTTCTTCATTCACTCTGTAAAGAGCTGCTCTCTCAAACATTTCATTGATTTCCTTTTGAGCTTTTTCAGCATCCTTTTTCACGTCAGCATCACTTCTTCTATCGCGGAAGCCACGACGAGATGCAGATGGGAAATTCATTAACACACCACTAAAACCTGTGTGCATCTGGTTAGGCGTATAGCCCACTAGATTGATCAAAGCAGCTGTACCAGGAATAAGCCCACCAGCAGGCATAGTTAGTACTGTAGTTACGCCAGAAACTCTCGTTACCGGAATGGCTACTGAATTAGGATTCACCGCCGTTAAAGCTTTTACATGCGGTTTCACATTACCTATTTCCTGATGGTCTTGAGTTTCAGGTACTGAATTTACTTCTATAATACCTAAGCGAGTACCACCGTCGATCATACCTGGGTAAATTAATTTACCCGTACAATCAATCACTTCGGCACCTGCAGGCACTGTAATGTTTGCTCCTAAGTTCTGAATAACACCATCGTTGATAATAACTGTACCGTTCTGGATTACACCATTAGTTACCGTATGAATGGTAGCATTTGTCAGTGCAAATAAACCTTTATAAGGTTTCAATGAGCCATCGTCAATATCTTGTCCCAACAAAGAAAGCGGGAGGAAAGAGATGGCAATTATTAATAGTTGAATAAATCTTGTTTTCATAGTTTTCCTCCTTCTTAACGTTGGCCATTAAATAAATTTAAACCAAACTGAAGAAACTCTTCAGTTCCAACCATGCAACTGTGCTCGATACCTTCTGCGTGTACATGCAAAGCTTCTACAGTTTCCTCAGGATTAACCGTCAATCGCATATCAGCAGGATCATTTTTCAAATCGAAATATACTGTACCATCTACTAAAGTGTATTGTGGTACTGCATAGATTGAAAGTGGATGATTATTGAAAATTGCGATATCTGCATCCTTTCCAACTTCGATAGAACCAACTCTATCTTCAATACCTAATTGAATGGCAGGATTAATTGTGATAAGCTTTAATGCTTCTTCATCTGAAAGCATACCGTATTTCTGAGTTTTACCAGCTTGGTGGTACAAGTGACGAATAAAATCACCAGAATCACTATTGATTGAAGTGATTACACCATTACGTGTAAGGATTGCTGCATTGTAAGCTGTAGAGTAATATACCTCAAACTTATATGCCCACCAATCAGCAAATACTGAAGCCATGGCACCAAAATCAGCAATTTCTGGAGCTACTTTAAAGCCCTCATTTGTATGCTGATAAACAAGCTTCTTAATACCGAAGTCTTTGAATACTTCCATCAACATCAAAATCTCATCAGCTCTGTAGCTATGGCAATGAACGATGATTTTACCTTCAAGAATCTCTTTTAAAGTCTCTAAACGCAAGTTGTACTCAGGAGCCATTGCTCTCGTACTGTTTGATGCCTTTAGTTGGTTGTATGTATCCCAGGCTTCTTTGTATTCAAGAGCTTCAGAAAAACCATTACGAATTACTGTTTCCACGCCCATTCTACTTCTTGGTTGGATTCCATTTCCACGACCATGAACTCTAGTTGGGTTTTCGCCAAGAGCAAACTTGATAGTACGAGCAGAACCTTCGAATTTGATATCTTCAGGATCCATTAGACCATAGCGATGTTTAATCGTTTGGTTTTGTCCACCAATTGCATTTGCAGAACCGTGCATTGCATGCGAGGATGTAACTCCTCCCGCCAATGCGCGATATATTGAAATATCCATTGGGTTGATCGCGTCGCCTGTATAAACTTCAGCGGTGATTGGACTAGTAGCCTCATTAATTGCGTCTAGTGCAATATGCGAGTGAGCATCAATAATTCCTGGCATCACAAATTGGCCAGTTGCATCAATTACTTTTATGCCGGATGGTGCACTAATATTTTGACCGATTTGGGCAATTTTTCCTCCTCGAACCAAAACATCCGTATTTTCCTTTACACCATCAGTAATGGTGAGTACGGTTCCATTTTTTATAAGCACATCGCCTTTTGGAACTTGAGCCATTACAGTTCCAAGTGCCAACAAAAAGGCGAAGCTATATGATAATATTTTCTTCATGTTGCTTTTCATTTTATTTTGAGTTGCCTGGATTTTTTACAGCTGTTAATCCAAATGAACCAAATTGGCCTGTGTCCATCATTCCTTTGAATTCATTACCTGTAACTGTTCCGCTAATTGTTAATCCGATGGTTTGTCCGCCCATGTTCATTGATATATCGAATGACAAGTTTGGTCCATCTACTTCAATATTGGATAATGGGAGAGGATCTGGACCTGCCATTGGCATAGTCATCGTGCCTTCGTAAGACCCGTTGTTGTTAGTGAAATTTAGTTCACCTTCTGATGAGCCCATTGGAGTTTCAGTTTTGTAATTCCATCTTCCATCAATTTCAGCAGCAGGGCCACCACCATTTGCTTTTGCAGGGCGAGCTTCATATTCGTACATGATACCATCTACAAATACATATCTTACTTCAGAGTCTTTGCTGAAATAATTTCCAGTAGAAATTACCAAGTTGGCAATCTTACCTTGATCTATAGATCCAATTCTATTGGATAAACCAAGCATTTCTGCTGGTGTAGTTGTCAATGCTGTTAAAGCAGCTGTCTCGGACAGACCATTTTCAGTCATTATACGAAGGTTCTTTTTCAAGTTTGAAGCATTACCTGAAAGGCTTGAGAAGCCAAACTTGATTCCAGCTTTTTCATATTCCGCTGCTTGAGAAACATACTTGCTGTAGAATTCAGCTCTTCTTTCCTCCCGCGCTTTAGCTTCGTCTTTAGCATCTTTAGAAGCTTCTTTTTCTTCTGGCAAGTCCATTGATAAAAGCACCTTAGCATTGCTTGCTTTGATATCATTTATCAATCCCCAACCATCTTTCATGTTTGCAATTACCAAATCAAAACCAAACTCATCTTTCAATGACAAAGCACGACGAACATCTAATTGATCGGCTGCATGAAAAGTAATTGGGTATTGCTTGTTGATAACTGGATAAAATGCTTCAAGCGTACGATTTTTAGTAGGTCTGTTTATTCCAGTTGAATTTGAAGCATACACACTCTCATTTTGCATTTGATTCTCTGCATTTGTGTAAAGCTCCCTCCATTTTGCCATTACTGCTATCACAGTGCCAGGATACACACCTTGGCCACCTTGAAACTGAGCAAATAATGCGGAGTTGTTCTTAAGTACCAGTTGGTCAGAAGTGGCTTTGTCAGCATACAATATCACTGCATTTGAGCCAGGAAGCATTCGACCTTGTGGAGCAACTTGCGCTACAGTGAATCCTGCTTTACGCATATCCTCCATTGCTTTGGCTCCTAAGTCAATATTATCCAAAACAGTATTTTCAGGTGTAATGCCTGCAATATTGTTTGGTGGATTATTTGGCTTTAGATCTCTTGGTCTTTCTGGGTTTTCATAGCTTTTTACACCATTGTGTGTAAGGCCATCTATAAAGCCTGGATACACAAACATATCACTACCGTCGATCTCGAATGTGCCGGCTGGTACCGTTACATTTTTGCCAACAGCGGTAATCAATCCGTCTTTGATCAAAACGGTGCCGCCTTCGATCACTTTTCCCGGTGCCTGAACAATTGTGGCATTTTTTACTGCATAAGTACGAGTAGCTGGCGCTTTAGCGTCGCTATCACTTTGGGCTTGCAGTAAAACCGGAAAACTAAATAACAACCCCACGGCGAGGATTGCCTTAGTTAACAGTTTTAGTCTCATCTTCATATTTGTGGTTTATATTGAATAACAACTTACAATCTAAGGCCATCATTGACCTAAATCAAAGCTTGTTATTTATATGGTTAAAATGGTAATCTAACTGCCTTATTCGGGGAGGAAAGGAAAAGGAATATTTTTTCCAGCGGCTTAAACTTATCTGACTTTTGTCTGTCATATCAGCCGAAGCAAAATGCAACAAACTCAATTAAATATTTTTAGGAACAGCAAGTATATTTGGATGGCATTTTGCAATAGACTGAATTGAAAAAATCGCACTTAAATTAACTATAAAGCATAAAATGAAAAGTCTGAAATCATTATTTCTATCTGCCCTTTTTGTAGCCACTGGGCTTAGTGTTTCCGCTCAAAATGTAGAGGAAATTCTCAAAAACCACCGTGAAGTAATGGGCTTTGAAAATTGGGCAATGGTACAAACCATCATTCTTGAAGGTAAAACCATGGCGGGCAATTTTGAAATCCCTTACAAAACCACCATTTATGGCAATAACCTGCGCAATGAAATCACAATGGGGCCAATGTCGCTTGTTCAGATAACTGATGGTACTAAAGGTTGGATGAATAATCCCCAAAGCAGTGAGATTATTGAATTGCCTTTCGCGGCGGTTCAAGCCTTACAAGGAAGAGTAGATTTTGGTCTTGATTTGCTTAAAATAGCTGATTTAGAAAATTTAACTTTAGTAGGTACTCAAGAAATGGATGGCCTAACTGTTTATCAATTGAGATACGATACGCCAAGCTATCCACTTACAGATTTCTTCGTAGAATCTGAAAGTTTTGTCCTTTTGAGAAAAGATATTACTCGTGAATGGGAAGGTGAAAAAACAATAACACGCACAGATTACTCTGACTATAAACTAGTAAATGGATTGCTAATCGCTCATAGCAGAAATGCTACAGTAGAAGGTGGTGCTAATGCAAGAAGAGGAGGAGCGGGAGGTCAATTTGGCGGCGGTCCTGGCGGTGGAAGAGGCCAAGGTGGTGGAGGCGGAATGGCCAACATGATCACCAATATGGCATCACGTGGTGGCAAAGATGTAATTACAAAATTGACTTTCAATGAGCAATTAGACGCTTCTCTTTTCGATAAGGATAAGTTGAAATAAGAAATATTAATCTCAATCAAAATTGGAAAAGCGGAATGGGTATTCACCTAGCTCCGCTTTTTCTTTTAGCTTCAATTGTACCATTTGCTTGTCTTCCGGATAGGTAAACCCAAACCAATCTTTTCCTTCAGCCAAAACTTTTACGGCGATTTCATTCCTTTCAATTAGTTGATTAATCACAGTCGGAAATTGGAATTCACTCGATTGATCATCCTTGGAATCGGATAGGAATTCTTCAAATGCCACTTCCAATTTCGGAAAAATAGATGAGTTTAAAGCCCATAAATTCATGGAAACTAAAGCATTTTTATCCTCCCGCTTTTTTCCAAATTCCGGGTGTAATATAAATGGCCCATTATCATCGTTTTGAATATTTGTGTGTTCTTGAATTGCCTGCAAGTTTCTATTTTCATCAATTTTACAAATGCCTCTATTTACACTTCCATTTTCAGACAATGTATCATGTAATACATAAGGAACCATTGCGTAAAAATTTGAATCATTGTTCTTTATAAAAAACTCAGTTGCGGACAAAAAAGCTTCCTTTCCATAATAATCATCAGCATTGATTACTATAAAATTTCCTTGGACAACATCCTTGGCTGATAATATTGCATGAGCTGTACCGTAGGGTTTTGCTCTATTTTTTCCTTGAGTCTGGATCACATATTCAATATTCAGTTGCTTAAACTTTGATGAAGAATAATAACTTCTCATTTGATCTTTAATCTCCTCTCGGATTACCAGAATCACCTTTTGAACACCAGCTTTTAGCGCATCATAGATATTAAATTCCAACAGCGTCTCATTGTTTGGACCAACCGGTTCCAATTGTTTCAATCTACCAAAGCGAGAGGACATGCCGGCGGCTAATATGACAAGGGAAATTTGGGAGCTTCTATTCATTTGGGAAAACTATAAATTTTTAGCTGTAGAAAGAAATTACCTATATTTCGATTCATTGAGTTTCCTCTACCAAAAAACATTGACTCAATTGATGGAATCTGTATTCCAAACTAGCCTTTGATTAATTTTGTCTAGCAAACCTTAAATTTTAAAATGAGCCTAAATATTCTTGACTGGTCGATCATTGCCGTTATTCTATTGATTTATTTGGCAATTGGCTTTTATACCTCTCGCACTGCTGGCAAAAATCTAAATGAGTTTTTCTTATCTGGCAGAAATATGCCTTGGTGGCTTTTGGGAATTTCCATGGTTGCTACCACATTTAGCTCAGATACTCCCAATTTAGTCACGGATATCGTTCGTAACGATGGTGTATCAGGCAATTGGGCTTGGTGGGCATTTTTGTTGACTGGGATGCTTACTGTTTTTGTATATGCAAGACTTTGGCGTAGATCGGGAATTAGTACCGATTTAGAGTTTTATGAACTTCGCTACTCAGGTAAAGCAGCCTCTTTTTTACGTGGCTTTCGAGCGCTTTATTTAGGATTCTTCTTTAATATTTTCATCATCGCTACGGTGACTTTGGCAATGATCAAAATTGCTGGTGCATTGCTTAATACCGATCCGATTACCACGGTGGTGATAGCCTCTGTTATTACGGTAGCTTACAGTATGCTTGGTGGACTTAGAAGTGTGATTCTGACAGACTTCGTGCAATTTACCATTGCCATGGTGGGTGCTATTTGGGCGGCTTTTTATGTCGTGAATTTGCCTGAAGTAGGAGGGATTGACGCTGTGCTAAGTAATGTAAATGTGGTTGATAAATTATCCATGTTGCCCGATTTCAACAATCCTGACGTTTATATTCCTTTGATGATCATACCACTAGCTGTACAATGGTGGAGCGTTTGGTATCCCGGAGCTGAGCCGGGTGGTGGTGGCTATATTGCTCAGCGAATGCTCTCTGCTAAAAATGAAGACCATGCAGTAAAAGCAACTTTGCTTTTCAATGTGGCGCATTATGCATTAAGACCTTGGCCTTGGATTATTGTTGCTCTATGTTCATTAGTTGTATTCCCGGATATTGCTTCACTGAAATCGGCCTTTCCTGATCTACCGGATTCAGTAATTAAAGATGACTTGGCATATCCGGCGATGTTAGGGTTTTTGCCGGCTGGTTTGTTAGGATTGGTAGCTGCATCGTTGATTTCGGCATTTATGTCTACTGTTTCCACTCACCTCAATTGGGGCTCATCTTATCTGGTAATTGACTTCTACAAAAGAATGCTTGATCCGAAAGCATCAGAAAAGAAACTGGTAATGCTTGGTAAATTATTCACCATTCTGTTGATGGTTTGTGCTGGAGTTTTGGCCTTATTTCTAGAAAGCGCAAAACAAGCCTTCAATTTATTGCTTCAAATTGGTGCGGGCACAGGCTTAATATTTATCCTTAGATGGTTCTGGTGGCGCATCAACGCCTTTAGCGAAATATGGGCAATGATCGTGTCTTTTGTACTGGCATTTTATTTCCAATTGGTGCACACCAAATTGGGTTTTGAGCCTATTCCAGACCACATGCAATTGATCTATGGAGTAGCGATTACAACTGTTGCTTGGCTTATTGCGACCTTTGCGACCAAGGCTGTAAACCCTAAAGTTCTTATAGAGTTTTGTGAGAAAATTAATCCAGGTGGCCCGGGTTGGAGGCATATTCAGAAAATGAGAATGACGAAACCGAAGCCCAAAAAAGCATGGAGTGTGCCTTATGAAATTGCCGCAATGCTCACAGGTTGTGTGATGGTTTATGCGTTTTTATTTACCACAGGATCAATTATTTATGGCAATTATACTCAAGCTGGAGTTTTAGGCCTAATTGGCTTGCTTACGCTGTATATCTTAATTAGGCTTTGGAATAAAATAAGGAAATTAAGACAGGTTAGTTCTTAACTCCGCACAGTTTGATGGTCATTTCCTGAGCTTCACGCAAGCCCATATTTGCAGCGATTCTGAAGTCGCTACAGGCTTCGGCTAATTTACCGTTTTTCTGAAATGCAACGGCTCTATTGAAATGGTAAATGGGATTGGTAGAATCATAAAACAAAGCTAATTGGAATGCCTCAATTGCAGCCGTATAGTTTTCTAATTCGATGTGATTATTACCCATTGCAGCCCATGCCGGAGCATGATCCGGTTGTAAGTTTATGGCCTCCAATAAATTCTCATTCGCTTCTGAATAGCGTTCCATTTTGGTAAGAACCAATGAGCGATTGAAGTAGTAAATTCCTTTATTTTCATCCAATTCAATAGCCCTATTTGCATTATCTAGCGCTTCCAAATAGTCACCTTGCTTGTAATGCAAAATGCCCTTATTCATAAATACTTCAGCTATATCAGGAGATGTGGCTAATATTTCTTCATACAGTTTGAGAAGATCATCTTCGGTAACATCCTCAGTGCTCAATTGAAGCAAATTAAACTTTGCTTGCTCGTTGCTTGGGTTAATAATTAGCGCATTTTTCAAATCATCAGTAGCTGCTTTGATGTCACCTTTTGCCAATTGTACATCTGATCGACCAACCAAATAATGAGAATTTTCGGGCGATGACGAGACTAATTCCTGATAGTAAAGCAAAGACTCCTCATATCTATTCAATTTCAAAAGTGTTTTAGCCTTCCATTCTTTAAATTCATTGACCCAGCTTACTGATGTATTGATGTCCTGCAATTGAGTGGCGCTATTCTCAGATGGAGTCCAGCCTTTAAACTGCACCATTCTAGTTTCCCTTACTGGAATTTGCTCTCCTTTTATAAAATCATCAAGTGCCGCTTCGAATTGCTTTTTATCATACCTGATTTTACCTCTGTTCATATAGATTTCAGGCAATTCGAATTCATAGTGAACCAACAGATTGTAATAAATAAGAGCTTGATCAAAATCATTCAATGCTTCTGTGGTAAGCGCCAAACCAAACAATACCTCACCATTATCAGGGTATTCCTGTAACATTGCATTGTAGGCTTGGTACGCTGCTTCTAATTCTTGATTGTTGTATAGCAGTCTAGCAGATTCTATTTGATCTTCGGGTGGACTTGGGAAAGTATTAGTAAGGCCTTGTGCTATAGATACTGAGTGTGAGAAAGCAACGATACAAAAAATTTGTAAGCAGCGCGTGAATAATGAATTATTAAGGTGGTACATTTGCGGCATATTCACTAAACAATAATGCAGGGTAAAATAGTTGCCCATTTATGCAATTACACCATAAAGTGAGGGCTGTAGAAAAGGTTTTTTCTAGTCTTCAAAAAGAGATAGAGTCGTTTCAAGGTGAGTCCGGACTATCATGTGTTGCCAATTGTGGCTTTTGCTGTACCAAAGCCGATATCGAAGCTTCAGCGCTTGAATTTCTTCCTTTAGCCTATGCGCTCTATAAAAAAGGCGAAGCCATGAATTGGTATGAAAGAATGAAAGCTGATATCGATAATCCCACTTGCTCCATTTTTAGAAGTTTGAAAAATGCCGAAGACAAAGGTTTTTGTTCAAGCTATGCTTATAGAGGTCTAATTTGTAGATTGTTTGCATTCTCGGCTATTCGAGACAAATATGGAGAGAAGAGCTTTATTGTATGCAAACCACTGAAAACAGAAAAGGCAGAATTGATCGCTGATATCAAGCAAGGAATAGCGGGAGGAATGAAAATCCCTATGATGAGCGATTACTATTACCAATTATATGCGATCGACGAAGCTATGGGCAGAGAAAGAATGCCTATCAATAGAGCCATTGTGAGAGCATTAGAAGAAGTGATGTTCTATTACGCATACAGAAAGCCACCAAAAATGGCTTCTTAGGTTCGTTTTGCTAAAGTAAATAATTAGTGAAAACTAATAATTTTAGTAAATGATTTGAATACTAATTTTATTATCTTTCCGGCATGTTTGCCATTGTAGATATTGAAACAACAGGAGGGAGGCCACAAGATGGCGGGATTACAGAAATTGCGATCATTCTGCATGATGGCAAGCAGATAATTGAAACCTACGAAACACTCATAAACCCTCGACAAAATATTCCATCATTTATTACCGGCCTTACAGGTATTGATAATGAAATGGTGAAACAAGCTCCCTTATTCGAGGAAATTGCTGATGAGCTCAATCGTTTGCTTAATAATCGAATATTTGTTGCTCACAATGTGAATTTTGATCATTCATTCTTGAAGCAAAATTTTGAGGAGTTGGGCTATCCATTTAGCCCAAAGAAACTATGCACCGTAAAGTGGGCTAGAAAAGTAATTCCAGGTCTTAAATCCTACAGCTTAGGCAGGCTTTGTAGCGATTTGGATATTAGCATTGAAAATAGACACCGAGCTATGGGCGATGCTATGGCAACTGCCAAATTGGTGGAAATGCTCTACGACCAAGACCAAACCGGCCATTGGCAACAAATGAGTAAAGCCAACAATGGTATGTACCTCCCGCCATTAATCGACCAAGAGAAGATTCAATCCTTGCCTGAGGCTACGGGCATTTACTTTTTTCATGATGAAAAAGGGAAAATTATCTATGTCGGAAAAGCCAAATCTATCCGCTCCAGAGTGCGAAGTCATTTCACTGGAAAGGATGGACAAAAGAAGCAAGATTTACGAAGAAAAATTGCCAATATCAGTTATGAAATTACAGGTAGTGAATTCATCGCATCGCTACATGAAGCTGCTCAAATCAAGAAATTTTTTCCAGAATTCAATAAAGCTCAAAAATTCCCGGATCCTAAATTCGGGATTTACAAATGGGTAGATCAGCAAGGATTTGAAAGACTGAGTTTATCCAAAGTTGTTAAAAATATGAAACCCGTGGCCAGCTTCACTTCATTCACCGAAATGCGATCGATGATTGGAAAAGCGAGCTTGGAATTACAGCTTTGCCCAAGACTTTGTGGCATGGAAGTAAAAGAAGGATTATGCGCTATGCATCAAGGAAATTGCCCAAAGATTTGTGTTCAAAGTGAGAATACAATCGAGCATAATCAACGCTTAAATGAATTTATAGCTTCTAAATTCTATACAAATGAAAATGAAGTATTTATAGACAAAGGAAAAACCGATAATGAATTGAGCTTTGTCTTATTTCTCAATGGTGTTTACATCGGTTTTGGATATATCCAATCTGATCATTTTCAGTTGGAATTAGCTCTACTCCAGCAACATTTGATTCCCCAAAAAGAAGACACAGAGATAAAAAGAATTCTTAAATTTTATCGCCAAATATGGCCAGAGAAAAAGCGATTTGTATTGAAATAATTGCGAACTCCTCACATTAAAATATCTGCTTCGAAATCATTGAATTAAGGTTTACTCACAATCGCTTCGTATAGTTTTTTGTCTCGATTGTAAAGATCATTTCGAAAATGCGTTTGTCCTTGCTGGTCGGTCCAGGCTGTGAGATAACCAATAAAAACAGGTATTGGCTCAGGCAAGCGTACGATTTGCTCACGACCAAGATTCATTGCTGCTCTTATTTTCGTTTGATCCCAATTCAAGTCTTTCAATAGAATTTCCGCTAATTCAGCTGGATTTTGAATGCGAATACAGCCCGAACTCAATGCTCGATTGTCACGACTAAAAAGCTCGCGACTAGGCGTATCGTGTATATACACATTGTATGAATTTGGAAACATAAACTTCACCAAGCCAAGCGCATTTGCAGGTCCCGGAGCTTGACGAATCATATAAGGAAAATTCCTCCCGCTCACATTCGACCAATCTATAGAATTTGCAGAAACAGGTTTTCCGCTATAATCCAGCACTTGCATATTTTTTGAGCTCAAATAATTGATATCCTTTTTCACAGCAGGGATTACATCATTTGCCAATATAGTAGGAGGGATGGTCCAAGTTGGACTAAATACCAAATGATCCATCTTCGCTTCAAATACAGGCGTGCTGCGGTATTCTCGGCCTACAATTGCACGTGTCGAAAACACGGTATCCTTATCCTGAATCATAAATACAGATTGATCAGCGATATTACAGACAATGAATTTTTGGCCAAAATCCCATGGCAGCCAACGCATTCTTTCAAGATTGATTTCCAATGACTTCACTAGGTCTTCATTAGGTAAATTGAGCAATGCCAAAGTACCCCCGCCAATTATAGCATCTTGATTTAAGCCATGTTGCTTTTGTAGCTTCTTAATTCCTTCCTGCATTTGTTCGTCATACAAGAATTGCTCTCTGTAATTATAGGGCTTTAGCAAGCCCATGATTACCAACCTTTGTCGAATTGATGGGACAACATCTGAAATACTATCCGGCCTAATGGTTTCCTTCGCTCGAATTTCTTCCATTTTAGGCAATCTTTCTCTCAATCTAAACTCCCGCAAAGAAGCCATCATCGCTGGATACAAGGTATTTTGAGGATAAAATTTCTTGAGCATTTGATTTGGAGTCAAGCCTTGGGAAAGCATTATTTCCAATTGCTCATCCATATTCAAATCCGGTCTACGTCTTTGAATTTTCCATTCAGCATTTATCTTTTCGGGATTCACTTTTCCTTGGTACAAATGCGATGACATCATAAAAAACGCATCGGTGAATAGAATATCCAATTCAGCAATACTTAGCGGACTTTCAGTACCCTCCCGCATATCGGATGCAAGTCGAGCAAAAGCTCTTCTGATGGTTTTGAAATGATAATCTTCAGCTTGCAGGCCGTGCCATTGCATGCCTTCAATTTCTGCTATAAACATACTCGCTCGATCAATATCATTCGGACCGGCAATCCAAGCAGGTTCAAAATTTCTATTGGTATAGAAGGAAGGGACGAGCACGGAAGAAAATAATCTTTCCCCCATAATCTTGATATGCTGCCCTTGCTCTACATTTTCCAATCGATTTTTTATCACATTAGATGAAATAGATTGAGAAAGAGAAGAAAAATGGCCTCCGAATAGGAATAGCAGAAAAATAGTTATTGAGAATGGAAATTTGGATTTGTTCACAGAAGTAAAAATAGACTTGGGAATTTAGATTTCTAAATCAGCATTTGCAAAAAATGCTACTGATTGATGGCTAAACGTGTTCAAAATAAAAACAGACAAGATATCAGTAATTATAATACACACTCAAGTGAAATAAAAGCGGGAGGTAGGGCATTTTGGAAAGTAAATCTGAATTTTCAGAACGTTCATCTAATATCTGCTTAAACTCCTAAAGCTCAATTAGATTTCGTTATTTTGATTAGAGCTGATACTATATTTTGTCAATTAGCATAAATCCAACATAATATACCTTTAGGGAAAATCTAGCAAAGTTCTAACGCTCTTAAAATGAAGGCTTAACGCTTCTGAGCTACTATATTTAATTGCATTACTTGCTTATTTATTTAATTATTAATCGTACCTTTGCGGTTCACTTAAAAAATGTTATTTGAAAAATTTTCATGAATTGGGCTTGAACGAGCCTATCCTTAAAGTACTTCCTGAATTAAATATTCACGAACCTACTGAGATTCAACGACAAGCAATTCCTATTCTGATCCAAAACAACACAGATTTTATCGGTTTGGCACAGACAGGAACCGGTAAAACAGCTGCATTTGGACTTCCCCTTGTACAAAACATCGACCCATCTTTCAAAGCCGTTCAGGCTTTAGTAGTAACCCCTACAAGAGAGCTAGGTCAACAAGTGGCCCAGCAATTAGCTGCATTCGCTCGCTACCAACCAGGAGTAAAGGTTGAAGTAGTTTATGGTGGAAAACCCATCTTTCAACAAATTAAAAATTTGCAGCGCAAGCCGCAAATCATTGTAGCCACACCAGGTCGTCTTATCGATCTAATTCAACGTAAGGCTATATCTCTCAAGTCTATCAGAAATGTAGTACTTGATGAAGCTGATGAAATGTTGAACATGGGATTCAAGGATGCGATCAATGAGATCCTTACTTACACCCCGAAAGAAAAGAACATTTGGTTATTCTCTGCCACAATGCCTGCCGAAATACGTCAGATTGTTGGTGATTACATGAGCAATCCTCAAGAGGTTGCCGTTAACAGTTCCGTTAAGGTAAATGTTGACATCGATCACCAATTTATGCGTGTGAAATCAAGCATGAAAAAAGAGGCTTTCCAGACGCTAGTTGATTCAGATCCGGAAATGCGCGCAGTCGTTTTTTGTCGTACAAAAAATGACACTCGCGATTTAGCTCATCAATTGAGCAGAATGAATTACCCTGTTGATGCTTTGCATGGCGATTTGAGCCAAGGTCAAAGAGACAAGGTAATGCGTAAATTTAAGTCAGGTCAATTGCAATATCTTATCGCTACTGATGTAGCTGCAAGAGGTATTGATGTAGACAACCTGTCGCACGTTATTCACTTCCAGCTTCCTGATGATATCGATTTTTACACTCATCGTGCAGGTAGAACTGCTCGTGCAGGTAAAAAAGGTGTTTCATTGGTATTGGCGTCTCGTTCTGATTTCCACAAGATTGATTCATTACAACGCAAGTTGAAAATCAATTTTAGCGAATCAGCACTAGAAATTGGTGATGCTTATGAAGAAGCAGCTAAGCCAAGAGAAGGCAGATCATCTAGAAGAAGCGACGATGGTTTCAGAACCAGAGGTCAATTCAGAGAAAGATCTGAAAACAGAGGTGGAGATCGCAACAGAGGCGACCGTAATAGAGGTGGTTCTGACAACAGAAGATCTGATAATAGAAATTCTGATAGCAGAAATGCTGGCTACGGCGATCGTAACAACAATCAATCAAGTGCTCCAAGGCAGCAAGGCGAAGCGAAAGAGACCGTAAGTTTCTTCGACCGTGCCGAAGGTGGCTACAGCAAGCCTAGACGCGATGGCGGTTCTGGCAGAAGTAGTGGAGGCTCGAGCTATGGCAATTCCAATAGAGGCGAACGCAGAGAAAGCTCTTCTTCGAACTATGGTGGCGGCGGCAGATCCAACAGAAATGGTGGTGGCGGCGGCAGACGCGGTGGTAATGAAGGCGGAGGAGGAAACTTCCGAAAAAGGAAATCTGCTTCAAATTATTAATAATCTAAAGTGGTCCTAAAAAGACCACTTTTTTTTTAACCTTTTCCATCAACGGACAGATTATTATACATTAAGTAAAATTTGGATCGAATTTTACAGTTTATTTGTATTGATATCAACCACGTGAAGCAAGAAGAAATCATAGCCCAATATCAACCGCTTTTGCAAAGTATTGCAAGCAAAATTCTCGGCTCTACCGAAGATGCTAAAGATGTGGTGCAAGATACTTTCTTGAAATGGCTAAGTGTAGATCGTAGCAATATTGACAACACCAAAGCCTATCTCATCCGATCTGTCAAAAACAATGCGCTCAGCCATTTAGAAAACCTCAAAAACAAGAAAGAGGAATTCAATCCTAACTTCGATATTATCGATAAGCTGGACAATTGGTACAAAGAGACTGAGTTTCCCAAAATTGATATCGAAAATGAATTGGCTGCGGCTTTATTCATTTTGCAAATGAAATTGGAGCCTTTGGAAAGGGCCGTGTTTCTAATGAAGGAAGTTTTCAATTTCGACTATGAAACGATTCAAGAGACTTTAGAAAAGCGAAAAGACCATTTGCGCCAATTAGTTTCCCGAGCCAAAAAGAAATTGGCAATGGATAAAGAAAACTTTTCTTTTCCGGTGATCAAAAAACCTGAATTTATTAACAGTGTGGTAAAAGCCTGTGATTTAGGTAGTTTCAATGATATGATAGCCCAGCTGAAACTTGAAATTGCATCTCCATTCAAAAAGTAAAAATTATTTTTTCATTCCTGTCACAAACAGACACTCAAGCAGTCTATGTAAGTGAATGGGAGAGTTACGTTCTGTCCCAAATAATTTAATCTCAACTTAAAAAATAGAAAATTGGAAGTAATATTAGCTTTCTTTATTGCACATTGGTATTTGTCTCTCTTTTTCCAGACATTTTTTCTTCACAGATATGCCTCGCACAAAGCCTTCACCATGAGCCCAGCTATGGAAAAGGTATTCTTTGTACTTACTTGGATATTCCAGGGAAGTAATTACTTAAGTCCATACGGATATGGCGTGATGCACAGAATGCACCATGCTTATGCAGATACACCTAACGATCCACACTCTCCAAAATACGATGAAACGATTTGGAAGATGATGTGGAAAACTAAAACCATATATTCTGATATTACAAACAAAGTTGTACAAGTAGATAAGAGATTTACTGAAGGTGTACCAGAGTGGACATGGTTCGACAAAATGGCTCGTTCATGGCAATCCAGAGTTCTCTGGGGCGCTCTTTATGTAGGAGTCTATTTTGTATTTGCTGATGTTTGGTGGTTGTGGTTGTTATTACCCATCCAGTTTGCTTTGAGCCCAATACATGGCGCGATCATCAACTGGTTTGCGCATAAGTATGGATACAGAAATTTTGAAGTAGGAGATACGAGTAGAAACTTCCTTCCTGTAGATGTTTTGATGATGGGAGAGAGCTACCATAACAATCACCATAAGCATGGAAACAGAGCTAATTTTGGTGGTTTCAGATGGCATGAGATTGATCCGACTTATATAGTGATCAAGCTATTGGATAAAGTCGGTGTGATAGAATTGCCGAAAGCGAAAAATATTGAAATGCAGAATATTAAAAAGGCTGCATAAAAAACAGCGGGAGGGAAGATGGCTACACAGCTACATTCACCTCCCGCTTTTTTATTTTCTACGATATGGCTAAGGGATTAAAAAATATATTATTACGCAATATTAGGATGCTAACTTTTACAGAGTTACATTTGTGAGCGTTTAAGAATAAGTGTTTGCCAATACCTCCTCAGAGTACATTGTTTCCCACCTACCTTAATTTAATAAACCTCGTTTCCGGTAGGAATTTAATACCAAGAGTAATTTATCGCAAGACCAAGGTTTAACAGACCTTTCAACAAGAATTTTTTTTAATAATTAATAAATACAATGCAAGGAACAGTAAAATTCTTTAATGAAACCAAAGGTTTCGGTTTCATTAAACCATCAGATTCAAGCGAAGATATCTTCGTACATTCTTCAGGTCTTATTGACGAAATTCGTGAAAACGATAACGTTAAATTCGACGTGGAAAGAGGCCGTAAAGGCATGAATGCAGTTAACGTAGAAGTAATTGACTAATATTATATATAGTATCAATTTTGCTTAAATTATTAAAAACCACCTTCTTAGGTGGTTTTTTTTTGCCCAAATTTTTTTAGAAATTAGGGAAATCATCAAAACAAAGAATCTATTTAGCGGTTTAACAATACTATGAAAAACACACTACTTACCCTATTACTAATATTGACAGTGAGCCTAGCGGCTAGCAGTCAGAATAGAGATACGCCCGACCAATACGCTACCGATAATGGCAACCTGATTGTTCACCCCATTACGCATGGCACTTTCGCTATGGAGTGGAATGGCATGACCATTTACGTGGATCCTTATGGCGGTAAAGCAGGATTTACCGGCTTGAATGCCGCTGATTTGGTTTTGATTACGGATATCCACGGCGATCACTTAGACAAGAATACATTGGCTGAGCTTGAATTGAGCAAGGCTACTCTGATAGTACCTCAAGCTGTAATGGATATGCTATCGGATAACCTAAAAGCTCAAGCAAGGGTAATTGGAAATGGAGAAAAAACAGATTTGATGAATATCAGTATTACAGCTATACCCATGTACAACTTGCCGGCAGATGAGGAAACCAGGCATCCAAAGGGTAGGGGCAATGGCTATGTTTTATCAATGGGTGGAAAGAGAATTTATATTTCTGGTGACACTGAAGACATTCCTGAAATGCGTGCCTTACCCAATATTGATATCGCTTTCGTATGTATGAATTTGCCTTATACAATGAGTATAGATCAAGCCTCAAGTGCTGTAAATGAATTCAAACCAAAGGTAATCTATCCATACCATTACCGTGGCACAGGAGGATTGGCCGATGTAGCCAGCTTTAAAGAAATGGTCAAAGAAGATGAGCTAGGTATCCAAGTAAAATTGAAAAACTGGTATCCGCAGAATTAGTCTTTTTTAAGCAATTATTTTGAACCCTAATAGGCTTTGTGGCTTAAACATGTAAGGGGAGTAAATCAATCAAACCAAATTAAACTTATTACATATCCATAGCTGTCGGAATAATAGCATTGCTCATACATCCGTCTGTTTGCTCTGTTATCATTTGAAGGTGTGTAAAACCAGTCGTCTGCTGATACGGATTCAATTCCTATGTATTTACTGTTTTCTTTTGTAAAATACTCTCCTACAACTGTCGTCTGCGGAACTGTGTTACCTATTTTAAATTTAAAAGTCCAATTTGGAAAGTCAATACTTTTCACAAACCACTTAGCAACATTATCTTTTGAAATAACAGCAAATATTTCGTGCGTTCCAACTTCTCCGAAACGGATAAGGGTTGATAATACGCTTGTTTGAAAGCTATTTGAAAGGCTAAGAATTGTATCAATAGAAAACTTTTTGTTTCCAGTTAGTTTCCTGTATTCTGAGGAAAAGTTTCTGAATTTGTCTTTTGGCATTAGTAGGCAACTTGCAAAATAGTCTGCTTCTAATTCAATTGCCGATTTGTGGTTGATGTTATGAAATGAAGCGTGTGGTTCAAGCAAACCGTATTTTAAACCCAAACGATGTTCGTCCAAGAAAAAATGGCCGAGCTCGTGAGCAAGTGTAAATCTTCCACGTTTAGAGTTTTGCTTGTTCCCGTTATCAATATTTATGTGAATGTGAAAGTCTTTGTTATCTATATCATATAGCAACATTCCATCAAAAGCGTCTTCGTAGTTATCAAAATGAATCGGTACACTTTCAAACTTGGCAATCTCATCAAGCAAAGTAAGATTTTTGTTTGAAAACTCATTAGCAATATATTCTGCTAATTTACTTATTTGTGTTTTCCGACCCGTCTGAATCATCTTTTGGTTTACTTTGATTTTTCTTGATTTTGTCCATAATGTGCTTAGCCAAGTTATTGCCATTACGTGCTGCCACACGATATGGGTTGATTTCTTCCTGATTAATGTAAGTAGGCTTTTTTACAATTTTTTCCTCTCTAAAAGTGCCGTTAATGATTTTATCTGGGTCAATTTCTTTCCCTGTTAAGCCGAAATCAACATCACCATATAGTTTTTCAAATCTTTCAAGCTCAACTTCGTTCCTTGGGAAAAGGAAACCCGTAGAAGATAACCATTCAGTTATGTTCTCTGGTGTAATATGTTTTTTATTTTGAGCCATATATTTTTATATGTGTATTAACTGCTTCAATTGCTTGTTTCTTGTAAACACGAATACTGTTTTGCGTTAGGTCAAGCTCGTCTTGTAACTTCTTCGTTAAATGTCTCGGTAAATTATACCCTTCACTTGTTATTGATTCGTGCTGCTTATATGTTAGGTAAATTATCTTATGCTTTGGCGAAAGTTTGGATAGAGCTTCATTTAAAAGTTCATATAGTCTTTTTAATTGAGCTTTACGTTCTTTCCCTAACTCTAACATTTCTATATCAGGAAAATCACGAATTATGTCTTCGTCTCCTGTGAATGGATTAGGTTCTTCTGTTTCATTTCTTTTGAAATCAGCTAAAAGTCGTTTAGCAATTCCAAAAAGGTAAAATGTGATAGCTTTACTGTAATCTTTTTGTTTCGATTTTGAAAGGTCAAATTTTGGATATTTCCAAATTCTGTCAAAAGTCTCGTAAGCTAATTCATTTGCAACCTGTTTATCATATCCCCAATTTATACAGATTGGTACAAGTTTCTTAAGAAGGTCTAATTGGTAACGAAAAATAAAAACCTTCAATGCTTCTTTAGCTACTTCCGCATAGTCAGGTTCATCCTTCCATTGGATATATTCCAAGAGATTTTCCGTTGGTTCGTTATTTAAGTCCTGACTTGTACTCATTTTTTACTGCTACATATTAGCTACCAAAAACCGTTAGTAACGGTTTGAGTAGTATGGATGAACGCTGTTACAAAGGTAAAATAATGTAACGCTTTCAGTAGTTAGTTTGAATAATTAAATTTTAAAGCAATGTCAGAAAAAAAAGAAACCAAACCTACAGGTGAAAAAGGTAAACCTGAATTTAAACTTTCAATCAATGGTAAGTTGTATGAATGGAATCATCCGAACATTACGGGTGCAGAAATTAGAAGTCTTGGGAATATCTCATTAGAGGATGAAATATTTCTAGAAAACACTAAGCCAAAGGAAGATGAATTAATTCCAGACGATAAGAAAGTAAATCTTGCCCGTCCCGGTATTGAACGCTTTTACTCTAAGACTAAGGAAGTAATCATTTTAGTGAACGGAACGCAGCACAAATGGACAAAGGAAAAAATCAGTTTCAAAGAGGTTATTGTTCTAGCGTTTGGGCAATTTATAGATAAGCCGACAATGGTTTACACTGTTGCATACGAAGATGGGCCAAGACAAAATCCCGAAGGTTCAATGTTTGCCGGTCAAGAGGTTTTTGTTAAAAATAATATGATTTTCAATGCAACAGCAACTGATAAGTCTTAATCCAGACTTGAATCGTCTGCAAGAAGAAGGTTACAATATTGAGGTAAAGGGCGGACACTTGGTTGTCCGCCAAATTCCCTACGCAACTCCTTCTAAAAACGTAGCCTACGGTACGTTGGTTTGTGTTTTAAACTATGCAACCCCAACAAAAATATCTACGCCACCTGACCACACGATTTTTTTCTGTGGTGAAACGCCTTGTAACTCTGATGGAAAACCACTTGTCGCAATAATTAATAATTCAAATAGACAACAATTGACGAGTGAACTTTTAGTAACACATTATTTTTCAAGCAAACCAAGTTCAGGCAACTACCCTAACTATTACGAAAAAATCAGGACTTATGCCGAGATACTTAGTATTAATGCAAAAGCTATTGATATTACAGTAACAACTAAACCTTTTAAAAAAGCTTAAATGAAAATAGAAGTGATGAGTGATGCAAACGTTTTTAATTATCCTGATACCAATTCTTCACGTGCAGGAATTGAGTTTCTAAATCGCAAATTTGAAAGTCAAAAAATCGCAATTATCGGATTAGGTGGAACTGGTTCATATATTCTTGACCAAATTGCAAAAACGCCTGTCAAGGAAATACACATTTTTGATGCTGATGTTTTCCAACTACACAACGCTTTTCGTTCTCCTGGTGCTGTTTCAACTGAAAAATTGGAAGCAGAAAACGGGATAAGGAAAGTAGATTACTACTATGGAATTTATTCGAATATGCACGCAGGAATAAAAGCACATGCGAAGTATGTAACGCTTGAAAATATAAGTGAGCTAAAGGATTTTAGTTATGTCTTTATAAGCATTGACAAAAATGAAATTCGCTACAATCTTACTAAAGCGTTCTTGAAGATGGGCGTAACATTTATTGATGTCGGAATTGGTGTGAACAAAGCCGGTGATTGTCTAAATGGTGCTATTCGTGTTACAGTTGGAACGACTGATAAATGCGACCATTTGGATTTTCGGATTGGTTCATCTGAATCGGAAGAAAACGAATATTCAAATAATATTCAAATTGCAGACTTGAATTGTCTTAATGCTATACTAGCAGTTTTAAAATGGAAAAAGCTAAGTGGCTTTTATCAAGATTTAAAGCAAGAGCATAATAGTTTGTTTTTAATCAATACAAATAAATTACTTAATGAGGACAATCCAGCATAAATTTATTGAGTTCATACCGAACTCTCCAGAACCAGGTATTCTTTATATTTCCGTTGAATATCGAACGGCTGTTCATTTGTGTATCTGTGGGTGTGGGAATAAGGTGGTAACCCCAATCTCACCAACAGACTGGGAAATTCGTTTTAATGGAAGATCCGTTTCTCTTTATCCATCTATTGGCAACTGGAATTTTGAGTGTAAGTCTCACTATTTCATTACACAAAATAAAATATTAATTGCTAGAAAATGGGAGGATTGGGAAATTGATGAAGTTCGTGTTGAGGATAAGATCATTAAGGAAAAATATTTTAAAAAGCAAAATAAAAGAAAGAGAAAAGATTGATTTAATTTGAAATTCATAGCCTTGTCGATTACAAGGAATTTGTTTAAAAACTAATGATAAATTGTTTCAAGTGCGGAAAATATTTGAGTAGGGTCGAATTAGCAAGTGAAATATTACTAGAGCATACATTGCCTGTTTGATTATTTATTTTCGCACATCATTAATATAGAATGAAACTCTGTGAGTTGGATTTTTAGATACAGCTCATTTGTTCCATAATTTATATTATGTTAAATTATAAATTCTAAAATAAGAAAGGGAGCTTTTACACTCCCTTTTATTCTTTTGTAATCAATTGTGCTTATTCACCAAACAACTCAATCAGTTTGGCTTCTAAGGTTGGTCCTCTTAAGTTCTTTGCAATAATTACTCCTTCAGGATCTACCATCACTGTAAATGGAATAGCATCTACTTTGTAAAGCAAGGCTGCTTCTGAATTGAAGTACTTAATATCGGAAACCTGTGGATAAGGAAGTCCATCTGCTTCGATGGCACCAACCCAATCCTCCCGCGTTCTATCAAATGAAACACCGAATACGGTAAAGCCTTTGTCATTATACTTGTTGTACAATCGTACTACATTTGGATTTTCTTCTCTACAAGGACGACACCAGCCAGCCCAGAAATCTATCAATACATATTGTCCTCTATAATCTGAAAGCGATAAAATCTCACCGTCAGGATTTGGAAGGGAAATATCCGGAGCTACAGCGCCTACAGCTAATGAGCGTGCATCGTCCACCATTCTGCCCAAGTCTGTTACCAATACAGAGTTTGGAAAGGCTGTGCGTAAATCATAAGCAAGCGAATCCATAAACTGGAAATCTGTGTCAACATCAAAGAAATTGAGCACCAAGAGCGACGCAATTGAAGGATCATTACTATAGATCAGGTTCTTCAAAGCATTCTTCTTTTGCGCTTCCACATTAAAATATTCATCTCTCAAGGAATCCATTTTATCACCATCACCTTGCTGACTTGCAGCTACAAACTGATCGTTTAAGGCTCTCTCCTTTTCCTGATATTCACGAATGATCACCTGCATTGCCGTAAATAAATCCGTATCTCTAGAACCTTCGATCTTAGCTTTATCACTTGATTCTGATGCATCTAAACTTACTTTAACATCCTCATCATTAAGCACTAAAGTGATTGGAGTTAAATCAAAAACACGCAATAAAAATAGGTTTGGTTGATCTAGAGAAACTATAGTTTCAAAGGAATTCTTATTGTCTAAGCTTATCGTATCAATAGTTTTCAATTCATTCGCTTCAAGAGCTTGAAGAAGAATAAGTCCCTCCTTTGGATTCTTAATTTCGCCACTCAGCGTAATTTCTAGCGGAAAAGTTTGTTGCTTATGCTCGGTCTCTTGAGGCTGGCAAGCAATGAATATTAACAGGCTTAAAATACTTAGTATCAAATTCTTCATTTGTTAAATTTTGATCAGTCCTAAAAACTTGGAGTTATATGGTTTAGTTCCTTTCGAGAACTTCTCTAACCAGTCCGCTCGCAACTTTAGGATCAGCTTTGCCTTTACTCTTTTTCATTACTTCGCCCATAAACATTCCCAAAAGGCCTTTTTTGCCATCTCTATATTCTTGCGCTTTCTCAGGAAATGCAGCGATTACCTCTTCGATAATTGGCATTAATGAATCTTCGCTACTATCCTGCACCAAGTTCAATCTCTCTGCAATTTGCAATGGATTTTCTCTTGGATTCTTTAATAGCTCCGGATAGATCTTTTGTGAAGCAGATGAGAAGTTCACCTTTCCGCTATCTACCAAATCGATCAATAGTGACAATTGCTTGGTCGTAATTGGGAAGTCTTCGATATGAAGAGTTAGTTCATTCAAATAAGATTTCACCGGACCCATTACCCAATTGGATGCAGCTTTGTAATTCTTCGTATGTGTACACAAATCTTCAAAGAATAAGGCAATCTCTTTGCTATCCGTCAACACTTGCGCATCATATTCGGGCAGATTATAATCCTTCATAAAACGATCGAACAATACCCAAGGAAGTGGCGGCATATCGTTTTTCACATTATTAAGCCATTCTTCTGAAACCACCAATGGGCTTAAATCGGGCTCTGGGAAATAACGATAATCGTTCAAATCTTCCTTCGTACGCATGCTGCTTGTTTTGCCCGATACAGCATCGAAAGTTCTGGTTTCGGATGGGATATTTTCACCCTTCTCTACCATCAAGATTTGGCGTTCAATTTCATGTTCAATCGCTCTTTGAACATTCTTAAAGGAATTCATATTTTTCACTTCCACTTTTTTGCCAAATTCCTTAGCATCCTTGAGCATGACAGAAACGTTGGCATCGCAACGAAGCGAGCCTTCTTCCATATTGCCATCGCAAATTTCTAAGTAGCGAACAAGCTTTTTGATCTCAGTTAAGAATGCATAAGCTTCGTCGGAATTGTCAATATCAGGATTGGTTACAATCTCAATTAGCGGAACGCCCGCTCTATTCAAGTCAATCAACGTATCCGTTTCTTCCGCCATGTGGATGGATTTACCGGCATCTTCTTCCATGTGAATACGTGTGAGCGTAACTGTTTTCTCCTTCTCTCCCACCTTTATTTTCACGCCACCGCCAATACAGATCGGTGTACGATCTTGCGTAACCTGATAGCCTTTTGGTAGATCTGGATAGAAGTAATTTTTGCGATCGAAGATTTGATATCTACTGATTTCACTATTACAAGCAATACCCATTTTGATGGCATATTCCACTGCCGTTTTGTTGACTTTGGGCAAAGTACCCGGATGACCTAAAGTAATTGGGCTGATATGCATATTGGGCATATTGCCATATTCCGTAGAATCCGAAACATACATTTTGCTTTGTGTCAATAATTGAGCGTGAACTTCTAGTCCAATTACAACACGGTATTTATCTCTTATTGTGGTAGTTAACATTTCCTATTTTTTACAATATCTCTTTAATCATTGATTGTGCAGCTTCTATAACTTTTGGCAAACCAGCAAGGTTTTTACCTCCCGCTGTTGCGAAAAATGGCTGACCTCCCCCTCCACCTTGAATATTCTTGGCGAGTTCTCTTACCATTTTACCAGCATCTAAGCCTTTTTCGGTCACCAAATTATCTGCAATCATCACAGCAATCATTGGCTTTTGGTCGATCTCAGCACCTAAGATAAGCATCAAGTTTTCAACCTCATTTTTTAATTCATAAGCGATCTTTTTCAGCGCATCTGCATTGGGCAGATTCACTTGCTCTACGATCACATTCATGCTGGAATGAGCAAACAGCTTTTGCTTCAATTCATCCTTCATACCGGAAGCTTTGTCGAGATGCAGCTTTTCCAATTCCTTTTGCAGATTGCTACGATCGTCCAGCAATTGTTGGAGTGCTTTGGCAACATCTTTTGGTGCTTTCAATATCTGTTGCACTTCATTAAGAATGGCTTCTTTTTCACGCATATAAAGTTCGGCTCCTTCAGAAGTCAACGCTTCGATGCGTCGAACACCCGCAGCAACAGAACTCTCGCTCACTATTTTAAAATAGCCAATATTACCTGTTGCCGGAGTATGCGTACCACCGCATAACTCTACGCTGAAATCCTGTCCAAAAGTAATCACACGTACAAATTCGCCGTATTTCTCACCGAATAGCGCTGTAGCACCCAATGCTTTTGCATCTTCTATTGGCACATTTCGCTTTTCGTCTAAGGCGATATTCTCTCTGATTTTACGATTTACAATATCTTCGATTCTTTGGATTTCGCTTTCTTCCACTTTGCTGAAATGCGAGAAATCGAATCTTAATATTTCTGAATTTACCAAAGAGCCTTTCTGCTGCACATGATTGCCTAATACTTCTCGTAAAGCTGCATGAAGCAAATGCGTTGCGCTGTGATTATTGCGTGTTCTATTTCGCTTCTCTACATCGATTTGGCAAAGAAAGTCTGCTTCCAGATTGCTCGGTAGCTTTTTCGTGAATTGGATGATCAGGTCATTTTCCTTTTTGGTATCGAATACTTCGATAGTTTCATCACCACAAATCAACCTGCCGCTATCTCCTACTTGGCCACCACTTTCGGCATAAAATGGTGTTTTGTCCAATACCAATTGGTAATATGTGCCTCCTTTTTCTTTTATCTCTCTATAGCGTAGCAATTTGGCAGATGCTTCAGTATTGTCATATCCCACAAATTCCACATCCGTTTCATCCGATACGATCATCCAATCTGATTTCTCTTGCTCAGCTGCTTTGCGCGATCTTGATTTCTGAGATTCTAATTCTTTTTTGAATCCTGCCTCATCTAATTGGAGGTTATTTTCTCTTGCTAATAAAGCCGTGAGGTCATAAGGAAAACCGAAAGTGTCGTACAATTCGAAAATCTGACTTCCTGGAATAGTATTGGATTTTAAGTTCTCTTTAATCTGCTGGAAGCTTTTAAGACCATTCTCAAGTGTACGGAGAAAAGAAATTTCCTCTTCCATAATCACACGAGCGATGAAATCTTGCTGGCTTTTAAGTTCCGGAAATACGCCATCGAACTGATCGGCCAAAATCGGTAGCAGTCTGAATAAAAATGGATCGCGGAAATTCAAGAATGTATAGCCATAACGAACTGCACGACGAAGAATCCGGCGAATTACATAACCCGCCTTATTATTACTCGGCAATTGACCGTCCGCAATCGTGAATGAGATAGCTCTGATATGATCCACAATTACACGGATGGCAATATCCGTTTTGGTATCGGCGCCATATTTCACTCCGGCTTCAGCGGAAATTGCTTCGATCAATGGAGTGAATACGTCGGTATCGTAATTTGATGTCTTTTGCTGAATGGCCATGCAAAGCCTTTCGAAACCCATTCCTGTATCCACATGCTGTGCAGGCAAAGGCTTCAAACTTCCATCGGCCATGCGATTGAATTGCATAAATACCAGGTTCCAAATCTCCACAACTTGCGGGTGGTCATTGTTGACCAAATCACGACCCGGCACTTTATCTACCTCAGATTGAGGTCTTAAGTCTATATGGATTTCCGAACATGGGCCGCAAGGACCTGTATCGCCCATTTCCCAGAAATTGTCCTTTTTGGAGCCATAGATAATACGCTCTGCCGGGATTATTTCATTCCACAAGTCAAACGCCTCCTGATCGAAAGCCAAGTTATCATCCTTGTCACCTTCAAACACAGATGCATACATTCTGTCTTTTGGCAGTTGATATACTTCCGTCAACAATTCCCAAGCCCATTGGATCGCTTCCTTCTTGAAGTAATCGCCAAAGGACCAATTTCCTAGCATCTCGAACATGGTGTGGTGGTAGGTATCCATACCAACATCTTCCAAGTCATTGTGCTTGCCCGAAACCCGAAGGCACTTCTGACTGTTGGCAACGCGAGGCCAAGGTGCCACCTTATTACCCAGGAAATAATCCTTAAACTGATTCATACCAGCATTGGTAAACATTAAGGTTGGGTCATTTTGTACTACTAGAGGCGATGAAGGCACATAACTATGCTCTTTGCTTTTGAAAAACTCGATGTATTTTTGACGTATTATTTTCGATTCCATTCGGATCTTGGACTTTTTCGTAAGACTTGAACTATAAAAAACTATAATCGTATATTTGCGACAGTAAAATTACCGTTATTTGGGTGTCTTGATTAAATATTTTACACCAAAGCACAAAATTAAGATAATATTTAACCCTACCACATGGCAAGAATAAAATATTACTACGATACCGAAACCTGCAAGTACGAACGCGTACGAGTAAGCAAATGGGATGTATTTCTCAATTTTTTAGGTTTCTTCTCAGTATCATTTATCCTTGCCATCAGCATACTTTTTATTTACAGCCAATACTTCGAATCTCCAAAAGAAGCTCAACTCAAAAAGGAAAATGAAGAGCTCGTAATCTATTATGAGTTTTTCAAACAAGAGCTAGATAAGATGAACTCTGTGATAGCTTCATTAGAAGAAAGAGATGATGATATATACCGCGTAATATTTGAAGCAGAGCCGATTCCAGCGACTATCCGCAGAGGTGGCATTGGCGGTGTTGACAGATACAAATCCTTCAAGGAAAGTGGTTTACAGCGGGAGGAATTAATTATTGACTTGATGAAAGAGGTTGACATACTAAAAAGGAAAATGTATGTCCAAACACGAAGTCATGACGAACTGATGGAGCTGGCCATGAATAAAGAGGAACTTTGGGCGGCCATTCCATCTATCCAGCCAATCAACAATAAAGAATTAAATAGACTTGCTTCCGGCTATGGAATGCGAACCCATCCAATTCTGAAAGTAAAGAAATTCCATGCCGGTGTAGATTTCTCCGCTCCTCGTGGCACACCAATCTACGCAACAGGTGATGGCGTAATAGTAGAAGTAAAAACCACTTTTGGGGGATATGGAAAATATATAGAAGTAGATCATGGATTTGGCTATTTAACCAGATATGCACACATGAGTGCTTTTGAAGTACGAAAAGGTCAAAAAGTAAAGCGTGGCGAAAAAATCGGCTATGTTGGTTCAAGCGGTCAATCTACTTCGCCTCACCTGCATTATGAAATATTGAAAGATGGCAAATTCGTAAATCCAGTAAATTACTTCTTCCAAGATTTGACTCCTGAAGAATACGAGAAATTGCTTGAGCTTGCTTCAATCGAAAACCAATCACTTTCTTAATTAGAATGCATTATATTTAAGCACCGAATACCAAAACGAGATGCCTTACAAGGAAAAAGAGATAGAGAAAAAGTATTACACCATTGGGGAAGTTGCTGCAATGTTCAAAGTAGCTACCTCAATGATTCGTTTTTGGGAAAGTGAGTTTGATATAATAAAGCCGGGTAAGAACAAAAAAGGCAATCGAGTATTCACCAAGAAAGATGTAGAAAGCGTAAAGCTCGTTTACCATCTCGTAAAAGAAAAAGGCTACACATTGCAAGGTGCTAGGGAATTTATCAAGAATTCACAGCAAGAAGGTACAATTACCGACAATGTAGCCATGATCAATTCACTCCGTAACATCAGAAGCTTCCTTGTGGAGCTACAGGAAAGCCTTCCTTAGTCAATGGCCGCAGACGATAGGCTATATCAACTTGCGCTGTACCTCACTCCTTCCATTGGTGATTTCAATATCCGGCAACTCATAAGTTATTGTGGTAGTGCGCAAAAGGTATTCGATTTACCTGAAGGCAAACTTTTGAAAATCCCAGGCGTTGGTAAAAAAACGACTGAGATTATTAAAACCAAATCTACTTTTGACATAGCCAAAGCTGAACTGGAGGAAATCGACAAGCATGGCATCGATCTACTTTTCTTTACAGATTCTCACTATCCCACCAAGCTCAAGCATATTCCAGATGGCCCGGCCGTTTTGTATTTCAAAGGAAATAGGGCATCTCTGCAAAGCTCATTCAATTTGGCAATTGTAGGCTCTAGAAATGCATCAGAATATGGTCGATCAGTTACCGAAGAACTCATAAAGAACATTGCAGGCAAGGATATCATGATTGTAAGTGGACTTGCTTATGGGATTGATATTCAAGCTCACAGAATGGCTTTGAAGTATGGATTACCTACCATTGCGGTGATGGGTAATGGTATGGATAAAATTTACCCTGCAGCACATCGAGATATAGCCAAGCAAATGCAAGAAGCGGGAGGAATTATGACTGAACTTCCATTAGGTTCAATTCCAGATGCACATAATTTTCCTGCCCGAAATAGAATAGTAGCTGGAATGGCCGATGCCGTGATTGTGGTAGAAGCTGCAAAAAAAGGGGGTGCATTGATTACTGCCGAACTTGCCAATGGTTACAATAGAGAAGTCTTTGCCGTTCCGGGTAATTTGGGTAATACATATTCGGAAGGCTGTAATAATTTAATTAGCCAAAATAAGGCTAGAATTTTCACCAGCATCATCCAATGCCTCGCAGAAATGGGCTGGGATGATACAGATTTGTCCGCACCTAAAAACCAAAATGGGAATTACAACCAAGCGGATTTTACTGAAGAAGAATGGCAAGTATTAAATCAATTGATTGAGGCTAAAAGTGCCATTCTACTTGATGAGCTTAGCTGGCGTACACAAATAAACGTAAGCAGACTAGCAGGAATACTATTGAGCCTTGAATTTAAAGGTGTTGTGAAATCATTGCCGGGAAAAAGATTTGGTCTTTCTTAAATTAGATTATTGAATTTCCTGCAATTACCGTAATTTCAAACCTGCAATACACCTATTTCCCATGAAAACCAATCCTAGTCATACAAGACTAGCACTTATTGATCTTTGGCGAGGAGTACTTTTGGTGCTTATATCCTTATTGACCCTGTGGTATTTCACAGGCAATAATATGGGTGCTGAATTTTGGACTAGAAGACAGTTTGCCGACCTCCCGCCTTTTCAATTTTGGGCAACTTTGGTAGCGAGCTTAGCTATTCCAAGCATTTATATTTTGCTAGGCGCATCAATCATTTTGTTTTCTAAAAACAAAAAATGGGAAAGCTGGAATACACCGAAAATAGCTCGAACGATGGCAACTCGTGGTGTTTTCTTAATCGCTCTTCAATTTTTAATTGAAAACCCTTTGCGCATATTAGCCAATTTTAAATTTCAAGGTTTTTCTATACAGCAAATTAACACCGGCTTTGAGTTTTACTCTTCCAATCTATTATACTTTGGAATCCTTTCATCTTTGGGATTCTGCCTTATATTTTGGAGTGTATTCACCAAGATTAGAAGCAAACAGCTATTGGCTATATCGGTTCTTTTAATGGGACTTGGCTGGACAATTATAAATCTAAAAGGCCTTTCAAACCCAAATGAGGCTATTTATTTTAGATTTTTGGCAATTCCAGGATTCACCATTCCCATTAAAGTTGGATTTGCATTATTACCTTGGATGGGCTTACCGGGATTCGGAATGGTGCTAGCAAGATATTACCGAAAGCAGCCAATACAGACGTTGAAAATCACCACTATACTAGCCTTGGTTTTGCTATTAGTTTTTGTGGTTCTTCGATGGAAAAATCTTTACGATGATTTCACAATGAGAGACAATGGTTTGATAGGCTTTTTTAATTTCAGTAAACTGCCACCATCACTCAGTTATATTGTTTTATCTACTTCTTTTGGATTGACAATACTTTACTTGAGCTTTCATTTTATCAAAAAGAGAACCTTGGTGAGAGATGCGCTTATCGTTTACGGTAGTTCTCCCCTCCTTTTCTATATCCTGCAATTGTTTCTATTTGGCATTGCAGGATTGTTTATCGATTTCTCAGCTTCACCAGTATTGACAATACTTACTTGGCTAAGTATGCTCACCATTATTCTGCTACTACTCGATTACTTTGAGCATAATTTCAAAGCACTGAAAACTGAGTCGGTGTGGAATTACTTTTAATTAGGGAAGATTTCTCCCGCCATTGTTAATGACTTTTTGAATTCAGATTTATCCAAGCCCAATTCTATCTTATTGGCTTCTAAAACAGCTATTAATTGCTCAGTAGCTAAATTTCCGGTCAAATCATCCTTTGCCATTGGGCAGCCACCAAATCCTCGCATTGCAGAGTCAATTCGTTGCACATTTGCCCTAATCATTGCTTCAATTTTCACCATCGAAGTATCTGGCGTGCTATGCAGATGCGCACCAAATTCCACTTCCGGAAATGCTTTCATCAATGCCGGGAAAATATCTTCTATCTGCTGAGGTTTTGCATTGCCAATGGTATCAGATACGGAAATGATTTTTACTCCCAAATCAGCAAGCTTCTCGGTATATTTCTCTACCAATTCCACATTGTACACATCATTGTATGGATTCCCAAATCCCATCGAGATGTAGGCTACTACGGCTTTATTTTTCTGCTCGGCTATTTCTTGAATTTTCGCCAACTCCTCCAAAGCTTGGGCAATAGTTTTGTTTGTATTTCTTAATTGGAAGGTCTCTGAAATAGAAAATGGAAAGCCCAAATAATCGATTTCTTCAAATTGTGCTGCATCAGTTGCTCCTCGAACATTGGCTATGATGGCAAGAAGTTTAGACTTAGTATTACTCAGATCTAATTGAGCCAATACCTCAGCTGTATCGCGCATTTGAGGAATTGCTTTTGGCGAAACAAAGCTCCCAAAATCAATGGTATCAAAACCAACTTTTAGTAATTGGTTGATATAAGCAGCTTTTTGATCAGTATCTATAAATTCTTTAATGCCTTGCATGGCATCTCTTGGGCATTCAATAATCTTCATGGCTTAATTCGATCAGAAATAATTTGTCTGGATTTAAAAGGCTTTTAGTTCTAAAATAGTTCTTTGGCTATTTGAACAATAGAATCTGATTTGCCCATTGAATAATAATGCAAACAAGGCACTCCGTAATCCATCAATTCTTTCGATTGCTTGATCGACCATTCTATTCCAATTTTCTTTACTTCTTCATTGGTTTTGCAAGTTTCCAAAGCATCTGCAAATTCCTCAGGAATATCAATATGGAAAATACGCGGGAGGGTAGTTATTTGCTTTTGAGTAGTGAGTGGTTTTAAGCCAGGAATTATCGGCACATTTATTCCATTTGCTCGGCACTTTTCTACAAACTCAAAGAACTTCTGATTGTCAAAAAACATTTGAGTAACGATATAATCAGCGCCCATATCAACCTTCATTTTCAGGTATTTAAGATCTGACTTTAGGTTTGGTGCTTCAAAGTGTTTTTCAGGGTAACCTGCTACACCAATACAAAAATCGGATGGAAAGTGATTTTGCAAATCGTCTTCTAAATACCTTCCTTCATTCATATCTTTTACCTGCTTCAACAGGTCTGTCGCATATTTATGGCCATCAGGTTCCGATATAAATACAGGCTCCGATTTAATAGGGTCGCCTCTTAATACAAGCACATTGTCAATACCCAAGAAATTGAGATCGATCAAAGCATTTTCAGTTTCTTCTTTTGAAAAGCCACCACAAATTATGTGTGGTACTGTGTCTACATCGTATCGGTTTTTAATGGCCGCGCATATTCCTACAGTTCCAGGTCTTTTGCGTACAGACTTTTTCTCAAGCAAGCCATTCCCACGGTTCTTATAAACATACTCTTCCCTGTGGTAGGTAACATCAATAAAAGGAGGTTTGAACTCCAACAATGGATCAATATGATCGAAAAGCTTATTGATGCTTTCGCCTTTTAATGGTGGCAAAACTTCAAATGAGAAGAGTGTTTTATCGCCAGCTTTTTTGAAATGTTCAGTTACTTTCATTCTATTTTTGAAATGAGATCATTGCTTAAAGATCTCTTGTTTAATTTAATAGTTTACAAATTTTAAACTTCTACTGTGACAAAATCACTTGGTTCGTAGTTGAGGTTTGGAGACAGCCATCTTTCCAAATCTTTCAAAGGCATATTCTTGCGTTTAGCAATGTCTATTACTTGGTCTCTACCAATTTTTCCTAAGCCAAAATACTTTGATTGCGGATGCGCATAGTACATTCCGCTCACCGATGAAGCTGGATACATCGCCAAACTATCCGTGAGTTCAATAGAAGCATTTTTCTCTACTTCAAGCAAATTGAACAGTGTGATTTTCTCAGTATGATCTGGACAGCCAGGATAGCCCGGAGCTGGTCGAATACCTCTATATTCTTCTTTGATCAACTCATCATTTGGCAGACTTTCATCTGAAGCATAGCCCCAATATTCCTTTCTTACTCGCTCATGCAAGTGTTCAGCAAATGCTTCTGCCAGTCGATCTGCTAAGGCTTTTAGCATTATAGAATTATAATCGTCATGTTCAGCTTTGAATTTGTCTAGCCACTTTTCGATTCCCAATCCGGCTGTTACTGCAAAGCCTCCAATATAATCCGGCAAATTAGTTTCCACTGGTGCTACAAAGTCCGCAAATGAAATATTTGGAATTCCTCCCGCCTTTTCTCCTTGCTGCCTTAGTGTGTGAAACTGCGTGATTACTTCATTCCTGTCATCATTTTCGTACACCAAAATGGTATCATCGTCTTTTACATTTGCCGGGTAAAACCCAAATACGGCATTTGCCTGAATCCATTTTTCACTAACTATTTTTTGCAATAATTCCTGTGCATCATCAAACAGCTTTTTGGCTTCTACACCATAATTTGGATCGTTCAAAATTTTCGGATATCTGCCTTTCATTTCCCAAGTCTGAAAAAATGGTGTCCAATCGATATAAGGAACCAAGTTTTCAAGAGGATAATCAATCAATGTTTTGGTTCCTAAAAAGGTCGGTTTTGGCGCAGAAGGTTGATCCCAATCTATTTTGAATTTATTCGCTCTTGCACTTTCGATGTCGATAAATCTCTTGTCTTTATTTCTGCTTTTATGGTCGGTGCTTAGCTTGGTATATTCCTCTTTGATGGATTGGAAAAAGGCTTCCTTATTTTCGGATAATAAGTTTGATGCAACAGGAACACTGCGGGAAGCATCATTTACATGCACTACAGGGCCTGAATATACGGGAGCAATTTTCACGGCTGTATGAATGCGGGAGGTTGTAGCACCTCCTATAAGTAATGGCGTTTTCATTCCTCTCGCTTCCATTTCTTGGGCTACATATACCATTTCATCCAGCGATGGGGTAATCAATCCACTAAGTCCGATTATATCAACTTGGTGTTTTTCAGCTTCGGCAAGGATTTTCTCTAAAGGCACCATTACGCCAATATCAATCACTTCGAAGTTATTACATGCCAGCACCACTCCTACTATATTTTTACCAATATCGTGGACATCCCCTTTTACGGTAGCCATCAATATTTTACCTGCATTGCTAGAAGCTCCTTCTTGCTTTTCGGCTTCCAAAAATGGGAATAAGTAGGCCACGGCTTTTTTCATTACACGCGCGCTTTTCACCACTTGTGGGAGGAACATTTTACCTTCGCCAAATAAATCACCAACGATGTTCATTCCAGCCATTAATGGACCTTCAATTACACTTAGTGGCTTGTCAAATAGCTTTCTGGCTTCCTCAGTATCTTCATCTATATATTCAACTATCCCTTTCACTAAGGAATGGCTAAGGCGCTTTTCTACAGGCTCTAATCTCCAGCTTTCGTCGCGTACCTGCACTTTTCCTTTGGAGGTGATTTTCTCGGCTTGTTCAAGCAATCTCTCCGTAGCATCTTGTCGGCGATTGAGGAGTACATCTTCAATTCGTTCTAGCAGCTCTTTTGGAATCTCTTCATATACTTCGATCATCCCGGCATTTACGATTCCCATATCCATTCCTGCTTTAATCGCATGATATAGGAATGCAGAGTGCATCGCCTCCCTTAATACATCATTGCCACGGAACGAAAATGAAATATTGGATACACCACCACTTACTTTGGCATAAGGAAGATTTTCCTTTATCCATCGAGTGGCATTTATAAAGTCAACTGCGTAATTATTATGTTCCTCTATACCCGTTGCGACAGTCAGAATATTAGGATCGAAAATGATATCGTGAGCTGGAAAACCTACTTTTTGAGTAAGGATATCATAGCACCTTTTACAAATTTCGATTCTGCGTTCATAATTATCGGCTTGACCATTTTCATCAAAAGCCATAACAATAATTGCAGCGCCGTATTTTCTAGCTTTGTTGGCTAGTTCTATAAATTTCTCTTCACCTTCTTTCAGGCTTATTGAATTGACAATTCCTTTGCCTTGGATACATTTTAGTCCTGCCTCAATTACCGACCATTTAGAGGAATCTACCATTATGGGTAGTTTGGAAATATCAGGTTCTGAGGCAATCAGGTTAAGGAATAGGGTCATGGCAGCTTCTGAGTCAAGCATGCCTTCATCCATATTCACATCGATGATTTGGGCGCCACCTTCTACTTGGCTAAGGGCTACTGTAAGCGCTTCATCGTAGCGATCTTCACGAATAAGTCTCGCGAATTTTTTGGAGCCTGTTACATTCGTACGCTCACCAGCATTTACAAAATTGATTTCTGGAGTGATATTGAAAGCTTCCAATCCACTCAGCCTCATCAATGGTTTTATTTTAGGAATAGCTCTTGGACTGTATTTATCTGCAATAGCAGCTAATGCTCTAATATGAACTGGCGTAGTTCCACAACAGCCACCGATTATATTGATCAATCCCTCTTTAAGAAATTCCTCTACGATACTTGCCATTTCGCTGGCACTTTGATCGTACTCTCCAAATTCATTTGGCAGGCCAGCATTTGGATGCGCACTTACAAAAAATGGTGCTTTGCGCGAAAGCTCTTGCAGATAGGGCTTAAGTTGTCTAGCGCCTAAAGCACAATTGAGTCCAACCGAAAGTAAAGGAGCATGACTAATGGAATTGAGAAATGCCTCTGTAGTTTGCCCGGACAGTGTCCTCCCGCTTGCATCTGTAATGGTTCCAGAAACCATAATTGGCAATTCTCGGCCAATTTCCTCGAAAAGATCCATTATAGCGTAGAGTGCGGCCTTGCAATTCAAGGTATCAAAAACCGTCTCTATTAATAGGATATCTACTCCACCTTCAATTAAAGCTCTTGCTTGTTCTTTGTAATCTGTCACCAAATCGTCGAACAGAATTGCTCTATACCCAGGTGCATTTACATCTGGAGATAAAGAGGTGGTTTTATTTGTAGGACCAATTGAGCCTGCAACAAATCGAGGTTTATTTGGATTTGCTTTTGTGTATTCTTGAGCAGCTTTTTTAGCCAATTTTGCAGATGCCACATTAAGCTCATAAACGAGCTCTTGCATGTCATAATCTGCCATAGAAACGCGGGTGGAATTGAATGTGTTGGTTTCCAATATATCCGCACCAGCTTCTAAGTAATCCTTATGGATTTGATAAATAATATCAGGTTGGGTTAGGGAAAGTAGATCGTTATTTCCCTTTAGTGGCGAAGGATAATCTTTAAATCTTTCACCTCTATAATCCTCTTCACTCAATTTGTAGCGTTGGATCATTGTGCCCATTGCACCATCCAGCACCAAAATTCTTTCCTTTAATACGTCTTTGATTTGCATAGTTGTCTTTCTAGATGCTCAAATACAAGAAAGACAGTCAAGGTAGGCTCAACTTATCTATACCAACTATTTGTTGGTAGGGATTTGGCACCAAGTCGAACAAGGTTGCCAAGACGTCAAAGGGCCCTTCCCTCGGTCTTTCTTGATAAGATTTACAAAAGAAGCACAAAAGATTCGCTTTGCAAAGCTTTTACACTTTTTCAAGAAATACTTTCTATAAGGTTTTATTCAATGGGATTGAAGAAGTAATTTAGATTCATTGATTACATTTGATTAGATTAAATATTTCTACTTTGAAAATTGCTGCTATAGACATCGGTTCCAACGCTATTCGACTTCAAATTACGAGTGTATTAGAGTATGAGGAGAGCATTACTTTCAAAAAAATAGAGTACGTTCGTTTTCCTCTTAGGCTTGGTCAGGATGTTTTTACGGAGAAATTGATTAAGCCTGACACTGAGGAGAAATTTGTGAAGTTGATGCGATCGTTCAAAATCTTAATTGATTTGTTCGAAGTAGATATATATCGAGCTTGCGCAACCTCAGCAATGCGGGAGGCAAAAAACGGAGCCACAATAGCCGCTAGAGTTTTGAATGAAATTGGCCTTAAGATCGACATTATCAATGGCGATAAGGAAGCGGAAATAATCAACAATTCACTCTCATCTTATCTTGAAGACAAAGCCTATTTGCATATCGATGTGGGCGGTGGTAGCACGGAGTTGAATATTTATGTGAATAAGCAAAAAGTTGCTGCTAACTCATTTAAAATAGGTTCAGTTCGGCGTTTGTCTTTCCATCAATCTCCACTTGTGTGGAAAAGAATGGAGGATTGGATCAAGCAAAATATCAAAAAAGAATATGGTAGAATCACAGCTATTGGCACTGGAGGAAACATTAATAAATTAGCTGATCTGGCTAAGAAAAAACCCGGTAAAACCATTTCTATCAAAAAAATTGAAGCTGTAAGAGAATATCTTGCAGGATTTACGCTGGAAGAAAGAATCAACAAATTACAATTGAATCCTGATAGAGCTGATGTAATCTTGCCAGCATCGGATATATACATGTTTGCAATGAAAGCAGCCAAAGCCACCAATATCCTAGTGCCAGATATGGGTTTGAAGGATGGTATGATTCAAGATATGTATAAAAAATTGAAATATGGGAAAACTCAACAGAGAAGAAGCAAAGGCCTTATTGCTTGAAATGACTAAAGGTGAAAGCCTTTTAAGACATGCGAGAAGTGTAGAATTGGTAATGGAAGCTTATGCAAACAAACTTGGTGAAGATCCTGAGGAATGGGCAATTGCAGGACTGTTGCACGATGCAGATTATGAGGCTTTTCCTGACCAGCATCCAAATATTATAGTTGCCAAATTGAAAGAATTGCGGGAGGATAAATTGGCTCATGCCATATCTGCCCACTACACCAAATGGGGGAAAGAATACACCAATACATTGGATAAAGCACTAGTTGCTTGCGATGAGCTTACAGGTTTTATTATAGCTTGTGCTCAAGTAAGGCCGGAAGGAATCAACCAAATGGCCGTAAAAAGTGTGAAGAAAAAATTAAAGCAAAAGTCCTTCGCCGCTAGTGTAGATCGTGAAGAAATAAATAAAGGAATGGAAATGCTACAAGTAAATGAAGATGAGCATATTTCCTTTATCATTGATGTACTCGAGAAGAATAAAGAAGAATTAAAAATCGGTTAATTATCGATAACTTTTCTTCTCATCCTCTTTTGCCATTCCTGAAAATAATCCATTCAGAATAGATAAAATTAAGCTAAAAGCTAAAGCCCACCAGAAATTGACTACAATAAAGCTGTCTATAAAATAAGCGGCAATCATTACCATTAATGCATTGATTACGAGTAAGAAAAGACCTAAGGTAAAAATAGTTACTGGAATGGTTAAGATAATGAGAATGGGTCTTACCGTAGAATTTAAAATAGCCAAAAAAGCGGCTACAATCAAAGCAGCCCAATAATCTTCTACAGAAACTCCAGACAAAAGGAATGCAGCAATAATTATTGCAATAGCAGAAATAACAAGACGAATAAGCAGATTTACCATGATGATAGATTTAAAATTGATTGGAAGAGCTCAACTACACTAATCTAAATCTACCTCCCGCTTCCTTTTCAAATCTAAATAATTATTTGGTAAAAAATAATGAGATAAGGCCTGAAAATTCAAAGACTAAAAATTCAAGCCATTATAATAAGAGGTGATTTGAACTAAGTCTGAGCGCTGATCAACTTTCAATTTATTCCCTTTAATATAATCCTTAACATTTGAGGCGTGATTATCCATAATATTTAAAAGAGTACTTCTTTTACGATTAAACTCTTGTATTTCGCCTGTTTGAGCATTTAGAAAAAAGTACTTGAAATCTAATCGCTGGTAAGGCCACCAAAAGCTCCCTCCCCTACTAAACCATGAATTATATCTTGGAGATGACTCTGTTAGAATATATTCTCTAGCTAGCAAGGTAAGATTTCCCTCAAACAGTACTTCAAAAAATATGGGTCTTTCGTAGCCTTCATCTGTGAAATAAGGAAGTGAGTAGAAGTATCTAAAATCACCAAAAATCTCATCGAAGATTTCAAAAAATTTAACTTGAAGAGATGAAAATGTTTCTATTCCATTACCATTGGTTACCTGAACAGCATTGTTATCCAAGTCATATTTTACTTTGCCTGTTACAGAATCACCTTCCATTAAAACTACCCTCCCAGAATGCCATAAATCTGAAGGGAAGGTTTGGGAATTTGCTTGAAGTGAAAAACAAACAATAATTACTGAAAGGAAGAAAATATTTTTGAACATACTATGAATAAATTAACCAAGAATATTGTGACCCATTTTATCACGTTTGGTTTGCAAATACTTCTCGTTATGTGGATTAGGAGAAATTTCAATCGGAACGTTTTCAACTATTTCCAAACCATAGCCCATCAGACCAACACGCTTCTTTGGGTTATTCGTAATTAATGACAATTTGGTTATACCTAAGTCACGAAGTATTTGAGCACCAACGCCATAATCTCTGTGATCCATGCTAAAGCCAAGTGCTTCATTTGCTTGAACTGTATCCATTCCCTCCTCTTGAAGTTTGTAAGCTTTCAGCTTATTAATTAAACCAATACCTCTACCCTCTTGGTTCATATATAGAACTACTCCTTTTCCGGCTTTCTCTACCATATCCATGGCTGCATGCAGTTGAGGACCACAATCGCAACGGCATGAACCGAAAATATCGCCTGTAACACAAGATGAATGGACGCGCACTAAAACCGATTCATCCTTTTTCCACTCTCCCTTGATCAACGCCAAATGTGTTTCTCCGGTACTTACCTGCTTATATGCAACCAAGTCAAAATCACCAAAATCTGTAGGTAATTTCACATCGATCAATCGCTCTATTAGGCTTTCCTTTTGTAGTCTATATTCAATAAGATCCTTGATGCTAATGATTTTCAGATTGAATCGTTCAGCAACTTTCAGCAATTCCGGCAAACGAGCCATTGTGCCATCTTCGTTCATTATCTCAACCAATACACCAGCTGGCTCAAACCCAGCTAATCTAGCAATATCAATAGTGGCTTCAGTATGTCCGGCGCGGCGTAATACTCCGCCACGCTTAGCACGCAAAGGGAAAATATGACCTGGTTTACCCAGCTCTTCAGGTTTGGTTTCAGGATTGATTAATGCTTGAACAGTTTTGGCTCTATCCGAAGCCGAAATACCAGTGGTGCAACCATGCCCACGTAAATCGACAGAAACGGTAAATGGCGTTTCATGCAAAACAGTGTTATGGCTGACCATCAAGTCTAATTGCAGCTCATCACATCTATCTTCAATCAATGGAGCGCAGATCAAACCACGTCCATGTGTAGCCATGAAATTTATGATTTCCGGAGTTACATTTCTTGCAGCTGTTAAGAAATCGCCTTCATTTTCTCTGTCTTCGTCGTCAACAACAATGATAATCTCACCATTACGAATGGCTTCCAAAGCCTCATCTATTGTGTTTAATTTCGTCAATTTACTCATATCTATTTTTCAATCCCGAAGGCAAATTTACTTTTTATTTTTTGGGAATAATTACCAATGTACACCTAACATTATTATGGCTCCTGTGGTTCTGAAAATTATCTGGCCACTACTACACCTAATTGCTTGGCTAGTTCCATTTCTGTGATCTTAAAATTTTTATGTCGGTTCATCAAGATAATTATGTCATCATCGGAACTAGAGTTCTTTAATTCGAGCATATTTTCTCTAATCAGCATTTGAACGATTCTAAATTTCAATCGAAGGATATTCGTCACAACCATCCTATCCAATATTTCTGATTCATGTGGAATCAAAATTTCATGCTCATGTTCCCACCTTTCACTTATTTCGTAGCGAGTACTTACCAAGTCAATTACGACTTCTTTTAAATCACCTTTTGTGTTCTCAATAAAGTATTGAGCATCCGGTACTTTTCCATTTGCAAGCTCAATTTTGTAGAGATTTATAAGCTCAGCATAGTGCGGTGTTGTGAATTCAACATCGGCCAAACTCGCCATAATAAAGTCTGCTAGACTGCCTTCATCCTCCAATTCATTGAAGCCATAATTGATTAGCAATCGCACACTTTCCTTTTCTTGAAGCTTAATTACTTCCTCTAAGCTTTGGCTTGATTTACTTTGATTTTCAGTATGATCTGGAGTATCTTCTGGAGGCAATGGTAGCTCCAGCTCTTCTCTATTTTTGGCCCTCCTTTGCTGAATCGTAATCTTATTCAACTCAGCAATAAGAATATCTTCGCCAATTTCAAGCAGTTTGCTACACTCCTTTAAATAGACAGTTCTTTTGATCGGGTCTGGAACTTTAGCAATACTCTCAACTATATTGCGAATGGTACCTGCCTTTTTTACAGGGTCATTTCCAGCTTCATTTACAAAGAGCTTGGTTTTGAAAGAGATAAAATCTTGTGACTCTTTTTCTAAATATTCTGCAAACGCTGAGCTGCCAACCTTTCTAGAATAGGAATCCGGATCTTCTCCAGTCGGGAACATTACCACCCGCACATTCATATCCTGCTCCAATATCATATCGATACCACGAAGCGAAGCTTTTATCCCAGCTTCATCACCATCGAATAGCACTGTGATGTTTTTGGTAAACCTTGATATCAGCTTTATCTGCTCTTCTGTAAGAGAAGTACCAGAGGAAGAAACCACATTCTCTACACCAGATTGATGCATTGAAATCACATCCGTATAGCCTTCTACTAGATAGCAATTATCAGCATTTCTTATGGCAGCTTTTGCCTGAAATAAGCCGTAGAGAATTTTACTTTTGTGATAAACAACCGACTCGGGCGAGTTGATATACTTTGGCTGCTTTTTATCTTTAGACAAAGTCCTAGCCCCAAAACCAACCACTTTTCCAGAGGTATTATGGATTGGGAACATTACTCTGCCTCTAAATCGATCGTATTTTTTGGCATCGTTTACCAAGATCAAACCCGCTTTTTCGAGAATATCTTCGCTGTAAGAATTCTGAATAGCCAGCTTCATCAAGTAATCCCATTGGTCTATGGTATAGCCTAGCTCAAATTTGCGAATAGTGCTTTCGCTAAAAGCTCTTTCTTTAAAATAGCTCAGCCCAATTGCCTTCCCATCTTCATTTTCCCAAAGCAAACTTTTGAAAACATCATTGGCGAAATTGAGGACGATAAAGAGACTTTCTCGCTCATTTTGCTGCAACTGTTCTTCGGGTGTACTTTCTCTTTCTTCAAACTCAATTCCATATTTTCCTGCCAGAAATTTTAAGGAATCAATGTATGATAAGCCTTCAATCTCCTCAATAAAAGTAATTGCATCACCTGCTTTGCCACAGCCGAAGCATTTGAAAAATTGCTTATTGGGAGAAACGGAAAACGAAGGAGATTTTTCGTTATGAAATGGACAGCAAGCCCAAAGGTTTTGACCTTTCTTCTTGAGCGAAACGAAATCAGATACCACTTCAGTGATATCCATTCTTTCTTTTATTTGATCGATCGTTTCTTTACTCAGGCTCATTCTGCAAAAATACCTAAAAACATGGAAGCGGGAGGAATTGCGACGAATCTATTTACAAAACCGCAATGACCGCACTATACAATCATATTTACCATTCAATAGAGAAGAAAACACATCAAAAGAAAAACAATAAATCATTTACCCGCAATTTTGGTTAAGCATTTAATATTAATGAACTTAATTTGCACAAAGTTTTAGAGAATTGAATAGAAGAATGGGAATTACGAAGGAAACAATAACCAAAGCATTAAGTACAGTAGAAGATCCAGATCTCAAAAAAGATTTGGTAACCTTAAACATGATCAGGGACTTAAGTGTAACAGATCAAAAAATCTCCTTTCAGTTGGTATTGACTACGCCAGCTTGCCCAATGAAGGAAATCATCAAAAATGATTGTATTGCGGCAATAGAAAAGGTAGCAGGAACTGAAATTGAAATAGATATTGATGTCACGGCAGAAGTAACAAGTATCCGCAGTGGAGCTAATTTTCTGCCTAATGTAAAAAATATTATTGCCGTTGCATCCGGCAAAGGTGGTGTTGGGAAATCTACCGTAACTACCAATTTGGCTGTATCCTTAGCGAGACAAGGTGCCAGAGTTGGTTTGATAGATGCCGATATTTCCGGCCCAAGTATCCCAACCATGTTTAACTGCGAAGCTGAGCAGCCAACTTTAAAGCAAGTTGACGGCAAAAATCTAATTGTACCTATACAGCAATATGGAGTTAAATTAATTTCAATTGGCTTTTTGGCACCAGCGGAGAATGCAGTAGTTTGGAGAGGACCCATGGCAAGTTCGGCTTTAAGGCAGTTTTTTAATGATACAGATTGGGGTGAATTAGATTACCTTTTAATAGACCTCCCGCCAGGTACCAGCGACATACATTTAACGATGGTGCAATCTGTACCGGTAACGGGCGTGGTAATAGTAACAACTCCACAGAAAGTGGCACTGGCAGATGCTCGCAAAGGTTTAGCAATGTTTAAGCAACCTCAAATTAATGTACCCGTTTTGGGTGTTGTAGAAAACATGGCTTATTTCACTCCAGAAGAACTTCCCAACAATAAATATTATATTTTTGGAACAGGAGGAGGAAAAAAATTGGCATCTGACAATGACATCCCTTATCTTGGTGAAATACCTATTGTACAGAGCATTAGAGAAAGTGGTGACCTGGGTTACCCAATTGTGCTCAAGAATGATGTTATTTCTGAATCATTCCTCAATTTAGCTGAGGAAGTAGCACGCCAAGTAGCCATCCGAAATGCAAAAGGTGAAAAAACAAAAGTGGTTGAATTAAAAGCTTGAAAATGAATACAATAACGAATATAGATCCTGAATTGCTTGATAGATTAGAAAAGGCTCTTGATAGCATTAGACCCTATTTGCAAACAGATGGTGGGAACGTACGAATTTTAGATCTTTCTGATGATATGGTTTTATCATTGGAATTGTTGGGCACTTGTGGCACTTGCCCTATGTCTACAATGACGCTAAAAGCAGGAGTTGAGGAAGCTGTAAAAAAGGCAGTTCCAGAAATTAAAGCTGTAACGGCTGTAAATTTGACTCAGCCTGAATTCTGATTTCCTTTTTATCTCCTACTATGAATTTTTTCAATTTCACTGTTTGTAAGGCTCTCCTCATTACAAGCAGTTTTTTTATTTTATTCCTAAGTCAATTCCAAAGCCAAGCACAAAGCGAATTTGATAAGGAGTGCGGCGTTACCTACTTTGAGGAGATGCGTCAAAAGCGTTTTCCTGGCCGAAATCTCATTATGGAATTCGAGCAATGGATGGATCATAAGCAGAATGAGCGCTTAGAAAATTTTGGCCAAATTCAGCTTTTTGCTAATCAAGAAAAGATATATAAAATACCCGTAGTCATCCACGTATTGCACAAAGGCGAGTCCTACGGTCAAGGCACAAATATTCCAGACGAACAAATCCTTGCTCAAATTGATATTTTAAATGAGGATTTTAGACGACAAAATGAAGACGCAATTAATACTCCAGAGCGCTTCCTTCCAGTAGCTGCAGATGTGGGAATTGAATTTGTGTTAGCTGGAACTGATCCTGATGGTAACCCAACAAATGGAATTATAAGAAAGCAAGGCACACGTAATATTTGGGGACAGCCAAATAGCCAAGAAATAAGCAATAATAGCTTTTGGCCTTCAGAAGACTATCTTAATATATGGGTTGCTGATTTGACTTTTGGAGTAATCGGCTGGGCACAATTCCCTGACTCTGATTTACCCGGTATTGAGCCAAGTTTAGGTAGAACCACAGACGGAGTAGTGATAGATTATGAGCTTTTTGGGACTGGAGGAAGTGCAAGAACAACCTCCTTGGGAAGAACAGCAACACACGAAGTTGGACACTTTTTTGGATTAAGGCATACTTGGGGGGATGGTGGCTGTGATGTGGATGATTTTTGCTTGGATACACCTAATATGAGTAGTCCATCTGCAGGTTGTGATCCAGAAAGAGAAAGCTGTGGAGAAATTACCATGGTGCAGAATTACATGGATTACTCCAGCGATGCTTGCATGAATTTATTCACGCTAGATCAAAAAGGACGGATGCTTACAGTAATCGAAAATAGCCCAAGACGCCAAAGTTTGTTGAATTCGCCTGGGTTGATTGATGCTAATGAAAGCTTTACCGATTTAAGTATTACAAGTCTTATCAGCCCTGATATCGCCACTTGTGAAAATGGATTTGAAGCAACAATAAGAATCAGAAATATTGGAACAGAACCAATCACAAGTGCTAGTATAAGTTTATACAGCAACAATTCATTAGTTGAAACTCATGAGCTTACTCAAGTGCTAGCTTCTGGAGCTGAAAGAATAATTTCATACAGCCCGGTTTTTGTAACTGAAAGAGGCGTTCAGTCTTTATCCTTTTCTATTGAAACTGTAAATGGTGAAGTGAGTGACGATCAGCCTGAGAATAATACATTGCTGCATGAGATAAATGTGCCATTCAGAGCGAATCTTCCTGTATTTGAAACTTTCAGTAGCTTTCCTGCAAATTGGAGTACATATAATCCTGATAAACTTTTTACTTGGGAATTAAATGCTGCTCCTGCTATTACTCCAGCCAACCAAGCTATTGCATTGAGGTTTTTTACTCATGGTGAAGTGGTAATTGGAGCAACGGATTACTTACTCTCTCCATTATTAGATTTCACTACAGCCGAAGCTCCAGAATTATTTTTCAGATATGCCTACGCAATGAAAAATGAAGCTTTCTATGAAGATGAGTTCAAAATAATTTATTCGACAGATTGTGGAAAAACCTTTCCAGAGAGCAATACATTACTGCATTTGAAGGGAAGTCAATTAGCAACTGCATCCTCCCGCAACAATCAATTTGTTCCAGCGGGAGCGCAAGATTGGACGTCAAGAACTATTGATCTTAGTTTGCTAAAAGGCTTATCAGATATTCAGATTGCATTTATTGGAATCAATAGCAGAGGTAACAATCTCTATTTGGATGACATAGCCATTTTACCAGATCAAACTCCACAAATCGATTTGAGTTTAACTGCTACTACCGAATTAAAACCAATTTACTGTCCCGGCCAAATTGATTTTGATATCATGATTTCAAATTTGAGCCCTTTCGATATAAAAGGTATTGTCATCAACTATCAAATTGGAGATCAGGAATTTAGTGAAAATCTAAATCAACTAGAAATTGGTGCTTCAGGTGTTTATAACCACACAATCTCTGCCAATGTAGGTCAAATTGGAATTCAAGATTTGAACATCTCGGTAAGTCCTTTGGAAGGTAGCGATATTGATTTTAGCAACAATCTGATTGCAAGCAAGTTTGGCGTTAGTACCAATACTGCATTAACTCCCTATCGCGATAAAATTGAAGGTAACTTTCCAGATGGATGGTTATCATTTTCAACTCAATCAGATACTCAATGGGAATTAAGTGTAGCACCTGATCAAACACCTGAAAATGAAGCTTTGAAGTTGCATTTATTCGAATCGAATGAGCCAACAAACAATTACTGGTTAGTTTCTCCGGCTTTCGATCTTTCCAATTTAGATGAGGCTTCTTTCCATTTCAGACTCTCCTATGCACTCAATACAATCTATGAAAATGACATTCAAGTCTATGCATTTAAAGAATGCTCTGAAGAGAATGGTTTGCTGCTTTGGGAAAAAGAATGGGAGGAACTGGAGGAAGAAACTGAAGATAATGATGAATGGATTCCTAACTCACGAGAGGATTGGGAGAACATTTATGTATCCTTAAATGAAATAGCGGGAGGTGGAAATTACCGATTAGCCATTAAAGTTACATCAGGTAATGGCAATAATCTATACATCGATAATCTAGAGCTATTTATCCAAGATATTGCCCAACCAACTCGAATTCCAGAAAATAGCTTTTATATCTATCCAAACCCAACACAGAGCCTACTCAATATTGTATTTGTTCGCGATGAAAGAGAGTCAATTAAAATGACCTTATTTGACCTTTCAGGTATTCCATATTTTGAGCAATTTTACCCAAATACTCTTAACCAGACCTACACATTGGATTTAACAACAATTCCGATGGGAATGTATATCTTGCAAATTGAAGGTCAGGGCTTTAAAGAGGTAAAAAGGATCGTTAAAAATTAAGAAACTTTATTTATGATTAACAAAATTGCGTTGCAGCAGCATTGCCTTAATATAGTTGCAGAAAAGTTGAAGAGCACTAAGGAAGAAATGAATTTGACCAAAGAGGCTTCTTTCGAAGAAACAAAAAGCAGTGCAGGCGATAAATTCGAAACTGGCAGAGAAATGATGCAACAAGAAGCTGATAAATTCACTCGTCAAATCGAAGAACTCAATAAAATCTACAGATTAATAGACACATTAAATCTTAGTAAATCATCAGAAAAGATCGAAGCTGGGAGCATTGTAAAGACAAATTTGAATACCTTTTTTATATCAGCAAGCCTTGGAATGGTTGATTTTCAAGGAGAAAAGCTAATGCTTATCTCAGCAATTTCGCCGCTTGCTTCTGCCCTACTTGATAAAAAGGCTGGTGAACAAATTACCTTTAACAGCCGCACTTATACAATCGAAGAAGTTTATTAGCATTAGAATAAAATCAAAAATGAAACCCTGTCAGAATTTACATCTAGCAGGGTTTCATTTTTGAAAATGTTCTTTCCTAAAATATCGTCAGACAAAACGAACCGTTATTTAAGACTACTGAACTAAAAAAACCGTCCTCTTTCGAAGACGGTTTAAATATTAGTAAATTCTATTCTTAAAGTTTAAAGTTTTTCTAATACAGCCATTACGTCGCGTACGTGCTGTTCAGATACTTTCAATAGAGCCATTTCTTCATCATTCAAATCAAGCTCAATAACTTTCTCTACACCATTTTTACCTAAGATTACCGGTACGCCTAAGTAGCAATTTTTGATACCATATTCGCCATCTAATTGCATACATACAGGGAATACTCTACGCTGATCTTTTACGATAGCTTCTACCATTTGTGCCGCAGCCGAACCTGGTGCATACCATGCAGAAGTACCCATTAATTTTACTAGCTCACCACCACCAAATTTGGTGCGCTCTATGATTGCATCCAATTTATCTTTGGCGATCAATTCCGTAACTGGAATCCCCGCTACAGTAGTATATCTTGGAAGTGGCACCATTGTGTCACCATGACCACCCATTAGTATCGCTTGAATTTCTTTTGGAGAAACATTTAGCTCCTCAGCCAAAAATGCTCTGTAACGAGCTGTATCCAAAATACCAGCCATACCCAATACGCGTGTTCTTGGGAAATTTGAAGTGATATGCGCTTGGTAAGTCATCACATCTAGTGGATTTGAAACCACAATGATGATTGCATTTGGAGAGTATTTTACCACATTTTCAGTCACCGACTTCACAATACCGGCGTTGGTACTAATCAAGTCATCACGAGTCATTCCTGGCTTTCTTGGCAATCCAGATGTAATAACTACTACGTCTGATCCAGCAGTTTTGGAATAATCGTTTGTAGAGCCTGTAGTGCGGCTATCATACACATCGATTGGTGCTTTTTGCCAAATATCCAAAGCCTTGCCTTCAGCAAAACCTTCTTTGATATCCACAAGCACAATTTCATTAGCAATTTCCTTATAGGCTAATACGTCGGCACAGGTTGCTCCTACATTGCCAGCTCCTACTACGGTTACTTTCATTTTATATGGGATTTATTATTAGATTAAATTATGGTGCTAAGTTAATTACCAAAGCCCACAAAGGAAAAGTCTTTTACAAAGATGGCAGACAATCTTAAGGATTCTTGTAAGTCTGCGATAGATCGAAGAAACCAAAGGATGCCTGATAAGCTCTAAATAGATTTTGGGTGTATCCATTGTACAATTCCGACAAGGAGGTCATTACCTTGGCTTGAATCTCTATATGGTCTTGAAAAATCTCCATTAGGTTGACATGCGGAACCACATAAATATCAGCAGATTCTGATTTTACAATGGCTGTGTATATACGCTGCGCATTCTCCAGAAGTGAATTGTCTCCAAATGCCTTATTAGCAGTAATTTCCGTTAATGCTTCGAAGGTATCATTTACATCTACTGTCAAAGCTACCCTCCCACTTTTTACAATATAAAAGGCGTTTGCAGGATCGTTTCTGAAGAATACAACTTCCTCAGCAGTATAATGTCTTAAATACAAATAGGGAAGAAAAACAGATAGCTCTTTATTATTTAAGCGTTCAAAAACTTTTATTTTTCTCAAAAATCGGAATAGCACCAACTCTTTATCCGTGTAGCGTTTCTTAAATGGATTAATCATGCGGTTGGTACGTTAGTTTTAATATTCTCTTTGTGCTATTTGTAAGCTTAAATTTATCATCTATTCTGTGGCTGATTACCCAAGCAATTTTTTCGCCAGAGCAAAGTAGCAAAACAGAACTTTTCAAGTTTAACGGAATTTTGGCATCTATCATAAAATCACTGAGCAATTTTTTGCCTTTCATGCCCAAGGGCTGAAAATGATCGCCTTCTCTCCAATTTCGAATTGTTAATTCCTCTTCAATTTTATCAGCATCAAAATACGCAATATTTGGATTTTTAAAATCGGGCATCCTTTCAAAATCCATCAGCTGCCATTCCAAGGTGCCAAAACCCTTTATTTCTATAGCTCCATTATCTGCATCAAGTATAATTACTAAATCCTGAAAAGGAATTTCTCCATCTATTTTTTTAGGAGAAATAATCAAAAAATCTCGATCAATCAAACCAGTGAAATATTCGCTGTTAAATCGACTGCCCGTTAGCAAATTTTCTGTCTCGGTAATATTCTGACATTGGCTTTCTGTAAACCCCAATTCTGAAATCCACTCATGAAGTATAAATGCCGGATGTGGGTTTTTCAAAAGAAGCAGGAGGTTAATTTTGATTGAATCATTCTCTCGCAATAGAATATTGGATTTCAGCTTATCGAGAGTCGCTTGCATCAATGTTTCAGCTGCTTGAAAATAGGCTACACTACTTTTCATACTCTCACTCCATGCTGGATTCAAATGCTGAAATTGAGGAATCAAATTATGCCTTATATAATTACGCTGATATTTATCACTTGCATTGGAAGCATCCTCCCGCCAAATTAAATTCTGCTTGTCAGCATAGGATTCCAACTCATCTTTACTTGCAAATAATAGTGGTCTAATCAGATTTCCCTTTTTGGGTAATATACCGTGCAAGCCTCTAATGCCCGTGCCTTTTGCCAAATTCAACAATACAGTTTCTACCGAATCGTCCCAATGATGCGCCGTAGCAATTTGTTTATAATCGTATTTGATAGCCAATTCTTGAAACCAAGCATATCGTAATTCGCGCGCTGCCATTTGAATCGACACTTTATTATGGGAAGCAAATTCTTCCGTATTCATTTTCTTTACATGGCATTCAACCCCATACTTTTTGGCAAGTTGGATCACGAACTCCTCGTCACCATCGGACTCAATTCCCCGCAAAGCAAAGTTCACATGAGCCAATGCAAAAGGCAGATTTGCTTGATAGAATAGATGCGTCAACACCACCGAGTCGAGACCACCACTAATTGCTATAAGGGTTTTGTCGCCGTGGCATAAGAGTTGCTGTTTGCCGATGTAGCTTTTAAAAGCGTGAATCATAGCGTAAAGATACTTTATTCCCTATTTTTGTCAGAATTTCTTCTTAATGATTAAAAACTTCCTCCTTTTACTCTTTTTAGGCTTTTCTCTTTCGGGATTTGCCCAGCAAGGTTCCAGAATAATTTTGGAAGAAGGTGCAGCTGAATTAATCGGCGCAGAAGTAAATGGCCGAAAATTCAATATCATAAAAGGAGGTAATGTGAGCCTGCGTCAAGACGACACCCAAATGACAGCAGATTCGGTGCATCTTTATCGCGATACTAACTCGATGGAGGCTTTTGGTCGTGTGCGTATTTCAGATGGCGACTCTGTAGTGATTTACGGCGATTACCTCAACTATGAGGGAAATTCTGGTAAAGCAATTCTCAGGGGTAATGTTCAATTTAATGACATGGTGGTTCAGTTATTTACTGAAAACCTTGATTACTACAGAGGTTCAGAAACAGCCTATTATTTTGAAGGTGGTCGTCTACTTGATAGTGTAAATGTACTAACAAGTCAGAATGGAACTTATGTAATGCCCATTAAACAATTGGATTTTTACACCGATGTAGTTTTGGTCAACCCTGAATACACCCTGAAAGCTGACACCCTAAAATACAACACTTTATCTAGAGAAGCTCAAACTTTTGGTCCAACTGAAATAATTGACAAAGAAGGCCAAATAATAATTGCTGAAGAAGGTAGTACCTACCAAACTGACTTGAAACAAAGCCAATTTACAGATGGCATTATCAAAACAGATACTTACGAACTCACCGGCGATGTAATTTCAGCAGACGAATTGCGTAAAATCTACAAAGCTGCAAATAGGGTTAGTTTATGGTCTCGAGAAGATAGCATTCTCATCACTGGAAAATTTGGAGATTACTATAAAGAGCAAGGAATTACCAAAGTATATGGTGATGCTATTTTCAGAAAAATAAGCGAAGGCGACACCATTTTTATGCGTGCAGATACACTTACTTCATTGGAATTTGAGGATGGTAAAGAGAATAAAATTATTGCAAATAGAAACGTTAAAATTTTCAACAAAGAATTTCAAGGTCGAGCTGATTCACTGCATTATCGCTCAGTAGATTCTACACTATATTTCATTCGGGATCCGATCCTATGGACAAACAAAAACCAATTGGTAGCCGACCAAATGGAAGTTACTTTTATTAAAGACAAAATCCATGAAGCTAGGCTGTTGAATAATTCCTTCGTGTCGAACATTGATACACTTGAGAACTTCAATCAAGTGAAAGGCCGAACCATGACTGCCAAATTTCTGGATGATCAGATGCATCAGATTTTGGTAAATGGAAATGGCGAAAGTATCTTCTTTGCCCTCAATGACACTACAAACCAAATGATGGGCATGAACAAAATTGAGTGTAGTGATATAAATGTCAATTTTGTGGATGGCGATGTGGTAGAAGTTTTATTTCTCACGCAGCCTGACGCAAAGTTTATTCCTCCACACGAATTAAAAGAACCTGACAAGAGACTTCCGGGTTTCGAATGGAAAATAGATTTGAAACCTACGAGAGATTCCATATTTGTGGTTACTCCCATAGATTCAACACTTATCAAAACCGATTCGCTAAGCACTCCAAAATTACCTGATAGCACTTCTATGGATTTGGAGATTATCAAAGATGAAAAAATATTAGAGGTAGAGGAATTGATAACTGAAGAAACTGTAGAAGAAAGCACAGGAGAAGAAAAAGCTAATACTGAAACAGGAGAAAAGAAAAAGGAAGAAGAAACGGAAGTTGAAAAGAAGAAAGAAAATACAAAAAAAGAAGAAGGTGAAGAAGAAAAGCGGGAGGATAATTTGGCTTTAAATCTTGATCAAATAAATTTAAAACCCAAGCCACAGTATTTTAATTGGTAAATCTGGCTTATATTATGTAATTTTGCGGGCTTATGCGAATACTCAGATTCTTATTTATCATTTTAGTAGCGACTTCGGTACTGTCCTCTTGTTCCAAATACGCCAAATTGGAAAAAGTAACAGATTCAGAGGTTTTATTAGAAGCAGCAAACGAATACTACGAAAATGAGGAGTATCGTAAAGCAGCAGAACTTTATGAACGCATACTACCTGCAATCGGTGGTAGTAGTCAAGCTGAAGATGTAAGTTTCAAAGTCGGAATGGCCAATTATTTGGTAGGCAATTATATACTAGCTGATTACCATTTCAGGAGATTTCATGAGAATTACGGTAGAAGCCCTAGAGCTGAAGAGGCATTTTACCTGCAAGCTTATTCTCTTTATAAGGAAGCTCCTATATCTTCCCTTGATGCAACCAATACAAGAGAAGCCATTGCCACAATGCAAAACTTCTTGAACAGGTTTCCATCAACTGAGAAAAGAGAAGAGGCCACAAAAATTATAGATGAGCTACAAGTAAGGCTTGAAACAAAAGCATATGACATTGCTAAATTGTATTGGGACTTATCAGAAGGCTTATTTGCTCAAAGTTATCTTGAAGCATCATTAGTCACTTTCGAAAATTTTGAAAGAGATTTTCCAGATTCAGATTACAGAGAAGAGTTAGGCTATTTGAAAGTTGAAGCTCAATTTAGAATAGCTCAAAACTCAATAGAATCAAAAAAAGAAGAAAGACTTTATAAAGCTATAGGCTATTATGAGGACTTTTTAAATTACTATCCAGGTAGTAAATATTCAGCTCAGGCACAAAAAGTCTACGAACAGTGTTTAACAGAATTAAGTAAAATCAGTAAATCCAATACATAAAATGAGTAAGCTTACAATTAATCCTTCAATCATTACTCGTGACACAGACAAAATAGCTGCACCAACAGGCAATCTATATGAGTCTATCGCAATCATTTCTAAAAGAGCTCGTCAAATTTCAGTAACCATGAAAGAGGAACTTAATGGCAAGCTTGCTGAGTTCGCATCTTCTGTTGACAACCTTGAAGAAATTTTTGAAAACAGAGAGCAGATTGAAATTTCAAAATATTACGAAAAACTACCAAAGCCATCTACTCTTGCAATTGAAGAGTTTATGGAAGGTAAGGTTTACGCAAGACTACCTGAAGAGGATAGCGAAAACGCTTAATATTCTATCATGCTCCGAAATAAGAAAATCTTACTGGGAGTATGTGGTAGCATTGCTGCTTACAAAGCGGCATTTTTAATAAGACTATTAGTAAAAGCGGGAGCAGATGTAAGAGTAATTTCTACTACATCTGCTTCTGATTTTATTAGCCCTCTCACATTATCTACACTTTCCAAAAATCCTGTTTTAACAAAGTTTGTTAAAAACGAAGAAGGTGAATGGAATAATCATGTAGAACTCGGACTTTGGGCAGACCTAATGCTCATTGCTCCTCTTAGTGCTAATACGCTTGGCAAAATGTCCAATGGCATTTGTGACAATCTCCTTCTTGCCACATACCTTTCTGCCAAATGCCCAGTAATGGTGGCTCCTGCAATGGATCTAGATATGTATGCACATCCCAGCACTCAGAAAAACCTCAATATTATTCGTTCATTTGGCAATATGGTGATTGATGCTGAGGATGGAGAATTAGCCTCTGGCTTGAGTGGCCAAGGCAGAATGGCCGAGCCTGAGAATATCATTCAGTTTGTTGAAAGCTATTTTTCCAAAAGTCAGGTGCTTGCCGGTAAAAAAATACTGATTACTGCCGGACCAACTTACGAAGCAATAGATCCTGTTCGTTTTATTGGAAACCATTCTACAGGAAAAATGGGCTATGCACTAGCAAAAACTTGTTTAACGCTAGGAGCAGAAGTAGTGCTAATTAGCGGCCCAAGTAATGAATCAATCTCTGAAAATCCTGCTTTACAGTTGATTAAAGTACAATCGGCAAAGGAGATGTTAGTAGCTGCTGAGGAAAATTTTGCTAAAGCAGATATAGGAATAATGTCTGCGGCAGTAGCAGATTATGCGCCGAAGAATGTGGCAGATAAAAAGATAAAAAAGAGTGTAGATACGCTCACTATCGAACTGATTAGAAACCCTGATATCGCCAAAACACTTGGCGCAAAAAAGCGGAAGAATCAACTGCTTATTGGCTTTGCTTTGGAGACGGACAATGAAGAAGTGAATGCAAAAAGGAAATTAGAAGCAAAGAATTTCGATCTAATTATCCTTAACAGTTTACAAGATGAAGGAGCTGGATTTGCTCACAATACCAATAAAGTAACCTTAATTACTTCAAAGGATTCACTTTCCCTCCCGCTTCTTTCAAAGGATGAAACTGCCAATAAAATCATTGATTACGTTGTAGGTTTGCTGAATCAGAAGACAGGAAATTAATTCTTTCATCTCAATTAGATTATTTTTCGTAATATTGATTATGTCTAAAAAGTCACTCCTATTTCTTGTATTATCATTTCTGAGCTACCCTATACTAGCACAAGAAATTAATTGCAATGTGACTGTCAATGCTCAAAACATTCAAATAAGTGATCGCAGTATTTTTCAAGATATGGAAAATGCCTTCGAACAGTTTTTGAATAACAGAAGATGGACAAGCGAGACATTTAGACCTGAAGAGCGAATAAGATGTAATATCGTTCTCACATTAGAGACTATGCCGAATATTGGCAGTTTTACGGCTTCTATGCAAATTCAGGTATTGCGGCCTGTATACGGCACCAATTATGAAACTGTAGTCTTCAACTTCGCAGATAGAAATTGGCAGTTTGATTATACTGAATCCCTCCCCCTCGAATTCAATGAGAATACTTTCAATACAAATCTAACCTCAATGTTAGGATTTTATGCCTATGTGATTTTGGGTTATGATTATGATTCATTTTCAAGATTGGGCGGTTCCGCATTTTTCGATAAAGCATTTAATGTAGTCATTAATGCACAACAAAGTCCACGTGCCGGCTGGAAACAATTCGAAAGCAACAGGAACAGATATTGGATTACAGAAAATCTTATGAGCAGCCAAATGGTGCCTGTGAGGGAAGCCATTTACGAATATCACAGACTTGGATTGGATATGTTTGGACGTGACCCTGAGCAAGGCCGAGATGCAATAATTGCCTCCTTACAAAAAATTAAAGAGGTGAATAAGTTAAGACCAAATTCTGTGATTGTAAATTCATTTTTTGATGCCAAATCAGATGAACTTGCTAATATTTTCTCACAAGGTAATGAAGCAAAAAGACAAGAAGTACTTGAATTGCTTAGAGAACTTGATCCTACAAACACAGAAAAATATAGCCGCATTAATCCTTAGGGCAAATTCATTTCAATAATCTATTTGTAAGCTATATTCTTAAATTAGATTTGTATTTTTGATACCAATCTAAATCTATCCATTTTGCGCTCTTATGTTGCAGCAATTAAGTATTAGAAACTACGCACTGATAAAAGAACTCGTAATGAGTCCATCTGCCGGACTGAATATGATAACTGGAGAAACAGGTGCAGGTAAATCGATAATGCTAGGTGCTGTGGGTTTGCTTTTGGGAGAAAGAGCAGATTCTTCGGTAATGCTGGAAGAAAAGGAAAAATGCATTATTGAAGGGCATTTTGACATTGCTGCATATCAGATGGAAGCATTGTTTGAGCGGGAGGAATTGGACTTTATAAATCCCTGCATAATACGCAGAGAAATGAGTCCGGGTGGCAGAACTCGAGCCTTTATCAATGATACGCCTGTAAAACTCGAAACACTGAAAATCATTGGTTCGCTGCTTATGGATGTTCATTCTCAGCACCAGAATTTGGCATTAGGTGAGAAAGTCTTTCAACTGAAAATCATCGATGCATTTGCTGGCAACAGAGCTATTTTGGAAAACTACCAGACCTTATATAAGGAATGGAAAAATGCCAAAGACGAGTTGGATGCTTTGGAGCAAAAGAGAATCAATCTTCAAAAAGACCAAGATTACAATCAATTTATGTTTGATGAGCTAGATGCCGCCAAACTAAATAAAGATGAACAAGAAGAAACAGAAGCTCAACTGTCAGTATTAGAAAATGCTGAGGAGATCAAACTAAAAATTGCTGAAGCACTAGCATTATTGAAAGAAAGTGATTTTCCTGCATTGGATGCATTAAGACAATCTAGGTCACTATTAGGGCAAATAAGCTCTTTTGGCAAAGGTTTGAAAGAACTATACAATAGGCTTGAAAGTGCATTTATCGAACTTGAGGATATTAGCCAAGAATTAGAAACTGAAACTGAGCAAGTAGAGTTTGATCCTGAAAAAACTGCTCAGCTTAAAGAGCGACTCGATCTTATATATCGTCTGCAGCAAAAACATCAAGTGGCTACGATTGCCGAGCTAATAGAAATTAAGGAACAGTATTCTGCTAAATTGTTGGACTCTGAGGATACTGATTACGCTTTCAATAAACTGAAATCACACATTGCTCAACTGGAGCAAAAGCTAGTAAAATCTGGCACTGAACTAAGCAAAGCAAGAAAAGAAGTAGCTCCGAAACTTGAAAAAGAAATTGTGAGCATACTGCAAGAACTAGGCATACCGAATGGAAATTTCCAGATTGAAATGAAGCCAGCTGAGCCAAAGTTATCTGGTGCAGATGATATTCAATTTCTATTTTCAGCGAATAAGGGTTTAAAGCCTGGAGAATTGAAAGATGTTGCATCCGGTGGTGAGTTTTCCAGATTGATATTTGCGCTCAAATTCATAATAGCTGGAAAAACCGCTTTACCAACAATTGTATTTGATGAGATTGATACTGGAGTGTCTGGTGAAATTGCTTTGAAATTGGCTAAAATGATGCGCAAAATGGCATCGAAGCATCAAGTAATTACTATCACTCACCTCCCGCAAATGGCAGTAGCTGGAGAGAAACATTTCTTTGTATATAAAGACAACAGCGAACCTCGCACGGTAAGTCGAATTCGTGAACTGTCACCAAATGATCGATTACTCGAAATTGCAAAAATGATTGGTGGTGAGAATCCAAGTGCTACCACTATTCAAAATGCAAAAGAATTGCTTGAAACCGTTAACTAATAAAATTGAACTATACCTCCAAAACATAAATTATGGCTCGCGAAAAGAAAGTTGATTCCAAAGAAGTAGGTCTTGAATTAGGTCTCGTAATATTCAGATTTTTTGTTAAAACAGACCACTTACATTATGGCCTATTTACGGATGGACTCAAAGCCGATGTAGCTGATTTGAAACCTGCTCAAGAAAAGTATACAGATCTACTAAAGAGCCTGATACCTGAAGGAACTAAAACCATTTTGGATGTAGGTTGTGGCTCTGGAGCTACTGCTCTATCCCTAATAAATGATGGCTACGAAGTAGAATGTGTGTCTCCAGGTAAAATCCTTACAGCGCAAGTGAGAAAACTATTGGGTGATAAAGCTGTTGTTCACCAAAAGAAATTTGAAGAAGTTTCTATTAACAAAAAATACGATTTGATTCTTTTCAGCGAAAGTTTTCAATACATCCCAATGGATAATTCTATTCCTGGTGCATTGAAATTGTTGAATCCAGGTGGAAGCATCATTGTGGCAGATTTTTTCAAAACGGATGCTCCAGGTAAAAGTCCACTGGGTGGGGGACATAATTACAAAGAGTGGCAAGGCAAATTGGAAAACTTTCCTGTGAAAGTGGCTTTTGAGCGTGACATCACAGAAGAAACTTCAGTTACTATGGATATTGTACATCAATTATCCAATGAGGTTTTGGCTCCAGTTTGGAAATCAGTATTCGAACTTGCCGAGGATCGTGCGCCAAGAATTATGAAATTGGTAAAGTGGAAATTCAAGAAGAAATTCGAGAAAATGGAGAATAAGCATTTCACCGGGCAACGAAATGGTGAGAACTTCAAGAAGTACAAAAAGTATATGGTCTATTTACTCAAGCCTGAGTAAAATAAATTAGGATCTGTAAATGCATTTTTTCTGCTTTATTTTTCGTAATTTGAAAATAAAAAAATTATGATTATCGCTTTAATTGCCATTGCCGTAATTGCCATCTTTTTGATCGCAACTTACAATAAACTGGTTAACCTAAGAGTAACTAGAGAAAATGCCTTTGCAGATATTGATGTCCAACTTAAGCAGAGACATGATTTAATTCCTCAGCTTGTAAACACTGTAAAAGGCTACATGAAACATGAGGAAGGCGTACTTACACGTGTAACGGAAGCTAGATCTCGTGCAATGGCTGCCACGACAATTGATGGTAAAATTGACGCTGAGCAACAGTTGGGCTCTGCTCTTGCTGGTCTAAAAGTACAAGTAGAAGCATACCCTGAATTGAAGGCTAATCAGAACTTTATGCACCTGCAAACTGAAATAAGCGACGTTGAAAACAAACTTGCTGCAGTAAGAAGGTATTTCAACTCAGCTACCAGAGAATTAAATGTAGGAGTGCAGAGTTTTCCTGCAAATATCATTGCTGGAATGTTTGGTTTCAAAACGGAGAAAATGTTTGAAATCGCTATGGAAGACCGCGCCAGTGTAGAAAAAGCTCCAGATATCAAGTTCTGATTTTCCCCCTCCCGCTATGTCCAAATATGTAGGAATCCAAGGTCAAATCCGATCAAATAATAGGAAGTCTATTTTGCTTTTGCTTGCTTTTCCTACATTGGTATTGGTTGCAGTATATGCATTTATTTACTTCACCAGTTTCGATGAAACCACAGGAGGAATCAACTCCCAAATGGTGAAGGAGGACTTCATTGCATCCATTCCTGCTACGTTGATTATTGTGGGTATTTGGTTTAGTATTGCCTATTTCTTCAATGTCAAAATGATCCAAAGTGCCACTGGCGCAAAGCCATTGGAGAGAAAAGAGAATATGAGGATTTACAATCTGACGGAAAACCTTTGCATAAGTAAGGGAATGAAAATGCCCAAAATCAATGTAATTCCAGATCCTTCGCTCAATGCTTTTGCAAGTGGAATAAATGAAAAGTCTTATACTGTAACCCTCACTCAAGGAATTATAGATAAACTCGACGATCAAGAGTTAGAAGGCGTTATTGCTCATGAGCTTATGCATATCCGGAATAATGATGTAAAGCTTTTGATCATTAGTATCGTTTTTGTTGGCATATTCTCACTCGTTGCCCAAATGCTATTTCGAATGCTAATATATGGAGGTGGCAGAAGACGCGGCAAGGATAATAAAGGTGGTGGAGCATTAATCATCGCTTTGGTAATCGCTGCAATTGCTTATTTCCTTTCTCTTATTTTCAAATTTGCCATTTCTCGGAGTAGAGAATATATGGCTGATTCCGGTGCAGCAGAAATGACTCGAAATCCAAGAGCCTTAGCATCAGCACTAAGAAAAATTAGTGGAAATTCAGAAGTTGGCACTTTAAAAAGCGAAGATGTTTCAGCTTTATTTATTGATAATTCTTCCAAAAATAAGAAAGGCTTTGCAAGCATGATAAGTGGTATATTTGCCACACACCCTCCTATCGAAAAGAGGATTAAACTACTTGAAGAGTTTTAAAAAAATCATAAATATATTTTTTGTCAAATTTTAATAAAAAGATATGTCAAATAATCTGCTCAAAGGAAAAAGAGGAATCATATTCGGTGCATTAGATGAAAATTCTATTGCTTGGAAAACTGCATTGAAATGTAAAGAAGAAGGTGCAATATTCACACTAACCAACGCTCCTGTAGCTATGAGAATGGGTGAAATTCAGAAACTTGCAGAAATGTGTGGCTCAGAAGTGATTCCAGCAGATGCTACTTCTGTGGAAGATTTAGAAAACTTATTCACCAAGTCTATGGAGATATTGGGAGGTAAGATCGATTTTGTTCTTCACTCTATTGGCATGAGCCCAAACGTACGCAAAGGCCGAGATTATGGTGATCTTAATTACGATTGGTTCTTAAAAACATTGGATATTTCGGGAGCTAGTTTTCATAAAGTACTGCAAACTGCAGAGAAAACCGATGCAATGAACGAATGGGGTTCTATTATGGCGTTAAGCTATATTGCAGCCCAAAGATCCTTCCCGGACTATTCGGATATGGCACATGCAAAAGCATTACTTGAGTCTATTGCTAGAAGCTACGGACACCGATTTGGCAAACTTAAGAATGTTCGTGTCAATACCATTTCGCAATCGCCAACAAAGACTACTGCTGGCACTGGAGTGACAGGCTTCGATGTGTTCTACGACTATGCTGATAAAATGTCGCCACTCGGCAATGCGAGTGCAGAAGACTGCGCCAATTACATTGCAGTAATGTTCTCAGATTTCACCAGAATGGTTACTATGCAGAATCTTTTCCATGATGGAGGTTTCTCTTGCGCAGGTATTACCGACGAAATCGTAGAGCAAATGCTCAAATAAAAATTCAATAATCAATCAAATCCCTGTTGCATAACAACAGGGATTTTCTTTTTTGATCCTCAAATTCCATTTTCAATGATTGCCTTTCCAAATGCCAAAATCAACTTAGGGTTAAGAATCCTTAAAAAAAGATCGGATGGTTTTCACGATATTGAAACTTGCATGTACCCTATCGGCTGGCAAGATGCGGTTGAAATAATTGAGCATGGAAAGCTTGAACTAAGTACTTCAGGATTGGAAGTGCCAGGGGATGACAAATCTAATCTCTGCATTCGGGCATATCGAGCCTTACAGAAAGCTTATGGCCTTCCAAATGCCAAAATCCACTTGCACAAAGTGATTCCTTTTGGAGCTGGATTAGGTGGTGGCTCATCAGATGCGGCGTATGTTATGAAAGTTGCTTCAGAGGTATTTCAGCTATTTCTCGAAGACGATTTGCTGGAAGAAATCGCAGCGGAGCTAGGAAGTGATTGCGCATTCTTCATTAAAAACAAACCGGCAATGGCGGGAGGTAGAGGTAATGAATTAGAAGTTCTCAACTTCAATCCAGATGGATACTACGCTTTGGTAATCTACCCAAATATCGCAATAGGTACTGCATTAGCATACAAAAATGTAATTCCAAGTACTGATGGAATTTGCATCCAAGAAGCTCTATCCCAACCAATAGAGGAATGGAAGAATCACTTACATAATCAATTTGAGGATACCATTTTTCCTGCATTTCCTATTCTAAAGGAAATCAAAGATTCCCTTTACCAGCAAGGAGCTGTCTATGCATCCATGTCTGGATCTGGTTCTGCAATGTATGGGCTATTTAAAAATGAGCCTCAGATAGATAATTGGAAGGAATCTGGCTATGCCATCTGGAGTGGTAAACTCTGAATTATTTAAAGAGCCTTGTCGAAAGTGGTCTTCTTTGCATTAATCTATTCAGAATTGGATAAGAAAGTACTGAAATCAAAATCACCAATGTGCCAATATAAAACTGCTCACTCATTTTCTCCTTTTCACCGAATACAATTACAGCTAGAATAATTCCGTAAACAGGTTCTAGATTTACAGTAAGATTTAAGAAAAAAGCACTGATTCTTTTCATCAGTTCAATTGAAACGGAGTACGCAAAGACAGTACACACAAGCGCCAATATCAAAATGTAAATGAAATCCATCCCAGTTGGCATCAATTGCAAACCTAAGCCATCAGTCATATAAACTGAGTAAAAAGGAAGAAAAAGCACAGTTCCTAAAAATGCACCAATCATCTCATAAAAGTTGATCATATATGGATGATGCTTCTTGGTAAATTTGCCATTAATTACGGTGAAAATGGCGGCTAATAGTGCTGAACCAAGAGCCATTGACAAGCCAAGTACATGATCAAACTCAAATCGAAAAATAATATAAAGTCCGAAAAGCACCACTAAACCTAAGGCTACTTCAAAGATTTTAATCTTTCTCTTTGTTAATATTGGCTCAATAATGCTTGTCCAAAGAGAGGTAGTTGCCATTCCTGCTAAGCAAATAGATGCAGTTGATACCTTGGCTGCTCCAAAAAATAAAATCCAATGTGCTGAGATCAAAAAACCTGTTGCTAACATTTTCACTATTTCCACCTGCCCAATCGAGAATGAATGTTTGCGGAAAAGTAAAATGATGCCTAATCCAAGAGCTGCTAATAAGGTACGATGAAAAACAATTTCTACAGAAGGAATACTTATTAATACGCCAAGGATTGCGGTAAAACCCCATAGCAGCACTATTAAGTGGAGCATAAAAAAATCCTTACTATCGGCGGTCATTATCTAGGCAGCGTTTTGTACAATATCAATGTGATAAATGTAAAAACAATATTTGGCATCCAAACGGCCAATAGTGGATTAATAGCTCCACCTTCCGCAATATTTTTGGAGACTAAAAAGAAAATGATAAAAACAGCTGCCAAACCAAAGCCAACTGCCATTTGGGCACCTGTACCACCTCTAGATTTGCGGGAGGAAACGATCACGCCTAATAATGTCAATACCAAAGCGGCAAATGGAGCCATAAATCGAGAATACTTCTCTATATAATACACAATAAGATTATCGGCTCCTCTTGACTCAAGCACCGCAATGTACTCGTTGAGTTCTGTAAGAGTGAGCATTTCTTGTTTATTATCCACTATTTCAAAATCTTCAGGAAAAAGATTGATAAGAGTATCTAATTCGCTACCAGTTCTAGCTTCCTCCTCCATTCCAGAAAACTTACGATATTTCCAATCTACCAAGTGCCATACGCCTGATTCACCTACTGTATCAGGTTTCCAAATGATTCGCTCCGCATAAAGTTTATCAATAAGCTGATTACCTTTTATTGTCTCAATAGTAAACCTAAAACCCGTATTAATTGCATTGGAATAGCTCTGCATATAGACGTACGATTCCGGTCCAACCTTCACATGGAAATTGGTTTGACCAAACATCTGTTTTCCATCTATATACTTTATTTCAAAATCAATCCTTGGCTTATTGGCCATTGGGATGATCCAGCCTTGCAATAAAAAGCTAGCAATAGTAATGATAAAAGCACCAATCATATAGGGCCTCAAAAGACGCTGAAAGCTCATCCCACTACTTAGCATCGCAATAATCTCTGTATGCGAAGCCAATTTGGAAGTCATAAAAACAGTGGCAATAAATATGGTAATTGGAGTCAAAACATTACCCATGTACGGAGCATAGTACATGTAGTATTTAAGAATTTCTAATGTGCTGACATTATTTTTGAGATAGGCGTCATTATTCTCCACAAAATGTAAAACAGAGATTATGGATATAAGCAACAACACCACAAAAATGAAGGTGACGAGAAAACGCTTTAGAATATATTTATCTAAAATTTTCAATAGATCTACAGAATTGGGAATGCGTTAAACAAAATTTGAACCATCATTGACACAATTACAAACGACGCGAAACTTTCTCAACCATTTCCTTTTTCCAACTTGCAAAATCACCTTCAATAATGTGGATACGAGCTTGCTTCACCAACCATAGATAAAAGCTAAGATTTTGAATACTAGCAATTTGTGCTCCTAGCATCTCCTTACTTGTGATTAGATGTCTTAAGTAGGCTTTTGAATAAAAATTACTTGAATGGGCAGTCAATCCAGCATCAATTGGGCTGAAATCATCCTTCCACCTTTCATTTCGCATATTCAAAATTCCCTCTGTGGTGAAAATCATTCCATTACGGGCATTTCTTGTTGGCATTACGCAGTCGAACATATCGATACCTAAAGCAATACATTCAAGCAAATTGGCAGGTGTGCCCACGCCCATCAGATAGCGAGGCTTTTCAAATGGCAATATATCGCAAACTACCTCTGTCATTTCATACATATCTTCAGCTGGCTCGCCAACCGATAATCCTCCGATTGCATTGCCTACCCTATCCATTGAGGCAATTTTTTCTGCTGAAATTTTTCTCAATTCCGGATATACACTCCCTTGAACGATAGGAAATAAATGCTGCTCAAACCCATAGATTCCCTCTGTTTCATCAAATCGCTTGCAACATCTCTCAAGCCAGCGGTGAGTCATTTCCATCGATCTCTTAGCATAGCCATATTCACAAGGATATGGAGTGCATTCATCGAAAGCCATTATAATATCCGCTCCGATTCTCCTTTGGATGTCCATCACTCCCTCCGGACTGAAAAAATGCTTACTCCCACTGATATGAGATTTAAACTCAACTCCAGCTTCCTTTATCTTGCGTGTGCCAGACAAAGAATACACTTGGTATCCTCCACTATCTGTCAAGATAGGTTTGTCCCAACCATTGAATTTGTGTAATCCTCCCGCTTGCTCCAATATATCCAGACCTGGACGTAGATATAAGTGATATGTATTGCCCAAAATTATTTGGGCTTGAATATCCAATTCCAACTCTCGCTGATGAACAGCTTTGACTGTAGCTGCTGTGCCCACAGGCATAAAAATGGGCGTTTCTACCGCCCCATGTGCTGTGTGGAATATACCTGCCCTAGCCTTTGTATTTAGGTCTTTTGCCTTCAGTTCAAAATTCATCTGCAACAAGTCTCATTTTTCAAGTCGCAAAAATAACATTAAATAATCCCTGAAAGACTATCTTTGGCAAGAATTGAACACGTACTTTCAAATGATATTACCTTTACTGCTCTACAGCCTCATTGCCCTTGTATTTATTCAACTTATTTATCACTTAGTTTACTTCATCCGGATTCCATTTTTCAAGCGAAAAACGGTAGATGAAAGTCAAATTGAAGGAGTATCAATTGTAGTCTGTGCACACAATGAGGAAGAAAATTTACGAGAATTGCTCCCTTTACTTTTGGAGCAGGATCATCCAAATTATGAAATAATTATTGTGGATGATAAATCTTCAGATGGGAGTTATGACTTTCTGACCGAAGAGAAATTGAGGCATCCAAAATTAAAATTGGTGGTGATTGATTCAACTCCTGATGCTTTTAACTCAAAAAAATACGCATTAACCCTGGGTATAAAAGCTGCCAAAAATGACATCGTTTTACTGACCGATGCTGATTGCCGTCCAAATAGCAAATCTTGGGCAAGCGAAATGGCTAAAACCTTCGATCCGGAAACGCAGATAGTTTTAGGTTACTCGCATTATCAGAAATCCGGCGGGTTTTTGGGCAAACAAATTGATTTTGAAACGCTTATAACAGGAATACTATATATTTCATCTGCGCTCGCTTTTAGACCATATATGGGTGTAGGTAGAAATTTGGCTTATCGCAAAAGCTTTTTCTTAAAGAATAAGGGCTTTTATGGAATGATGGAATTGACTGGTGGCGATGATGATTTGTTTGTAAATAAGTACGCCAAGAAAAAGTTCACTAAGGTGTGTATCGGTTCAGATGTGGTCTTAATGTCAGTACCTAAAAAATCCTGGTCAACATATTACAGACAAAAATTAAGACACATGGCAGCCGGAAAGCATTACAAATTTCGAGATAAATTCAGGATTGGCCTTTTCCATATTTCCTTATCGCTAATGTGGCTAAATGCCTTTATATTAGCCTTCTATTGGGAGAACTTATTAGACTACAAACTTTTATTTGGAATAGCGGCGGGAGGATTCCTTTTAAGGTTAATTTTGTTGCATACATTTTTTATTCTAGCTGCTAAGCGATTTGGTGTGAAAGTTGCTGGATTTTTATTAATTTTTTCCGAGATTTTTTATCTCAAATATTATTTATTGGTTGGCATATCTGCACAGTTTTCTAAAAGGATAAAATGGTAGCTTCACGTGGTTTTTCTCAAAAGGCTTTAAAGGATTTCGAACTTATTGACCAGGCGGTTGATGAGAAAGATCAGCAAGCATATGCAGATTTGTTGAAGAGGTACAAAAAACCTGTTTATCATATGATCCTGAAAATGGTTCGTAATGTTGATGATGCAGAAGACTTAACCATTGAAGCGTTTGCAAAGGCTTTCAAAAATCTCCACAAATTCAAAAAAGATTATACTTTCAGTACTTGGCTATTTCGTATTGCAACCAACAATGCGATTGACTTTATCCGCAAAAAGAAATTAGATACACTGAGTATTCATCATGCTTACAAAGATGATAATGGTGATTCTGTAGGTATAGAAGTGATGGATCTGAAAATGGATCCAGAGGAAGAGGCAATCAATACCCAGAAAAAAGAACTTATTAGAATATTCGTAACAAAGCTACCTCCTAAATATCAGCGACTTGTGAAGCTTCGCTATTTTCAGGAATTTTCTTATGACGAAATTGCCAAAGAAATTGAAGCACCCCTAGGCACAGTAAAAGCCCAACTTCACAGAGCAAGAGAGTTACTTTCTGACTTGGTAAGAGGGAAAGAAGAGCACATTTAACCTATCTTTGCTTCTGTGAAAGGATCAGAAATTATTTACCATTATTTCCCGGCACTTACCGAGAAGCAAATCCAGCAATTCGATCAACTGAAAAGTTTGTACGATGAGTGGAATTCCCAAATTAATGTAATATCCCGAAAAGACATGGATGAATTTTATATTCACCATGTCCTTCACTCATTGGCTATTGCTAAGATCAATCCCTTTAAGCCAGGAGCTAAAATCATGGATATTGGTACAGGTGGAGGTTTCCCAGGAATTCCACTGGCAATCTTATTTCCAGAGGCTCAGTTTCATTTGGTGGACTCCATCGGAAAAAAGATAAAAGTAGTAGAAGGCGTGAAAACTTCTCTTGGACTAGACAATGTGACAGCAGCCAATATTAGAGGAGAAAAGGTAAAAGGTACTTTCGATTTTGTGATTAGCCGAGCCGTTGCTCGCTTAGCAAATCTTCATTTATGGTCTAAGCACAAAATCAATCCAGGCCACACACACAAACTGGCCAATGGCATGCTCCTACTAAAAGGAGGTGATTTGGCTGAAGAAATAGAGGAATCAGAATTATTCGTTCAAGAATTTCCCCTTAGCAATTTTTTCAAAGAACCATATATGGAAACCAAGAAGGTGATTTACGTCCCATATACTGAGAAATAATTTATCAACCCATTTTGATCTAATTATTCCTATTTGAAATTTTAAGAGTCAGTTCTAAAAATTGATCAAGGGTTCCATCATTAATTTTGATAAATTGTGAGATAAATTTATCATTAATTTTTCATTCAGAGAATCCACTAAATTGCGAACAGCACCTACTCAAAATATTCAAACTGCACTAATTGTAGCTTTGCTATTTTTCTTTTTGCTATTCACTTGGCAAGTATCCCAATTCAATTTTGCCTTCAATTGGGATGATGATATGCAAATTTTGGAGAATGAATTAGTTAGAAACCCAGTCAAAAACTCAATTTTCAAAATATTTTCCGAGCCAGCTGCAGGTATGTACCAACCTATAGTCACCTTACTATTCAAAATTGAGACCTTGCTTTTTGGCTTTAGTCCAAAGGTCTACCATACTTTTTCGATCATATGGCACTTTATTGCAATTTTGGGTGCGTATTTATTGGCATTAAGGCTTAGTCGCAATAATTGGGTTGCCTTAATAGTAGCTTCCCTATTAGCTTTTCATCCATCTGCTTCAGAACCAATCGCATGGATTTCAGCAAGGAGTACGTTGGTCTATGCTAGCTTTGGCTTTTTTGGTTTAGCATTTTGGGTTCAATATTTAGATAACCATAAAAAGAAGCACGTTTTCATTGCAATTTTATTGGTTATAGTATCCATGTTAAGCAAGGTACAAGGAATAATTTGGCCAATAATGATGGTAGCTATATGGTGGCTGTATAGTAAAAGAAGTATTAAGGATTTTCAGAAACTATCCCCCTTTGTATTAATCGTTCCAGTTATCATTTGGTTAGGGTTCAAGTTTAGACCTAGTATTCCTGAATCTGAGAATTATACAGAACTACTATTATTGTCAGGAGTTAAGCTTATATGGTTCCTTAAGCGTATATTTTGGTTTGGAGATATATCAGCAATTTATCCCCCATTTAGCATTAGTATTATTACACACACAACACTATTATTATGGCCAATTTCATTGGTTTTGTTAATCAAACTATATCTAATTAAGTCGAAGTTTACATTTCCTCTCTTCTATTTTTTGACATTTACCACAATTCACCTAATTCAATTTAGTATAGCAAGTCCGGTCGCAGATAGATATTTGTATGTGCCCATTTTTGGTATGGCATTGATATTAGCACTAGCATTACAAAAACTGCCTATCAAACAAAATATTGCTATTTTTGCTTTGATAGTTATTTACTACGGATTCAATTTCATACAAGCATTACCCAAATGGAAAGAACCTTTAGCTCTTTGGCAGTCAGCAAGTAATACCCATCCTGATTTCTATTTTGCTTGGGAAAAATTAGCCATAACTCAAGCTGCATACGGAGATTATAATGCTGCCTTGAATAGCTATTCAAAAGCACTAAAGTTAGAGAAAAATTCAAGTCGATTATATTTCAACGCTGCAGTAGCACAATTTCAAAGTAAGAATCTGGAAAAGGCAGAAGAATACTATAGCAAAGCGATTTCTTTAGAACCTACTGTATTTTATTATTACATGAATTTAGGCAGAACCTTGTTTGAATTGGGTAAAATCGACCAAGCTTGGATTACATTGCAACAAGGAGAAAATCTAGCTCCAAATGACCCATTGGTTCAAATGACATTGGGTCAATTTGCCGCTGAAAGTGGGAAAACAAATCCCTGCCCTTATTTCCAAAAAGCTCTAAGCTTGGGACATACTCAGGCTCAAGCATTTTTAAACAACTATTGCAAATAAGCTATGTATTTAATATTCGATACCGAAACCACTGGTTTACCTCAAAACTACAATGCTCCTGTAAGTGATCTAGACAATTGGCCGAGGCTGGTTCAGTTAGCTTGGCAATTGCATGATGCAAAAGGAAATCTGGTTTCTAGTCACAATTATATAGTAAGACCAGAAGGTTTTACAATCCCTTATAACTCAGAAAAAATTCATGGAATCTCTACTGCACTTGCAGAAAAGGAAGGTCATTCTTTACGCAAGGTTCTGGAATTATTTTCGGTAGATGTTGCCAAGTCAAGTTTCCTAGTAGGCCATAATATTGGATTTGATATCAATATAATGGGAGCTGAATACCTGCGAATGAAGGAGGATAATCAGCTGGAAGGTCGTGCATCGATTGACACCAAAGACGAAGCAACAGAGTTTTGCGCTTTACCTGGAGGTAAAGGCGGGAAATTCAAATGGCCTACACTTACCGAACTTCACCAAAAATTATTTAACAAGCCTTTCAAGGACGCACACGATGCAGCATTTGATGTGGACGCCACCGCAAGATGCTTCTTTGGCTTATTGAAAGAAGGCGTAATCAAGCCTATTGAAGGAGTAATGATCAAAGAGATCACCTATCAACCTCCCGCTTTAGATGAAGCTAATTTTGTAAAAAAAGCACCTGCTAAGAAGAAACGGAGAATCATCGAACCTAATCAAAGTGTCGATATTTCTGCCCCATTTACGCATTTACATGTTCATTCTCAGTTTTCTGTATTACAGGCTGTCCCCCAAATACCCAAACTTATCGCCAAGGCAAAGGAACTGAATATGCCGGCAGTGGCTCTCACGGATTTAGGCAATATGTTTGGCTCATTTCTATTCGTAAGAGAAGCATTTAAGCAAGGGATTAAGCCTATTGTAGGTTGCGAATTTTACGTGGCTGAGGAGCGTACCAGACTCCAATTTACCAAAGATCATACTGATAAGCGCTTTAGTCAGGTGCTTTTGGCAAAGAATAAGGATGGATTTCATTCATTGGCCAAGTTGGCTTCTCTGGCATTTACAGAGGGCAATTACGGGCTTTACCCAAGAATTGATCGTGAGTTAATCGCACAATATAGTAATAATGTTATCGCATTAAGTGGTGGTTTAACAGGCGAAGTTCCAAGCTTAATCCTAAATATTGGTGAGCATCAAGCTGAAGAGGCTTTTAAATGGTGGGTAGATACGTTTAAAGAGGATTTTTATGTAGAGTTAACTCGACATGGGCTTGAAGAGGAAGATCGCGTAAATGACGTGCTACTTGAGTTTGCCGACAAATACAATGTGAAAGTAATAGCCAGCAATGATGTCTATTACTTAGATAAAAATGATGCTGACGCTCACGATATTTTGCTTTGCGTAAGAGATGGAGAGAAAAAAAGTACTCCTATAGGAAGAGGTCGAGGTTATAGATTTGGCTTTCCGAACAAAGAATACTATTTCAAAACGCAGGATGAGATGAAAAAGCTCTTTGCTGACATCCCTGAGGCGATTGAAAACATAGCGGAAATCGTAGATAAAATTGAGGCTTTCGAATTGGAGCGGGAGGTTTTGTTGCCAGCCTTCGATATACCCCAAGAATTTGTCGATCCACAAGATGCAATTGATGGAGGGAAAAGAGGCGAGAACAATTATCTGCGCCATCTTACTTATGTCGGTGCTGAAAAAAGATACGGCGAAGTCTCAGATGAAATAAGAGAAAGACTAGATTTTGAGCTCGAAACCATTGAACGAACTGGCTATCCCGGCTATTTCCTAATTGTCCAGGATTTCACCAATAAAGCGCGTGAAATGGGCGTTTCAGTTGGTCCTGGACGTGGCTCCGCTGCGGGCTCTGCAGTAGCCTATTGCATTGCAATTACCAATGTGGATCCCATTAAATATGATCTACTATTCGAGAGATTCCTTAATCCGGATCGGGTTTCACTTCCCGATATTGATATCGATTTTGATGATGAAGGCAGAGGAAAAGTAATCGATTATGTAATCAACAAGTATGGCAAATCACAAGTAGCTCAAATCATTACCTATGGTACAATGGGCGCAAAATCAGCAATCCGCGATTGCGCACGCGTAATGGAATTGCCATTGAGTGAAGCAACACAATTGGCCAAACTTATTCCTGACAAACCCATAGGCATCAATCTGCAAAAGGCTTATGAGTTGGAGCCCCAACTCAAAGCCATCAGGAATAGCAAAAGTCTTCAAGGCGAAATCCTTCGTCAAGCAGATGTCTTGGAAGGTTCGCTTCGAAATACAGGTGTTCATGCATGCGGCGTAATTATCACTCCTGATGATATTCAGAAATTTATTCCTGTAGGCGTTGCCAAGGATTCTGACTTGGTAGTAACCCAGTATGACAACTCTGTGGTGGAAAGTGCCGGCTTATTGAAAATGGACTTTTTGGGTCTGAAAACCCTGTCTATCATAAAAGACGCACTGCGCCAAATAAAGAAAAATCATGGGATCGACATTGACATAGAAACGATTCCACTAGATGACATAAAGACTTTAGAGCTTTTTTCAAAAGGAGAAACGGTTGGCCTATTTCAGTTTGAATCTCCTGGAATGCAAAAGCACCTCAAGGGACTCAAACCAGATAAGTTTGAGGATATTATTGCCATGAATGCGCTGTATCGTCCTGGCCCAATGGATTATATACCAAACTTCATTGCTCGTAAGCATGGTATCGAGCCTATCAGCTATGATATTCCTATAATGGAAGAATACCTGAAGGAAACTTACGGGATCACGGTATACCAAGAACAGGTGATGCTTCTTTCCCAATCCTTGGCTGGATTCACCAAAGGCCAAGCGGATAAATTGCGTAAAGCAATGGGTAAAAAGCAAAAGTCCGTACTGGATGAATTGAAGGAAACCTTCCTAGAAGGCTGTAAAAAGAATGGACATGAACGCAAAATATGTGAGAAAATTTGGACAGATTGGGAAGCATTTGCAGCCTATGCATTCAACAAATCTCACTCAACTTGCTATTCCTATATAGCATTCCAAACTGGCTATTTAAAAGCGCATTATCCAGCGGAGTTTATGGCTGCGGTACTTACACACAACCAAAGCGATATTAAAAGCCTTACCAAATACATGGAAGGATGCCGTGATTATGGAATTAAGGTGTTGGGTCCCCATGTGAACGAATCGGGTGTGTACTTTGAGGTAAATGAAAAAGGTGAAATACGATTTGGCTTAGGCGCAATAAAAGGTGCGGGTGAAGCTGCCGTTGAATCATTGATAGAGGAAAGAACTAAATCTGGTCATTTCAAGGATATCTTTGATTTCACCAATAGAGTGAATTTAAAGGCTGTCAATAAAAAGACTTTCGAAGCATTGGCCATGTCTGGCGCTTTCGATTGTTTCGAAGAATACCACAGAAGACAATATTTGGAAGCTCCTGAAGGTGAGGCTAATCTAGTAGAAAAAGCTATCAAATACGCTCAGAAGCTTCAAATAGAAAAAGAAAGTGCTCAAACTAGTCTATTCGGCGGTTCAGGTGGAATGGACATACCAAAGCCAAGTGTACCACCAATGGAGCCTTTCCACGATTTGGTAAAGCTCCGAAAAGAGCGGGAGGTTGTGGGACTTTACATTTCTGGTCATCCACTTGACCAATACAAATTGGAGATTCAAAGTTTTTGTAATGGAAGCCTAAGCGACCTCAATAATTTGGAGGAATTAGCTGGCAAAACCATGAAATTGGCAGGCATGGTTACCGAGGTACAACATCGAATGACCCAAAAATCAAACAAACCATTCGGCTCATTGACTATGGAAGATTACAATGGAAGTTTCCGATTTATGATTTTCGGTGAAGACTACATTAAATTCAAGGGCTTTTTAGAAACGGGCTGGTATTTATTTTTGGTAGTGAAAGTGGAAAGAAATAAATACAGAGATAATGACTTCGAAGCAAAAATTGTAAGAATTGAATTCATTAGTGACCTGTGGGAGAAATTGGCCAAAGGTGTGAAAGTGAATATAGATTTAGAGTCACTAAACCAAAGTATGATTAGTAGTTTAGATAATCTTAAAAATACCTATCCCGGCTCCGTACCTGTTAGACTACATTTTATAGACCGGCGGGAGGAAATGGAAGTGCCACTTCTTGCTCGGAAATTATGTATTAACTTAGAGCAAGATAGTTTGCGAGAGCTGAAAAGAGTTGCCAAAAGCAAACCAACAGTAATTATGCATGAAGCATGAACCTGAAAGGAAAAGTTGCTGTTTACCTTTCGAAAATCACAGAGAAAAGAATTTAAAACGAATAATCAACATAATTTAAAGTAATGGCTAAAGCAATTAATGTAACCGACCAGAATTTTGAAGAAATAATCAATTCTGACAAACCTGTAATGCTAGATTTCAGGGCAGAATGGTGTGGCCCTTGTAAAATGATCGGCCCAGTTGTAGAAGAAATGGCTGCTGAATTTGAAGGCAAAGCTGTAATCGGTAAAGTAGATGTAGATAGCAACCCAGGCGTATCTGCAAAATTTGGAATCAGAAGTATCCCGACTTTATTATTCTTCAAAAATGGTGAAATCGTTGATAAGCAAGTTGGAGCAGTAAACAAGGCTGTTTTAGCTGGTAAGCTTGAAGGACAATTAGCTTAATCTAATTAGCGAAAATCATAAAATCACCTCTAAGACAAGATCTTAGAGGTTTTTTTGTGTCAGAATTTTTGTTGGAATTGTAGAATCTTAGAATCTTCTAATCTTAATTTTCTTCTTTACTTCTTCTAATGAATGAGCAAATCTAGCGTCGGTTTCCATCATGTTATCCACAGACTGAACAGCATGAATTACCGTACTGTGATCCCTCCCACCAAAATGATATCCAATCGATTTCAGCGAATGATTAGTATATTCTTTGGCTAAGAACATCGCAACTTGTCTGGAAATCACGATTTCCTTTTTACGCGTTTTGGCTTTCATATCTTCTACTGATATGCCGAAGTATTCACTTACTGTTTTCTGGATATAATCTATACCCACCTCTGAATCAATCTCTTGAACAATATTCTTCAAAGTTTGCTTCGCTAACTCAAGATTGATTTCGCGACGCGTAAGTGAAGCGTGTGCAATTAAGGATATCAATACACCTTCCAATTCACGGACATTAGTATCTACGCTATAAGCCAAATATTCCACGACATCTTCCGGAATATCAATTCCATCGGCTTGGAGTTTCCTATTGATAATGGCGATACGCGTTTCGAAATCCGGCAATTGCAAATCTGCAGTAAGCCCCCATTTGAAACGAGAAAGCAATCTATCTTGCAAACCTTGTAAATCGCGCGGAGGTCTATCACTGGTTAGGATTACCTGCTTACCATTCTGATGCAAGTGATTGAAGATATGGAAAAACATTTCTTGCGTTTTTTCCTTGCCCGACAAAAACTGAACATCATCAATAATTAGTACATCCACTTGCAAATAAAAATGCGTGAACTGCTGAATAGAGTTGTTTTTAATAGCGTCTGTAAATTGATTGGTGAATTTCTCTGAAGAAACATAAAACACCAATTTATCTTCTAAGCTTGAACGAATTTGGTTTCCAATACTATGTACCAAGTGCGTTTTTCCTAGCCCTACACCACCATAAATCATCAATGGATTGAAAGAAGTAATTCCTGGTTTAGTCGCTACCGCATAGCCTGCAGAACGAGCCAATCTATTACAATCTCCCTCAATAAATGAGTCGAAAACATAATTCGGATTCAGTGCAGTTTGATACATAAAGGCATCCTTATATGTATCCGGCTGAAAATTACCATTAGAACTTTCATAGCCATTGCCATTCATCGAGGCCATAGCTTTTTGTCGGTTCTGGTTTGGTAAATTTATGGAAACAGGTTTGTTATTGGAATTACCATTGTCCACTATTACCGAATACTCCAATCGCCCATGCTTGCCAATTTCTTGATCTATCGCCTTACGAAGCAATTGAACATAGTTTTCTTCCAACCACTCATAAAAAAATTGACTAGGTACTTGAATAGTAAGTGCGCCATCTTCGTATCGCAGCGGAACAATCGGCTTGAACCAAGTAATATAGGGTTGTTCACCTACATTCTCTCGAATATAAGTCAAACAGTTAGCCCAAATGGTCGCACAATCATTCATTTATTAGATACTCTTCTTATTAAAAAATATTTGATGTTCAGAAAAGAGGGAGACAAATTTGATAAAAAATTACCACAGTTGAAAGGACGAAAAGACAAGTTTTCCGATTATTTAATGTCGATTTTCTATTGAATTATATATTTCCCGCAACTCATATAAGTCATCCTTGATAATTCGAGTGATAGCGGATTTTAATGTATTTTTACACAAACAAAATCTCTGAAATAGATGAGTGATTCGCCATCCAATTTTTTCTCTGCACTTTCATTTCCCGATTATTCAAAAAACGAATGGAAGGCAAAAGTATTAAAAGACCTCAAAGGCAAAGACTATGAAAGCCTTTTTTGGAAAACAGATGAAGGCCTCCAATTAGAGCCAATGTATTTTCAAGAAGATTTACAGCAGTTAAATAGTCTCCAAAATCTTCATAACATCAATGCCAACGACAATCCAGCTTTTGCAAATCGGCATTGGACCAATTTCGAAAAAGTACTGGTTTCGGATGCAAATAAAGCTAATCAAGAAGCGCTCACTGCACTGGAAAATGGTGCAGATGGAATTGAATTTCACTTACATGGTAAGGCTGAATTAGGATTACTCTTGAATGGAATAATGCCGCAATATTGTGCGCTTTCATTTTATGGAATAGCAAATAATGAGCAGTTTATAAGTGAGTTGAAAAATTGGTTGAGCAAACAAAATATAGATCAAACACTGGTAAATATTTTTATAGATCATGATCCTATGGCTGATTTCCTAAAAGGAAAAGAACGTCATTTTGAGATATCATCCTTCGCTAAACTTCTCCAATCCAATGAAAAAGCGGGTGGGTTAAAAACCTTCACTTTAGATATGGGCATTTACCAAAATGCAGGTGCCGATGCTATTCAACAATTGGGAATCGGCATACATCATTTGGTCGCATATCTCGACAAGGGTACCGATGCGGGTTTATCCGCTGCTACCATTTTCGACAATTTGATGGTAAAATCCTCTATCGGGAATGAGTACTTTATTGAGATTGCAAAATTACGCGCGTTGAAAGCGTTGATTGCTAAAATTGCAAGCAGTTATGATATCGAAAATTACTCTCAAACAATTCATGCATACTCATCTGTTTGGAGCAAATCATTTTACGATCCTTACGTGAATATGCTTCGCAATACCACCGAAGCAATGTCTGCAATAATCGGTGGAGCAGATAGTATTTCCATTAGTCCGTATGACGAAGGACTTGCAGAGCCAAGTGCATTTTCTAAACGGATTACCAGAAACATTTCCTTGATATTGCAGGAAGAATCTTACCTTGGGAAAGTCGCTGATCCAGTTGCCGGATCCTATTATATCGAAACGCTCACGGCAAAACTTATTGAAGGAGCGTGGGAATTATTTCTAGACCTTGAAGATAGAGGTACTTTCGAAGTAAATGCTACATCCGGTTATTTACTTAGCTTAGTCACAGATAAGAGAAATACAAAACTCGAAAAAGTGGCTTCTAGAAAAACCACTTTTATTGGTACCAATCAGTTTCCAAACCCAACTGACAGTCTTGAAAAGGTGCTAAAACCTGAATGGATGGAAAATACTGATTCCTTCCTCCCGCGTCATGCAGCCTTACAGTTTGAAGCATTACGTCACCAAATGGAATCGAAAAAGGCGGGAGGTAAAATTCCAAAAGCCGTTATTCTCCCTCTTTCCAATGGATTTATGCCTAGCGCCCGTATCAACTTCAGTCAAGCATTTTTTGGCACTATAGGTATTCCATTAATGGCACTTTCTACCTTCTCAAAAGAGAATTCCATTAACGAATTAAAAGAGCATAATCCAGATTTAGTAATTCTTTGTGGTTCAGATGAGGATTATATAGCAATGGGCGAATCTGTTGCTGAGAACATTAAAAATGTAGGCACAGCAAAAATTGTCATCGCAGGAAATCCTGTGGAGCATGCCGACAAGCTACGAGTGGCTGGAGTGGATTATTTTATCCATGCAAAATCGAATGTGATCAACAGCCTGAGCCAAATTATTGAAACCCTTGATTGAAATTAAATGAAGCCGAATTTTAAGAATATAGATCAAAAAGCAATTCCCTTAGCCAAGCAATCCGAAATGGATTTGCCTGCTTTTCAATCTGCTGAAGACATTGAGATAAAAGGGATGTATGCCAAAGAGGATTTGCAAAACGATATAGGATCTCGCTTTGTAGCTGGCCTCCCGCCCTATTTGCGAGGCCCATATTCTAGCATGTATGTTTATCAGCCGTGGACTATCAGGCAGTATGCAGGTTTTAGTACGGCAGAAGAGTCCAATGCTTTTTACAGAAGAAATCTCGCTGCTGGCCAAAAAGGCTTGAGCGTAGCCTTCGATTTGGCTACACATAGAGGATATGACTCGGATCATCCGCGAGTAGTTGGTGATGTAGGAAAAGCCGGCGTAGCAATCGATTCCATTTTGGATATGAAGGTGCTTTTCGACCAAATTCCACTAGATAAAATGTCTGTTTCCATGACGATGAATGGAGCAGTGATTCCAATAATGGCATTTTATATAGTTGCAGCTGAAGAGCAAGGTGTATCTCCAGACAAACTGAGCGGAACCATCCAAAACGATATTTTGAAGGAGTTTATGGTGAGGAATACGTACATCTACCCTCCTACTCCTTCCATGCGCATTATCGCCGATATTTTTGCCTACACGGCCAAGAATATGCCCAAATTCAATTCCATAAGCATTAGTGGATATCACATGCAAGAAGCTGGCGCTACTGCCGATATTGAGCTTGCCTACACCCTTGCAGATGGATTGGAATATGTGCGAACTGGCTTAAAATCAGGCTTGAATATCGATGATTTTGCGCCTAGACTTTCCTTCTTCTGGGCTATTGGGATGAACCATTTTATGGAGATTGCCAAGATGCGAGCCGCCAGAGTGATTTGGGCAAAAATGATTAAGGAATTCAATCCGCAAAATCCAAAATCAATGGCTTTGCGAACACATTGCCAAACATCAGGCTGGAGTTTGACAGAGCAGGATCCATTCAATAATGTAACGCGAACTTGCGTGGAAGCTTTGGCTGCCGTCCTTGGTCACACACAAAGTTTACACACGAATGCTTTCGACGAAGCATTAGCATTGCCTACTGATTTCTCTGCTCGTATTGCTAGAAATACGCAGCTTTACTTGCAAGAAGAAACCAAAGTAACCAAAGCCGTAGATCCATGGGGTGGTTCTTATTATGTGGAATACCTTACTGAGCAATTGATAGAAAAGGCTTGGGCATTGATAGAAGAAGTAGAGGAATTAGGTGGAATGGCCAAAGCCATAGAAAGTGGCCTTCCTAAAATGAGAATTGAAGAAGCCGCTGCCAAAAAGCAAGCAAGGATAGATTCCAAAAGAGATATCATCGTTGGGATTAATCGCTACCAAGCTGAGAGCGATAAGGAATTTGATATACATGAAGTGGACAATACCGCAGTCTATAATTCGCAAATTGCACGTCTCAAAAAACTGAAAACTGAGAGAAACCAAGCTGATGTAGATAAGGCCTTGGAAGAAATTACCAATGCGGCCAAAACAGGTGAAGGAAATTTACTAGATTTAGCTGTGAAGGCTGCTAGAGTGCGAGCAACTTTAGGCGAGATTTCCGATGCGATGGAAAAGGTCTATGGTCGCCATCAAGCAGTTATTCGATCTATTCAAGGAGTATATTCAAGAGAAGTGGCGCAAGATCCAAACTTTAAGAAAGCAAAAGAATTAGCCGATCAATTCGAAAGTATTGAAGGCCGTCGTCCAAGAATTATGGTGGCCAAAATGGGACAAGATGGTCACGACAGAGGCGCAAAAGTAATTGCCACCAGCTTTGCAGACATTGGCTTCGATGTGGATATCGGACCATTGTTTCAAACACCAGAAGAAGTAGCCATGCAAGCCGTAGAAAATGATGTGCATATCATTGGTGCTTCATCGCTTGCCGCAGGTCATAAAACACTTATTCCCAAATTAATAGAGGAGTTAAAAAGACTAAAGCGCGAGGATATTATGGTAATAGCGGGAGGAGTAATTCCACCGAAAGATTATGATTTCCTATATGAAGCTGGCGTTTCTGGCGTATTCGGTCCAGGCACTGTTATTTCAAAAGCCGCTATCGATATTCTAGAGAAACTTTTGAGTACGGATGATTAAAGTGATTGTAAATAAAATGAAGATTTATAAATGGCCGACATTGTTATCAATGCTGGCTTTTTTATGTCTAAATCTTAGTGCCATTGCCCAGCAAAGTAATAAATATGGACTTGAAATTATAAGTCAAGTTGAAGATTATCAGAAATCGGTGGAAGAAAATCCCAATAAGGAATTGGTGGATTTGAGCCAATATATTCCAAACCTAATCTTCGATATCAGATACGCAAGCACAAATAATTTCGCAAAGACTAAAGTTTATGAATTGGAAAAAGCTTATCTGCGAAAAGCTGCCACCGAATCGCTAAAAAATGCCCAAAACGAATTGAATAGTATGGGGTTAGGCTTAAAGATATTCGATGGATATCGACCTTATGCTGTTACAGTTACTTTCTATCAATTGGCAGACAAAAAGGAATTCGTAGCACACCCAAAAGATGGCTCCAGACACAATAGAGGTTGTGCAGTAGATTTAACGGTGATCAATCTAAAGACTGGTCAAGAGCTCCCCATGCCTACAGATTATGATGATTTCACCGAGTTGGCAAGCCCTCGCTATACAGAACTTCCTGCTGAACAAATCAAAAATCGAGACCTGCTAATTGGCATTATGCACAAGCATGGTTTCAAAGTGTATTTCAACGAATGGTGGCACTTCGATTTTGTAGGATGGGAGGCTTATGAGTTGATGGATATTTCGTTTGAGGAACTTGTTAGGGATTAGGGGTGATAGGTTATAGGTGATGGGTTATAGGTGATGGGTTATAGGTGATGGGTTTTATTAATTTTGAGGTATGGGTGAAAGGAAAAGTATTTTAAAGGATTGGTCATTTGAGTTTGCATTAGATATTATTGTACTGTACAAGATATTGTCTGAGCAGAAAAGAGAATATGTCTTAAGCAAGCAATTACTCCGTGCAGGGACTTCTGTTGGAGCAAATATTCGTGAGGCTCAAAACGCTCAAAGCAATGCAGATTTTATTCACAAGCTCTACATTTCACAAAAGGAATGCGATGAATCAATTTATTGGCTCGAGCTTCTATTTCATTCCGAATATATTACTGAGGAAGAATTCAAAATTCTAAACAACAAGGCAAATAGTATTCTAAAGATGCTTAGATCCGCTATTCTAACAAGCAAAAAAAAGAATAACCCATAACTCATCACCTATAACCCATAACTCAAATATTCTAAAGAAAAATCAACATCTTTAATTGAAATTAAATTTGAGATATGAATATGGAACCTATTTCAAAACCTGCTTACCCTAACCTCAATCAAAGCTTTGGTATAGTTGGGATTATCATTTTATTGATGGTTGGGCTGAGTCCTATCGCCTTTATGGAAAATATTATAGGTAAAGATGCAGCCAACTTTCTTTATTATGTAGCAATTATGGGTTTGTCATTTTGGATTATCCATAAGAAGCGATTTAATAAAATTGGCGTTAGTAAATTCCAGTTTGCAAAGTTCTCACCCAAAGTTTTGATTCTGTTAATCGTCGCTGTGATTGCCTTGCAGGTTGGAGTTAGTTCGCCAATTATCAACCTGATTCCAATGCCGGATTTTGCAAAGGAAATGTTTAGAGAGCTCTCCGGTCAAAAAGGCATATTCCCATTTCTGATGATTGTGATTGCAGCACCCGTCCTTGAAGAACTGATTTTTAGAGGAATAATTCTGGATGGGCTACTAAAGCGATATTCTTTATTCATTTCTATTCTAGCTTCTAGCCTATTATTTGGTATCGTTCATTTGAATCCTTGGCAATTTGTGAGTGCTATGGTTATTGGCTTTTTGGCAGGTTGGGTTTATTACAAAACAAAGAATTTGGCTCTCCCAATGCTGATCCATTTTGCAAACAATGGCTTTGCTTTCGGCTCTATGTTTTTCCTCGATACAGACAAAATGATGGATCAAAGTCTGGCTGAACAATATGGAGGAATGACAAATTTTTATCTGATTACAGGTGGTGCCATTTTGCTAAGTGTAGGTGCGATCCTGCTTTTAAAGGCAATTTTCCAAAAAGATGCTAAGAAGGAAAAGGTTTTTGTTTCTATTGGGCTTGAAAGGGATATTGTTAGTAGGGATGAATTTGATGGTGCTGAATAGAACGTCTGTTGGTTTGTTTGGTGGGGGAATCTTCATTAATAAAGCAAAAATACAAATCTCACTCCTAAAGGCACTTTTAAAACAGCTGGAAAGACAGACAAAATATCTTTTACAGCAAATGTTGACCTTCTAGTTTCTGTAAGCACTTAATTTCATGAATAATCTTTGAGTCTATTGATACGAGCAAGTTTGCGATTTTAACCTTTTCCTCTAAACAAGCTCCAAAAAACTTACAAATATTCAATTTACTGCAAACCTTGGAGGACAACTTTCCTAAATGACGAGTTCAGCTGAGTTCACCCTTTTTGGAGCTTCCCATTCTCAATTTAATCTAGCTATTTTTCCAAAAAATATTTTTCCTGTTTATGGTCAAGGATTCTCCATTTCTCCTTTTGTATTTAATTGTAAGTACAATAACCAAGATAATGGTGATAATCCTGAAAATATTTGAATAGACGCCTCCTAGGGCATTATCTCCTGCTGCAAAAACCATCCAGATCACGTTCATGAAAAAATGTAATAAGATTGGAATCCAAATATTAAACTTCCACTCTACATACAGCCATGCAAATAAAATCGCTCCTAATAACGTGGTTATAAAAATGCCAAAAATAGTTGCTGGATCAGAGTTTTGATAAAGATGGCTAAGCGCGAAAATTATGGCTCCAAAAAAGATTGACGGAATAAAACCAAAACGAGTGTATCGAAATACTTGTCCAAAAAGAAAGGCTCTAAAATATATTTCTTCAAAAAATGCTGCTGCGACTCCAGATATTAAGAATGTATTCAAAGTCAACTCCCTATTAAGATCAAATACTATCAGATAACCTAAGAGCATAGGACTTGTGCAAATCAAGGATAACTTGATAGCTTTTATAAGGCTTCCATTTAGTCCTAAACTTTTAAAGAACTTTGACTCACGATGCATAAGTATGGTTCCTAGAAAAATTGGAATACCCGAGACTAAATATGCAATATTGTGGCTTATTCCATATTGATGGATGACATCTTCGTGCAACCAAGATCTAAATATTCTAAAATATTGCTCATCAAGGATGTAATAAACACCAAAAGCAATTGCTACAATAAGTGTTATTTTTAATGTGGAGTACTTCATTAGCGTTTAGAGATAGCTGAAAAAGCGATTTGAATAACATTAACTAGATTACTTTTTATATTAAAAGGTTGCATTAAGTTCCAAATGATGATTTCGCTTACTGTAACCACTTTGAAACTATCCAAACTGTGCCATTGAAATCTGAGAATCATAATTTTAGAAAAATTTTCATCAGGTTTTAATTACCTCGAATTGGGCTTCATTAAAAGATAGAATTCGAATAAGTCTTACCGGTATAACTGGAATTCTCAAAGAAGGAAGTGGAAGAACTTGTTCACAAAGCTCCAAAAAAATCAATGGCTAATGATTCACCAAAATATTTAAAAGAAAACCCATCTCCCATAATTTATAACCCCTCACCGACTACCCTTCTTTCAAAAATTTTCCACATCTTTAATCGTGATTTGAGTATTCCACTAAGGCCACAATTATGAACATCCAAGCCAGACGAAATTTCATCAAAACTTTGGGAGGCGCAACGATCGGTGCTTCTATCCTCCCGCTTTCTGGAACCTTTGCCAAAAATATAGAACGAGAAGCTCGCAAATGGCAAAACCTAACTCCAAACGAAATGGCCAGTAATGAAGACTTCTGGTTCGAAATACAGAAAGCCTACGTTCAATCTGCTCATTTTATCAATCTAGAAAATGGCTATATGAGTCCGGCTGCTGAAGAAGTACTCAATGCCCAAATCAAAAATATTAGGCAAATCAACGAAGCACCGGCATTCTATATGCGCCGCAGCAAGTATGATGATATGCTTGAGATTAAGAGAAAACTTGCTACCTTTGCTGGTTGCAGTCCGGAGGAATTACTCATTACCCGCAACACTACCGAATCACTTAATACCATCATTTTAGGTCTTGATTTGCAAAAAGGAGACGAGGCATTGATGACCAACCAAGATTATGGCAGTATGCTTATTCAATTTGCATATCGTGCTCGTAGAGAAGGAATTGTGAATAATGTAATTTCCCTCCCGCTTCTTCCCAAAAACAAAATGGAAGTGGTAAATGCTTTTGAAAAAGCAATAACCCCAAACACAAAAGTGCTTTTGCTAACTCACATGATCAACCTTACGGGACAGCTTTTGCCTGCGAAGGAAATCAGCGAAATGGCACATGAACGAGGTATTCAGGTAATTATTGATGCGGCACATTCATTTGCTCATGTAGAGCATAAAATCCCTGATTTGGGTGGCGATTATTATGCAGCTAGTATGCACAAATGGCTCGGCACGCCACTTGGGCTTGGATTATTGTACATCAAGAAAGACCGCATCCAAAATGTATGGCCGCTATTCGGTGAGACTAACTTTCCAGACAATGATATTCGCAAATTTGAGAGAATAGGTACGATACCAAACTCATCTCATTTGGCCATTGCAAATGCTATCCGTTTTCATGAGGCCATAGGTTCAGCGCGAAAGGAAGCTAGACTTCGCTACTTGAAAAACTACTGGGTAGATAAGGTAAAGGATAATCCAAAAATCATTATTAATACGCCTATGGGAGATGATCAATCATGCGCCATCGCCAATGTGAGAATAGACGGAATGACGCCCGCAGAATTAGCTAAAAAGCTGTATGATGACTATAGGATTTTCACCGTAGCTATAGATATGGATGCCGTTCAAGGTGTGAGGGTAACGCCACATCTTTATACAAGAATCGAAGATGTTGAGAAGTTTGCTTTTGCGCTTAATGATATTGTGAAGAAAAACGCGGGAGGGTAAAAAACCACCCTCAATCAAATGAAGGTGGCTTTCTGTAAAATCAATTTAGATTAGAATCAACCAATCGCTTGTTTCAAATCTTCTATCAAATCCTCAGGATCCTCAATGCCTACGCTAAGTCTAATTAGGCTGTCTTTCAAGCCAGACTTAATACGCTCATCAGCAGGAATGCTCGCATGAGTCATACTTGCTGGATGTCCACAAAGTGACTCTACTCCACCAAGTGATTCTGCCAAAGCAAATAGTTTCAACGACTCTAGAACCTTAATGGCATCTTCTAATACATCACCTTTTAAAGTAAAGCTAATCATGCCTCCAAAGCCGCTCATTTGCGTAGCTGCAACCTTGTGGTTTGGATGATCTTCGAAACCCGGCCAATAAACTTTCTCTACTTTCGGATGAGATTTTAGATAATTAGCAATGGCAATTCCATTACTACAATGTCTGTCCATTCTCAAGTGAAGCGTCTTAATTCCACGTAGTACCAAGAAGCAATCTTGCGGACCAGGAGTAGCTCCACAAGAGTTTTGCAGGAACATTAATCTCTCATGTAATACTTGGTCATTCAACACCAGTGCACCCATTACCACATCGCTATGGCCGGAGATATATTTAGTTACAGAGTGCATCACCAAATCAGCTCCTAAGTCAAGTGGATTTTGTAAGGCTGGAGTCGCAAAAGTATTATCCACTGCAAGTATTGCATTGCTCTTTTTGGCAATTGCTGCAATGGCCTTGATATCAATAATGCTCATCATTGGGTTGGTGGGAGTTTCTACCCAGATAAGACGAGTTTTAGGAGTTATTGCATCTTCCACAGCTTGTAGGTCATTCATTCCCACAAACTTGAATTTGATTCCTAACGGTTGGAATACTTTGGTGAAAATTCTGTAAGTTCCCCCGTATAAATCATTGGTGCTTACCACTTCATCTCCCGGTTGTAAAAGTTTTACTACTGAGTCAATTGCTCCCATTCCAGACGAAAAACAAAGGCCATATTTGCCATTTTCCAAAGCGGCTAAACTCTTTTGCAAAGCATCCCTAGTTGGGTTGTGCGTTCTAGAATATTCGTAACCTTTATGCTGCCCTGGGGAGCTTTGCACATAGGTTGAGGTTTGATAAATAGGAGTCATTATCGCTCCTGTAGCCGGATCCGGTTCTACCCCGGCATGTACTGCTTTGGTTCCAAATTTCATATTTGCGGATTTATTATTTGTCTTTTTTATTCGTTGTCGGTTGTGAACTTTGGTAGAATGATTCTAACCTATTTCTAAGTTCTTTTTTATCATCTGGATAAATCGGTGTTAGTGAATCATGCCCTGGCACCTCTTCCAAATGTAATGTTTGAGTAGGGAATGCAAATCGAACTCCCAAAGTTTCAGCCAATTTCATTATTTCAATTAGCACTTCATGTCTTGCTCTTAATTCCTGTCCCCAATCTGGCACATTGAAAAATATATAGAACATTATATTCAAAGAGTGTGCTCCCAAATCATTGAAGTACACATGAAATGTGTCTTTTCTTGTGTCCGGGTGCTTTTCTACAATTGAGCGTAAACCTTCCACAAATAGCTCCAACAAAGCCGGAGGCGTATCATAAGTAACTGTAATAGTGGTGAAAAATCTTCTATACACTCTCAATCCGTGATTATCCACTACGCTATCTGCCAATTTAGCATTTGGCACATACATAAGCGAATTACGAAAAGTACGGATACGAGTAGATCTGAAACCAACCTCCTCCACGGTGCCATCAATATCGCCACTTGTAATCCAATGCCCAATTTGAAATGGCTTATCTATAAAGATCATTATGGATCCGAAGAAGTTCTTGAGTGTATCCTGAGCAGCTAAAGCTACAGCCAAACCACCAATGGATAAACCCGTAAGAATCGGCCAGATATCTACATTCAAACCCTCCCGCAAAATGATTAAGCCACCAATTATTATCACAAAAAATTTCAACGTCTTTTGTAATAAAGGCACTAATTGATCATCCAATGTACTCTCCGTTTTTAGAGCCATTATTTTCATATATGACCCGAAAACATCTACTAATTTGTAGAATACAACAGTGGCAGCTAATGGCTGAAGAATAGTTAAAGTACGAATAATAAATCTACCTGACTCAAATGGAAGCTGCAAAATGCGCACAAATACTAATGCAAAAGCTATAATAAGAAAGTAAGAAAAAGGCTTGGCTACAGGCAAGAGATACTTTCGGCCAACATCGGTATAACCGTATTTTGCAAGAATTTTGAAAAGGCCAATTTCGATGGCAAAGGTGAAAACCTTATGCAGAATTAGCCCAACAAAAATAATGGCCAATAGCCCAATGAGTTGCCATAAGTATAAACCAAAATACTTGTCTTGTCCAATTTCAGGAATTAATGAAAGTAGCTTATCCGTCCCAAACGGGAAAGTCTCCTTGTGTAATCTGTCCACCTCTCCTATTGTCTGGCTGGAATACAACCACCGATCTCCCACCTTTTCAACAAATATTTCAGAATGCAATGGAACGACCTCGTAAGCAGACCTATTTCTACTACTATCATAGTAATTTGGCTGTCTTGGAATCTGCTCTAAATCAATATAAAAGCCTTTCGCGTTGTAGTATTGAAAAAGCTTAATCGCTAACTCCTCTCCTCTTTCTTGACTGATACCAGAACGCAGAAATGGCTTTGCCGCCAAATCAGGGCGGTAGGTTTCATCTTGCAAATACTTTAGGTGCGTAAATACTGCTCCATACGGGGAAGAAAGATTAATTTCTGGCTCGCTGGATTCCTGTTGATTGTTGGATGGATTCTGATCTATTGCGTTAAGGGCAAACCCACTATTTCCAACAATTATTAATAAAAGGGTAAGTAAATATATAGCTTTCCTCATCAGCATAATTTTGATCCAAAATCAAAATTACATTTTAAGGCTCAAAGGAGAAAACTAAAGCTTGATCTAAATAATTTGTGAACACTCTATAAGTGCCATTTTGTGAAATATAATGTACCAAAATTGAGTGACTACTCTCCAAAGGTCTTTCTTTAATCAGTTTTCCTTCGGATGAATATAGGTATGAGAATTCTTGTACTGGATCATTTACTGCAAACACTTCCTGACCCGGAGCAAAATAATAATACTGAAAAGAAAGTGTTCCTCCCGCTACCAAATTTGTTTGGAATCGCGTTTTGCCATCCTTATCCAAAAATGAAAGCTGATTGAAATCTTGCCTCACAATAGTATATGTTCTCCCTCCTTCATCATTTATCAAATAAAATTTGCTATCTCTATTTGGCTTAATTAATTGCTCGCGTTTGGTAATATTTCCTTGCAAATTGAATTGAATAATCTCACCTTCCTCAGTAATGGTAGTCAATAAGGTATTGGCAGCTGTATTGCCATATTCTATAAAAAACGAACTACCCAATCTACCCTTTATATCTATCGGAAAACCCTGCACCGGCAATCCATCTTTGTCCATCACATGAATAAAACCTCTAGCTTGTGCTGCTATTATATAATCTCTCGTCCTCACACTCAAATGAAAGGGCACTTGAGAAAACAGTCCATTTAGCTGCACTGGTTGCCAGCCTTCCAGATTAGTCATAAACTGATCGTATAGAAATATATTCCCTATTGCATCGGTAATCAGCAAATTATAATTCTTCGAATTGTCGTAATCCAGCACATTCAAACTTTTTACTTGCAACTGCATATTATCAGGTCTATCCGGATATGATCCCACATAATTACCCTGTCTGTCAATTAGATGAATAATGTTGTTTTCAGTAATAAATAAATACTGCGTGTCACCATTCTTGTAAAAATCTATTGGGAAAATATCTGAGATAATCGCAGAGCCAATACTTCTTTTGAGAATAATTTCACCCGATTGACCAATAATAAAAAGGTTGCCGTCCTCCGTTTGCATAAAAGTTTCTAACTGGCCATTCTGCAAATTGCGGATTTGAATTGGGCGGGAGGTAATTTTGGAGCCCAATACAGTTCGTTGGCTTACCGTGTAATTCAGGCTCTTGTTTGAATCATCCAGCGGTTTCACATACTCAAGACTTATCTCAGTTTCGAAATCACCATTGCTATTTCCAAGCTGTACAAAAGCTCTTTCAAAACTCAAGAGGATCGCTTCATTTTGAGTAAAAAACCTCGTCCACGGTTCAGCCATATTCGCCAAGAGGATATTCCAAAGATTTGGGGTGTGCACAAGACTTGTGATGTTAGCTGTACTCAATTGGCTATCCCAACCTCGCTTATTTGTATCCCAAGTGCTGCCTTCTTCAATGTCACGCATCAGCTGTTTTAGCACTTCTATTTCATTGGAAATAAGGAGTTTATTGTCATACTCAGCATAGTAAGATTGTGAAAAACCAGAAAAGGCCTCTCCAAGCCAATAATAGGGCACTTCTGGCACATTAAGTAAGCGAATATCCAAATCACCAAATCGCTCTCGATAAAGGGTGTCTCCACTTAGGCCTTCCACCTGCATTCCAAATCTATCCAATTCCGTCATGGCAGTTTCCACATCAGCCAAATCAACAATTGCCAATTTTGGGCTTCCACTTTTGCTCAATGAATTCAGCCAAATCAATGAAACTTCCGTTCCAGTCCATTTGGCAAAATTGCTCAATGAGGTATTGTATTTATCGGTAATAGCCTGCCTGCCTGCTCTCAAATTTGGATGATGTACCTCCCAATAAGCTTGCAATTTGCTTTGCCAATCTTCGAAATCAGAAAGATAGTAATGTAAGAAATAGCCAGTTTGCTTTGGAATAAGATTTCCTATTGTGATATTACCCTTGCTTTGATTGGAGAAAGTATTGAGAAAGTTTTGCTCAGTTTCAGCTCCTGTTTCGGAAATACCTCTTAACCGTATTCTATTTTCTTCTTGGCTTACTTGAAGGATGGCAGTATTGGCAATTGCTTTATAAGATGCCAACCATTTTTCGGTGCCGGATGCTGAAAAAATCGAAGCAAATTCATCCAGTCTTTTCAGATTGAAATAGAAATTTCCAAAAGGGTTTTGGCTATTGGTGTATTTAAATATTTGTGCATTCGATTGATCGAAGGATTGGCGACTATCCGTATCATCCAGTAGTCGAACCACATCCTCTACCAAGAATGGCGTAAAAGACACGGACAAAAAACCATTTGCAGACAAAAGGGTAAGTATATCGCCGTTTGAAGGATGAGTTACTTCTCTTAAAGTATAGCCTCGATGATTTCGTTCACTTACTTGAAATCCAGCTGCACTATAGCTGTCCAGCACTTTTTGTAAACTTCCATCGCCCAAAGCGGGAGGATACGGGAAGTTAAATAGGAAATCAAATTCATTACGCGATGTTGTATGTAAGCTGGCAAGAAACTTCTTGCCTCTTAGTATTCTATCCAAACTTCCATCTCGGCCAGTGAGCGAATCCATTCGATCTAAATTATCACGAATAGATCCAACAGATGGAATTTCCTCAAGTATTTTCCAAATTTCACCACTTTCCCATTCGTTCCAACTCTTCACCAAATCATCTGTCTCATACACAATTAGTGCATTTTCAGGAATCAGACTCCAGCTGTTATCAATGCTTTTGGGAAAGAGCTTATCCCAAAGGAAAAAGGCGGAGACACCAAGGACTAATAGGATGATAAATACGATGGAAAATTTTCTAATCATGGCTATGGACTGGAAACGTAAAATTAAGAGGATTTCGCATCCAAAGGCTGATTAATCTTCATCTTTTGTCCAAGACATGCTACGTTTCACAGCTTTTTTCCAGCCTTTGTATAGCCTTTCCACTTTATCTTTTTTCATATCAGGTTCAAAGCAAGCATCTACCTCCCGCTTTTCTTGTAATTGCTTTTTAGTCCAAACGCCTGCTTGTAGGCCAGCTAAGTAAACAACTCCCAAAGCTGTGGATTCAATAATCACCGGTCTCTCCACATTTGTTTGCAATACATCAGCTTGAAATTGCATCAGGAAATCATTTGCAGCTGCCCCACCATCTACTTTCAAGGTTTTTAAATTCAAACCAGCATCTTGCTCCATTGCCTCCAATACATCGCGCGTTTGATAAGCCAGCGACTCCAAAGTAGCTCTTACTATATGATCTTTACCGGTATCCCGAGTAAGGCCAAAAATGGCTCCTCTGGCATACATATCCCAATATGGAGCACCTAAACCTGTGAATGCTGGAACCACATACACACCATGCTCTAGACCAACTTTCGAAGCGAAGTATTCAGAATCTGGCGCCGAATCAATAATCCGAAGTCCATCCCGTAGCCATTGTACAGCTGCACCAGCAATAAAAACAGAACCCTCTAATGCATATTCAATTTTGCCATCTAGTCCCCAAGCAATGGTTGTAAGCAAGCCATGATTGGAAACCACACGCTCCTCTCCCGTATTCATTAGCATAAAACATCCCGTTCCATAGGTATTTTTGGCCATTCCAGGTTCGAAACAAACTTGTCCAAATAAGGCTGCTTGCTGGTCTCCTGCTACCGCCAATATTGGAATAGATTCACCCTTGTATTGGAAGCTCCCGAAATCAGCGGCAGATGCTTTTACTTCAGGTAAAATATGCTCTGGAATGCCTAATACATCAAGCATTTTCTCATCCCATTTCAGGTTGTCAATATCGTAAATCATGGTGCGGGAGGCATTGGTGTAATCCGTTGCATGCACTTTCCCTTTAGTCAAATTCCAAATAACCCAAGAGTCGATCGTCCCAAAACAAGCATTTTTGTTGATGACTTGCTCACTCACCTCTGGGATATTATCAATAAGCCATTTCACTTTGGTACCTGAGAAATAGCTGTCTGGAATAAGCCCAGTTTTTGTTTTTATGTAATCAGTCCATCCTTCTTCTTTCAGCCACTCGCAAATTGGTGCGGTGCGTTTATCTTGCCACACAATTGCATGGTGCAAGGCCTCGCCCGTAGTTTTATCCCAAATTACCGTAGTCTCCCTTTGATTCGTAATTCCCACTCCTACAAGATCTTTTGCTGAGAGTTTATTTCGCTGCATCAATTTATCGAATACCTCCCATTGGGTTTCCCATATTTCTGCAGCATCATGCTCAACCCATCCATTTTGCGGAAAATATTGGGTGAATTCACGTTGTTGAATATCAATTACCTTATTTTCCTTGATTGAAAAAAGCAAGGCTCTACTAGATGTAGTTCCTTGATCTAGCGCAATTATGTAGGATTTACTCATTGTTATGATTGGGTCAATTTCAGTTTGATTATTGTTTGATTTTGAACTTTATGCGAATGAACAAAAATTTCGTTATTCATTTTCTCTATTTACCATAGAAAATTCTTAAATTCCAAACCAATTTAAATTAAGGTAGCGAAAAAGCATTAAATGGCAATAAATACATTTTTCCTGCAAAGCCACGATGGATTTACCTTGGAAGGCTTGCGTTGGAGACCTGAAAAAGTCGCTACTAAAGCCTGCGTAGTTTTAATCCACGGATTAGGTGAGCACATTCGCAGATATGCCCATGTTGCTGAGGAGTTCAACAAACATCATATATGCTTTATTGGCCTAGATATGAGAGGCCATGGCCGCAGTGAAGGTAAAAGAGGACATTCGCCAAGCATGCAGTATTTGATGGATGACATCCAGCTTTTGATTAGTCATGTTCAAGACTTATATCCAAATACCCCCATATTCATGTTTGGTCATAGTATAGGTGGCTTACTTACAGCCAAGTTTTTATATACCAAAAAGCCTAAAATTAAAGGTGCAATTATTTCTGCACCTTTGTTGAAATTGGCTTTTGAGCCTCTTAAATGGCAAATTACTTTAGGTAAAATTGCCTCTAAGATTTACCCAGCACTTTCACAGGAAAATGGATTGGATGCTAATTTACTTTCTAGAGACAAGGCTGTTTGCGCTGCTTACTTGGCAGATCCATTAGTGCATTCCAAAATAACGGCAAAGATGTTTACCGAAATGATTGCGGCTGGAGAATTTATTTTGTCTCAAAAATCAGCGCCTGAATGTCCCGTCTTATTATTTCATGGTGAAGCAGATAAAATCACTTCTGCCAAAGCTTCAAAAGAATGGGCAAGTAAGCATCCTAATTCTATTGAATTTGTATCATTAGCCGATACTTACCATGAACCACATAATGATTTAGACAAAATGCGCGTGATTGATATGGTAATTCAATGGGTTAAAAAAATGATCTAGGTGGCGAAACGTTAATGGGTTATGGGTTATGAGTGATGGGTTATGGGTAATGGGTGAAGAATGATGAGTTTTGGGTTGTTAGAAAAAGGTGATGGGTTATGGGTGATGAGTTGGAGTTTGTCTGTTGAAGATTGCAATCCTTGTTTGAAGAAAGGTTGACAGTTACAATAGGTAGGCTGATATTAAGACGACGAGCGTTAGAAGTGATGGCTTGCTCATTGGCCAAATTTGTTGGTTTTAAATTAACTCCGTAGGAGCGAACTGTTTGTAGTAGCAGAATGATAATACAACACCTCGCCCTCAGCTCCATAGAAGCGGCCTATTAATTGGTTATGTGTGATGGGTGAAATTTTATTTACACAAAATTCTAATTAATCTAATTTCCCGGTGGTTTTGCATATTTTGGATTCTTCACAAAATCTTCATCCGTAAGACTCAGCAAAAAGGCTTTTAAAGCAGCTTTCTCTTCATCATCAAAACCGAAGCCTTCAGGTGGAATTCGTTCCGAAAGCGTTGGACTCCATTTGATGTCACCGGCATAAAAATCCAATACTCGATCCAAACTCCGCATGCGACCATCGTGCATATATGGAGCTGTAAATGCAACATTCCTAAGGGATGGAGTTTTGAATGATCCGATGTCCGCAGAGTCGAGACTTATCCGAAATCTGCCCTGAAAGATGCCTTCCTTATCAGCAGAGAAATTAATATTCAGTCCGTTGTTATGATAGCCTAAATCTGTGAATAAAGGTGGTTGATGGCAGGTTTCGCAATGCCGATTGAATAACTCTAAGCCTTTCAATTCTAGCGATGAGAGTTCCTCACCTCCCGCTATATATCGGTCATATTTACTATCCGCAGAAATTATGGTACGCTGAAACTGAGCCAAGGCTCGGACTATTCCAGCAGAGGTAATGGTATCCGTTCCGAAGGCCATTTTAAACATTTTAGGATATTCATTCTCCTCATTCATCTTTTCAATTACGGCTACAATATCCGCTGCCATTTCATCAGGGTGCTGCAAAGGGCCGAAAGCTTGAGATTCTAAATCATTTGCTCCACCATCCCAGAAAAACTCCGTATGCCAAGCCAAATTAAATAATGGTGGAGAATGGCGATCTAGTCGATTGTGAGAAACACCCATGCGAGTTCTGGGCATTCCATCTGTAAATGCGACTTGGGGATTATGACAAGTGGCGCATGACACAGAACCATTTGCAGAAAGAATAGGGTCATAAAAAAGCATTCTTCCTAATTCAATGCCTTGCTCTGTTAAAGGATTTCGCTCTGGAAAAGCGGGAGGTTCAGGGAAATGCGCTGGTGTATCTAAGCTTACAAGCTTGGCAGGGTCATTACTTACTTCGCAGGAGATTATAAATACCAAAAGAAAAACCCATTTCCACATTTACTTAATCTCTTGTAGTTTGAAAAGCCCTTGACCAATATTACTGGCTATATTATCAGCAATTTCACCGCCCATTACCGAATTGTTTATAGCAATATCAATTATTGAATTTCCTTCAAAAGCCTTCAAAATATCTACATTAAAAACCATCGTGCTTTTAGTTCTGCTGTCAATTTGAGTGTCTTGAGGAATTGCAAAGTTAAGATTTTTATAATTATGATTTGAGCCAATATGGTAAACTAATCCCTGGTTTGAAGGCGTTAAACGTCCTTCGAGCAAGAGAAATTTATAGCCGGTATTCCAGTTCCAAGCCATTTCATTTGCTGGATCTAAATCACCAGTTTGGTCAAGGCTTGTATTTTTTTCAGCGTCAATTCCCCATGAAAAATTGAATTTATCATAATCATCCAAAGGCACATTTTGTAATACCAATTCGAATACTCCAGTTCCATTTTCACGGATCAAATGATAGCTATTTGGGATGTCATACTTTGTACCTGTTGCCGAATTCTCAAAAGACAAATTGCTGATATAGTATCTGAAATCTTCAACTGTAAAAGTCTGCCCAGCACTTGTGCTAAACTGTGAAGTGAAGTTCAGAGCTTCACTTCCAACCATATGCTCAAACCGCAAAGTAATATCTGCTCTATCGGGTTTGGTATCTTTATCATCTCCGCAAGAGCTCAGAACGACCAATGATAGTAAGAAAAGTAATTTTTTCATTCCTGAAAGGGATTTGAGAATTTTGGATTGTTTAGGAACTCCTCATCAGTTAACGTATGTAAAAATGCAATAATTGCTGCTTTTTCACTTTCTGTCAAATGTAATTTCACAGGTTCGCCAGCTACAATTGGCTGATTACTTCCCTCCAAAATTAGCACATCTAATGTGCTACTCATTTGTATATGTTCATTGTAATGATATAGGACTTCATCTATGCTTGCAAAACGTCCATCGTGCATATAAGGTGCCCGGACCATAATATTTCTGAGGTTCGGTGTTTTGAATTTTCCTCGGTCTGAGGGATTCCCCGTGACGGTTTGTAATCCTGGTCTTAGATTTTCATCTGTATCCAATCCATTATTGTGAAAACCAGTAAAACCATCCTTGGAACCAGCAGTAGTCAAAGAAAGATGACAATCGCCACAATTGCCTCCGCGAAGACTAATAGCTGGCTCTGGATGGGTGAAAAACAGAATCATTCCCTCCTCTTCTTGTGCAGTCAGTGAAACTTCTTCTCGGAGATACTTATCATACTTTGAGTTACCTGAAATAAGAGTGCGCTGAAATTGCGCCAAGGCTTTTCCGATTCTATCCGGTGTTACGTTTTCTGAACCAAAAGCCTTTTTAAAGTGCTCTTTATAATCTTCAATAGATTGTAATTTACCCACCAGCTCTTGCAAATCCATGCCCATTTCATTTGGGTTTTGTATTGGATGCAATGCCTGTTCTTCTAAACTTGCCACTCTGCCATTCCAGAACATTCTATTTTCCCATAGCACATTCACCAATGACATTGATTTGATATTTGTTTGCCTTCCGTTTATACCTATACTTCGAGCTAATCCATCCACAAAACCCTTATCCTGTTGATGGCAAGTTGAGCAACTTATCGTATTGTCTGCTGATAATCGTGGATCGTAGAAAAGCATTCGACCGAGTGCTACGCCTTCCTCAGTCATGGGATTACTTGAAGGGATGACAAAGTCACCAAAGTAAAAGGGGACATCCAATTCCAATGGTGTTGGCTGTGGTATGGGTTCTTCCTTTTTTGATTTGCTAAAAATGCAAGACTGAAGCGTTGCTGCTCCTAACAATAATATCCCAAAAAGCTTAACTCTGGACTGCATATATGCTAAACCACAAATTGTAAATAATGATTTTGAAGCTAAACATTATTTCAACGAAAAGCTTGCCTTTTCATTGAGTGGGTTAATTAATTCCATCAAATTTTATTTGCGCTACTCAGGGTAAGGCAAAAAAAAGCCTTAGTAAAATTACTAAGGCTCAATTCATATTCTTCTAATGAAATCTTAATAAAGCTTTGCTCTCTGCACTTTAATATCTTCGCTTTCAAGATATTCGTCGTAGGACATCAATTTATCCAACATACCTTTTGGACCAATTTCTACGATTCGATTGGCAACGGTATTTACAAACTCGTGATCTTGACATATAAAAATCACTGTACCTTGATATTCCATCAATCCCTTGTTCAAAGCTTGAATTGACTCCAAATCAAGGTGATTGGTCGGCTCGTCTAGGATAATGAAATTCGGGCTTTCCAGCATTATTTTGGAAAGCATACAACGCATTTTTTCTCCTCCAGAAAGCACTTTGGCCGATTTCAATGATTCCTCACCTGTAAAGAGCATTCTACCCAAAAAGCCTCGTACGTGTGCTTCTTCTTGGTTTGTGGAATATCTACGAAGCCATTCCACCAAATTATCATTAGTATTGAAATAGCTACTATTGTCATTTGGCAAATACGATTTTTGGATCGTTACACCCCATTTGTATTCACCCGCAGATGGTTTTGCTTCATCCATCAAAATTTGGAAAAGGCGAGTTACTGCTAGACTGTTTTTTGAAAGGAAAGCAATCTTATCGCCTTTGTTTACCAATAAGTTAACATTCGAAAAGAGCTTCTCATCATCCGCATTGGCAGCCAAACCTACAACTGACAAAATCTGGTCTCCTGCCTCCCGCTCTTGTTTAAACTGAATGCCCGGATAGCGACGGCTTGAAGGTTCGATATCTTCTACATTCAATTTCTCAAGCATCTTTTTACGAGATGTAGTCTGCTTCGATTTTGCTACGTTAGCACTAAATCTGGCAATAAATTCTTGTAGTTCTTTTCTCTTTTCATCAGCCTTTTTGTTCTGATCAGAACGCTGACGAGCAGCCAATTGACTCGATTCATACCAGAAAGTATAGTTACCAGAGTAGATTTTAATTTTGTTAAAATCCACATCCACCATGTGTGTACAAACTGTATCCAAAAAGTGTCTATCGTGAGAAACTACTATCACTAAGTTTTTGAATTCGGCAAGGAAATTCTCCAGCCAAAGTACAGTTTCAACATCTAAATCGTTGGTAGGTTCATCTAAAAGAAGGATGTCTGGATTACCAAATAATGCTTGCGCCAAAAGCACACGTACTTTTTGGTTACCATTGAGCTCTTTCATGGCCATGTAATGCAGCTCTTCAGAAATACCTAAGCCACTGAGCAAGGCCGCTGCATCACTTTCGGCATTCCATCCTTCCATTTCTGCAAAAGCCATTTCCAAATCTGATGCACGCATTCCGTCTTCTTCCGAAAAATCAGGCTTTGCATATAAAGCATCCTTTTCACTCATGATGTCCCACAATTTCTGGTGACCCATGATAACTGTTTGCAATACAGCCACCTCATCAAATTCGTAGTGATTTTGCTTTAATACTGCCATACGGGCATTAGGTGGAATAACCACTTGTCCAGAAGTTGGGTCGATTTCGCCACTTAAGATCTTTAGAAAGGTAGATTTACCTGCACCATTTGCGCCAATTACACCATAGCAATTGTTTTCAGTAAATTTAAGATTGACGTCATCGAAAAGGACACGCTTACCGAATCGAAGCGAAAGATTTGAAACTGAGATCATTTATTCTGAATTAAGCCGCAAAATTAGTCAATAGACATGAAAAACCCGCTTCTTTCTAGAAAAAGCGGGTGGATGTATTTGTAATATGTCCGTAGCTGCTAGAAAGGCAGATCTTCGTCCATATCTTTTAGAAAATCATCGGAAGAATTTCCATTGCTTACAGCACTTTCGCTTTGGTTACTTGGTGCAGAAGCACTCGAACTAGCAGGTACTAATCTCCAAGCTTGCAAACTATTAAAATATTTGGTTTGCCCTTGAGGATCTACCCACTTACGACCTTTCAAATTGAAATGCACTTCAAGTTCTTGTCCCACTTCGTAGCTATCCAGTAAATCACATTTATCTTGGATTAGCTCAAATTTCACAAATTCAGGATACTGCGGGTTTTCTGCAAACTCAACCACAAATTCTCTTTTTTGGAAACGGTCTGACACTTTTTGTGTGTCACTTTTTTCAATCAACTTTGCTTTAATGTCCATATATAAATTAATCTAAAAACTCTTTTTCTAATTTTCGAAGCTGCCTAAAATGATGCCTCCAATGCATATCACACATGTTGTACCATTGCTGGGCATTTAAAGGCCCAATAATTGGATGCTTGATTTTATAGGTCTTTGTAGCGCCTTCCACTAAAACCCTAAGTGCATCTAATTCCCTCAGTATTTTCTCTAACTGATCTTTTGCTACTGTTTGCTCAATTACTTCGGGCTGTTTGGCATTGAATCCTTGGGGTACTTTTATGTCTATTGGTGGTAAGCTATTGTAAGCGAAAATTTTCTCGCCATCTCCATTCATTTCACCGCCTTCTTGACCATAAGCTTGTGAAGCGCATCCTTTAATCATCCTAGCAAACATTCCATAATGCGCACTAATAAGGTGATCGTACATTTGCGCAAAACTCCAACCTTCATTGGCTGGCTTTGCGTTCCATTTTGCAGAATCAATGGCAGTCAGCTTTTGTATATAGCTTTCTACACTTTCTTTGATTCTAGTCGTGGTAGCATGGGTATTTAGTTCCGGCTTCATGCAACGAAGAAAGGACATTTTGAGGAAGGATAAAAGCAGATAAGCATTAATCTTTACTAATCTTCTTCTTCGATAATTTCCTCTGCTTTTGGTTTAGAGAATAAGTTCTTGGGAGACAACTTTCCCAACGAAATTGTATGAATTGGAAAGAAATATCCTACTGAAAGCTGAATATTAATAGGTTGAGATGTACGAGTTACTAACAAGCTCTTTTCAATATTGCCAAAGCTATACATATACCTACCTTCTGCTTGTAATTTTCCAGGCCCAATATCATAGCCAATCCCGAATCCAAAAGCCAATCCATAATCCCATCTATTATCACGATTTGGCAATAGTTCGTAAGCTTCAATTGTCACTTCTCCGTCTTGCATTTCCTCCCGCTCTGCTGAGAGTGCATAACCTAAATGAGGCCCGAAATGAACGTAATATTTGACTTTTGATTTTCCAAATTGCAAATGCATCAAAAAAGGAATTTCTAAGTACTTATAATTTCTACCTTGATAATTTACAGAGTCAATATCTTCTCTGTAAGAGCGTAGAGCATAATTCAATTCCAATTGAACTCCCGCATTCTTTTCGTTCAAAAACCGTAAGCCAATCCCACCATGATAATTAAGCATGCTCTTTTGCTCAATTGCAGGTTCAAAAAGTACAGATGTGAAAGATGCTCCTCCCTTCACGCCAAACTCAACCGATTGTGATATTGAATTTTGGGTAATTGCTAGAAAAAGGATAATGGTGAAAAAGTATTTCATGAATAGATAAATCCGCGCAAATATGGCAAATTAGATGGACTGGATGAAATTCGATTTTCCTTTATCAAAAATATAGCCATTCATTTGAGGCCTTTGGGTTTTTATAGGGAGAGAACTCGTAGCTTCTGTAATTATTACCTGAGACTTCAATTTAGCTACTACTTCTTGAAGGCAAGGGTTAACCGGGCTTATAGATTTTTTGATGGAGAACCATAGAAGGTGGATAGATTTATAAAAATGATTTTGTCTCCTCTCTAGACAATAACATCTTGGAGGCAATTTCTTCTACAACTGTTTACCAACAAATTCCTTAACCTTCAATTCAAACCCTCTCATCAAATCCAAAGTAATCTCACCTATTTTACCACTTCCTATTTGAAGGTCATCTACTTGAGTGATAGCTTGAATAGCTTTGGTTGTACTAGTAATAAAGGCCTCATCAGCCTCCCGCAAATCAGCCCAAGTAATTTTGCATAAGTTCACCTTGAATTTAGTACTTGCCAATGCAATGCACTGCTTTCTTGTCACTCCTTCCAATACACCATCAGCAGAAGTAAAAAGCTCTCCATTTTTGACCAAAAAGAAATTACACCTGGAAGTCTCGTAGATAAATTCACCATCGTGATATAGCACATCCAAAGCATCATTCATTTTGCCTTGAGCTTTCAATCGTACGGGTACAGAATAATTTACGGTTTTGATTAGCGGCTCATCTCTTTGATATTGGTAGCTAATCAGCTTCCCTCCTTTCTCACGGATTTCCTTTGGCACCATGTGCAGCTCCTCATGCAGAATCAGGAAATTTGGCTTACCAATGCTAAAAGCATCATCGCTTGCGCCTCCCGTCAAGATCAGCCGAAAGCCACTATCCATCATTCCGTTTTTGGCTTGCAATTCAGAAATTATCTTTTTCACATCTTCATTGCTTTCTGCCAAGGGCAACATCATCCTTTTTGCCGATTGCTGAAATCGATTTAGGTAATCATCCAAAAACAGAGGGACTCCACCTTGAACTCTAAAAAAATCGAAAATACCATAGCCACGAAGTACAGATAAATCATTAGCCTCCAATGAAATAGACTCATACTTTAGGATTTGGCCATTGAAATAGGCAAAAGGATACATAGATGGTTTTGTTAGATGCAGGAAATATCGAAATTAATTGGAATTATAAACCCATCTAAAACAAAAAACCGGGCGAACCCGGTTTAAATTTTTACTTCTTTTTAGTAGTAGCTTTTTTCTCAGCCTTTGGCTCAGTACTTTCTGGCGCTGACTTTTTCTTCTTATGTGGGCGAGTTACGCCGTATGAACCACTCCAAATTTTGCCTTTTTTCGATTTTCTGTCTCCTCTTGCCATATTATTATTGTTTTTGTTTTTTCTTAGGAGGCACAAGTTAGAAAATAAAAAATTCGAAAACCAAACATCCCTACAGTCAGTTCCATTGATAAACTAAAGATAGAACAATGGCAAAAGCAAATCCGGAATTAATTGCTGCATTGAGAAGAGCAGCATCGAAACTATCCAAAGGTGCACCTTACCAATGGGGACATATGGGCAGCTGCAATTGTGGAAATCTAGCTCAAGAACTTACAGGCTTAAGCAAAGGTGAAATACATGCCTATGCATTGAGAAAATACGGAGATTGGACAGAGCAGTCGATGGATTATTGTGTAGGCAGTGAAATGCCAATGGACTTATTAATCAGTGAATTACTAGAAAATGGTCTGAGTATTGAAGATTTGAGAAATTTAGAAAAGCTGGAAGACCATGACGTTTTGCAGAACCTACCTGGTGGCAAGCGTCACCTCCAGCACAACAAGCGGGAGGATGTAGTAGTGTATATGCAATCTTGGGCTGATCTACTAGAGCAAAAATACTTATCCGTAGTACCGAATTTTGAGATTGAAGTACCTGAAGAAATCTTAGTCGAAAAATCTTCTTACTAAGTAACAATCAATAAAAATCGAAAAAGTAAAACGAGCTGATAAAAAATATTTTTTATGACGCTATTGCTAGTTCATAAAAATATTTATTATTGCCACTTCAAAGACCATTTTACTTAACCACCAAACTTATTGAACATGCCTAGTTACGATCCAGACATGGAAGATTTCGACGATGAAGAATTGGATGACGACTTTGAGGAGGATTTCAAAGACGAAGAATTCGATATCGACGAGGACTCAGAATTTATTGATGACAAAGATTTTGATTTAGACGATGATGACCTTGATGATGACTTTGAGGACGACATCGACGATGACGATTTTTAAAAACTATTAAAAAGGCTGCAAAAACAGCCTTTTTTTATTAGCTAGATTTTTAAATCAAATCTTATTACGTACTTTTGCACCCGGCAAGTCGGTACGACCAGCTCCTGTCTAATCCCCCAGGTCCGGAAGGAAGCAAGGGTCGATGGTCGTAGCGGTGCGATACTCGGCTTGCCACTTTTTTTAGCTCACGGCGAAAGATTTTCCTACCCTCCCGCTTTTCTACCAAGCCATTTAAAATTATCTTAGTAACTCAGACTTATAGAAAGATTTAGACTCCATTGTATCCATTCTTTTTATAGCTTTGTATGAAATCAATTTTACATCTTCTATTCTATTTATATCATGCAATTTTTCATTGATACAGCCAATCTAGACGAAATAAGAGAAGCTTACGATCTTGGCGTACTCGACGGCGTTACGACCAATCCATCATTAATGGCCAAAGAAGGCATTAGTGGTCGCGAAAACATTATGAATCATTACAAGGCCATTTGCAATATTGTAGATGATAATGTGAGTGCAGAAGTAATTGCTACCGATTATGAAGGCATCATGAAGGAAGGCAGAGAACTAGCCAAAATCGATGATAAAATTGTGGTGAAAGTACCCATGATCAAAGATGGTGTAAAAGCAATCAAAGCGTTTACGCAAGAAGGCATCCGTACAAATTGTACCTTAATATTTTCGGCAGGTCAGGCATTATTGGCCGCAAAAGCTGGCGCATCTTATGTATCTCCATTTATCGGACGCCTAGATGATATATCTACAGATGGTTTACAGTTAATCGAGCAAATCAGATTGATCTTTGATAACTACGGCTACCAAACTGAAATATTGGCTGCATCGGTAAGACATACCATGCACTTGATCAATTGTGCGGAACTTGGAGCTGATGTGGCAACTTGTCCATTGAAAGTAATTACTGGCCTTCTTAGCCATCCGTTAACTGACAAAGGATTAGCACAATTCCTTGCCGATCACAAAAAAGCTAATGGCTGATAAACCTTCCACCATAGCGACAGTTAGTGATGATAAAAGCACTATATCCGAAATGTATATCATCAAAGTAAAAGGCAAAGCAAAAATCCCAGATTACATCCAATTACGGGATGACAATTTTGTGCTTATTGCCTATTTCCGCGCTGACCGTCCGCTAAAAAACATGGAAAAGTTTGGTCTTGAAGGTAAGGAAGAGGCATTAGAAAACGTTATCAACCAATTAGAATTCGGTAAGCTACAAAAACTGGAAATTTAATGTCCTACGGCTCAAATACGCTCTTAACTATACGCAAAGCAAATATCTTTCAGGACATCAATACGGTGCTGAATGATGTAAATTTTGAAATGGAAAAGGGCGAATTTGTGTATTTGATTGGCCGAACGGGTAGCGGAAAGAGTTCATTACTGAAAACCCTTTACGCCGATCTTCCACTTTTGATGGGTGATATTCAAATTGTTGGATACGATCTATCAAAGATTAAGCGCAAGGACATTCCATTTCTACGTAGAAAACTCGGCATCATTTTTCAAGATTTTCAGCTATTTCCAGATAGGTCTGTAGCTGAAAATCTTTATTTTGTTATGCGTGCTACTGGCTGGCGAGATAAGGGTAAAATGAAAAACCGCATGATCGAAGTGCTTATGCGCGTAGGATTGGGTTCAGTAGCCACCAAAATGCCACACCAACTTTCGGGTGGTGAACAACAGCGGGTGGTAATAGCCCGTGCGCTTATAAATGAGCCTTTGCTAATGATTGCGGATGAGCCTACTGGAAACCTCGATCCGGAAGTTTCTGATGGCATTATGAAACTCTTCAAGGACATTAATCGCGCTGGAACGGCCATAATAATGGCTACACACAATCACACAATCTTGCGTGATTTTCCAGGACGTATTCTCAAATGCGAAAACGCTCGATTGCTTGATTCTAGTGTTGATGAGTTTAGTCTTTAATTTTCTCAATTAGAACTTCTTTCAACTTCCTTCATCATTATTAGCTATTTTTAGCATAGCAATCCTCATGCACCGATTTTGCATATTAGCTATATGAAGTCAACTAAGGAATTTATATTATCCACACCCGTTAGCATCAACCCTTCTGATGATAAACTCAACCACAATCAGCAGATTATAAGTCTGGGCTCATGCTTTGCTGAAACAATGGGAAGCCGCTTAGCCAATAGCAAATTCAATGTATTGGCAAATCCATTTGGCGTAATTTATCACCCATCCGCTATTGCTCATTTGCTTGATTTAAGCTTAAATCCTTCTAAATCAATCGAGGATGGTTTTGATCAACACAATGGAATTCACTTTCATTACGATTTCCATTCTAGTTTATCCCAGGACTCAAAAGCAAAGCTAGATTTAACTTTAGAAAAAACCCTTAACAATACGCATGAAGCATTAGAAAAAGCGGATTGGCTGATATTGACTTTTGGAACTGCCTTTCGCTATTATTTAAAAACTGAGAAGCGACCTGTGGCAAATTGCCATAAAATGCCAGCAAAGCTATTCGACAAAAGACTTTCATTTGGCGGTGAAATGCTAGAAGATCTAAATCGTATTTTGCACTCAATACGCATGCAAAGGCCAAACCTGAATGTGATTGTGACGGTAAGTCCGGTTCGTCATACCAAAGATGGAATGGAGGAAAATATGATGAGCAAAAGTCTACTTAGAGTACTTTGCGGACAATTGGCAAAGGAAAATTCCTTTGTTCATTATTTCCCTTCTTACGAAATAATGTTGGATGAGCTCCGAGATTATCGCTACTACAAATCAGATTTAATACACCCAACAGAATTGGCAGAAGACATTATTTGGTTGAGGTTTGCACAATGCTATTTTTCCAGCAAAACGATTGATTTGATCAGTCGATTAGAAAGTATCAAACAAGACCTCTCCCATCGGATAATGCAGCCAAAAAGTGCGGCTGCAACAAAATTCTTAAATGCGCTGGAAAATAAAATCAGGCAATTTCCAATCTCGTTACCGGAAGAAGAAAAGCAATTAGCAGAAAAGAGATTGGAAATAGCTCGGGACAGCCCTCCCGACTAAATACCATCAAATTGAATTTAACATGACTCAAAAAGCCAATAAACTTATTCATGAATCTTCGCCATACCTTTTGCAACATGCCTACAACCCTGTAAACTGGTTGGCTTGGAATAGCGAATCCCTTGCACTGGCAAAGCAATTAGATAAACCCATAATTGTGAGCATTGGCTATTCGGCTTGCCATTGGTGCCATGTGATGGAGCGGGAATGTTTCGAGGACAAGGACTTGGCTTCGCTTATGAATGAGTATTTCATCTGTATAAAAGTGGATCGTGAAGAACGTCCAGATGTGGATCAAATCTATATGGATGCCCTACAAAATATGGGTTTGCAAGGTGGTTGGCCACTCAATGTTTTTCTCACACCGGATTTGAAACCTTTCTATGGAGGCACTTATTTCCCTCCTCGATCTTGGGCGCAAATACTTCGTGGAGTAAATAAGGCTTTCCTAGAAACAAGAGCGGATTTGGAAGAATCTGCTGAAGGATTTGCCAATAGCTTGCAGCAAAGTGAGGTGCAAAAATTTGGACTTCAAGTGCAGAAAAACCCATTTACTACAGAAAAGTATCAATCATTTTTCACCAAACTAGCAGTAAAATTTGATCCTGAGTTTGGTGGAATGGATAAAGCTCCCAAATTTCCAATGCCTTGCATTTGGACCTTTTTGCTGGATTTCTATTTGAAGACTGACAATGAATTAGCACTGGAGCAATTAGAACTCACACTCGACGAAATCGCAAGAGGAGGAATTTACGATCAAATAGGTGGTGGATTCGCTCGCTACTCTGTGGATGGCGAGTGGTTTGTTCCGCACTTCGAAAAGATGCTTTATGATAATGGACAATTGCTTTCTCTCTATAGTCGTGCGTATAGTCTATTGAAAAAGCCACTTTACAAGCAAGTATTAGACGATACAGTAAGTTGGCTTAAACGAGAAATGCAAAGTGAAAAAGGAGGACTATATAGCGCAATAGATGCTGATAGTGAAGGCGAAGAAGGCAAATTCTATGTGTGGACGAAAGAGGAAATAGATAAATTATTTGCAAAGGATAATGCTGACAAAATCTGCGAACTATACGACATACAAGAAAAAGGAAATTGGGAGGAAGGAAAAAATATACTGAGAAAGCAAATGCCGGATGAGGTGTTTGCTAGAAAGTATAATTGGTCGATGGAGGAATTTGAAGCCTGGCAAGCTGATATTAAAAGTCAGCTATTGAAAAAGCGGGAGGAAAAAGTAGCTCCACATCTTGATGATAAATTACTTGCAGGTTGGAATGGTTTAGCCCTTAGCGGGTTGAGCGAAACATATTTGGCCACAGGTAATCCAGAAGCTAATGAACTTGCTGAAAATATAGCCAAATTTATCGCGCAGCATTTAATCAAAGACCATAAACTATTCCGCACTATACGAAATGGCGAAGCCGTAATACCCAGTTTCCTAGAAGATTATGCAGCTGTAATTGAAGGTTTTATTCATTACTATCAAATCTCATTCGATAACTCATACCTGTATTTAGCTCAACAGCTTTGCGATTATAGTATTCAGCATTTTTGGCATGCAGAGGAATCCTTTTTCTACTTTGCTGAGGATAACAATACATCAGAATTGATCGCTCGGAAAAAGGAGATTTTTGATAATGTGATTCCAGCTTCCAACTCTATTATGGCTCATAATTTATGGAAACTGGGACATATTTTTGGTGAGGAGTCTTATTTGGGGAAAGCCCAAAATATGCTGTCAGCCGTAAGCCGACTTATAGAAACAGACCCACAGTATTTGGCAAATTGGGCTAGTCTTTATGGAAAAGTATTACAACCCATGGCCGAAGTCGCCATTATAGGTCCGAATGCGATTACAGATGCCATTGCATTACAAAAAGACTATCATCCAAATAGATTAGTATTCGCAACAACAGAAAAAAGCACTTTAGAGATTTTCGAAAATAGAGAAGCCATAAATGGCCAAACTACTTTTTATGTCTGCTTTGATAAAACCTGTAAATTGCCCGTTCACAGTTTAGCTGAGGCAAATGAACTACTCAGACAGCAAAACGTATCTTTGTAAACAATTCCAATTTTGATGTCCAAAGAAATTCCATCCTATGCGGAAGTTATCCTCCCGCTTCCCTTTTCAGTCACTTTTACCTATTTGATTCCATCTCATATGGAAGGTTTGGTGAAAAGAGGGATGAGAGTGATTGTTCCTTTTGGCAAGAAGAAAATTTATGCTGGTGTAGTTGATGGAATACATAATGAAGCACCAATTCATTATGAAGCCAAGGAGATTATTGATTTGCCCGATAGTAAACCTATTTTCACTTCACAACAATTGGATTTCCTAAAATGGATGGCCAATTACTACATGGCTGGAATCGGTGATGCACTGCAAGCAGCTCTCCCATCCGGGCTCAAGGTGAGTAGTGAGTCCATGCTTCAATTACATCCGGATTATGACCTAGCATCAGCTGAAGGCTCATTGCCCGAAAGAGAGCTATCCGTTTTAATGAATTTAGCAGAAAAGGGCAATTTGAGTTTCGATGAAGTTGCGGCAATTTCGCATCTAAAAAACCCATATCCGGTGATCAAAGCTCTTTTGGCAGAAAATGCCATAATAGTATTCGAGAAAGTAAAGGATCGCTATTCGCCCAAGAGAATTAAGAAAGTACGACTCAATCAGCGCTTTATTGAGGATAAATCTGCCTTGAAAACCTTGCTGGATGATTTAGAGAAAAAGCCTAAACAGCAGGAAGTTATCTTAAAATATTTGCGGGAGGTTCCGGTATTTCAAAAAGCTGAACTGAATGAAACCGGGTTAGAAAAGAATCGCTTGCAAACAGAAGAGCTTTCCAATTCATCTGTACAAACACTTATCAAGAATAATGTATTAGAGGAGTTTTTCATTCAGGTTTCTAGATTGGATGAAATCAATTTGGAGAACATTCCGGAATTGGAACTCAATGCTGCGCAGAAAACTGCCAAGGAGGAAATTCTCCAGCAAATGGAGGAACAAGACGCCATTTTGCTACACGGCATTACAGGAAGCGGCAAAACGGCCATCCTTATTGAACTGATCAGAGAAGTGATTGATAGCGGTCATCAAGTGCTTTATCTAATGCCTGAAATTGCCCTCACAACCCAAATGGTAGGCCGGTTAAAAAAGCATTTTGGTAATGATCTGGGTGTCTATCATAGCCGTTTCAGCGATAACGAAAGAGTGGAAGTTTGGAAAGGTGTATTGGATGATAAATTACCTATCGTTGCCGGCGTTCGCTCATCTATCTTTTTGCCATTCAATAATTTAGGATTGATTATCGTTGACGAGGAGCATGAAGCTTCATTCAAACAGTATGATCCTGCGCCTCGCTATCATGCACGCGATATGGCATTGGTCTTGGCGCGCTTTCACCAATGCAGATGCATCCTAAGTTCTGCCACCCCTTCTATTGAGACGTTCCACAATGCACAAGAAGGAAAATATGGTTTAGTAAATCTAAAAAGCAGATTTGGTGAAATTCCTCTTCCCGATATTCAGCTTTCGGATGTACGCAAACATAAACTGGAGAAGAAGGACATATTCAATTTTGGGACGGAACTGAAGCTAGCTATTGAGGAGCAACTTGAGAACAAAAAGCAGGTAATCCTTTTCCAAAACCGCAGAGGGTATTCGCCATATCTCAGTTGTGAGGAATGCAGTTGGATACCGAAATGTGAGTCCTGCGCAGTGAGCCTTACTTTCCACCAATATGCAGGAGAAATGCGCTGCCATTATTGTGGATTCAAAAGCAATGTTCCGAGCCATTGTGCTGTTTGCGAAAGCACTCATTTGAAGACGGTAGGCTTTGGAACTGAACGCATCGAAGAAGAAGCTAAACTACTATTTCCAAATGCTCGTCTTCAACGAATGGATCTAGATACGACAAGAAGCAAAGACAGTTTCCAGAAAATTATTGATGACTTTGAAGCTAGAAATATCGATATTCTAATCGGTACTCAAATGGTGAGCAAGGGCTTAGATTTCGATCACGTGAGTTTGGTGGGTGTGATGGATGCTGATCATCTAATTCACTTTCCGGATTTCAGATCGCATGAGCGAGCCTTCCAAATGCTGACACAAGTAAGCGGGAGGGCTGGCCGAAAAGGTGATAAAGGCAAAGTAATCATCCAAACTCGGGACGATAGCCAAGATGTTTTGAAGCTGGTAAAGAATCACAATTACCACAAAATGTTTGAGCTGGAGTTGAAGGAACGTCAAGAATTTTTGTATCCGCCATACGCTCGTATCATCAATATAACGGTAAAATCAACAGATAAATTGGAAGCAAAAAAAGCTGCTGAATCCTTAAATCTTCACCTTAATGCTCAATTGGGAGACAGTATTCAGAAAAATCCTCCACATGAGCCTTTGATTTCTAAAATCAGAAATTGGTATATGCAGGAAATTCTATTGAAAATTTCGAAAGAACTGAATTTGCAAAAAGTAAAGCAGCGAATAAGAAAAGCTGTAGATTTAGTGGAACAAGACAAGAGATTTAAGAAAATACGCATAATTTTGGATGTAGATCCAGTCTAATGAAGCAATCGATTTTACTCATTTTCCTATTTTCATTTTTATTCATTGGTTTTCAGTCGATTGCCCAAGAAACGACCGAAAAGCAAAAGCAAGACACTATTAAGCAGGAGAAACCTGTGGTTTTGCCTAAGACGGATACTATCCCGCCGCCAAAAACGGGAAATGACACTATTCCACCGCCTAAAACACAACCTGATAGTATTCCTCCCGCTTCTATTCCACAGGATACGATTCCTGTTACACAGCAACAATTACCTGCTGATACCATTCCTGAAGTAATTCAACAACCAGTTCGTTATGATTCACTTGGCAATGTGATTACTGAAATGCCTACTGATACCATTCCTCCTGTCGGTAATCAGACTGATTTATTGGATTCTTTAAGAGCTGAAATTCCTACTGACTCCTCAGGAATGGCTAATTCTACAAACGTACCTTTGCTTCCTCCCGCTTTTGTTTCATCCTTAGGTGTACAGGTAGATTATGGGAAGTTCAGCTCCTTTTTTCTAGGCTTCGAAACAAAATACGAAGCTGGCATCTTTGTGAAATTCAAAAACCGCTATCAAGTAGTAATGGATATTGGCAAAAGTGCTTTGAGTCCTGTAGATGTGCTGGATGATAATGATTACCGAGCAGCTGGCACTTATATGCGAGCTGGTGCAGATTATGTAATGGCCAAGGATCCTTCGAATAGAGTATTTGGTGGCTTAAGATATGGAAAGTCAAATTTCTCAGACCAGGCTCAATTTTTTGGTGAAGATCCTTATTTAGAACAGTATCCGATCGGCTTGAGACGAGATGGTTTTACTGCAGATTGGTTTGAAGTAGTTCTAGGTACTGAAGGGCAATTTATGGAAAACCTCGATATAGGATTTCTGATTAGGATGAGAATATTGTATCAATTTGAGCAGGTTGGAGAAGGAGAATTACCAGTTTACAGAATTCCGGGCTACGGCAGACCCGAAGATAAAACCTCTCCAGCTTTGAATATTTTTATGCGCTACGGCATACGTTTCAAATCAGCAGCTGAAAAGAAATTTGAAGCCTTGCAAAAAGAGGACTGATAATCTGCCCTCTTTTTGGAAATTCTTTTAATTTGAAATGATATCCCAATCGTCATTTAATTGACTGATTGCATGGTGAGCCGTCATATCGAATTCTACCGGCACCACAGACACGAAGTTGTTGGCAATTGCCCATTCATCATTGTCTTCCCCTTTATCGAAATTCACAAAGTTTCCTGCCATCCAGAAATATCTTCTACCATTAGGATCAAATCGCTGATCAAACTCTTCTTGCCATTTGGCACGAGCTTGACGACAAATCTTAATTCCTTTGATATTCTCAATGCGTTTAGGTGGGAAATTCACATTCAATGCAAGGCCTTTTGGTAAGCCTGTTTTCAAAACCTGAGCTGCAATCTTGGTAACATACTCCACAGTATGCGAAAAATCTGCATCATGAGAATAATCACAAAGCGAAAATCCAATGGAAGGAAGGCCTTCAATTGCACCCTCAACCGCAGCCGACATCGTGCCTGAATATAAAACACTTATAGAAGTATTACTTCCATGATTAATTCCACTTACTACCAAGTCTGGAGTCCTGTCTTTAAGCACCCAATGTTTGGCTAATTTCACGCAATCTGCTGGCGTACCGGAGCATTTGTAAGCAACAGTTTCACCGAAAATATCAACCTGAGAAAGGCGTAATGTATTGCCAATCGTAATCGCATGTCCCATTCCTGATTGTGGACTATCAGGAGCAACTACTACAACTTCCCCCAACTTTTGCATGGCCTCTACCAAAATGCGAATACCCGGTGCGGTAATTCCGTCATCGTTTGACACAAGTATTAATGGTCTATTCTCTGTCATCATTTCTAAAAATTAAGGTGCAAAAATGACCAATTAATAAAGCCCGAGCAACTTAAAAGGCAGGTGAATGGATTAATAAATCAATAAATCTCAATTACCTTTGAAAAAGAGCACACAAGTTTAAAGCAAATTAATGGAGCTGAAATAATTAAAAGCAACTTTAGAAATGAACAAGCAACTAATCGAAGGAGAGACTTTCAGCAATATAAATTATACTGAAAACCTAATGGCTAAAGGCGATTATGAGAATTGCCAATTTACAAATTGCAATTTATCCAGTGTTGATTTATCAAACATCAATTTTACTGAATGTACCTTCGATTCATGCAATTTGAGTATGTGCAAACTCGGAAACACAGGAATCAAAGATGTAACTTTCAATGACTGCAAAATGCTGGGTTTGCATTTTCAAAATTGTAATGAATTTTTGTTTGAAATAGAAATCAACAATTGCCAATTGAACTTGTCTTCATTTTATCGAAGGAAATTGAAAAAGACGAATTTTAGAAACTCAGTTTTGCATGAGGTAGATTTTGCTGAAGCTGATTTATCAATGGCGGTATTCGACAATTGCGATTTACAAGGAGCTATTTTTGAAAATACTATATTAGAAAAAGTGGATTTTCGAACCGCTAAAAACTACAGTATAAATCCTGAACTCAATAGAATAAGAAAAGCCAAGTTCTCAATTCCGGAGGTAGTAGGGCTATTGAACAAATATGATATTACCATCCAATAAAAGCGGGAGGATATAATTACCCTCCCGCCCTATTCAAATTTTCAATTCGCTAATAATCAATAAATAATATGACCATTTCGATTGAAACACCCGCTCTCTTATTTTCTGCCACCTCGCTGATTTTATTGGCCTATACCAACAGATTTCTTACGATTGCTTCGATAGTTCGTGGATTGAAAAAAAGCTATGACGAAACAGAAAGCAAGAGAACAGCGCTTGAGATAAAAAACCTAAACTTGAGAGTTACATTGATCCGAAATATGCAAATGTTTGGAGTGTTGAGTCTGTTCTTTTCTGTTTTTTCAATGACATTAATCTTTTTTGAAATCCCTATGTGGGACATCTATTTTTTTGGCTTTAGTCTACTTTTATTGATGATTTCGCTTAGTCTTTCTTTTTGGGAAATAAGTATTTCGGCCAATGCTCTTAGATTACACTTAAGCGATCTGCTAAAAAAGAAATTCTAATTCAACCTAAATAAAAAAAGGTGGCGGTAATACTACTAGGCCACCTTTTTAGTTGAACTTTTCTGTAAACTATAATTTAGTTGTCCGTAAGTATGGTTTTATTTTCTGGTAACCTTGAGGAAAAAGTTTATTCGCATCTTGATCAGAAATAGAAGGAAGAATTACAACATCCTTACCCACTTCCCAATCCGCTGGAGTAGCTACCTTATGACTATCTGTCAATTGTAAACTATCTATCACTCGCAAAATTTCATTGAAATTTCTACCGGTTGACGCCGGATAAGTGAGAGTAAGTCTTACTTTCTTGTTCGGATCAATAATAAATACGGATCTCACCGTCGTTTTTTCTGTAGCATTTGGGTGAATCATATCATATAGCATAGCCACTTCCATATTGGGGTCAGCAATGATTGGGAAATTAACATGACTCCCTTGCGTCTCATCTATGTCCTTTATCCAGGTTTGGTGACTTTCTACATCATCAACACTTAATGCGATTACTTTCACGTCACGTTTAGCAAATTCCCCAGCTAAGCTAGCTGTTCTGCCCAGTTCGGTAGTGCATACAGGAGTAAAATCAGCCGGATGAGAAAATAATACACCCCAGCTATTTCCAAGCCATTCATAAAATCTTATTTCTCCTTGAGTAGAATTAATTCTAAAATCAGGAGCAGTATCACCTAATCGTATTGACATATTGATTGAGTTTTAAGTTTAACAAATTTTATTATTGATAATCAGCCTTTTATAAAATATTGAGCTTGACCTTCACAGCAAATTTAAGAATAAAAATTATAAATATATAATTCCTATATAAACAATAGGAATTAATAATAAATGCTTAACCAACTATTGGTAACGTGTTTTTATTATTAGCGTTTAGATACCTTGAACAAGCACATAATTAACTTTCAAACTTGATTTTTGTTGCTTGCGCACCAAGTCCATCAGTTTGATTTGGGAATTGATATATCCCAGCTCCCGTGAGTTTACTAGAAATAAGGAACTTTCGCCTATCGCAAATTTTTGTCTTTCGCCTTCTAGTAAGGATAGATAGTCTTCAACAGTTCTTCGGTACAAACTCACTTGATCACCAATAGTATTAACTTCATTCAAAGCCGCTTGAGCTTGGAAATTGAGACTCGCCCCTTGTTCAGCAAATTTTGCTTCTACGCTTTGTATTTTGAATTTCGCAAGCTTCAGCTCGGCTCTTTCCTTACGCAAAAACAATGGCATTTGCACGCTAATGCCATAAGTAAAATTATTATTTGAGTAAGCTGTAAAGAGGTCATTATTTAAGGATTCTGCTAATGCATTATATTTCAAATTGACGATAGGCTTCAATTGTTCTTGCTTCCATCTCCGATCTATCTTATTCATTTCCAGCTCCAACTGTAATTGCTGCAACAGTGGATGATTCCTCAGCATCGTTTCCCATTGGGCAAATGCTTCTTCCAAATCTAAGGATTCAAGATTCTCAAAAGAGTTTGGTATTAAGTTTTCGTCCAACTCTAAAGGCACAAAGCCTTCACTCCACAAATACACAGATGCCAGTAATGTGGAGTTGGTGAAATCTAATTGCGCTTGCTGAAAATTAAGTGTGCGATCCTGTACTTGGATTCCAGCTTCTAGAGTATCGATCATTGGTAGAAATCCCGCTGCTGCTTGTTGCTTCACACCATCGAACCGGATTTGAGCCAGCTCCAAAGCTTCTTCGAATATTTTTAAGGTATGATAGCTATAAAACCAGTCCCAATAAACTTTCCCAGCTTCGAAATACAATTCGTTAAGCAATTTTAACCGCTCTAGCTCAGTAACTTCCTGAAAAAGTTGCGCCTTACGCAATTCTGCTCTTCGATAATCAATTAATAATCCTTGCCCTATTGGCATAGAGAGGCCTGCATATACTAGTCCATTTACTGGAGTAGTATTTTCTGAATTTAGATATACTCCTTGATTTTGCTCATAACCACCTACTACTTCCATCCCAAACCATGTAGGCACTTTCAAGCCAGCATCTATCAGTCGATAATATTCATCACCTTTAAAATTCTTCTCATTTAGGTTGCCCGCAATTTTTGGATCGAAATTTCCTCTTGCTCTTTGTAAAGCAGCTTTACCTCCTTCTGCTTCCAAGTCGGCTTGTATAACAAGTGGATGGTTGGTCATCACAATTTCCATGTACTCCTCAAAACCCAATACGCGACTAGTATCCACTTGGGCAAAAGATTGCATACTACATAGAAGTATAAAAATTCCGATAAGCCATTTATTGAACATAAATCTTAAAGATGCTTGAGTAATAAATATATCTTTCGCCATTATTTAATTATTGGCCTTGTGTTAGCATTGGTGCTGGTTTGTAATAGTCTGGCGGGAAACCGTTGATATTACGCCATAGCTCATAGTAGATTGGCACATCTTTGAGAAGCACCATACTTGTAGCCCCTGCACCAACTCGAAGCGCATCTGGCCAAGGATAGCTTGTAGAATCGGGAGTAACTAATATTCTATAAAGACCATTTGCATTTGCAAAATTGTCCATTGCTAAAACATTGCCCGAATACGTACCATAACTTGTATTTGGCCAGCCGGAAAAAACAATTGCTGGCCAACCATCGAATTGGATTTGCACTGGTTGTCCCTTTTGTAAGAGCGGGAGGTCAAGTGGTTTGATGAACATCTCAACTGCCAAATCATACTCAGATGGCATAATCGTCAAGATCTGCTGACCTTCTTTCACTGTTTCTCCAATACCGGATTCAATCACCTGAGTAATATATCCGTCTTGCGGAGCTGTGACGTAATAAAGAGAGCGCCTAATAGAGTAGTTTTTAAATTCATTTTGCAGCTTACTTGTTGTAGCCTCAGAATCAAACATATTAGACATTGCTGTAAACTTGTCTGACTGAGCTTTGGCTATGGCATCTTCAAAGCTTGCTTCAATACTATTTATTTCAACTTCTGTATTAATCAACTCATTGCGAGATGTAAGCAATTTATTCTCAGCTGAAATAAGTTTCGCATTTTCCTGTTGAAATTTGAGTTTCCTGCTTTCAAAATCTGCCAGTGATATTAATCCCGATTCGAGCAATTCTACACTTCGATCCTGCTGATTTTTAGCAATCTCAAAATTAATTTTCGCTGCTTCGAAATCTATGCTATCGCTTATAACCTTCAGTCTTGCTTGAGTAATTTTATTTTCAGCTTGTTGAAGTTTAAGTTCTCTAGAATCCCGTAATGCAGCAATTTGACTTTCCAATGCAGTCACCTTATTAGAATATGCCTCTACAGCATTTTGCTTAGAGCCGATCTGCTCATTAGTTCTTATCAGAATTTCAGGATCAAAGTATTGGTCTTTTACTTCGGAGATGAAAAGGATCGTATCGCCTTTAACTACATAGTCACCTTCTTGCACGTACCAACTTTCGATCCTCCCGCCTATTACAGACTGAATTGATTGAGGTCTTTGCTCGGGTTTTAGAGCAATTACTTTTCCATCAGCTCGGATATTTTGTGTCCATGGCAAAAACATAAACACTAATCCAATTCCTGCAAAAACTGTGAGAAGTCGAATAAGCAGCTTTCCAGTACTTCTTTTATTAACCAAAGCAAATGAAGAGAACTTCTGCTTATCTACAATGTCCATTATACTATTTGGAGAAATATTAAGCATGATCACCTCCTTTTGAATTAAAAAACGGCTTCAACTCTTGATAGCTTCCAGTTCTTTGTATCATTCCATTGTTCATGATGGCAATATTATCGGCCAATTTGGCCATGTATTGATCCGATGAAGTTGCGATAAGGGTCCATAAATGCTCGTCTAAGAATAGAAAATCAATGATTTTCCTTTTGTCTTCTTCATCTAGATACTCAAATGCATCCTCCAGGAGCAAAAGTCTAGGCTTAGTAACGATAGATCTCGCAATCAAAAATTTCTGAATAATACTTTTTGGCAATTTATTACCAAGTGGGTCAAGCTGAGTGTCATATCCTTTTGGCAAACTCTTGACATAGTCTAATAAGTTTAAATTTTTAACCGCCCATTTTACATTTTCGAAACTAGCATCCTCTCTACCTACTTGTATGTTTTCCAATACTGTACCCTCAAACAATTGCTCAGAACTTAAGCAAGTACCTATTAACGCTCTATAGGATAACATATTAAAATTTTCTATCGGTATGTCATTTACAGAAAACCTGCCCTTCTTTAAGTTATACAAGCCGGCTATTAGGTAAATTAATGTGCTTTTTCCAGAGGCATTTTCACCTGTAATAAGCCATTTTTCACCTCCCGCAATTTTCAGATTCACATCATTTAAAACTTGTACATCTTGTCCAGGATAGGTAAATGATACTTTATCTAATTCAATATCAATTCCAGTTCCATTGAGCTCATGATTCAAGTCCATTCCCTTATGCTTCTCCAGCTCCAAATCGGTAACCTGACCTATTTTTTCTAATGCTGTAAGCACATCATAAATTGTTTCCAGATTGAAAACCAGTTTTTCTACTGAGCTGATAATCATTAAGATGATGATTTCTGCGGCGACAAATTGCCCAATATTCAATTGCTGATCCATTACCAAATAGCCCCCAATGGCCAATAATCCAGTAGCTACTAAAACTCTGAAAATCACCAACATTGAATACTGCTGAACTAACACTTTGAAATGGCTTTCTCGAGCATTTAGGTATGCTCCAACGTGAGAATTTGCTTTATTCAGCGCCAAATCAGAATTACTCGCCATACGGAACGTATTTGACGTACGCGCTACTTCCTCCAGCCAATGAACCAAACGGTACTTGTGTTTAGATTCTTCTAGACTTGTTTCCAAACCTCTACGTGCTGTAAATCTAAATATGGCAAAAACCAAAAGAACCAGAATAAGACCAAAAATGATGAAAAAGGAATTGTAAAATGATAATAGTATTAGTCCAAATAAAATTTGAAGGGAAGCAATTGAGAATTCAATCAGAATCTTGGATAACCCTTTTTGAACTGTAAGAGTATCAAAAAACCTGTTCATCAATTCTGGAGCATAGTGTTTATACAGTTCCTCCATTTTGATTTTCGGAATGCGATACACAAACTCAAAAGATGCTCTAGTGAATATCCTTTGCTCAAGATTCTCTGTAATCCTCAGTTGGAAAATCTGAAAAATACCAATCAACGCAATACCAAATACGACTAAGATCACTAGGATGATCCATGCTGTACTTACCCTCCCGCCTTGAATTAAGTTAATAATCGCTTGGATACCCAATGGAATAACCAAGTACACCAAACCATTAAATATGGAATAAATATATACATCTCGAATTTCCTTGCGATCGGGTTTAAGTAATCGCCAGAACCGTTCTGTTGGACTTATTGTCTTTTTGAAATTATTATCCATTTGGAATGCAAAATATTGCTTGAATACAAAATTTAATACTTAATAGAACTGAAGACCAGACTACTATAAAACTTCTTAATTGAGTCTTCGCCTTTATGTGAATCTGTCAACCTTGGAAGATGTTCAGAAAAATACCGTTGAAGATGCGCACCTTCTATAATTGTAGATATGAGCATGTGCGGGTATTTGTAGGTCGGATTAATCTCTAATACAATATCCGCGATCTTAGCTACTAGCTTTTTGTAACCGGCAAATGCACCAATCTTATTTTCTTGATCTACCACTTTTGTAAGGTAAGATTTTGATGATTCAGAGATTACAATCCTATTTAGCTTGGTCTTATCAATGGGAGTAGAATTTTCTGCTTCTTGGAAATTTTCAGTTATTAGCTGAATCGCTTTCTCAAGTCTCTGCTCAGCAGATTGAATATTGGCAGTACAAAAAGCCAATCTATACTCCATCCAACCCCAGTACCACGATGATAAATAAAGTAAAAGCTTATGCTTATTTTCGAAATAGCGATAGATAGAAGCTTCTGTAGAATTAATTTCCTTGGCAAGTTTGCGAAATGTAAACTCCTCAAAACCGAGCTCATCAATTAAGGAAATACTCGTTTCCAAAATCTTCCGACCCAACTCGCTTGATTCAGGATCCTTCAAGTAAATATGATTATTCACTTGAACATTCATTTTCGATAGTATATCATGCATACTCAAAGCTTTTAAGCTATAAATAAAAGTAATACTATCAATACAGATTTAAGCCAAAAAGGTTTTAAATTTTATCTAAAACCTTTCAAAAATTTTTGAGTGCACACAATGCTTTATGGAAGGTGATTTTTTCTAAAGAAAAATGCTCCTAAGAATTCGGATTCTTAGGAGCATTCAAATCATTACGATTGTAAACTTTGACTAATTAGATTTTGTAAGGATGTAATTCATCAAATCATTAGGAGTATGAAGTAGTTCTACTTCATTAGCATCTAAGTCCACATGCATTGCTCTCTCTACGTCGTAGAACAGACCTTCTACATACACTTTATCAAAACCTAAATCATTCACAAAATCCTTCTTCTTCACTTTGGAAACGGGAGCTATTCCGTATTGGTCGAATACACTGACCATTGTTTTAATTTTTGTGTATTTATTCTCCATACTTTTGTTTGTTTATCTAAAGTCATTGATTTTGGCAAACTGGATTTTCATTATCAATTCATATTCCAATTTTTCAAACGCTCTTATTTATTATTGACTTTTGAACGAAAACCAGTAATATCAGTCCAAGAACGAGTGCTAAGTGGTTAAAATTTCACTTTACTGAAATATTTTTACCTTGAAAACTAAAAAATAGCCTTAAGTAAAAATGTTATTGACCTATTTAACTATGATTTTCAAGTGATTGGAATAAAACTAACTAGCCAAAAGCTGAATTGGTTTGCGTATTTTTATTTCAACTAGAATAAGGAAGGAGAGTTTGTGAAGATGAACAATATTATTTAAACCTGTTAATCTATGAGTTTGCATCCATTATTATGCGCATTCCATCTAGGGTAAGGTGTCGGTCAATTATATCAAATTCACCTTCCAGATTATGCAGAATGCTGGACATTCCGCCAGTAGCAATTACTTTCATAGAGTCGCTTACTTCAGATTTAATTCGGCCGATCATTCCTTTAACCATGTAAGTGTAGCCTAGCAATATACCTGATTGTATGGCAGATACAGTATCATTTCCTATTGCGGTTTTAGGTAATTCCAATGGTACATATGGCAATTTGGCAGTATTAGATGAGAGTGCTTTTACTGCCGTGCGCAATCCAGGTGCAATGGATACGCCGATTACGCTTCCTTTGGAATCTACAATAGTGAAAGTAAGAGCAGTGCCAAAATCTACTATGATACAAGCATTATTGAATCTGGTCCAAGCGGCTACCGCATTCGCCACCAAATCGGTTCCAATTTCTTCGGGGTTATTCAGTTTGATTTCCAATTGAGGATAACAAGTCATCCCGATTGTAAGCGCCTCTATACCAAACATTCTCTTGGACAAATCCTCCAAAATACCTGTGATTTGCGGAACTACAGTGCTGATTACTACTCGATCTATTTGGTCGATTTTAAAGCCATTCTCTAGAAAACAAAAGCGAAGGAATTTTTCATACTCTAATGCTGGCACGATAGGATGCGTTTCGAATCTCCATTCTCGCGTCCATTCTGTACCTGTGTATATGGCAAATACGATATTGGTATTGCCTGCATCAATGGCTAATAACATTCCGAAATATACGAATGATTTTGAATGCCCAATAAAGCAAGAAAGCGGGAGAAAAAAGAAAAGCTAATCCTCCCGCAATATTTTCCGATTTATTTATTTACGAAGACTGTTTTCACATTCACAAATTCCAATAAACCCTCCCGCGACAGTTCCCTTCCATAGCCAGATATTTTTGTCCCTCCAAATGGCAATCTCGGATCTGACTTCACCAATTCATTTATAAAAAATGCTCCGTCCTCTACTCTATCAGCATAGCTTTGTGCTTTTTCAATATCCTCGCTAAATAAAGTCAATCCCAATCCAAATTTAGATTTGGCGGCCAACTCAAAAGCTTCATCTATAGTTGCGGCTTTGATAATTGCGGCCATTGGCCCAAAAGTCTCCTCATCAAATGCTGGCATTCCCGGCTGCACATTCACCAATATAGTCGGTTCGTAATGTGCTCCTTTTCTTTCTCCACCTATCAATATTTCAGCACCCATTTCTACAGATTTTTTCACCTGCTTTTCCAAATCCTCAGCTAAATCTTCTCTAGCGAGCACACTTATTTGCGTTCCTTCTTCCAATGGATCACCAATTTTCAGCTTGGATACGGCTCCCTTAAATTTTGGCATAAAACGCTCATATGTATTCCCAACCAAAATAAAGCGCTTGGCTGCAATGCAGCTTTGTCCATTGTTTCGCATTCGAGCCATCAATCCAATTTCAATCGCTTTATCTATATCGGCATCTTCGGCCACGATAAAGGCATTGCTGCCGCCAAGCTCCAACAAGGATCGCTTCAAATATTTGCCAGCCAAAGCTGCCACAGCACTACCTGCCTTTTCACTTCCAGTAAGCGTGATCGCAGATACAGCTCTATGCTTTACAACCATTTCCGTCTGATCATGATCGATTAATAGATTTTGAAACACGCCTTTTGGGAAGCCGGCCTCTACGAAGAGTTCTGCAATATGTGTAGCTGAGCCAAATACATTCGAAGCATGCTTTAAAAGCGCCGTATTCCCAGCCATTAAAGTTGGCGCAGCAAAACGCAATACTTGCCAAAATGGGAAATTCCATGGCATTATGGCGAAAACTGTTCCTTGAGGATCGTATCTCACATAGCTTTTATAGGCATCCGTTTCAATGGTTTTGCTTTGAAGAAATTCTGCTGCATTCTCGGCATAGTATTTACAAACCCAGGCGCACTTTTGGATTTCAGCTATTGATTCCGATAGAGGTTTGCCCATCTCCAATGTGATGGTTTTTGCATATTTCGATTCATTTTTTTCTAATAGCTCAGCAGCTTTCAGCATTAGCTTGGCTCTTTCTTCTATGGATACTTTCTTCCATTTATTATAAGCTTCAGCAGATTGATCTAAGATTTCATTTAATTCTTTTTCTGTGTGTTTCTTATAACTAGCGATCTGCTCACCAGTGTAGGGATTTATGCTTTTCAATGTCATTATCTAGCTTATCAAAATTATTGATTGAATATATTTTTCACTCAGATTGGGAATATTAGAACGGTATTTCCGATTGCAAAACACTCCTGCTTTCTAATTTGTTCGTTGATTTAATCTTTGTTGAGATTAAGGATAATGGCCAAAATTTAAAAAATAAAGGCATTTAAATTTTCAAAAAAATAAATATTAATCTCGCTCAACTGAATTCAATTCTTATACGTTAACATTGCATCGTGAAAAAGTTAGGGTTTCCAAATCTTCCAATCCTAAAGCAAAGTATCGCTACTTTTCTTGCCGTTACTTTTTTGTTTATCTCGCTCACAGCTCAAGCAGAACACGAAGTAAAAATTAGCGATTCTTCAGAATATTTAACTTCCTTAGATTCAAACTTCAGCGATACTTTTCAGGCGGTTCAACCCAAAATAAGAGTAATAAATCCTGCACAGTTTCAGCTTCAATTATTTACAAGTGTAGACCAAAATCTTTATACACTTAGAGATTTATTATTCACCAAAAAAATTATCCTCCCGCAGGTTTTAGGCGTTCAAGCTCACCTGCAGACAATCCTTGAGTTTGTTATTTGCACAAACGCTCCTTAGTAATTCATCATCAAATGCTGGAGTAAAATTGATCTGAATCCATCAGACGAATTACTCCTACCCTATTCCTAAATTATTTTGATGATTTTTTATTAAGAAAATGAAAAACAAGAATTTTATTGTGTTTATCACACTGGTGATTACAGCTTTATGCTTGTATTACCTATCATTTACCATTGCATCGGGCAGAGTGCGCGAACAAGCAACACTCCAGGCCACTCAAGCTGATGGCACAGTCAATTTTATTAAAAAGCAGCAATATCTCGATTCAGTGTGGAGGTTGCCTGTGTATAGAATACTTGGTGCAAATTTCACCTTCAAAGAAGTAAAAGAGACTGAACTTGGCCTTGGACTGGATTTGCTGGGTGGCATGCATGTAACCTTGGAAGTATCACAAGCTGAGATTATTAAAGGCTTAGCCGGTAATCTTGAAGACTCAAAACTCCAATCAGCAATAGCAAATGCCGTAGAATTGTCAAAGACTGGAAATGGCAATTTTGTAGATTACTTTTATCAATCATTCACTAAGGAATTGCCTAATATTCCATTGAGCGAGTATTTTGCTAATTCAGCGAATGCAGATAGAATTACGATCAATTCGACTGATTCGGAAATTTTGAACATTATTAATGCTGAAGTTGAAAATGCGCTAGATCGTTCTTTCAATATCTTGAGAACTAGGATAGATCGATTTGGCACATCCAATCCAAATATCCAACGCATACAAAACAGCGGGAGGATACAAATAGAACTTCCTGGAGTTGACAACCCAGAGCGAGTGCGGAAGCTACTGCAAGGAGTAGCCAAGTTACAGTTTTGGGAAGTATATGAAACTTCCGAAATAGCTTCGACCATCGAAAATATCAATAGCCAACTGTTGGCAAGCGGAATTACTCAATCATTACCTAGCAGCACCTCATTGGATACAAGCAATTTATCCGATTTGGAAAAGGAATTGGCTTTGACCGATTCTAGCCAAAAACTTGAAAATCAGAATTCTGAGTTTATTGAATTGCTGCAACCAGGTTATGGTCTGAGCTATTTGCTGAAAGACACTATGCGAATCAATCAGCTTTTAAATAGCGAGCAAGTTGCTCAAGTAATCCCATCGAATACCAAGTTTCTATGGGCTGTGAAACCGGCTTCAGCACAAGTTGGAAATGAAGTATTGGAGCTATACGCCATCAAAACAACCAGAGGTGAAAGAGCTCCATTGGAAGGTGATGTGGTAACTGCTGCGATGCAGACGCTGGATCAAACTTCGAAACCAGCAGTAAGCATGCAAATGAATGCAGAAGGTGCTCGCCAATGGAAAAAGCTTACTGGTGAAAACCAAGGCAGAAGAATTGCCATCGTATTGGACGACTACGTTTACACTGCACCGACAGTGCAAGGTGAGATTCCAGGCGGAAATTCAGAAATCACAGGGAATTTCACAATCGAAGAAGCAAAAGACTTAGCTAACATTCTGAAAGCTGGCGCATTACCTGCTCCTACCCAAATTGTGGAAGAAGCCATGATTGGCCCTACCCTAGGTCAAGAAGCTCAATTTCAAGGATTGTCCTCTATGATTGCAGGACTTGGCATAGTTGTGTTATTTATGCTTGGCTATTACGCCCGTGCAGGCTTGGTTGCCAATGTGGCGTTGATCTTCAATATTTTCTTTATCCTTGGTATTTTGGCTCAAATCGGTACTGCCCTTACCCTGCCGGGAATTGCAGGTATTGTATTAACAATCGGTATGTCTATCGATGCCAATGTGCTTATTTTCGAAAGAATTCGAGAAGAACGACGAAATGGAAAAGGCCTGTTAGAATCCATAAAACTTGGATATGACAAGGCATTTAGCGCAATATTAGATTCAAATGCAACGACTCTCCTTATCGGTGCAATATTATACAGCATAGGCCAAGGACCTGTAAAAGGCTTTGCAGTTGTACTTATGATTGGTATTGTAGCTTCATTTTTCACAGCCGTTTATATCACAAGAGTAATTCTTTATTTCCTTACCAAGAAAGGTGAGCAAAGTAAGATCAGTTTTGAAACAAAGCTTGCTTTCAACCGAATCAAAGACTTGAATTTTGATTTCCTTGGAAAAAGAAAAATAGCTTATCTATTCTCCACGTCAATTATTGGCCTTGGACTTATATTAATCTTGTTCAATGGATTAAAGCTTGGAGTTGATTTTACAGGTGGCCGATCTTATATCGTAGGATTTACCGAAAGCGTAATTCCTTCCGAATTAAAAGTAGACCTAGATAATGAATTTGATGGCTCTGTCGAAGTAAAAACGTACGGATCGAGCAATACGGTAAAAATCACTACCTCCTATTTGGTAAATGAAAGCAGTAATGAAGCTGATATCCTAGTTGAAGATAAATTAGTAAGCAGCTTAGAGAATATTACGGGGTTTACATATAATGAAAATGGCGCATCCAATATAGATGATTCCTTCAAAATTGAAGGCACTTCAAAAGTTGGCGCTTCAGTGGCCGACGACATCAAGTCCTCTTCCTACAAAGCAATCATTTGGTCGCTGATCGCCATATTCATTTACATTCTAATCAGATTTAGAAAATGGGAATATTCCTTAGCCTCCATTATTGCGCTTATACATGATGCAATGTTTGTAATTGCGGCATTTGCCATTGCCAATAGTTTGGGTGCAAACTTTGAGATTGATCAAGTATTTATGGCCGCTATTCTTACGGTAATTGGGTATTCCATTAACGACACCGTAGTGGTTTTCGACAGGATTAGAGAGCGATTGCAAAATCATAAATCCAGTCAAAAAACACAAGTGATCAATGAAGCAATAAATCAGACTTTGAGCAGAACCTTAATTACCTCATTCACCACACTAGTCGTCGTATTAGTGCTGTTAATATTTGGTGGTGAAGTTCTTAGAGGATTTTCATTTGCGCTGTTTGTTGGCATCATCGGCGGTACTTTTTCTTCCATATTTATTGCATCACCTATCATGGTCGATCTAATGAAGCGGGAGGTTAAAAAAGAAGCTAAAGCCGTTCATGCCTAATCATTTATTAAATAATCAACCAATCAATTTAAAATAGAAATGGCTACTCAAGCAACATCAACCGAAAACCGAGGCCAATGGGGTTCTGGCTTTGGATTCATCATGGCAGCGGCAGGTTCTGCCGTTGGTCTAGGCAATATTTGGCGCTTTCCATACATCACTGGTGAAAACGGAGGCGGGGCCTTTGTCTTCGTGTATATCCTTTGCGTTTTGCTAATTGGCCTCCCGCTATTACTCAATGAAATCAGCCTTGGCCGAAATAGTGGCAAAAACCCTATTGGAGCAATTCGAAGTAGTGGTGGTAATAAGTTTTGGCAATTGGCCGGTGTTATTTGTGTAATGGTGTGCTTCTTTGTTTTAAGCTATTACTCGGTAATTGCAGGTTGGACAATTGGTTACATTTTCACAGAGCTATTAAATGTTCCTATTAGTTTCGAGGTATTCCAAGAAACTCCCATGTATGTGATTCCTCTATGTTTTCTCTTTATCCTAATCACCATTTTGATTGTGGTAAAAGGAATCTCAGGAGGTATTGAAAAAGCATCAATTTATCTTATGCCTTTACTGTTTCTGATTATCATCTTTATTTCAATTCGCAGCATCACCTTGCCGGGTGCCTCCGAAGGGATTAGATATTACCTAGAACCAGATTTCTCTAAAATCAATGGAAAAGTTGTGTTGGCTGCATTAGGCCAAGCATTTTTCTCCTTATCTGTTGGCTGGGGGCTAATGATCACTTACGGATCCTATTTATCGAAAAAGAACAACGCAATTACTTCCGCAAGCTGGATTGTAGGGATGGATACATCAGTAGCTTTAATGGGTGGTTTGATGGTATTCCCAGCTGTATTCGCTTTTGGCAAAAACCCTGCTTCCGGCCCGGCTTTGGTTTTCGATGTATTGCCTACAGTGTTTGATCAAATGACCGGCGGAGCAATTATTGGCGCATTGTTTTTCTTGCTCTTATTTGTCGCTGCACTTACTTCCAGTATTTCCATGCTAGAAGTCCCAGTTGCGTATTTGATTGATGAGAAAAAATGGACACGCAAAAAAGCCGCTTGGACAGTGGGCATTGCTGCAATGGTACTGTCCATCCCATCAGCCATTTCATCTATCGAAGGCAACATATTCAATACCATGAGTTTGAATTTCTTCGGCATTGTAAAAACTGGTTTTTTCGATTTGATGGATTTCTTCTTTGGAACGGTCGCCGTAGTGGTAGTCTGTTTAATGTTGAGCTTATATACGGGCTGGGTAAAAAGCATCCAAACCTATGCAAATGAGCTCGCCCTTGGCGCTCCGGGTTTCAATGGCTGGAAAAGAGCCTTCTGGATATTCTTTATCAAGTTCGTTTGCCCTGTTGTGATATTCCTTGTTGTCTTAGACTTGCTCGGCGTATTTGGCACTCCTCAAGCGGGAGGATAATCGAATTATATATTTATACCAAAAGGCTTCAATCAATTTTGTAGTCTTTTGGTATTTTTATTTCCCATTTATTGACTTTCTCATAGAATTGGTTGAAATTTCATTTCTACTATCAAATACCACCATGAAAAAGTACAGTATTGAAATCAAATGGGGAATTATTTTTATCCTCGCAACACTCCTTTGGATGTTCCTTGAAAAGCAATTTGGGCTGCATAGTGAGCACTTAGACAAGCATGCGACTTATACCAATTTCTTTTCTATCGTTGCTATTGCAATTTATGTATTAGCACTTTTAGATAAGCGAAAAAATGCCTTTAGTGGCACCATGAGCTGGAAACAAGGATTCAAAGCAGGCTTTATCATCACAATAGTAGTGACTGTCCTTACCCCAATTGCTCAGATCATTACGCATAATGTAATCAGCCCAGAGTATTTCCCTAATATAATTGAAATGGCTGTGGAAACTGGCCTGCAAAGTCGTGAAGAAGCTGAGGCTTATTTCAATTTGAATAATTATATCCTTATTTCCACAATTTTTGCATTTGTTGTCGGGATTCTCACTTCGGCCATTGTGGCAGTTTTCACACGTAAATCCTATTAAGAAATTCTTAATCAATCCAACAGGAAACTGATAATCAATTATGACCAAAAGAGTAACAGGCATCGGTGGAATATTCTTCAAATGCAAAGATCCAAAAGCTATGAAGCAATGGTATGGAGAGCATTTGGGATTACAAACCGATGACTATGGAACCAATTTCGAATGGCGCCAAGCTGACAATCCTGATAAGAAGGGCTTCAGTCAATGGAGTACCATGAGTGAAAACACTAAACACATGGAGCCATCCAAAAAGGACTTTATGATCAATTATAGAGTTGAAAATTTGGAATGGCTTGTAGAACAATTGCGTGCTGAAGGCGTCACCATTTGTGATGAAATCGAAGCTTTCGAATATGGAAAATTCGTTCATATCCTCGATCCTGAGGGCAATAAGATTGAATTATGGGAACCGAATGATATTGAATACGACAAAATTGTAGAAGGAAGAACCAAATAAATTAATAATCACACCATGAAAGCATTAAAAATTATCCTAATTGGCTTAGCCAGCATTATTGCGCTGGTTTTGGTAGCTGCAATCTTTGTAGATGGCAATTATGCTGTTGAGCGGGAGGTTACTATCAACCGTTCCAAATCAGAGGTATTTGATTATATAAAATACCTTCGCAACCAAGATGAATTTAGCAAATGGGCTTCGATGGATCCGAATATGAAAAAGGATTTTCGAGGAACAGATGGAGCAGTAGGTTTCGTGTCCGCTTGGGAAAGTGAATCTGACGATGTAGGCAAAGGCGAGCAAGAAATTATCGCCATTGTAGAAGGTGAAAGAATCAATTATGAATTGCGTTTTCTCGAACCAGTTGAATCTACTAGCCAAGCGTATATGATCACCGAAAGTGCCGGCATGAACCAAACTACCGTGAAATGGGGCATCAATGGGAAAATGACATATCCAATGAACCTCATGCTACTATTTATGGATATGGAAGAGATGCTCGGCGCAGATCTTTCTGAAGGACTCAATAACTTGAAAGAGAAATTAGAGAGTAACTAAGACAAATTTCGCCAATTCTTGAAAATATCTTTGCCATCCTATATCTATTTTGAATGAATAGAGTAAATTAAGGGATGGCAAATTTATTTTCAATTTCACAGCATCCTTCGATTTCCGTATTTCTTCCTTTGTTCCACACCGTTTGGGCTGATGCCAATCTGAGCGAACTCGAAGTCAAAGTGCTCAGCAAATATATCAACCAAGCCAAATGGCTTGAAAAGACTGAGAAAACATTTCTACTCTCAAAGCTTCAAGCCCAAAATCCTCCCGCTGCATCCGAATTGCATCTTTGGGAAAGTGAAATCAAATCTGCTATAGTCGATGCTATCGAAATTGAAAAGTTAAGCGACATCAGTTTCCAATTAGCCAAAAAACATCTTAAATCGAATATATCTGAATCATTTTCAGATATTAAGAATGATTTAGATAAACTAGAAAAGAAGCTTGGAATTATCAGCAAAGAGGCCATTTTCCTTTATACAGCCGGCCACGATACAATCACCACAAGTCATAATACGCAAAGCTCATTCGATATTGAGCAAATGCAGGCTTTGCTTGATGGCGACCAATCGGATATTATTGGCAAGGTGAAATTGGTCATTACTCGACCTGAATTTGCGTATGTAGATCCCTCCAATCTCAAAGCCTATCGCGAACAAGTATTGAAATGGTGTAAAATCCTCGCCAAAGAAGGTTTGGGAGCAATGGCCTATCCTACCCAATTTGGTGGCGGTGGAGATATGAAAGCCTATTTCAGCATTATGGAAACGCTGAGTTATCATGACCTTAGTATGGTTATCAAATTCGGGGTCCAATTTGGTCTATGGGGAATGAGTATTCAGTCGCTTGGTACCGAAAAACATCACAAAAAGTACCTTAATAAAATAGGCAAACTTCAATTGCCCGGTTGTTTTGCCATGACGGAAACCAATCATGGATCGAATGTGAAAGGCATTGAAACGACAGCTACTTACAAGCATGACAGTAAGACCTTTACCATCCACACTCCACATAAATTAGCTCAAAAGGAATACATTGGAAATGCAGCATTACATGGCCAAATGGCAACTGTTTTTGCCAAGTTAATAATCGATGGAAAAGATTATGGGGTGAATGCATTTGTGGTTCCACTGCGTGATAAAATGGGTAAATTGCACCCAGGAGTAAGCATTGAAGATTGCGGGAAGAAAATGGGATTGAATGGAGTAGACAATGGAGTCATTAGCTTCGATCAAGTAGAAATTCCCAAATCAGATATGCTTGACAAATATGCCAGCGTAAATGACAAGGGTGAATTTGAAAGTCCCATTAGTAGTGATAATCGTAGGTTCTTCACCATGCTGGGAACACTTGTGGGCGGGAGGATTGGCATACCTCGTTCCGGATTATCAGCAGCCAAAACCGGACTTACCATCGCCATCCGCTATGGAAACCAACGTCGACAATTTGGTCCTGAAGGTGGTGAGGAAGTGCCCATTCTTAATTATCGCATGCATCAGCGAAGGTTGATGCCTTTGCTAGCAAATGCTTACGCACTTCATTTTGCTTTGCAATACCTCACCTATCGCTTCCTAAATAGAACTGAGGAAGATATGCAGGAAATAGAAGCTTTGGCTGCCGGACTTAAAGCATTTGCAACTTGGAACACCACAGCCACTTTGCAGGAATGTAGAGAAGCTTGCGGAGGAAAGGGATACTTATCGGAAAATCGGATTGATGCGCTTAAAGCTGATACAGACATTTATACCACATTCGAAGGTGATAATACCGTACTGATGCAATTGGTCGCAAAAAGTAGGCTTACAACTTTCAAAAAGGAATTTGGTGAGATGAATATGATTACCATTTTCAATTATTTAGCCGATCAAGCCAAGACTTCCATTCGAGAAAAAAATCCATTTACTGTAAGGAAAACAAGCGATGAACATTTGCTCGATGTGGAGTTTCATCTCAGTGCTTTCCATTATCGTGACAGAGAAATTGTGAGCTCTGCTGCACAAAGACTAAAGCGACATATTGACAGTGGAATGGACTCTTTCGATGCTATGAATGTAAGTCAGCATCATTTATTCAATGTTGGGAAAGCTTACATTGAACGTGTGGTTTTGGAGCAATTTGTATTGCAGGTGGAGAAAACTACTGACCCGAAACTGAAAGCTACTTTGAAGAAGCTCTGTGATTTGTTTGCCCTATCACAAATAGAGAAAAACAGAGGCTGGTATTTGGAACAAGGATATATGGAGGGCAGCAAAACCAAAGCAATTCGCAAAATGGTAAACCAATTATGCTGGGAAATCCGTCAAGATGCCGTGCCTTTGGTTCATGCATTTGGAATCCCAGAGTCTTGTATTGGTGCTGAAATATTGGTGGAGAAATGAAGTTGGAAGGTTAAAATATCTTTGCGTCTTATGCGCCTTAGCGAGAATATTTTTCTCACGCAAAGCCGCATAAGGCGCTAAGTTTATAAATTGTTTACAATTCGAGTTATTCCGTTCTTAATGAGCTTTTCATTGAAATTGATCAGCAGTCCAAGTTTTAATCCGGTAATCTTCAAGTAAGTAAGCAATTGCTTGGGATGAACAGGAGCAATTGTTTCAACTGATTTCAATTCCACAATCACTTTGTTCTCGACGATCAAATCAGCTCTAAATCCCAGCTCCATTTTTATACTATCCCAAATTACAGGAATAGCCTTTTGCTTTTCTACTTTGAGCCCTTGCCTAACCAATTCATAAAACATAATCTCCTCATAAACAGACTCCAATAATCCAGGCCCTAAATTCACGTGAATGTCATAAGCTGTATTGACTACTATTTTGGATATTTCGTTTTCTGTCATCTCTTTATGGTTTTACGAGAAAGATTCTTACGCTAAGGTGGTATCTCGCAAAGGTTTGCGATCCTTCTTTGCGCCTTATGCGGCTTTGCGAGATATATTTTTACTAAAAACCCTTCCCTTCCAGCGCTTCAATTTTCTGCTTCAAATCAATAGGAAAGCTTACTTTCTCATTCTTATTGAAATCGAACATTACCATAATATCTTGACCTTCTGCGGCGACTTCTCCTTTATCGTTTAGGATAAGATGCTGAAAACTAAAGCTTGTATTACCAATAAAGGCCACTTTAGCCATAATAGTAATTTCGCCGGGAAAGTAAAGTGGCATTCGGAAATCGCATTTGCAAGAAGCTAGCAATGGGCCAATATTCGTTTTGCGATGAGATTCAGTAAGACCTATTTGATCCCAATAATTGACCCTCGACGATTGGATGTACTTGTAGAAAGACACATTATTCACATGTCCAAAGTAATCCAACTCACTCCAGTCGATTCTTAGTTTCAATGAAACCGGGTATTCACTTTTATTGATCATGGTGGTAAATTATTTCTAAAGGCAATTTACCAATTTTATAGAAGCATATTAATTAAAATCACGAAGTCATTTCTTTGCGTCCTTGCGGCTTTGCGTGATATTTATTCTCGCAAAGTCGCGGAGGCGCAAAGGATTATTATTTTTTAGCTCCAGTTGAATTAAAAAAGGCCTCCAATCTAAGATTGAAGGCCTTTTCAAAAATTATTAAAATCTACTTATTGCACGTCTTTGAGCAATTCCTCTACGGCTTTTTCCAATTGCTGATCTCTGCCTTTATCTACTACACCAGGCATATTCTTCACTTGGAATTGCGGTTTGGTTTCATTGTTTTCTAGCCATTCACCGGCTTTATTTTTCGCACTTATCGGCACAGCACCCCAGCGAGTGCCATCAGGTAAACCTTCCCAGCCAGCAAAACTACATGTACCTGGTACAGGCATTCCTACGGTTTTACCAATTTTTAAGTCGGTATAGCCACAAGCAAAACAATGGCCGTCGCTGTAATTGCCTTCATTGAACATGGCCAAAGTTGGCTTAGTCCAACGGAAAGTTGGTTCATAACCCACATCTCTAGCTTCTGTGGCATAGGTCAGGAACTTCTCGCCAGTGAAGAACATCGCCAAATCAGCCACTAAGTCACCACCACCATTGAATCTGGTATCCACAACCACGCCTTCCTTGTCATGGAATTTGCCCATCATTTCCTCATACACATTTCTGTATGGGCCATCGCTCATGCCAGGGATGTGGACATAGCCCAATTTACCTCCACTAGCTTTTTCTACTTCCTCTTGATTTTTCTTCACCCAACGCTTGTAAAGCAATTGGTTTTCAGCACCCAATGAAATCGGCTTGATAGTAACTTGCGAACGAGAATTATTGGCTGGATCCAAAAGCTCAATCAAAGTGAAATTGCCTGCTTTTCTATTTAGATATTGTGCAATATCTCTATCGGCAGAAATTACTTCACCGTCAATTTTTTCGATAATCATACCCGCTTTCACATTCAAATCAGCCTTATCTAATGGCCCACCTTTGATGATTTCACTTATTAAGATTCCGTCTGCTTTATGCTTATAATCCATGAAGATACCCAAACTAGCGGTTGCATCTGCTTGTGGAATGCTATTGCTATAGCGAGCTCCTGCATGCGATACATTCAATTCTCCCAGCATCTCACTTAGCAATTCCGAAAACTCATAGCTATTGCCAATATGCTGGAGGTATTTTTGATATTCTGTTTTCATCAAGTCCCAATCTACACCGTGCATATCTGGTGTGTAAAACATGCCTTTAGTTCGTAGCCACACATGCTCGAACATATAATCACGCTCGGCAGCGACATCCAAAGTCATTTCACCACTGATGCTAATATTCTCTCTCTTATTGGACTCTACATTTATTTTGGAAATACGTCCGCCAGATAAGAGATATAAATTTTTCATTTCCTTATCCCATTCCAAACTCCCACCACCTGCATCTAAGGCAATTTCCATCTTAGTGTCTTTAGTGCGCAGGTTAGTGCTCCAAAGGTTCATACCGGCTTCAAATCTGGCTAGGTAATAGAGTTTCTCACCATCTTTTGAAAGCACCGCATCGCTCAAAGAAGATGAATGAATTGTCAGCCTCGCCTTTCTCTCTTCCATATCATCCCAATCGAAAGTAAGATCAGCTACGGCTTTACTATCTTCCTTTTTCTCATCCTTATTTTCATCTTCCTTTTTGCTTTTTTCGATTTCCTGTAGCAAAGCAAAATCTTCTTTATTCAGATTGAATCTATCCCAAGCTTCTTTGGTGAAGAACATGGAATACACATCATCCTGAGTCGAGCCGCTAGTTGCATAGCTTTTCAAACCATCGCGATTGCTAAACCACAGCATTTGCTTGCCATTGTTTACCCATTTTGGGCTGCTATCACCATAGCCACTTTTGGTTAGGTTGATCATTTCTCTTTCGCCAGTAGCATCGAGTAATACAATTTCGCCATTGGACATGGTAGGTCTGTAGCTAGCTAGCAACCATTTGCTATCCGGGCTCCACGTATAGTATTGATCTCCATCACGCATGTGAAAAAGCTCATCCGGAGTCAATAAAGTTACCGTCTCTTTACTTGCCAAATCCATCACTTTCAAGGTACGACGATTTTCAACAAAGGCCATTTTCTTACCATCAGGTGAGATTTCCGGCAGGTAATTTTCATTAGCGTTGCTCAATAGAGGCGTTTCTTCGATAAGTGTGGAAGCATAAAAATATGGCTCTCCCTCACGCGTTTTTTTACTTTGGAATATTTGCCATCTACCATCACGTTCACTTGCATATACCAATGATTTTCCGTCAGGCATAAATTTCAAAAAGCTTTCTTGCTCTGGCGTATTGGTAATCCGTTTTGTCATCGAGCCATCTACTGAAGTTACGAACACCTCACCTCTAGATATAAATGCGATTTCCTTTCCATTTGGAGAAATAGCCATTTCACGAACACCTCCATTTATAGGCACATAGCTATCATTATTGCTTTTGGCTTGCGTACGGATGATAATATTCACTTTACTGGGTTCTTCACCTTCGCGAATGGTGTATAGCTCGCCATCGTAGCTAAAAGCCATCAAACCATTTTCAGCGATGCTAAGAAAGCGAACAGGATGAGTATCTAAACTGGTAATTTGCTGATTTTGAGAAGGATTCGCTAAGCTTGACTTATGAATATTAAAATTGCCACTTTGCTCACTTAAGTAAAAATAGCTTTGATCATTATCGGCAAATACCGGATTGCGATCTTCACCATAAAAAGTAGAGATCATCTTATGCGTATCTGAAGCTGAATCGTACACCCAAATATCTCGGGCTATTGCAGACATTTGGTGCTTACGAAATTCATTCTCCCCTCCTTTTTTATCATGGTACAGCATTTTGCTGCCATCCTTGCTCACAGCAATATATTCTGCCGGAACGGTAAAAAGCTGATCTACCCTCCCGCCCGTTACAGGAACAGTGTACAATTCAGGTTGTGAGCCGGTAGGATATTGTCTGTGCTCAGCCAAATCTAATCGTACTCCGCCAAATATTACTTTCGCATTATCATGACTAAAGGAATATGGCATTTCATCATTCGAATGAAAAGTAAGTCGCTGAGCAGCACCGCCTTCAGCCGGCATTAAGAATACATCAAAATTGCCATAACGGTCTGATGCAAAGGCAATTTGCTTACTATCTTTACTCCATACGGGCATATAATCATGTGCATCGTGGAAGGTAAGCTGCATGGCTGCACCTCCATTTGAAGCGACTTTGTATAAATCGCCTTTGTATGTGAAGGCAATATATTGGCCATCTGGAGAAATGGACGAATAGCGAGCCCATTGAGGACTTATTTGCGCTATTGCAGTGCTACTGAGAACGCATAGAAGGAATGCAAGGAATTTCCTGATCATGAGGGTAGAGATTAAAAATTTCGGATTATTAATTAGCGGATGAAATTAAGCAATTAAAATAATTATTGGAGAAATAGCGCTAAGATAAGTTTGAAAAAAGCGGGAGGAGTTTTGCCACTTTGCAAATAAAAACCCTACGAATCAGTCCAATTTGGCTGCTTCGTAGGGTTTCAGATCATGAGTGTATATTTCTTTTATTCTTCTATCAATTTCACTTTGTAAAAAATAAGATAATCCAGCTCCTCTTCTTCACTAGGACCACGAGTAAACCATAAATCTTCACCTTGCCCTAATGCAAAATCTCCTAAAACATCTGGCGCCAAAAATCCATCTATCCGTTTTTCGCCATCAACGAAAACTTGCCATAAGTTGGATGGAATATTATCGGGATTTACGAGTGTCATCCTGCCTTCAGAAGTAGTAATAAGTTCTGGTTCTTTCCTCAAATCCTCCGGCAAACCAGGATTGTACTCCACTATTACCGTGTTTCCAAAATGATAAGATGCATTTACAGATGCTTCACCCATTTTACCGCCAAAAGAAAAGCCAGAATTGCCGGAACTATTATCAACCGTTTCTCTGTCCGCTCCATTGTCAATATGAAATACGCTTGGTGTTAATTCTAAAATTTGATCTAGCTGAAAACCATTTGACGTAAAATCATACAAATACACGCGAGATTCTTTGGGGTAAGTGACTGACAATTTGTTATTATTAAAGCTGATTTTTGGCAAAATCTTCATTGCCGTGTAGCCTTTTCCATCCAAGTATCGACTGTTTGGTTCTAGCGGAATCAATGGCAAAATACTGTCCGTTTCAGTCAAAACTATTTGCACAGCTCTGTTTTCCGTATAGTACTCATCCTTTGCCGGATTCTTTACAAGCACGTCCATATTTGGGCTTAAAATAGCAGGCTGGTTTTGGAAAGTAATGGGGTAAACTGCCTTAGGATAATTTCTACTTATTACCATACTGCGGGAGGTAGCATCCTCTACTTTCTTCACCAAATTACCTTCGAAGTCAAAAATGAAATATCCTCGTGTCGCATAAAGTGCAATCTGATCATCTCCATAAAAAGCGGGAGGATTAAATAATGAACCTGGCGAATCAGGTATATCTCCTGATTTTTCAAACTGATGCAGAATGGTGCCTTCCTTATCTGTGACAAGAAATGAAGTTCGCTGATTATCATAAATAAGAAAGCGATTGCCATCTGAAGAAACATCCGCAAGCAATCCGGCTCCCAAATAATCTACCACCAAGGAATCTACAATATTGAAAGCATAATTTCCTGAGCCTTTGGCACCCTCAGAAATAGACTCTGAACTATCGCCACAAGAACTAAGAATAATAAAACCAATTAATAGCGTTGATAGTAATTTCATTGTTACAATTTAGAGGCAACTTTTACTTTGTAATAAGTAATAAAATCTGATTCTTCTTCATCGTCGGTAGTGTTTCGAGCAAACCACAAGTACTCACCATCTTGCAGGCCAGTACCGCTAAGATTTTCAGGAGCTTCAAAATCGCTTCCGATTTTCACTCCATCTATAAATAATTGAAAACGATTATTGACTTTTGGTCCATTTCCAGTAGTAACACGCATGGATCCATTCTCACCACGTTGAATTTCTGGCATTACTCTGTCTTCCTTTTTTACCCCAGGGTTATAGACACTAATTAGCTGGTTTCCATGCAGGAATGAATTGATAATTCTTCCTTCACCCATTCCACCACCAAGCATTGTCACTCTACCACCACCCGGTATAGAAATATCGTTTTCATTTTCAGCATCAGGCTTATCGATATAAATTAATTCTGGATTTAAATTTAATGAATTAAGTAAATTAAACTTGCCATTACTAAATTCATAAGTATATACATTTACATCTTTATTGTACCCAACCAAAATTTTATTCCCATCAATAGACATAAATGACCCCGCTGAAAGAGGTCTGAAATCCGGCATTAGTCTATAAATGCTCTCTTGTGGTAAATCAATGTGGTATGAAAAGCCTTTAGTAACTTCCAACTGTGCTTCTGTTCCTTCTACTGATTCTTCCTCTAAACCTTTGGTATTACCACCTAAACTTTGAATTTCATTCGGCTTTACCAATGTGATGCTTTTATAGTCAGCTAAGGCTTTTTCTACATCAACCTCCCGATCAAAACTTGACGGGCCTTTGGTTAATAACACTTGCTCACCATTAATTTCTGCATAATGCAGCGTTTTAGAACCGATGATGGACATAAAAAAATTGGAATTAAGGTTTGTCTCCTTAAAGTTCTTCCAAATTGTTCCATCGAAATTGTAGATGAAGTACCCATTTCGCCCTACAGCTACAATCTTATCATTTCCAAAAAATACAGGATTGAAAGAAATTTGCCCATGCGCATCTGGCGTGTCCGTTGATTTTGAAAATTCATTTGTAATCTCTCCAGCCTTATTCGTCACTACAAAATTATTTCGCTGTCCATCATAAAACAGGTAATGATTTTTGTCAGGCGATATATCAGAAAGACTAAGTCTGCCCAAATAATCTACGGCTACACTATCTACAATTTCGAATGTTAGGTCAGAATCTGCAGAGAAGGTTTCGGTAAGTTCTTCATTTGCGTCGCAAGCAAATAGTACAATGCTGGCAAATAAAATAAGAAAGACATTTTTCATGTTTGATTGATTTTGATTTACCTTCTTGAGATGTTTTGAATATACTTTAAGTTTTAAAAAAAGCTGGAAATTTTTCTAATACCAAATATAGCTTTTAATAGTCTTTAATTTTGATCGAAACAGTCAAAAATCAGCGGGAGGATTGTGTCCTTAGATGATAAACTTCTTATACTATTTAATTTATCCATAAATGACAAAAGCCGCTTCGAAGCGGCCATTGCTTAAAAATACTAACCCTAAAATGATTTTTAAAATTAGGAGAAGGATTCGAACCTCCGTTGGGCCTACGCCCAGTGCCTCACTATTTTTCCTAATTATTTTTTCAATACTTTTACTTCTCTTGTTCCAAAGTGCTCTTTTCCATATCTATCCTTAGCACGAACTTCTATAGTATGTGTGCCGGCTTGCAAGCTTGAAGGCAGGTTGGTTGTCCAAAGGTGATCGGTTTGTACAGGGTAGCTTGGTCTTCTTCCATCCATTAATTCGTCCGTTGTATCCCATTCAAAATACTTCATTAAATACGTTGGATCCAGATCGCTGTAATTCCTCAATGGAAGCCACTCTCCTTCGCCAATTCTGTAGTGAACTTCATCTGTAGATATACCAGTGAAGAAGTTTACAACTAAGCGATCTCGATTTCTCTTACCCTCTTCCATCACTTTCGGTGCGAAAATAGACATTTGGTGACTCGGATCCTTTCCTGCGGCTTTGTAGCCCGTGGAATAGTTTGCTCCATCAATACTTAAATACACATATCCTTTTGGTGAGCCATCTCTCATTATAGCCTCTGGAATTCCTTCATCGTTCCACCTCCCGCTATACCAATCTCCAGATGGAGTACCAATATTGAAATGGTGATGAGGGTTGGCTCCAGTATAACCATCTTCTTCTCCGAAAAATACTTGTCTCATATAGTGTGTATGAGCAGAGATAGATAAGGTATTTTTAAAGCCTGAAATTAATTGAAGCAAACGTTCACGGTCTTCATCTCTGAAGCTATCTCCGTTTTCTTCAAACAATGGAATATGCATAAACAATACTATGAGTTTATCCTTTGACACATGCTTCAAATCATTTTCCACAAAGTCAAGTTGATCTTCTCTAAAACCACCCCAATATCCATATCCTCTTCTTGGATCCGGGTAAAGGACATCATCCAAAATGATAAAATGAGCATCTCCATGATTGAATGAATAAGTAGAAGGCCCAAAATTCACTTTAAAAGTTTCACTTGTCCAAAGGTCTTCCTTAGCTTCATAATTCATATCGTGATTGCCCATTACATTATACCAAGGCAGTCCAAGTTGTTTCATCACATCACGATAACCAGGAAAAAGAGAAAGATCATCTCCAACAATATCTCCGACTGAGATTCCAAACTCGACCTCATCCTTATTAGTGACATCTCTCACTACACCTTTATCAAACCAATCTAGTTCCTGCTCAGTATATGGTTGTGGATCTCCAAAAACCAGAACTCTAAACGATTCTGGTTTTTCAATTGGAAGCAATGGAAAATTAAGCGACTCAGGTAAAATTCCTGTTGGTGAGAAACCTTTGTATCGAAACTCTTCAGTTGAACCATCTGGTCTGTGGATATAGAAGAATTGTGGAATTTGAGTTTCATCAACTGGGTATTGATAATCTGAAGGTTTGATTACAAATACAACACCCTCATTATTTAGCGACAATTCATAATACCCATCATCATTGGTAAGCACAACTTCTACTCCATTAGATACGGATACATTTGCAATTCCACTTTCACCAGTACTTTTCAGTCCATCTTTATTGGTATCTTCAAAAACATAGCCTTTAGCTATTTCTTGAGTGTAAGCATTGAAGCTAATAATTATTGCAAATAGGAATGTGAGTTTTTGTTTCATGCCGCATTTTATTTGCGACGAAGGTAGAAAAGAGAATTTACCAGTAGGTTATGGAACCGTTATCTTTCAATGAGTTTGATTAGACTAAGTCAATCCTGTTGATGTCCATAAATAACAAAAGCTGCTTTGCAGCAGCCTTTGTGTGACAAACATATAAACCCAAAATTAACAAGACGTTAGCTGTAGGAGAAGGATTCGAACCTCCGAGGCGCCTTTCGCACCATACCGCATTTTTGTTCCTACAGTTTTACAAAATAAACCCAACATGATAAAGATTTCACTCTATTGCTGTAGGGGAAGGATTCGAACCTCCACAGAGCGGTTAGCCAAACACGAGTTGTGTATGATTTATTCCGAGCCTCCACCCCCGAGACAGGAGGGCATGTCTGCCTGTTTCATCACCCTACAGTATAATTTGTTTTGTTGTTGTTTTGTCCGTCTGACATTACAAATGTAACAGACTGATCTTTATTTTAAAAATTTCGCAAATAATTAGCTTAATATTTCGATACTTTTTATTTTTACCCATCAATCATTAACATATTAAAAAAAATAGCTCATGAAAGAAGATAAAAATTACGAAATTGATAATGTGGATTTGAAGATCCTTAGTCTCTTATTGAAAGATGCCAAAAGTCCATATACTGAAGTTGCCAAAAAAGTCTTTGTTTCTGGAGGAACCGTTCATGTAAGGATGAAAAAATTAGAGGAACTGGGAATTGTAAAGGGCGCAACTTTAGATATTGATTATGCCAAATTAGGATACGATGTACAGGCCTTTTTAGGAATCTATTTGCAAAGAAGCTCACTCTACGATGAAGTATCTTCCCAGCTGGCGGCAATATCTGAAATAGTAAGTATCAACTATACTACTGGAGCTTACAGCATCTTTGCCAAGGTGATATGTAAGGACACGCAACACCTGAGAACAGTACTCCATGATAAGATTCAGAAAATTGATGGAATTGAACGAACTGAAACATTCATTTCTCTGGATGAAAGTCTAAATAGACCGGTTCAACTTTTGGGCTGATTTTGTTAAACAAAAAGGAACTAATGCAAGTATTCCTTTGTCAGTTAGGTCGATGATTTACGTGCATTGAGCAATTTGCTACAACTCTTCCTAATTGCTGAACAGAATTCGATTAGGTATGTTATATTTGCAATTGATAATTAGTCTAAATAAGATATGAGTAAAGATAACCAAATCCTAGAAGACTTTGCTTCGAAGGAATACGAACACGGTTGGAACATAGATATAGAGGCAGACCAAGCGCCGATTGGCTTAAATGAAGATACAGTCAAGTTTATTTCAGCTAAAAAGAATGAGCCTCAATGGCTTACGGAATGGCGTCTAAAGGCTTTTAAAACTTGGCAAGAAATGGCCGAGCCTAAATGGCCGAACGTTCATTATCCTAAAATCGACTATCAAAACATTATATATTACTCTGCACCAAAACCTAAGAAAAAGGTTGGCAGTCTTGATGAAATTGATCCGGAGCTTCTCGATACTTTTAAAAGATTGGGTATCTCACTGGATGAGCAAAAAAGACTTACAGGTGTTGCAGTAGATGCGGTATTAGATTCGGTTTCGGTTGCAACTACTTTCAAAGATAAATTGGCTGATTTAGGTATTATTTTCTGCTCGTTCAGCGAAGCAGTAAAAGAGCATCCGGAATTGGTGAAAAAGTATTTGGGATCAGTTGTTCCCGTTAATGATAATTACTTTGCTGCTTTAAACTCCGCTGTATTCTCAGATGGTTCATTTTGCTACATTCCAAAAGGCGTTCGCTGCCCAATGGAATTATCTACGTACTTCCGTATCAATGCCGCAAATACAGGCCAATTTGAGCGTACACTAATTGTCGCTGAAGAAGGATCTTATGTTAGCTACTTAGAAGGTTGCACCGCTCCTATGCGTGATGAAAATCAATTGCATGCTGCCGTTGTAGAAATCTATGCAGGCAAACAGGCTGAAGTAAAATACTCTACCGTTCAAAACTGGTATCCAGGTGATAAAGAAGGAAAAGGTGGGATTTACAATTTCGTTACAAAAAGAGGTATATGCGCAGGAGACTATTCTAAAATCTCTTGGACACAAGTAGAAACAGGTTCAGCTGTAACATGGAAATACCCAAGCTGTATATTAAAAGGAGATAACTCAATTGGTGAATTCTATTCAGTTGCTGTAACCAACAGATATCAGCAAGCAGATACTGGCACCAAAATGATCCATATTGGTAAAAACACCAAAAGCCGTATTGTATCCAAAGGTGTGTCCGGTGGACATAGTCAAAATAGCTACCGTGGCCAGGTGAAAGTAATGAAGCGTGCAGACAATGCACGGAATTTCAGTCAGTGTGATTCCCTACTTATGGGCGACAAATGTGGCGCACACACATTCCCATATATAGATGTAGAAAACAAATCGGCCAAAGTAGAGCATGAGGCGACCACATCTAAAATTGGTGAAGATCAAATCTTCTATTGCAACCAAAGGGGCATATCTATGGAAGATGCTGTAGCATTAATTGTAAATGGCTATTGCAAAGAAGTATTAAATCAGCTGCCAATGGAATTTGCAGTTGAAGCTCAAAAACTACTTGCGCTTACATTAGAAGGTAGCGTTGGATAATTATTAAATACCAAGAAAATCAAGAATATGTTAAGTATAAAAAATCTGCACGCTTCGATTGGCGAGAAAGAAATCCTGAAGGGTATAAATCTAGAAGTAAAAGCTGGTGAAGTCCATGCGATTATGGGACCAAATGGAAGTGGTAAAAGTACATTGGCTTCAGTATTGGCGGGAAGAGAAGATTTTGAAGTAACTGAAGGTTCTATCACATTCAAAGGTGAAGATTTACTTGAACTTGCTGCTGAAGAGAGAGCGCGGGAGGGTGTGTTTTTGGCGTTCCAGTATCCGGTAGAAATACCAGGAGTAAGTACCACCAATTTCATGCGTACTGCCATAAATAAGGTAAGAGAACATAGAGGACTAGAGCCTTTAGATGCTGTTTCTTTCCTTAAAGTGATGAAAGAGAAAATGTCCTTAGTTGAAATCAGCCAATCATTATTGAGTCGCTCATTAAATGAAGGCTTCTCCGGTGGTGAGAAAAAGAGAAATGAAATATTTCAAATGGCAATGCTTGAACCAAAGTTGGGCATTCTTGACGAAACGGACTCAGGACTTGATATTGATGCATTAAGAATTGTAGCCAATGGGGTGAATAAGCTCAAAAATAAAGACAATGCCTTTATAGTAGTAACTCACTACCAAAGATTATTGGATTACATCGTACCTGATTTTGTGCACGTATTGCACGAAGGCAGAATTGTGAAATCTGGCACCAAGGAATTAGCTCTTGAGCTAGAAGAAAAAGGTTACGATTGGATAAAGGATGAAGTGGCGAATGCCACGGCATAAAAAAAGATTCAATGAGCAAAACGACACAAATTACTATACCTACTTTATTTCCTTCATTATTTGAAAGCAGAATTTCCACTGGTTCTCAAGCCCTTATTGATATAAGAAAGTCAGCTTGGGTAGACTTTGAAAAGCTTGGAATTCCTACTCAGAGAAATGAAGAATATAAATTCACTAATTTGCATAAGCCTCTAAACAAAGAGCCTTTTGAATTGGCGAATACTACTTTCAAAGCAGTAATACCAGACTTTATTCAACAATTCGAAGGCATCAAATTGCTCTTCATTAATGGTGAATTGCAAGCTTCTCAATCTGATTTGAAAGCACTAAAAGCTACCGGCATCGAGTTTTCGACCATTAGCGATACATTTGCCACGAAAGCTGAATGGATAAGCAAATACTTCAATCAGAATACTCCGAACAAGACGGATGGCTTTGCTGCATTAAATACAGCGCTATTCACGGATGGATTAGTTTTTCACCTCCCGCAAAAGAAGGTGGTTGCTACACCGATTTACTTGATCAATTATAATATATCAGGCGAGTCCGCTAGCATTTCTTTTCCACGTTTCCTTACAGTTGCGGAAGAGAATACTGAAGCTCAATTTATCGAGATTCAGCTTTCATCTGGAAATCATCAAGCATTTTGCAACCAAGTATCTGAAATACACCTTGAGCAAAATGCCAACATCAGCTGGAACAAATTGGATCTTGGCAATGAAAACCTCAATAGCGTAATACATACGCAGGTTTATCAAGCGGCCAAAGGTGTGTACAAGCATAATAATATTTCGCTAAGTGGCGGAATTATTCGCAACAATCTCAACATGGTTCTAGACACGGAACATGCGGAAGGTAATATGTTTGGACTTTATTTGCTCGAAGGAAAAACGCAAGTTGATAATCATACAAGTGTAGATCATCGCAAGGCAAATGGTCTGAGCAATGAGCTTTATAAAGGCATCGTTGCTGATAAAAGTACTGGCGTTTTCAATGGGAAAATATTTGTAAGACCGAATGCGCAAAAGACAAATGCCTACCAATCTAATGGCAATATTCTGCTTTCGGATGATGCAAATGTGCACACAAAACCACAGCTTGAGATTTGGGCTGATGATGTGAAATGCTCACATGGCTGTACCATCGGTCAGTTAGACGAAGAAGCACTTTTCTATCTTCGTTCTCGTGGCCTATCAGCCAAAGAAGCAACTGCTCTACTCCTATTTGCTTTTGCTTCTGAAGTAATTGAAAAAATTAATCTTCCCGATCTTAGAGAATGGTTGGAGACAACACTTACCAAGCGTCTAGAAAAATAATATGCAAAATAGCGTAGCAGAAATAACATTGGATATTGAGAAAATTCGCAAGGATTTCCCAATTCTTCATCAAGAGGTGAATGGATTTCCATTGGTTTATTTTGATAATGCTGCAACTACGCAAAAACCGAAAGTGGTAATTGAGGCTTTGGAAAACTACTACGCTGGCTATAATTCTAACATCCACAGAGGAGCGCATTTCTTGGCAAATAAAGCTACAATTGCATTCGAGGAGACAAGGAAAACTATAGCTAAATTCATCAATTCTGCTGAAATAGAGGAAGTTATTTTCACCAAAGGCACCACTGAAGGAATTAATATAGTTGCTCAGTCTTTTGGTAGAAAGTTTCTAAAAGCCGGAGATGAAATATTGATATCAGGTCTGGAGCATCATTCTAATATTGTGCCTTGGCAAATGGCTGCTGAAGCAACAGGCGCTACATTGAAGGTAATTCCCGTGCTAGAAAATGGTACTTGGGACATAAATGCCGGTTTGAAGCTTCTGAATGAGAATACAAAAATTCTTGCAGTAAACCATGTAAGTAATGCATTGGGAACTGTGAACCCTATTGAACTTTTCATCAAAAAAGCACGGGAGGTTGGAGCAAAGATTTTAATAGACGGAGCTCAATCTGCTTCGCATTTCGACATTGATGTGCAGGCAATGGATTGTGATTTCTACGTGTTCTCCGGTCACAAAATGTTCGGGCCAACGGGTTGCGGAATATTGTATGGCAAACGGGCAATTTTAGAAGCCATGGATCCTTATCAAGGTGGCGGTGAAATGATCAAAGAAGTGACTTTCGAGAAAACTACTTACAATGACATCCCATTCAAATTTGAAGCAGGTACTCCAAATATTGGAGATATCATTGCGCTAAAAGTGGCTGCTGATTACATCATCAAAATTGGTCGTAAAAATATTGCTGCACATATAAATCGATTGCTAAAGAGAGCTACGGATGCCTTGAGTAAGATTGAAGGGCTCAGAATAATCGGTACTTCTGAAAATAAAATCGGAGTAGTTTCTTTTCTGCTTGATGGCTACCATCCTTTCGATGTGGGAATGCTACTCGATGCAACTGGTATAGCTGTTCGAACAGGCCATCATTGTGCGCAGCCATTGATGAATAGCTTTGGAATCGAAGGAACTGTTAGAGCCTCATTTGCGGTTTATAACACAATTGAAGAAGTAGATAAATTGGTTAAGGCGGTTGAACGTCTTGCTGCACGCAAAAGAAAGTAAGCATGCCATCAATTAAAGAGCTGGAAGAAGAAATCATAAGTGAATTTGAAATTTTGGGGGATGATAGAGAAAGCACCATATTCTATATAATGGAATTAGGTGATAAGCTTCCTCCGCTACCTGAAAAATTCAAAACAGATGATAACTTAATAAAAGGCTGCCAATCGAAAGTATGGCTTACAGCCAGTGATGATAACGGTAAAGTCAACTTTTTGGCAGATAGCAATACAGATATTACCAAAGGTCTTATCAGCTTGCTAATAAGAGTGCTAAACGGACAGCCAAGGAAAGAAATTATAAATGCTGATTTGGCATTTTTGAATAAAATTGGAATGGATCAAGTAATTGGTTCCCAGCGCTCCAATGGACTTGCTTCCATGATTCGACAAATGAAAATGTTTGCTTTGGCATTAGATACTAAAAGTGAAGCAAACGCTTAAGATTGAAATTATGAGTGATCAAGTAATAGAGCAAAAGGAATTGAGAGAAAAGGTTTTAGATGCGATCAAAAGCGTGTATGACCCTGAAATTCCTGTAGATGTATATGAACTAGGCCTTATTTATGAAATAAGTATTTATCCCGTAAATAATGTATTTGTTTTGATGACGCTTACATCGCCAAGTTGCCCATCTGCAGAAGCTATTCCAGATGAAATAAAAACGGCTATCAGCATAATACCGGGTGTTAATAATGTGGAAGTTGAAGTAACTTTTGATCCACCTTACTCACAGGATATGATGTCTGAAGCTGCCAAACTCGAACTAGGATTTTTATAAAACCATAAATAGATTTAAGATGTACCCAGAATATTTAGTTGCTCCAATGCGAGCAGATTTGACCATAGCTGGTTTTAAGGAATTTAAAACAGCGGATGATGTTCAGAACCACCTAAAAGACCACAAAGGAACTACCCTTATCGTAGTAAACTCTGTATGTGGTTGCGCAGCAGGTGCAGCAAGACCAGGTGTTAAAATGGGCTTAGCTCAAGCTTCTAAAAAGCCAAATACCATCGCTACAGTTTTTGCTGGAGTGGATCAAGAAGCGGTTGCTAAATTCCGTGAGCTTGCATTGCCTTACCCTCCTTCCTCTCCATGCATTGCATTGTGGAAAGATGGCGAATTAGTGCACTTTGTAGAAAGACACCACATTGAAGGCAGAAATGCTGAAATGATCGCAAACCACTTAGAAGAGGTATTCGAAGAGTATTGCTAATTGCTATGAAGGCTTTATAGCTCTCAAACTTATATATAAAAAGGTCGAAGGAATTATCCATTCGACCTTTTTTATGTCAAGATCTTAGGCCTTAACACTTCAAAATATACCCTACGCCTCTAATATTGCTAATCTCAATTGAAGTATCTGCGTTAAGATATTTTCGTAAGCGAGATATAAAAACATCGAGCGTTCTGGAATGAAAGTAACTATCATCTAACCAAATTTTATAAAGGATACTGCGCTTACTCAACACCTTATTCCTATTATCTATCAGTAGTTCTAATATTGCTGCTTCTTTGTGAGTAAGCTTTTTTTGACTCTCCTCAAATGCTAAAATCAGCGTTTTTGTATTCAACGTATACTTTCCGATTTGATATTCTTCCTTTCCAATTTCCGTAATCGTATCCGTTCCATATAGCTGCAGTTTTATTCGGACTAATAATTCATCCATGCTAAATGGCTTCCTTATATAGTCATTGGCGCCCCATTCAATTCCCTTCACAGCATCTTTAGGCTGAATTCGAGCCGTGAGAAAAATAATGGGTGTGTGAGTATCGGTATTTCTAATCGTTTTTAAAACTTCGAAACCATCCAATTTCGGAAGCATTACATCTAATAAAACCAAGTCCGGCTTTTCTTTTTGAAATATTTGCAGCGCTTCATTACCGTCGAATGCAGAAACTACTTGATAGGATTCCTCTGCCAACCTTTCAGAAATCAAATAGGAAAGTGATTTCTCGTCCTCAACTAATAATATTTTCTTCTTAATCCTCATTGATAGGAATCAAAATTTGGAAAACGGTACCTTCATGATCTGATTGAAGCAAAGAAATTGTAGCATTAAAATGCTGAAGCGTTTGTCTAACATTAAATAGACCAAGTCCCAAACCTCCGGGATCATCGTTTCCATATTTTATATGTCGAAAAAACTTATTGAATACTTCACCTTGGATAGATTTCGGAATTCCTTGTCCATTATCAGCTACTAAAATACTAATCATTTCTCCCTCTTTCGAAGCAGAGATGCGCAGCTCTATTGGTTCCTTTTCTCCATACTTCAAGGCATTATCTATTAAGTTGATCAGTACAGATTGCAGATAATAAGCTGGTATCTTGACAAGCAAATTTTTACAATCTACTTCAATTCCTATGTTTAAGTTAAGTCTTTTATCATTTGAAAACTTCTCTTTCAAATACGCTGCTTGTTCAGATAAAGTAGTGAATCCTGTTACCACAGAGCTTTCTTCATTACTAACTACATTATGAAGGCGATTCGATATATCGTCCAGTTTCCGGAGCTGTTCTTTAGCAATTTCTACTTCTATACTTTTTTCATTATTAGCTTTAAACCGACTTTCCACCACATTAAAGCTCAATTTTAATGTAGTAATCGGAGTCAGTAATTCATGCGCCAAATTATCAATAAATACATCCTTAAGCTCCGAAAGCTTACGTTCCTTACGCCAGAACCCTAATAGGAAATAAAAACAAATACCTGTTGTCGCTAATACAAGAACCCCGAGCAAAATAGAATAATATGATCTGTTTAGAATATCAGGAAACGGATTATCAAACTCGGCCCAAACTAATTGCGGTATATCCCATTTATAAAACACTAGAAACTCCGAAGACAGATTGGATGAATTAGTTGAATCAGAATTAATGTATAAGGTATAGTGTGTTTTAATATCCAGTTCTACTAACTCTCTATGAAATGTGCTGTCAAGAAATTCTTGATCTAAATCCGCATCCATCTGAAGAATCTTTAGCCTCTCTCCTAGCTCTTCTTGCCAGAAATACACTATGTTAGATAATATATATTCGTGATTTCTGCTTAAAAACAATTGGAGGTATGAGTAATCCTTATTGATTTCCTCAGGCTTGGAGAATGTTATTTCAACCAAATTATTATTTGATTTCTTATCAATAATCATCAACCTTTTAAAACCATCTTCATTAATGGAGGAATCCATCAATATGTATTCTCCACTAATTAAATCCTCGCGAAACTGCTCATTAATCAAATTAGCACGATGAATTTTTGCTTTGTCCAATGCAAGACTTAAAGCCTCCGTAATATCCTTTTTAAACACTTCTTCCCTATATAGATAATCCTGATAGACAAGATACCCTTGCAAAAAAACAATGCTCATAAGGCTAATGCCAATGACCCAAACTAAAACTATTTTACCTGATTTCACACTTTAAAGGTAGTTTTCAATAATCGCATTCTTCATTTCATTAACAAACATTTACAAAACTTAAGGGATCCATTAACCTAGTTTCCAAAAGATTATAAACTCCTTTGTGAGAAATATTATCAGAAATTAAAATTCTATTGCTATGAAATTACTTCTCACATTCCTGTTCGTCTCATTTCAGTTCTTCTCTTTTGCTCAAAGTAAAATCGGGACACAAGTTCCGGATATTTCTTTTGAAGAAGTGCTGAATTATTCTTCAAATGATCTTCAATTGTCAGAAATTGAAGGGAAAGTTATCATTTTAGATTTTTGGGCTACTTGGTGTGCTCCATGTATTGCCTCATTTCCTAAATTAGAAGAGATTCAAGAAAAGTATAAGAGTGAACTTCAAATCATTACCATTACCTCTGATTCCAATGAACGCATTCTTAAGTTCCTTGAAAATAGAGATATGAACTTACCTATTGCCATAGACCCAAGTAGGAAAATTGTTGAGTATTTTCCTCACCGCTCTATCCCACATACTGTGGTAATCGACAAGAATGGAATAGTCCAAGCAGTTACAAATTCCTCAAATATTACTCAAGAACTGGTTCAGAAAGTGATTGATAAGCAAACAATTAATCTAATTGAGAAAATTGATGATTTAGCATTTGACCCAGCTGTTCCACTTTCAGGTAATGAGAATTTTGCATTTCAAGTGACTATTACTCCTTTCCGAGAAGGCGCTCCGTCATTTTCTAACACTTCAGGCGGCGAAGGGCCTTATAAAAACCGTAGAATTATCACTACAAATTTAACTGCTCGCACGCTATATGAGCTTGCTTATCAATTTCCTACCAGAACTAGGACGGTGATTGAAATTAGTAATCCTTCTTCGCTAGCTTGGAATAAGGAAAATGCTATTTGCTTTGAGATTATCGTACCTGAAGAGTTGGGAAGTCAACGATTTGAAATGATGCAAAAGCAATTGGACATGTATTTTGGTTTTGAGACATTAATAACCCAAAGAGAAATGGAAGTTTATGTGCTCGAAAGAATTCCAAATAGGGAGCATAATCTAAAGCTAAGTGATAAAAACACTCCAAACGAAAAAAGCTATAGTGGAGCCGGCCTTAAAATGACCAATAATAAAATAGACTATCTAGCCTCTTATTTAGAAAATCAACTTGATTTGCCGGTAATTGACGAAACTAACTTACTCGAAAACTATGACCTTGAAATTCCTTGGTACAACGAAAATCCAGATCAGATTTTTGCAGAATTGGAAAAGCTCGGCTTACAATTACAAAAAATTACTAGAAAAATTGATGTGCTTCTATTGAAGGATAAGTAAAGAAATCTCGACTGGCATTTACAATCAAAAAAGTGAAAAGAATTTATGAATAGGGAACCTTTAATAGTCTGAACCAAGATTAAGCTGATTAATTGATTTTCCATGATGAAAAAATTCTTAAATTGAGATATAAACCAATTATTAGTTAATTTGATAAAGGAAGAGTACAAATATTCTGAATTAACTAAAAAAATCATTGGATGTGCAATGGCTGTCCACCGAGGAATGGGAAATGGTTTTCAGGAGGTCATTTATCAACGAGCCTTGGAGATTGAAATGGCCGCAGAAGGAATCGATTTTTCTAGAGAGCATGAAATGCCTATTTATTATAAGCAACAGCATATAGGTACACGTAGAGTTGACTTTTTGGTTGAAGGAGTAATTGCTGTCGAATTGAAAGCAATTATAAAATTAGAGGAAGTGCACTTGGCTCAGAGCCTCAATTATTTAGAAGCATATGATTTAGAAGTTGGTCTATTGTTTAATTTTGGAGCTAGAAGCCTCCAATTCAAACGCTTGATGAACAGTAAGTTTAATCAAAAAATTCAAGGTAATCCAAAAATCAAATAAATCATGGTTCAGACAAAAAAATCATTCAAAGTGAGCATTTATTGACTATGATTGAGCTTACATTACTTGTACAATAAGTACCGATTTAAGATAAAAAAGCCAATGCACCAGCATTTGGCTTTTACTTTATTTTCCACCCCTCCCCCTAGGATGAAAATCCAATATCACTTGCTTAAGGTAATCTCTATCCAAATGAGTATAAATCTCCGTAGTGGTGATACTTTCATGCCCAAGCATATCCTGTATTGCGCGTAAATCAGCGCCGCCTTCTATAAGGTGTGTCGCAAAGGAATGTCGAAAGGTATGTGGACTTATCTGCTTCTTAATGCCAGCCTTCAATGATAAATCTTTAATAATTGTAAATATCATTACTCGACTCAGTCCAGCACCTCTATTATTCAGAAAAGCAACATCTTCTTGGCCACGTTTGATTTTCACAAAGGGCCGTACTTCCTCAAGATAAATCTTCAAAAATTTCAAAGCCTCCCGCCCTATTGGCACCAATCGTTCTTTATCACCTTTACCCGTAATTCTCAAAAATCCGATGTCAAAAAAGATGTTTTTAATTTTTAAATTCACCAATTCAGACACACGTAAACCACTGCTATAGAGCACTTCTAACATGGCTCTATTTCTAGCTCCATTTGCAGAAGATAAGTCAATTGAAGAAAACAATTGTTCTATTTCATGAAACTCTAGCGTATCGGGAAGTTTCCTGCCGATTTTCGGTCCCTCTATCAAAGCAGAAGGATCATCCTCCCGCACCCCATCCAAATTGAGATATCGGAAAAAGGCCTTTACACCCGAAAGCATCCTTGCCTGGCTATAAGCACTCATGCCCAAATCAGTCAAATACTTCAGATATTCTTTGATTCTAGCAGCGGCTAATGTCTCAGGTTTATCACTAAAATTGTGGATCTCAAGAAACTGTTTTAGCTTTACTACATCACGTTCGTAGGCTTCTATACTATTGGCAGCAAGTGAACGCTCCAATTGCAAGTACTGCCTAAAACCGCGAATGTGTAGCGTCCAACTCATAATGATCTATTGATGAACTTAATTATCATAAATGGCCCAAATCTAAACCTTTTGGGAAAAAGAGAACCTGAAATTTATGGATCTCAATCCTTTGAGGAATATTTTCAAGAATTGAAAAATCAGTTTACAAATGTAAATCTGCAATATTTTCAATCAAATATAGAAGGTGAATTGGTAAATAAAATCCAAGAAGTTGGCTTTGAAATAGATGGAATAATTATCAACGCAGCTGCATACACACACACTTCTGTGGCCATATCTGATGCAATTGCTGCTGTATCCTCTCCTGCAATAGAGGTTCATATATCAAATATTTATAAGCGGGAGGAATATCGCCATAAAAGTATCATAAGTGCACATTGCCAAGGAATGATTTGTGGATTGGGCATGGTAGGTTACAATTTGGCCATTCAATACTTTCTACAAAAATGATCTCCTTTTATCCCGGCCCATCCAAAGTACACGAGCAGGTAAAAAAATACATGCACGATGCTTACGATGAAGGTATCTTGAGTATCAATCACCGAAGTCAAGAGTTTGTTTCATTAAACAGATTTACCAATAACCTACTTCGAAAAAAGCTCTCTATTCCTGCAGATTACACTATTATTTACACTTCATCCGCTACAGAATGTTGGGAGATAATTGCTCAGTCCTTTATAAAGAAAAAAAGTGTGCATTGCTATAATGGAGCTTTTGGTAAAAAATGGTATGAATACAGCAAAAAACTGAAACCTGAAGCAAGAGCAATCGAATTTGGAATTGAGGAGGTTTTGGATCCCAGCTCAATGGAAATAAAGCGGGAGGATGAACTCATTGCAATCACTCAAAATGAAACCTCCAATGGAACTCAAGTAATTGATCCATTGATTTATGAAATCAAAAAGCGAAATCCCGAATGTTTGGTGGCAGTAGATGCCACTTCCTCGATGGGTGGTATTCATCTTGGATTTCAAAATGCTGATATTTGGTTTGCCTCGGTTCAAAAATGCTTTGGCTTACCAGCAGGAATGGGCATACTTATTTGCTCACCTCAAGCAACGGAAGTTGCCAAGGAAATATCGGACAAAAATCATTACAATAGCTTCCTATTTATGGCAGAAAATGCCGCTAAATTCCAAACACATACTACACCAAATGTTTTGGGAATATATCTTCTAATGCGGGTATTGAAGGACAATCCAAAAATTGACAAAACAGATAAAATCTTAAAAACTAGAATTCATTTGCTTACTACCTTTTTCGAAAATAAAACTGAATTCAGTCCCCTTGTAGATAATTTATTAGTGCGTTCAGATACAGTATTGGCGTTAAAAGCAAATCCAAAAACACTTGGCAAACTAAAAGCTGCTGCTAAGAAAAAAGGAATCAAACTTGGGAACGGTTATGGAGAATGGAAAGAATCTAGCTTCAGGATTGCTAATTTTCCGGCACATTCAAAGCATGATTTTGAAAAGTTAATTGCTCTTTTTGATGCTTTTGAAAAAGCCTAAGTTAAAACTCAATAATTAAATAATCCTTCTCAATATCAAGGCATTCATTTTCAATCTGAGAATTCTCTTAGCAATCCCATTCCTATAAGCTTAGCAATTGCTAACTTGCAGGCCAATACGAAAACCTGCCATATGTTGAACTTCAAAGAAATCATTTCGGTAACGCTGATTCTATTTTCAGTCATAGATATTTTGGGTTCTATTCCAATTGTAATTGACTTACGGAAACAAGCCGGCCATATCCAATCCGAAAAAGCTACACTCGTAGCAGGTGTCATTATGATTGCATTTCTTTTTATCGGGGAGTCACTTTTAAAATTACTTGGATTAGATGTTGGCTCATTTGCCATTGCTGGAGCTATCATAATCTTCATTATTGGCATGGAAATGATTCTGGGTCGCTCCTTTTTCAAGCAAGATCAAGAAACATTAAAAACAGCTTCTATTGTACCATTAGCATTTCCACTCATTGCAGGTGCGGGAACAATGACTACCATATTGGCGCTAAGAGCCGAGTACGAAACCATTAATATTTTGGTGGGCATTGTATTGAATTTGATAGTGGTTTATGTAGTATTAAAGACTTCAGGCTGGTTGGAGAAAAAATTGGGAGTCAATGGGTTTAATATTATCAGAAAAGTATTTGGAATTATCTTATTAGCCATTGCTATTAAACTGATTAAGACCAATCTACTAGGTCAATGATAAAATTATATACAGACGGAGCTGCGAGTGGAAACCCCGGCCCTGGTGGCTATGGAGCCATACTTCGCTACAATGCCCATGAAAAAGAATTGTCAGAAGGATTTCGCTTAACGACCAATAATAGAATGGAGCTATTGGCTGTAATCCGCGGCTTACAAGCCCTTAAAAAGGCTGGAATGCCAGTGACTGTTTACTCCGATTCTTCGTATGTAGTAAATGCTATAGAAAAGGGCTGGTTAGCAAATTGGCAAAAAATTGCCTTTAAAGGCAAAAAGAATGTGGATTTATGGAAAGAGTTGATTCCACTATTAAAATTGCATAAAGTGAAATTCGTTTGGGTAAAAGGACATGCTGGACATCCAGAAAATGAGCGATGTGATCAGCTTGCTGTGGATGCCGCCAAATGGCCTGATTTGAAAGTTGACTTTGGCTACGAGCAGGAGAATAAGCCTACAGGATTATTTTAATTTGTTGGGTTTACAATTGGAAATCTACCCACCTTACCTCTACCTCCAACAGCAATCGCTTGATTTTCAGTAATCGTCACACTATTGAAGGGCTCGTCAGAAAACTTAGCCCAAGTGGAGCCATTATCATTACTAATGAAAGTTCCTTCCGTGCCTACTGCCACACCTACTTCTAAAGTAGCATGAAAAGCCAAACCGGAAATATACACATTTGGCATTCCTTCACTTTTCACCTGCCATTGGATAGCATTGGAATCTGATTGTGCCGCACTTCTATCACCAGCTTGAGCTGAAGAAAAAGAACCTCCCAAGGCTAACAATTGACCTCCCGCATTTTTAGCCATAGTATAAATACCATAATATTCTCCCGTTTGAAGATCCGTATCAATAGCTTCCCAATTTTCACCTTTATCATCCGAGCGAAAAATTCGCACTTTCTCTGGAGCTCCCAATCCAATTACTACGCTACTTTCACCAAAGCATACAATGCTTGTTCCGCTTGCTGCAAATCCACCCTCTCCTGAAATGGCAGGTGGTAAATTGCTAGGGTTAAAGTCTATCCAAGTTTTCCCAAAATCCTCACTTTTAGCAAATACCAACTTTCCATCTACAGGATCACTAAATGCCAAGCCTGTGCCATCATCCCAAAAATCCATACCATCGAAAAATACACCAGTCTGGTAATTTTGATAAACCAACTCCCAGGTTTTACCAGCAGTGGACGTATAATAAAATTCCGCTGAATCACCTGCGCTCATTGCGACAGCCTCATTTTGCCTGAATGCATGGATATCTCTAAAGTCTTTACTTGTTGCATTCGGAATGCTTAGATCAAGCCATGTGCTCCCTCCATCGTGGCTTAAGCCAACATAACCTCCGCTACCGCTAGTCCAAATAATAGAATCATTTAGCGCATAGAGTCCACGAAGACTTGCTTGTACATTAGTTGAGGAATCCTCCCAATCTAGCTCTCTAACAATAACTTGCTCAGATTGGTCAATTGTAGATTGACAGGAAATCGCGACTATAAGTATAAAGGAAATGTAGAGGACTTTCATTGTTGGACAAATTTGAGCCAACAAGATAAGATATTTTAGAATCGAGGTAAATTATATCGCATTACAAAACCCAAATTGTATTGATTTGGCTGACTGCGAAAAAGCACATTACTTTTGGCTAGATCAGAAACTGCGAAAAAGTAACCTGCTTGTACTCCAAGGCTATAAGTTGGTGATATTCTGTAAGCAACTTCTGTGGCAACCATACCTTGTACAAAAACAGTGTTATATGGCGATGCGTTTCCTGGCTTAAACACTTCAGTTCGTAGTCTGCCATTTGGATCGATAATTTCACCACCGGTAAATACATTTGCCGTAGCTCCTGTTTTTAGCATTACTTCGGCTTTATTTATCGGGATGATAAAACCTAAATTAAGAGGTACAGATACAAATTCGAACGAATTACGAACTTGGTAAGCATCGGTAATCTCAAATTCTAATTGCGGACGAAGGCGTTCTTCATTTGTTACGGCTACAGTCACCGGCTTACTCCAAGTAAAGTGTTGCGGGCTTGAAACCACATTAGAAATACTTGTGGTACTATGGTTTGCATATTGGATACCTGATTCTATCATTAGGTTTTTACCAATCTTATACCCTAAGCCCACTCCTATTTGCATTGAGTTCTCGGGCGTTTGATTTACACCCATTTGAGCTGGAACTGCCACTGATTCACTGCTATTTACTGTTAATGCATAGGCATTGATGATATCACCTTCTTGCATTGTGAAATTAGGATCGAAGGAGCCGGTGTTAAAACTCAACTGAGTAAAGAAACCCTTATTTGGGTTGAGTATTTTAGGTGCAGTAGTTTCCGGAACTTTCAATGTTGTGATTTCCGAAGGGGTTTTCAAATTAACCGCAAGGCTTGGAATTTGCATTCCACTTGTTGAATTATCCAGTGGTTTAATTTCTAAACTTTGATTGATAGCTTGTAAACTGTTCTTGGCAAAGATTTCAGAATCCATACTATTGATCAAAAGAATCTCGCTTAGCTCATCAATTTTATTGTTAATATCGAATGCAGAACTTTCATTCAATGCTGCAATTTGTATAGACTCAATTTGCTCATTTACCTTATTATCAATTATTTGAGAAGGTTCTGAATTTACTTCTGTTTGAGATAAAGCCAATTGATCTGGTGAAGAATTACTGTCTGGATTTGTGGTCGAATTTTGCTCTTGGATTGTTCCATCCTCCCGCGGATTTTGTTTTCCACTTTCACTAGATTGTGAATCACTGGATTGCGAATCGATACTCTCTATTTTATTACTTTCAGTATTTTGAGAAATATTAATTTCTGATGGAGTAAACTCAATATTATTCAATCCAAATACTACCACTAAGAAAAGAACCGCAGCGGCGGTAGCCATTTTAGCATATTTAGTTTTGTAGAAAGGAATTCTTGCTGCTGCAGGATGAAGCTCATTTTGGATTCTGGACCAAACAGCGGGAGGAGGATTTATGCCTTTAGATTTGCCGACAAAGGATTTTTTCCACACCAATTTCTCCCAAACAGAGGCGGGTGGAGTCACTTCTTTGCCTTCAAAAGCTTTTCTAAAGCTTTCTTCAAATAGACCGCGCTTATATTCCTCTGGATTCTCCATAAACTGGTCTTTGTTGTTCTACAAACATTTCCTGTAGCAGCATTCTAGCTCTATTGTATTGCGACTTGGAAGTTCCTTCGCTTATGCCAAGCTTTTCGGCTATTTCCTTATGCTTATAACCTTCTATAGCGTACAAGTTGAAAATAATCCTACACCCATCCGGCAAAGCTTGTAATAGCTTAAGTAATTCCTCGTATTGATAATCTGAAACTGCATCTGCGGCTCCTTGCACATTTTCAACTTCATTGGAATTGAGCTGAGTGTGTAAGAAAAGCTGACTTCTTTGAAAATTTATTGCTGTGTTGATTACGATTCGTTTGATCCAATAATAAAGAGAAGACTCTTCTCTGAAAGTAAGGATATGCTTAAATATCTTTATAAATGCCTCCTGTAGTACATCTTGTGCATCTTCCTCATTCTTGGTAAATCGCAAACAAATTAAGTACATAGATCGGCTGTAATTGTCGTATAACAATTTTTGAGCTTTCTGCTTTCCTTTTTTGCAGCCTTCTATAAGTTCCTTTTCATCCATGTACCTTGGCTTAATTTATTTGTCACGGTACTGCTAAAGTAAGACATATTTCTCAGCTTAGATAGAGAAAAGGGAACATATATAGCTCAAAACAAGAATGTTCTGCCGGAATTTACCGATCAGAACATTCTGGTGTTTTTTAACCCATTGCAAAAAGTCTTCGCTCGCCATTGATTTCGTTTTTGCGGGTTGAGCGATCCACTCCCGAATCACTAACTACAAGACAGGCACTTTCGACAAATGGTTGGAACAGGTTGGAAAAAAAATTAAATTAATTTGCAGAAGGTCGATAATTGAAGATGCTTGTCTTAAAAAATGTCTTCAATGAATAGATTAAGAACATGATACTCAATATGGATAGAGCTAATAACAGCTGCGAGATTACTTTCACAAATCTTACTTGATAAATTGCGTCTGAAAGTAATTCTTGACCAACCTTATCTTGAATTTTCTCCAAGCCATTCAAATTTTCAATCAATTTGCTAAAGGATGTATTTGCCGGACCATCAAAAATATGTCTAGCGATTGAGTCATTTTGGTTGTGAACCGAAGTAAAAATCAACTGATTCCAATTTCTTTGACTTTCTAAATTCAATTTCAAGTCTCTTATTCCACTTTTCTCATCCTCTACAAGCATAGTTTGAGAATACATCATAATGAGTGAATCAACAGAGAGAGAATTTTTATATATTGAATTCCTTAATTGTTCTTCTAATAAATCATCTTCAGCTGAAATTACATTCTCAATGCTAAAGCGATTTTGATACAGTAAATCATGAATTTGGTAAATATCTACTGAAGGGATGAGTCTATCATGATACATCGTGGAAATATTGTTACTCAACCTATGAACCTTACTAGTAAGAATTGAGCTTCCAATCAGCAAAATAATATAGGCGGAGAAAATAGATATAGTTAGTCCTAAAAATGCTTTATTTTTCATGGCAGGGAAATTATCCTCTCATTGAGAGTTACTAATCAAGGTAGGAAAGCTTACAAGGATTTAAATGATGAAAATCTATATGATTATTTTATCATGAATAAATTGCAGCTAGAAATTCTATTTACTGCTTTTAATCCAGTCAGGAGAGAAGTTGAGAACTGTATGTGAGCCCTTATTTTCCTTTGAACCTTGCACGATAAATAGCTTATCATATTCATTTTCTTCCAAATTGGAATAAGTATTTTCCCAAAGTAATAAATTAGCAATACCTGGAATCGTATTAGAATGACCTACAATGAGTACTTTTTTTCCTGAATGTTGACTAAAAATCTCATCTATCAGTTTTGGTGAATCACTTGGGTTGTACATTTGAATCTCTAATCCTAAACTATCTGCTATTGGTTGAGCTGTAAGTATGCTTCTTTTGAAAGGGCTACTGTAAATAACGGCGGGAGGATTTTCCTTTAACATTTCATAAAGCAAAATTGCTCTTGCTTGACCTTTCTCATTCAATTCAGGGTCTTGTGTACCATCATCTGCTTTTTCGGCATGGCGCACTAAATAAAACCAATTGGGCTCCACTTTTAGGACTTCTTCTGTTGAGCTAGTCTCCTCACTTTGCGAACAGGAAAAGAAGGAAATTGATAAAAACAAGCAAGATAAAATCGTGATCCTACGCATAATTATTGAACTGAAAAGTGATAAGGTAAATATCAAAGCTAATAAGTAAAAATAAAAAAAAGCGGGTATAAAACCCGCTTTAAAGCCAAAATTATAAGATTAATTCCTTTAGGTTATTATCTTCTTTCTTGTGGTCTGGCTTCATTTACCACCATCGGACGGCCCATAACTTCGCTTTGGTTAAGGCTGTTAATTGCTGCCTCGCCTTCGCCGTCATTTGGCATTTCAACGAAACCGAAACCTTTTGATCTGGCAGTTTCACGATCGCGAATAATTTTCACGGATGATACTTCACCAAAATCTTCAAAAATGGATCTGATTTGATCCTCCTGAATTTTAAAATTCAGGTTACCAATGTAAATGTTCATGAAAAGAAATATTAGTTAAGAAAATGAACGAAATCAACAATATTTTCGAAATAATCCATTGCTATGGATGAATTTCAGCCAACCTGCTGATACACAAATATTACAGGAAAAAATGAAACTGCAAAAGAAAGAAGGGATTTTGATTAAAAAGTTTCGACTGATAATCCTTTAAAACCTAAATTACTAACTGTTTGGACTGGATCTAATTCATAATAATGAAATAAATTATGCTCGGGCCATTCGTCTACAGATTTAACAAACTGTGACATAAGCCATTGCAATTCGGTATTGGTTCTGCCACCTTTCCAAGTACTTGTATTAGTCACAATACAATAGCTGATATCTTCGTTGTAGCGCATCAATAAAGTGTTCGTCCCTATCAAGGTTCCAGTTCTTTTCCACTGATCTTCGTTTACATCCACCCAGCCAATAAAGGAATTTCCCGGGTTCGTTGGAGTAATCATTTGCTCAACAATGTCCTTTCTTAAGAAATCTGGCATTCTATCATCACCATCACTAGCTGCTAGCAATTTCAATAAATCAGAAGGACTAGCTGCCCAAGCTCCCGCTCCTTCCAAAGCATCATAATGTGTGCCTTCATATATTCTTGAAGCCTTTCCTTCAAGTCCGTAAGCGTTGCTTCTTACATTTTCTCCATCATGATCATAATACTCAACCTCAGGGAATGACTTTTGATCTGGACTTTTTACGGTCAACCGCATATCCTTAATACCTAGCGGAGTAAGAATCTCGGATTTAATATATTCTTCATAGCCCATACCAGAGGCTTTTTCAATAATTCTACCTAAAAAGGCATAACCAACATTGCTGTAGCTGTAACGGGTACCTGGTCTGTATGGTAATTTATAATAAAGACTAAAGGCGAAAATATCATCCTGCGTTATTTCACCTTTGTGACCAATTCTCTTAGCATATTCTGTTGGCTTAAACATGGGGTCACCCATTACATTGCTATTCCAGCCAGCAGTATGATAGAGCAAATGTTTGATTTGAACACGGTTATAATTCGGATCCTTCATCACTTCGGTGTATGGCTCGTTTGCCAGCCAAGCACTATCTGCAAATACATAATCGTCTAATGAAAGCTTTTCCTCTTGCACCAATTTCATTATGCCCAATGCTGTTACCCACTTCGAAGCACTGGCAATTCTGAAAATATGATAGGGCTCTACTTCCTCCTCTTTTTCAACATCACCGTAGCCAAAACCTTTAGCATATACCAATTTACCCTTGTGCATCACACTTACAGTGGCACCATTAATTCTATTCCTTTTGAGAAAACTTTGAATGAGTTTTTCTCCAGCTTCAAAACTGGATGATTCAGATAAATTATTAGTGAGCCTAACTAATATTCGCTCATTGGGAGTTGGCAGTTTCTCATCCGACTCATTATTGTTCGCCGATATTATAAAGGGCGGGAGGATGAGTAAGAAAAATACAATAGCTGAAAAGCCCAAACTTGGGAAAACCTTTTCCTTTTTAACCATTTAACCTTTTATTCTGTGTTTTTAAAAATCGAATATATGGTATGTCTACGAAAAATTCAACTTATTTTTTTACAATCATAGATTTGCTTAGCTGCATACCACCTAAATTAAGTTTGTAATGGTAAATACCTGGTAATAACCTACTCGTATCCACCAGAATAACTTTCTCTCCTTTTTCTATTTCTTTGCTCAACAAAACAGCAATTTGCCTCCCATTGTTGTCAAATAAAGACAAAACAGCCAAACCCCTTTTATTCAAAAAAACCTTAATACTTGTGCTCCTTACCGCTGGATTTGGGAAATTTTGCCCTAACCAATTTCCATTCGCAAAAACAGAATCTTCAATATTTGTGATGGTATTGATGATTGGCAAATGCTGAAAACTCCTATCAAAAATTTGAGTCACTAAACTTTCGTCGGCACCAAGCCAATCTTGCAAAAGAGTGGCATAAATATCCCGATAGTCATATTGCATTTCAACGCTTTCATTCTGAGCCGGATTAGCTGGAATTATTGGATTAGCACCATGTACTATCGGATTTACTTTAGTACCAAATACAAACAAAGGTGCTGCAGCTCCATGATCAGTTCCACTGCTATTGTTGCTTCGAATCCTGCGACCAAATTCACTAAATGTCATCCCCAAAACCTGATCCTCCACTCCCATTCTCTTAAGGTCATCCATAAATGCAGAAACGCTATCTGCAATATCTCCAAGCAGGTTTGCATGTGTACCCGTAGTTGTATTTCCAGCTACTACTTGGTTTGCATGCGTATCAAATCCACCAATATTTACCACAAAAATGCGCGTCTGGATCCCACCATTTATCAATCTCGCCACGATCTTCAATTGCTCTGCAAGTCTACTTTGAGGATAATCTGGGGATAAGGTATCTGCTTTATTAAAAGCTGCTTGAATGCCATCAGCATACTGATTGGTTTGTCTCATAATGGTTTTCATAAATTCCAATTCAGCACCATAATGGCCATCTGGAATCTCATCTTCGGCGGGAGGTTGATATGGAAAGTAAAACTCATCGCTACTGACAGCCAAACCCATATTACTTACTGGTCCTTGGCAAGTTTGACTCACCACCGAACCAATAGTTAGTGCCAAAGGATCCTTGAATTCCTCATTCGGATAATTGTCTGGGAATTCAGGATGATAGTAATTGAGAAAGCGACCCAACCAGCCGGAACTTTCAACTTCATCGGATTCAGATCCACTAGTCCAAATATCAGTAGCGCGAAAGTGGCTGAAATTCGGATTTGGATAACTTACACTTTGCAGAATTCCCAATTTTCCTTCATTGTACAAATTGTGAAAAGACTGCATGGCAGGATGAATTCCAGTTTGATTGGTGAGCTTTAAAACTGACTGCTCCGGTAAAGCAATATTGGCTCTTGCTGATTGATATGCGCTATATTGATCAAGCGGAATGATAGTGTTGAGCCCATCGTTTCCACCATTCAATTGCACCAAAACTAAAATCTTATCTTCTTCCAGCGCTAGCCGATTTAGTCTATCAAGAGCTCGTTCTGGCTTGGCAGCGAATATTGGCATTGCATCCAAGAGCAATGGCAAACTCAACCATGGCGCAGATCTTTTAATGAAATTTCTTCTATTCATGGCCTATCCAAGTTGAAATTCAGGTAAAGAAAATAATGCTCTAAAAAATGCATATAGCTTGTTTTCAATGGCCATCCTCAAATTTGTATCGCTCGGATCGTTCTGAAGAGTACGCCATTGATTCCCCCATTCGTATTCTGGAATACCTGGTATAAGTGCTTGCACCAAATAGTCTTCTTGTACTTGGCTTAGCGCCTTTGGCAAAAACAGAATGGATAATTCTTTCACAACCTCTCTTACATTATCGGAAATGCTACAATTCTCAACTAAATCGATTACTCTCAGCCTACTTCTGAAGCCACCCCGAAGTATCCCACTTTCACTTGCTACTTGGTCGGTAAGCTGCTTCCGCAAGGGAATTGTCACTGAATTTGCCCAATTCCGGTAGTATGCAGGCTCTTGATAATAGGCTTGCCAACCAGCCACTTGAGGCGGACTGGAAATTTCCATTTGCAATAATGCATTTACATTGAGATAGTATAGAAAATGGGCGTACTTAGCTTGAACTGACAAATTATCAGTCAACTGATCCATCGAAGTTCTAAATAGGCCATTCGAAAAATCAGCAGGCGATTTCACCATACTTCCTCTCAGTTCTTGCTCATAAAAATGTTCGCTTTTCAGAAGCATTTTTAAGGCTCCAACTATCTCGTAATCATCCTGTATAATCTTATCAGCCAATGGCTTAATAATATTCATTTCAATTGTTTCGTCGATTTGATAATAAACAAACCATCGATAAAGCTTCCGCGCTAAATGCTTAGCCGTTTCCTCTTTGGAAAAGATCATATCAATCAACTCGATATACTCTTGGTCACCACCGTTATTAATTACATGATTATCAAATGCATCCGAAAATATCTTTTCGTTAGTATCGTGAAGGTTTGGACGAAAAGAAACCGATAAATCCTGATTGTTAAAACGCCAACCGGTAAGTACTCTAGCCGCAGAAAAAATATCTTGCTCGGTATAGTTAGTGTAATTGCCCTCTCCGATTTGTGGGCCTTTGCCTATGGTGAATAATTCAAACAGTTCTCGCGCATAATTTTCATTCGGAGAAGTATTTACATTAGATTGGCCATCCAAATAGCGGAGCATCGCTGGTGAAATGGTGATAACTTTAGCAAACTCCCTAAAATTCCCTAAAGCATTTTCATTCAATATTTTATAATAATCGAATAAGGCTCTTGAGTCACGAACAACTGCCGATTCGATTACAAAATGATTATGCCAAAACAAGATCATTTTTTCATGAATACTGAAGGTGTTTTGTAACATCTGCTGTACCCACCACGATTGGAATGAGCGGATCCGACCATTGTTGGATTGTTGATCATAAGGCTGATCAATCCAAACCGACCCAATTGGAAGCACATCATTATTTAAATAAACTTGAGGTAATTGTTGAAGATCTCTAGGTTGAAATAATCGATCAATAGTATAATCCATTCCTCCCGCCACACTTTCAGCAAGTTCGGTTTGACTAACTCCAAATAGGCATCTACGTAATAAATGCAAAGCAGCACTTTTATCCCAAGTTCCGGCATATTTAGCTAGTGTAGAATTTAAGTTTAGTATTCTCATAGAATTCTTTCTACCGGATTTAAAAACACAGAATTTTGTTAATGCTTTGAGTAAGATTACAAAGCTTTTTAAAAGTTTAACTTAACAAACCATAATATTTTACAGCGTAAACAGGAATCTAAAAATTCACTACTTATTAATTTGCCTTATCCTATTAATGTTGATCAAAGCATCTAATTTTGTAGTACCAAAATGAGGAATCGAAAAAACATACTCAAGAGAACATTGCCATTCTATTTCAACAATTGGAAGCAGAATCTATTTGTTGCTTTGGGTATTAGTTTATTTGCTGTACTATTTATGGCGATTTACAAGCCATTCAATTTATTACGAGAGGATTTGCAGAATTTCCAATTGATTTCTGATGGTCTAATTACCCTGTTTGCCATTTACGGCTCTCTCCAGATTAGTAAAAATTTATTCCCTAATTATTTTAAATCAGAGAACGGAACAATCGGTAAGTATCTGATTTTCAATTTATATATCATTTGGATTTTAGGAATCTTATTTACTATTCATAGCCATATATTCTTCGAACCAAGCTCTATTTCAGAATGGATTAGAATCCAAAGAAATGTCCTATTAATTGGAGTATTCCCTATCCTGATAGTATTTGGAATATTGAGAAATTACCAACTCAAGAAGAATCTGCTTTCTCATAATATCCAGCCATATTCGACAGATTCCTTACGGAAAAAGGATACCGAAAAGCTAATAAAAATAAATACAGATACTGCTGAAATCATCCATCTGAATTTGAATGATTTCATATATGCCGAAGCTCAAAATAACTACACGAAGGTGGTATGGCGGGAGGAAAATTTAGAAAAGGAAAAATTATTCAGACTAACATTAAAGAAATTTGAAAGTCAAATTCCCGCTAAGCATGTATTCAGAAGTCATCGATCCTATCTAATTAACCGCGCCCAAGTAGACTCCATCGATGGTAGTATGCGAAATGGTTTGAAAGTAAAATTGATCAATAGCAACCAAGAGCTTCCAGTATCTAGATCGCTGGGAAAAGAGTTAGAAACCATTATTTCTAGCCGAAAAGTAGCTATTTAAAAGCGTGCAATTCACTACAATTTATTGTCCTACACTCCATATTTAGGGTTTTCATCCCAAAATCGACTACACTCACCCCATTGGGTTATTTATCGAAATCAATTGATTTTAATTCACGTTTTCAACTCAGAAACGAAACCCGAAAAATATGAAAGCACTTATTCTAACATTATTCATTTCATTATCATTTGTATTTGCTGGCAATAGTCAAAGCATCAAGAATGAATTTGAAGTAAAACCAAAAGTTGATGAAATATCTATTAACTCTGGTTCTGAAGCCAAGTTTGATATTGAAATTTTAAGATCGAAAAGATATTCTAAAACAAGTATTGAATTGATGGCTGATATGCCTGAAGGTTTCACAATGACTTTCGACCCAAAGAAGACAAAAGAAACTGATGTAAAAGCTACTTTGAAAATAGGATCAGATGTAGCAACAGGAAGCTATGTAATTGTAGTAAAAGGAGTCGGTAACAATACCTCGAAAGGTAGAATGCTGACCGTAATTGTAAAGTAAGGGTTCAATGGTTTGTGTGATAAAAGAGTCGGCTATATGTCGGCTCTTTTAATTTGCTCAAAATCTTCAGGAAAATCTAAATCTATTGCACCCTTTGGGAAAGGAATAGAGATCACATCCTCCCGCTTTTGCAATAATTGCCGAGCGCCTTTATCTCCGCTGATTTCTAATAAATCATTCCACAAAACACGTGGGAAAATAGCCGGTACTCCAGTTACATTTTTATAAAAACTAGTTATCGGCTTTTCAGGATTCTCCTCAAATTTGGAAATCAACAATTTTAATAAATCCCTATCCACATAAGGCTGATCTATTAATAAAACCAGCAGCCCTTTCAGATTTGACAAATCGCCTACAGCTTCAATTGCTCTACGCAGGCTACTCGACATCCCTTCCTGCCAATCTTCATTGAAAAGGACTTTGATACCCGCCATATTAGCAATTTGAAGCATTTCATTATGATAGGCTCCTGTAATAAGGAAAATATTCTGAACATTGGTAGATTTCGCTGTAGCAATTGTTCTGTCCAGCAATGTTTCTCCCTCAAGTTGAAGAAAGGCTTTAGGGCTTCCCATTCTTTTGGATTCACCGGCAGCAAGAATAGCTATTGCAACATTATCAATAATGGAATTCATTTTTCAGACCAATTGACGCTGATGAATGGGTGCCTTTCTTTCGCGAAGATTTTTGGCTGTGGCATTCTTAAAAAAGCTCATCATCTCACTGATAATGGAGATTGCTATCTCAGCAGGTGTTTCCGCTCCAATATGCAATCCCACAGGAGCGAAGATTCTTTCTTTATGAAGATCCGTTACTTCAACGTTTTCTTCAGCAAGTGCGTCGTATAACTTTTGCGCTCTTTTGTTGGGGCCTAAAATTCCGATATAAGGAACATCAGTTGGCAAAAGACTTTTTAGCGCTTTCTTATCAAATTCGAAATTATGAGAAATAAGCAAAGCTGCAGATTGCTCATCGAATGGATAATCACGGATTACAAGGTCGGGAGTACCACAAACCATATTTTCAGCACAAGAAAAACGCTTTGGAATAAGGTGAGCAGCACAATCATCATTCACAATCACTTTCCAACCAATACTTGCTGCAAGCTCGGCAACTGGAATAGCATCGTAGCCCGCTCCAAAAATATAGAGCTTATTTGCTTTGGGAATAAATTCCACAAACCACTTTTCATCTTCACTTTCAACAAAAAATGAGCTCTTTACTGAAAAAGCCTTTTGAGCCCAAGATTCTGAAAATGTGGAGTGATATTGTCTTTCAACTGAGCTAGAATCTGTTGGTAATTTAAGATAAACCACCAGTTCGGAATCAGCAGATAGTGCATCTTGTAATTGCTTAAAATAAGTCGTCAGCGAATTGCTATCGGGTTCGATTAGCACTTCGATAATTCCTTCGCAGCCTAACCCAATTCCTAGCGATTTAGCGGATTCTTCATTGATGGTGTCGTAAGTAATGAGTTTCGATACTTTGGAATTGATAACCATTCGAGCTTTTCTTAATGCATCACCTTCCAAACAGCCTCCGGAAATCGCTCCAAACCATTTTCCATCTTCACGGATGAGCATTTTGGCTCCTGACCTTCTATAAGCTGAGCCATTTACACTTACTACAGTTGCTAAGGCAAATTTCTTTTGATCCTCAATTGCACGTTTCCATTCCCCTATGATTATCTCACTTTCCCTCATCCGCCTTGGCTCTTACTTTCGCCACTTCCTCTTTGGTAATAACTTTCAAATCTTTGTTGCCCCAGCTGTTTCTAACATAATTAAGAACATTAGCCACTTGCTCGTCATTTAAACCAGTCGGCTGCATCATTCCATAATAGGTTTCTCCATTTACCTCAATCTCCCCTTCTACTCCAAAAATCACCTGATGTATTGATCTTTCGCGATCCTTCATCAAATAATCCGATTTGGCTAGCGGAGGAAATGCACCCGAAATACCTTCACCATTTTGCATGTGGCAACTGATACAAAAAGATGAATAAATTTCTAATCCCTTGAGCATGCTATCTTTTAGCTCTTTACTGGGTTGTGGGTCTTGTGTTACAATTGGAGTGCTTTGAAAAAATGTACTAAACCAAAGGCTTGACGACGCTATAAAAACGAGGATTTTAATCATAATGAGTTTTAATTATCAGCTATTTATACTTCTTCTATTTTGAATGGTAATTTGTAAATGCGTTTGCCTGATACGCTGTATAAGGCATTAACCAAAGCAGGTGCCAAAGGTGGAAATCCCGGTTCTCCTACTCCACCCGGAGCTTCTTCATTTTCCATAATGTGTATATCCAATGGCGGACATTCATTGATTCTAAGCATTTTATAATTATGAAAATTACTTTGCTCAGCCCAACCATTTTTAAAGGTAATGGGATCTTTCATAGCAGCCGTCAAAGCCATTACAATATTACCTTCTGTTTGACCTTTTACTGTGTCAGGATTTACATATTGACCACAATCCAAGGCTGTCCAAATTTTATCAATTTTGTATCTGCCATTATCGCCTTTGCTTACTTGAACAACATGCGCACAAGTGCTACCAAAGGAACGAGCAACTGCCACTCCGCGACCAACACCAGCTGGTAATGGACTATCCCAATTAGACATTTCGCGCACTTTTTCTAGCACTTTTACAAAGCGAGGTTCTTTTGATAATCGTTGAATTCTAAAATCCATCGGATCCATTCCTTCTTTCTCAGCAAGCTCATCTACAAAGCATTCGTGGCCAAACACATTGGTACTTGCATAAACCGAACGCCACCAACCCAAAGCAATTGGAGCAGGATGATGCACAAAATGGGTTCTGAAATTGTCTATTTCGTAATGCGAATCGCTAATACATTCCATTGCGCCACGATCTACATTTGAAGTATTTGCATTTGGGTTGATATTAAAAGAAATACTCGGCCCAATTACCTTTTCTTCCCAAGCATTCACTTTGCCATTTACATCGAACGCAGCGCGGGAGGAATAAATCATTCCAGGCCTAAAAGGGCCGGCAGTTGTATCTTCTTCACGGGTCCAAATAAGCTTAATGGGCTTGTTTACTTTTTGGGCAATTGCCAATCCCTCTGAGAGGAAATCGGTAAATAATCTTCGTCCAAAACCGCCACCTAGATAGGTGGTATGCAACGTCACTTTCTCCAATGGAATATTCAGAAAGGTTGCCGCCTCTTGTTGTGCTCGATTGGAAACTTGTGTAGGAGCCCATATTTCGCATTCACCTTCCTTTATATGTATGGTTATGTTCATTGGCTCCATCGGACTGTGAGCAAGGAATGGCGTTTCATACACTCTTTCCAAAGTGCTCGAAGCATTATTCAAAGCTGCATCTACATCACCATTATTGGTATGGATAGCGCCTTCAGTATCTTTAAGTGCATTCATTTCTTGATACATTTTTGCTGTATCAAATTGACCATTTGCACCTAAATCCCAATCAATTTTCAGTCTCTTTTGTGCTTGAAGTACGCCATAATAACTCTCACCAACGATCGCTACAGTTGGCATTTTATTACCAAAAATGGTTCTTTCAATTTCAAAAACCTCTTTTACGCCTTGTACCTTTAGCGCTTCTGTATCGTCAATAGAATTGATTTTGGCGCCTAAAACTGTTGGATGCGAAACGGTTGCATATAGCATCCCTTCTACTTTCACATCTATTCCAAATATGGCGCTTCCATCCACTTTCTCCACCACATCCGGGCGCATCACTTTTTTGCCTATTAGTCTGCATTCAGATTTGGGCTTAAGTGCCGGTTCTTTTGGCGCTTCTAATTTACTCGCAGCATCTACAAACTCACCAAAATGACCTTGCTTGCCACTTGCTTTGTGGTAGATTATTCCTTTATCAGTAGTACATTCTGCGACTGGCACATTCCAGCTTTCAGCTGCTGCTTGCACGAGCATTTGCCTTGCAGCTGCACCCATTCTTCTCAAAGGAATCCAACCTGTTCGTACACTTGAGCTACCACCTACTGACATACTTCCATAAGCAGGAGCTGCAATTGCCATCTTCACAGTAACTTGCTCAAAATCAAGGTTCAATTCCTCAGCTATTAAAGTAGGAATAGATTGCCAAACTCCTTGACCCATTTCGGGCTTATGGTTATATATGGTAACATTACCTCCCGCATCTATTTGGATAAATGGATTCAAATTGGTGAGCGTATTGGCTGCATCATCTAATTTAAAAACCTTTGCCTCAGTCCCTTTTGCACCAGCAGGAATATAAAAACCTAAAGCCAAAACAGCCGAAGTGGCTCCACTCAATTTGAGGAACTTCCTTCTATTAATTGATTTTTTTAATTCTTCCATGATTAACTAAAAGTTGAGGCTTTCTTAATCGCATTTCTTACTCTATCGTAGGTGCCACAGCGGCAAATATTTCCCTGCATAGCAGCATCTATTTCATTGTCGCTAGGTGTGGAATTTCGCTTTAGCAATGCCGCAGCACTCATTATTTGCCCACTTTGGCAATAGCCGCATTGTGGCACTTGCTCATCAATCCAAGCTTGCTGCAACGGATGAAGTTCGCCATTTGCCAATCCTTCAATCGTAGTAATTTCCTTGCCTTGCGCAGCCGTCACAGGAGTAACGCATGAGCGCATTGCAATACCATCCATATGTATAGTACATGCACCACATTGAGCCATTCCGCAACCAAACTTGGTTCCTGTAAGCCCTACAAAGTCACGAATTGCCCATAGCAAAGGCATTTGTGGGTCAACATCAATTTGATGCTCTTTCCCATTTATCTTCAAGTTTATTGCTGCCATTTTTTCGGATTTTGATACAAATTACTAATAATGCCCAAGAAAAACAGTCTCTTGGATGTGAATGGCTGAAAATAATGCTAAGCAAGCAAATTACTTTTTCACCTTATTATTTTCCAGAAATTTAGATGAAGCCATACGACCCTTCATTTGGGAAATAGAATTGCCCATTTGCCACTTCATTAATCTAAGTAAGATATCTGTATTTGGTGGAGCATCAGATCCTGAGCCTGGTAGTTTAAGAGTAGTAGAAACTTTATCCCCCAACATAAAGCGCATTTGCTTTACCGGCCAATCTTTTGGCACAAAAGGCGGGAGGTTACTTTGATAATATGTCACAAGTGCATTGGCTAACTTTTGACCTTCATCGGATGGCTTGAAATGCCGATTACGAATAGTCAATTCTAATTTTTCGGTATCTTCATAGCTATGCATTATCAACTCAGCATGCAATCCTAATCGCGCGCCAATTACATTCCATAGATGAATAAAAGCTACTTTCTCATTTGCATTTAATCGGATATTCAATTTGGCTATTCCCTTTATTACCATTAACGAAAATGACAGTAATGTCCCAGCCATATCTTCTTGATTTACTGGAAGCCCAGACTGCATATCCCAGGATTGATATTTCAGTATAAAATACCTAGTAGCAGCATGAATCAGTCTAGTTTTGAAGATCGAAGCGAGCCCTTTTCCTAGTGGCTCAAAGGCATTAGGACTGATTAGATTCAATACGAATTCAGCTGTATCAGCCAAGCGAATTCCCGGATTCTCAACAATCTTCTTGGAATTGATTAACACTTTGGCGCCATCTGCAGCTGCATAGCAATAAGGCAAGGACAGAAATCCCAGTACATTCAATATCTCATGCATATGCTTATCTGAAACTTGATGCGCTAAATTAATGGACTCTTGATTTTCCCAATCCAAATTGCGGTTTACATCTTGCCATAAGTCCAGAAGTGCCGGAGACCAATTAGACTTAGGTAATTGTGCATTGTATTGCAGCTCGGTAAGGAATGGAAAAAATCCCTCCCGCCCTTTGGACTTGAGCAATTCCTCAACAGCTTGGTCAGCCAATGAATCACCCATTACTCTAAATTTATTCAGTTGGATTGTTTCCATAATGGATAAACTCATTTTCATCAATTTTGATTATCTTTTCAAACAGTGGATTCATTATTAATTTCATTGATTAGATTTATCATGATTTTTAGACTCAAAATTTTCAAGACCATGAAAGCAATTTTACTTACCATTATATTTTCCATTTCAATTTTTCATTTAAGCGCGCAAACAAGTTCAGACATTTATTTATTTGATATTCAAATGAATAATAATTCAATGAAGCTTATTAATGGCAAAAATCTAACAGCGCGGGAGGGATATGATAATCAGCCGCATTTTGTAGATGATAGAGCATTATTATACACTTCGCAGCGCGATGGGCAAACAGATATTTATGCCTATGACTTTGTGCAAAACACTGCCGGAAACTTAACTCGGACTCCTAATACTAGCGAATATTCTGCGACTGTGACTTCAGATAAAGATTTTATAAGCACAATAATGGTGGAAGAAGACGGCACCCAAAGACTTTGGAAATTTCCAATTACAGGTGGCACTCCTACTTTAGTATTGGATGATATAAAACCTGTGGGATACCACGCTTGGTACAATGAAAAGCTGGCTTTACTTGTATTAGGTAAACCTGCAACTTTGCAAGTGGCTAATGCTTTAACACAAGAAGTATCGACCATTACTGGCAATATCGGGAGGTGCTTAGCGCCTATTCCAGCATCAGGAAAAATCAGTTTTGTGCATAAAGAAGCTGGCAAACCTTGGATGATCAAATCGCTGGATATGAACAGCATGGAAATCACCGAAATTGTCGAAACATTGGAAGGTTCTGAAGACTATGCTTGGGCAGGGCCAAACCGAATAATCATGGCCAAAGACACAAAAGTGTATGAGTGTGTTTTGGATGGTGATAAAAACTGGAAGGAAATAGCAGACTTGAGTGAATTTGGTATCACAAAGCTTAGTAGAATTGCCATTGATAAGACTTTGAAAAGATTGGCGATTGTTGGGGAGTGATAAATGTTTGAATGCTTTTGAAAATGATGGGTGATCGGTGATGAGTTATGGGTGATGAGTGATGGGTTATGGGTTATGGGTTGTGAATGCCTAAATAATGTTGACCGTTGATAAAGAAAAAGGTTTTGGGTGATGGATTTTGGGTGATGAGTTATGGGTGATGGGTTGTGAATGCCTAAATAAGGTTGACCGTTGATAAAGAAGAAGATTATGGGTTGATGGGTTTTGGGTCTTTAAATTGAGCTCCGTAGGAGCAATCTGATTGTAGCAACACAAATATCCAAAATGCCATCTAGCTCCATAGGAGCGATCTGTTTGTAGCAACAAAATATGCAAAAAACCAGCTCCGTAGGAGCGATCTGTTAATTGGTGGTGGGTTTTGAGTTGAGAAAAAGGTCGTGAATATTGGAATGCATCAAATTGCTGATTTACAATTGAATATAAATGCAAAAGCCAATCCTAAATCAGGATTGGCTTTTAATTTTAATCAACAGATCAATCAATACCTCCAACTCTTGGTATCAGCACCCGCTGGAGCATCTCTTTCGATGATGTCCATAATCTTTGGCAAATAGAAAGTATTATATCGGAGCCTTGAGATATAATTCGGATTTTCATGATCTCCATTCCAACAATGTTCGGCTCTATCACCATAATCTACTTCTCCACCATAATAAGGATTCGTGGTATTCTCTAGAAATTCCTCCACCAAATAAACCGCATTATTAAGGTAGTAATTGTCCATATCACCACAGTAGATATGAATTTTGCCTTTCAGTTTTTCGCCTAATCCATTTTCCCAATCGCGACGAAGTATGTGGCCTATATCGTAATTTTCTTTCCAATATTCGGCTACCTCAGGATTGATATCGCCAGATACTTTATCCCAAAGTCTAGCCGGATAGCCATCCTCACCTACAGGCGAATAAGTGGCTTCCCAAATATCCCATTGCTGTCCGGAGCGACCTTTTGTGCCTAATACCAATTCTCGATGATTCATATCTGCCAAGGTGGAACTTACATGGCCAAGATAATCTCTATGTCCTGGTCTTGGTGTTTTCTTAAACTGACTATCAAGGTAATAGGCGTTTTTATCCTCATAAATATTTACTTGGGTATAAGCCTGAAAATCAATTGGATCAGGGCACGCAGCGAAAGTAGCTCCATATTCATCAGGGTACTTCACCTGCACCGCCAAAGCTTCCCAACCGCCAGTTGAGCCGCCATACAAGAATCTAGACCAACCCTCTCCTATTCCACGAAACATTTCTTCAATATGTGGGATCAATTCATAGGTAATTGCATCACCATATGGTCCTTGATTGGCAGAATTCACAGCATATGAATCATCATAATACGGTGTAGGATGTTGAATTTCGATGACTATATATCTTGGAAAATTCGGTCCAGTCCATTGCTTGTAGAAGTTATGGGCTTCCTCTTGTTGAATGATATTGTAGCCATTAATACCAAAACGAGCCGAAAATTCTGGCTGCATGTCCGGATCGGGTGGATCTTCTCTAAAACCCGTAAATGTGTATGGAAAGTGTCCATGAAAAATCATTAGAGGATAATGCGCTTCAGGATGCTCATCAAATCCATGCGGCACCAATATATTTGCTCCCAAGTAAACATCTCTGCCCCACCATTCGCTTAGCATTTCGCTCTTCATTTTGATATGCTTGATATTCTTGGTATCCTTTGGAGCTTCAATTGGGGGTATTTCTTGATCAAGATTTACAGTAATCCTCCCGCCGTTTGGATCTACATTTACTTTTATTGGTGTATTGTAAAAGTTGCCCGGCTTGCGATTCCATTGCTGGCCTTCGCCTTTATCTGGTGGTAATTTCAATACTCTACCATCTTTCAAATTGTACGTTTCATATCTATTTAGCAATGCTTGTACATGATACTCGCCAGCTTCGATATCTCTCAAGCTGCGAATAGGATACCCAAATGCTTCCGCATCTACCAATACCGTTTGGCCGGGCTCCCAATTTTCTACATCTATGCCAAAAGCCAATTGCGTACTCGGTCCATCAGAAATCTGAAATCTTGGCTCGGCAGAGTCATCTTTCGAAAGCATTAAAACAAGTCTGCCATCTTGCGCTTGATCTATCAATTCCTGCGAAAAGGAAACTTCGAATACTGGCCCTGTGCTTTCATCTCCTCCCGCATTGCAAGCCCATGCGAATAGGGCTATGAGCGCCATTGGCACTCCAAATAATTTTCTCATCATGGTTGTTAAAGGTTAGTTAAAATTCCAATCTATTTAAGAAGTTTTGTGCTTATTTACAATAGATTATATTCTAACAAGGCATTTAAATAATTTCACTTCACTCAATTTGCAAGACAAATGCTGAAGCCGAATATCCATTTGCAATTCTTTCGTAATTTGGCGAAATCATGTGCGACACGTTTATCTCGTTTCCTTCTCACAATCAAGGCAGTTCCATTTTATTAGGCAAAAATTCCGATAGAGAACCTAATGAAGCTCAAGAACTAAGCTATGTACCGGCAATGGAGTATATAGAGAGCGTACTACAATGCACCTATATCTGCATTCCGCAGGTCAAATCAACTTATGCCGTAATTCTATCCAAGCCCTTCCAGATGTGGGGGGCAGAAATGGGCGCCAATGAACATGGCCTAAGTATCGGTAATGAAGCTGTTTTTACGAAAGTGAAATTCCAAAAAGGGAATAGTGGACTTACGGGAATGGATTTGCTGAGGCTTGCATTGGAGCGCTGTAAAACGGCTAAACATGCAGTGGAATTGACTACTGAATTATTGGTAGAATATGGACAAAATGCATGTGGAGGATATAAAAATAAGCGATTTTATTATTCCAATAGCTTTTTGATTGCAGACCGACAAGAAGCTTGGGTACTCGAAACAGCGGGAGGAGAATGGGCGGCTAAGCGAGTATACGACTACTATAGCATATCCAATGGAATAAGCATTGGCAGCGAATATGATCTCAGTAGCAAAAATTTAGTTTCATTCGCGCAAGCCAAAGGTTGGGTCAAGAAAAACGAGACTTTTCATTTTGCTAAGCACTATTCAGATGAATTTTACACCCGAATGAGCAATTGTCGATTACGAGCCTCAAAAACCTCACAAAGCCTTCACAAGCATGAAGGTAAACTCGATTTGTTTAATGCCATGGAAGTTCTTCGCCAGCATAATATTCACAATGGAGAGTTTACACCTGCCAAAGCCAGCACTGCTAGCGTTTGTATGCACGCCAATGGACTAACCAATCCAAACAGTACCACAAGCTCTATGCTTGCAGAGATCAAAGCTGAGGGAAGTCCCACGGTTTGGTTGACTGGAACAGCTTATGCTTGTACTTCCCTTTTTAAGCCATTTGGCTTTCATCCCTATAGTGTATTGAAATCAGACTACTACAAACCAAGCGAAAAATTGGATTCCTCACTTTGGTGGCAATCCGAAAAGATCATGCGATCTGCTGCGATGCATTACAAAGATTTCATTCTACAGACACATCAAAAGTTGGAACAAAAGCAGCGAAATTTAATTGGCCAATATCAAAATGGAAAACCCATACAAGAGCTCGAACAGCTAGCCGAAAAACTTCAAAGAGAATTGCTTACGGAGTATCAGCAGATTTTAAATAAATGTAAGCGGGAATTTCACCCAAAATTCTCTCTTTATTTAAAGCTCATAAATCAGCCTTTAAAGAGCTAGTAATAAATTTGCCTTTCTATCTTTGTCCAAAATTGAAATGAAGGCACATATTTAAAGGCTCAATTTTCATTTTATTAATATTTCGAAATAGAATTAAGGATTTAACGACGATTATGAAATCAGATTTCTTAGCTGAACTTCGCTGGCGTGGGATGGTGCATGATATGATGCCAGGTGCCGAAAAACAACTTTCTACAGAAATGACCTCCGCCTATATTGGCTTTGATCCTACGGCTACTTCATTGCATATCGGCAATTTGGCTACGATCATGTTGCTTGTTCACCTTCAACGTAGTGGCCATAAGCCTTATGCATTGGTGGGCGGTGCTACAGGCATGATTGGCGATCCTTCATTCAAAAACGCTGAGCGTAAGTTGCTAGATGAAGAAACCTTACGCATCAATCAAGCGGGTATTCAAAAGCAATTGGAGAAATTCTTGGATTTCGATTGTGGTGAAAATTCAGCTGAAATCGTCAATAATTACGATTGGTTCAAAGATTTCAAATTATTGGATTTCCTAAGAGATGTCGGCAAGCACATCACCGTCAATTATATGATGGCCAAAGATTCTGTGAAGAGCCGATTAGATAGCGGCTTATCTTACACTGAGTTTGCTTATCAGCTTATTCAGGGTTACGATTTCCAATGGCTCAATAAGCACAAAAATGTGAAAATCCAGATGGGTGGTTCTGATCAGTGGGGCAATATCACTACGGGTACTGAACTGGTGCGGAGAATGAATCAAGGCGAAGCTTATGCATTGACCACTCCTTTGATTACTAAGTCTGATGGATCCAAGTTTGGGAAAAGTGAAGGCGGAAACGTTTGGCTCGATCCAGACCAAACTTCGCCTTACCAATTCTACCAATTCTGGCTCAATTGCGCCGATGAAGATTGCGGGAGGTTGATTAGGGTGTTTACGCTATTGGACGAAGCTACCATCAAAGGATTGGAAGCTGAACATGCCGAAGCTCCTCATTTGCGCATATTGCAAAAGGCCATTGCCAAAGACGTAACCATTAGAGTTCATAGCCAAGCCGATTACGAAATGGCTGTAAAAGCTTCTGAAATTCTATTCGGCAAATCTACTACTGAAGATTTGGCTTCACTTGATGAAAAAACGCTTCTGCAAGTTTTTGAAGGAGTGCCTCAGCAATCTATCAGCAAAGCTCAATATGAAGGCACTGACTCAACTATCGATTTGCTTACTGAACTTACTGGAAATATTGTATTCAGCTCCAAAGGTGAAGCTAGAAAAATGATAAAAGGTGGCGGGGTAAGCATCAACAGAATCAAAATCGAAGATGGAGAAGCCAAGCCGGAATTTGCTTTACTTCAAGGCAAATACCTCCTCGCTCAAAAAGGAAAGAAGAATTACTATTTGATACAAATCTCTTAAACCAAAAACCACTATTCGATATTTGGAATGTAGAACAAGGGATAAATAGGATTTGTAATCCGACCAGCAATTTATTTCAATTAGACTCCACCGTTTCAATTGTCGGAATCAGAATTAACAGGATTACGGAATTGCTAAGGTTTTGGCCACTATTTATCTAATTGAGACGTTGCCTTTCCTTTAATAACTCAGGATTTCAATCTATGAAAAATACCCATAGCCCATGGTTTTAACCGTGGGATAATGGAATAGCACAAATCATCCTCCCGCATAGTCGGCTGAAAATATTAATAGAAATCAATTAACAGAAACCCAAACTCGAAAACCACTCTACAACCTGCTGCTTTTTTAAATTATCTACCATCATCGAAATTGGCTGAATTAAGATTTATTGGATTTGATGAGTTTAAGAGTTTTTTTAAAATGGATTGAAACCACCCATAGCCCATGGTTTTAACCGTGGGATAATGGAATAGCACAAATCATCCTCCCGCATAGTCGGCTGAAAATATT
>NZ_JBMPIY010000001.1:416852-701156 GCF_049340005.1 Peijinzhouia sedimentorum
TTTTTTAAATTATCTACCATCATCGAAATTGGCTGAATTAAGATTTATTGGATTTGATGAGTTTAAGAGTTTTTTTATCCATCTAATCACAAATCCAGCATCATAAAAACTGAACTAACGCTTATTTGCCAATCCAGCCTAAATGTGTATGCTTAAAGTTATCCTCGAATTTTAAGCCATAGCCAAAAAATCTGTCCATCGAAGAATGGCCAAATAGGATGATCCCTGATAAAATAATCAGCGGATTGTCTATCCAATAGCCTAGAACTAGTATAACAATCGCTAACAGTTTATGATGAAATAAATTATAACTCCATGCACCAATCTTGGGGTTTACTAAATAACCTATCATGGACAAATCGGGCAATAAAATACAAACAGGAAAAACCCACCAAGCGTAATCCAATTGACTAAAAAGCACTATTGAAAATAGAAATTGCCCCAGCTCTTCAAGCTTAATTAGTCTGTTCATTTGCAGCTAATGATTATTTGCTAGCTATTATGAAGTGAAAATTGTTTCTAGAACCAATTAAAAACACCTTTGCTTTTCTTAGGTGTGATTTCGAAACCAGCATCTTGAACAGCCTTAATTATGGATTCCTGCGGCAAATCTCCTTGAACTGTAAGTACCTTGTCTGGATTATTGGTATCCACACTCCATTCTGCATCAATAAGTTTGTCCAAATATGGAGTTACAGTAGCCACACACCCATTGCAATTAATGTTGGTTTTAAATTCTTGCTTCTTCATTTACCTCTTAATATGTCCTTTTAATCTAATTCCACAAATTTGGTAGTAACGGCACTTTCACCTTCAGAACCAACCCAAGCGAATAATAATCCTTCGCCATTATAACCTACTCTAGGAAAACCACTGGCTCTAGATTCGGAGCTCTCTCCTACTATAAACTTCTCAATTACCTCGCCTCTATTGTCAATTTCTGCGGCCAGCACTTGAACTACATTATCTACATTTTCTAACCAGATAGCCACAAAACTATCTCTATTATCTAATGACACCACTTGCACTCTTCCAGGCCCTGGGTTACCGTTTAACTGTATGGCAGATCCAAAATTCTCACCGCCCTCAGCAGATAACTTATACTGAATTTTTGGTGAACCATCGGCCATCGTAAACCAAGCTGCAAGGATATTTTCTCCATTACTTGTTATTGAAGGACCATTTACCGGACAGCCTGCAATGTTCCAATTGTCATCATGCAGTTTTGTTGGTTCGGTCCATGTATTCCCATCAAAAGAGACCATAGATATATCTCGAATTTCTTCATCTGATCTGTCGCGATAAACTACAAATACTTTATCTCCACTTTGGGTGGCAGAGGTTTGGCAGCAGTCACAAATTCTTCCATCCAATTCCCATTCTTCGGTTCGATTAAAATCAGCATCGAATAAAGCTGCACGTAAGGTCATTTCACCTGCGTGGCCATGATCATGACTTTCCATATCGCTATTCGCGGTGGCTGTTTTGCGACCATCCAGCCACACTGCCATTAAGTTCCCATTGTCAAGCGGGAGGAGGCTTACAAAACCGTGCTCTGCTTGCAGCCCATCAGTATTTAGCAATTCCGGCTCCGACCAGGATTCTGTTTCAGGATTGTAAAACTTCAATACAACATCATAATGGAAAGTGCCTTCACCACTTTTCTGCAAATAATGAGCAGCCATTCGACCATCCTCAAATACAGCCATAGTTGGGAAATCAGCCCAGTTCACAAACCAATTATCCCCTCGAGCAATTTCGTTTGTTTCGTACCAGCGCTGATTGGCGTAAGTAGCATATTTCAATCCATGTCCACCATCCGGAATTTCCTCTATCCATGAGAAATAAAGGGTATTGGATGAATTGGCGATATTGAGCATTCCACTTCCCGAAGCTGTTGGATTCCCTATCGATTCGCCTTTTACTTTCAGCACTTCTGGTTTATCCGAAACCTCAACTTCGGATACGGTCCTTGGCTCGCAAGCCATTATTAAACAGATAAATAAAATGTTGATGTAAAACTTTTTCATACTAAAGAGCTCTTAATTTGCCTAAAATTTCAGGGCTATCCCACTCCTCTATTCCACTATGTTCCCAAATTTGATTTCCTTCCTTATCAAGCACAATTGTTTTTGGTAAGGCATAAACTTCGAATTCCATTACTTTTTGTTCAAGCTTTAGCCAAGTGAAAGCATAGGGATTCTTGTCTGCAAAATTCTTGATTTTATCCACTCCCTCATCTGAAATTGAAAGGATCACAAAATCCTCTTGCTCTAGAATAAGCTTTGCATTTTCAAGATTCGGCATTTCTGCGATACAAGGTCGGCACCAAGTAGCCCAAAAATTGATCAACACTTTTTTGCCTTTATAATCTGACAGATTTACTTCAGCTCCATCGAGTGTTGTAAGTTTCATTTCATTCAGACTGAGAATTTTATCCTCATCAGTAGATTCCATTTCAGCTTGATTGCTCGCCTTATCTCCACAGGAAGCAAGCAATGCGAAGGTGCTTATTAGAAGTACTTGAACTAGTCTATTTTTCATATTTATTTCAAAATTAATGAATCTCATTTTCGAAGTTTTTGCTGAAAAAGCAATTTTACCAAACTGTCTCAATCGGCACTTCAATTTTTACTTTTTCCCAGCTAATACTCAATTTTGCTTTTCCTTCACCCGCCGAATTTAATGAATAATTGAGCCTTTCGACGATTTCGTCATTAATAATTGGTTTTGTGGTGATTCTTAACAAATCATTTTCTTGATTGTAATCATCTGCAAGATGCTGATCCCAATCGCTATTGAAAATAACTGTCCATTCATTTTGACCCGGAATAGTGAATATAGCGTATTTTCCGGCTGGGAGAACCGTTCCTCCAATGCTGATATCTTTGTCAAATTCAATACTTGTAGCTCTATGTGCACCAGTTACCCATACTTCATCATAGGCTACTAAGCCACCGAATATTACTCGATTCTTTACTACAGGTGCGGTATATTTTATGGTAAAATGTGTGCCATCAATCATCGCATGCTCTTCTTTTGGCAAACTCTTGGTCATGTCTTCTTCGTCTTCAGCAGACATTTCCATTTCATGGTCGTGGCTTTCCATTTCATCATGCATTTCATTTTCGTCATGCATTTGATCATCCGTATTGGTTGACTTATCAGAACAAGCTCCCAAGTATAGAGGCAGAGCCAGACAAATTAGAATGTTTTTGATTTTCATAGTTTTATGATTTTTATAGTTAATTAGTTTCAATTTTTCCTTCTACCGATCCGCAGGTCATCATCATATCACCAAAATACGGATTGCGGATATTTTGCTCCATGGACAGCCAATCTGCACCTTTATCGTCATTAGCCATCGGGCAATTTTGGATATAAAGTGTTCCTCCCGCTATTCCGAAAGACTGGTTTAATTGGATCATTATGTCTGAAATGCCAATAAAATAATCTCTTTGCACATCGATTTTATCTTCATTTGCAAGTCTTTGAAGAGGCTCTAAAAGCTGCTCTACTACTTTCTCCCAAGCGGCTTTCACCTCGGCACTTTCAGCATCAATTTTTATCTCATTCCATTTATTTAGTACATTCTGAGCAGCCGATTTAGCTTCCTTTGCATTAGCTGCGACCAAATGATCTTTCAATGCGATATATGCTATGTCAAGCTGATAAATATCTTCTTTCAATGGCTCACTTGTTACGGCTTTTAGATCGGGCAAATCAAGTTTCGCTTTTTCAATTTCAACCGTCGTCTCGCTATCCACATATTGATGCGCTTGATTCATCATGCTGGCTTTACCTGCCAATTGTGCCGCAGCATCTACGGAGAAAGTGCCATTTACGACTATTTCATCTCCGGCTTCCAATCCATCCAAAATCTCATAGCTATCGCCCAAAGAAGCCCCTAGGCTTACTTCAGTCAGTCTGAATTTTTGAATTTCTTCGCTTGAATCTAGTTTATATACAATCGACCTTTTACCTGTCCAAAGCACTGCGCTTTTGGGTACTGTCAATTGCGAACTATTGGTGCTGGTACCAATGGACACTTGTGCGAGCATTTCCGGTTTCAGCAAGTTTTGTGCGTTGCTAATGGTAGCTCTTACTTTTGCTGTTCTTGTTTGCGGATCAATAAAGGGATCGATAAAATCTATTTTGGCTTTGAATGTTTGACCCGGCAAAGCTGCTACTGTAAAGGAAATCTCGGTTCCGACTTTGAGGCTGGCCAAATCTCTCTCATACGCATCGGCCATCAACCATAGTTGAGATAAATTATTGGCTTCATAAAGCACTTCTCCAGCTTGTACGTAATTGCCTTCATTTACAATTCTGGTCGTTACCGTTCCGCTTCTTTCGGCATATAGATCAAATGTTTGAATAGTCTCTTTGGAATCCAAAATCTGTTGAACTTGTGCCGCTGTCAATTTCCATTGTTCCAGCTTTTTGAGTGAAGATTGATAAACTTGGTCGTTGAGGCGGGAGGATATTTTGAGCTCCTCTTGCGCTTTAATAAGCTCTGGTGAATAGATTCTCGCTATTTTGGCTCCTTTGGCAATTTGCTGTCCTTCAAACTGCACATACAATTGCTCGATACGGCCAGGGATATGTGAGCTTTGTCTGATCAAGTTTCTTTCGTCGGCCATGATTCTAGCACTCATCACCAAGCTACTTTCGCTGCTCCCTCCCCTACCTACTTTTTCGGTACGAATGGCTGCCAAGCGCATGGCATTTTCCGTCATTTGGAAACTATATGGATCATCGTCGGAATCACTTGTGCCGGCGGGTGTTAAGTCCATTCCACAAAGTGGACAAAGCCCAGGTTCGGATTGGCGAATTTGAGGGTGCATGGAGCAGGTCCATATAGTGCCTTCCTCATGTTGGTGATCATCAGCATTTACAGTCATATCATCACTGGAATTATTGCCGGACCAGATTATGGCTCCGAAAATTAAGCCAATGGCAATAGCTATTATATATCCTATGTACTTTTTCATTGTGTTTGTATTTTCTCAAATTGATAAGATGTCCTCTTGATCAATTTTCTGTTTCTTTAATAAAATCATTGAAATCAATAGCGAACAAAAACATGACTTCATTGCGCAATTTCGCAAGCGTCACTTTTTCCATTTCCCATTGCAGTTCTAGGTTCAATTGTTCCATTTCGATCTGCAATAGTTCATTGAAGGCCTCATTACCTCCCGCTTCTATTCCGGCATTGGCTAGGCTTAGTAAATCCACATTTCGAGTGATCTGCCTTTCGTATAAATCTACTCTTTTCAGACTTTTAGCTACCTCTGCTTCAATACTTGCAAGGTTTCTTCTCCATTCATTTTCTAAACTTCCTTTTTCCAAATCCACCCTTTGCAATTCCATTTCAGCCAACTTTTGGGAGGCCTTATATTTAGAACGATAGATGGGCAAAGAAATAGCAAACATGGGCTGAATTATGTTCTTGGCGGATCCCATATTGGACATGCCGTCCAAAGGGCTCACAATAGTGTAATTAAGTCCGGCACCTAACATTGGCAAGCCTTCACGTCTGGCTAAGTCCTTTTGCTGATTGTAAACTTCACTTTCAGCCACCAAAGCCTGCCATTGCGGATTTAGCTCAAGCTCTATTTGATCAAAGTCCACTTCCTGCCAATTCGGTAAATCATATTTCACATCCAGCGGTTTTTCTGATGGTGATCTGCCAGCCATTAAGAGTAATTTTGTCTCCAGTTCTTCAATGGCATCTTGCAATAGCAATTGTTCAGTTTCCATTTGATCCTGCTGCTGATTGAGTTTGATCACCATAGCCAATTCACCTCGACCGGATTCGATACCGGCACGGGCGAGCTCTTGCATGTTTTCCAGCAGAAGCAATTTTTCATTAAGGCTTTTTAGCTGTATTTGCGCGCTTTCTCTCTCGATCAGGAAGCTTCTCATTTGATAAAGAACTTCATTGGCTTTTTGCAAGAATGCTTGATAGCGAACTTCTGCCATTGAGTTTCGCATGGCTCGTTCCGAATGGAGTGTACCAAACCAAGGAAACATTTGCATTAGGCTAAACATGGCTCGCTGCTCACCATCCGGCATCATCATGGGCCGCAAAAAATAGCCTGCATTGAGTGTAGGATCTAATGGCCCAATTTTCTCGACTTCTTGCAGAGAATTCAAATAAGCTTGATAAGCGACTTTTAGCGATGGATTATTTTGAGCTGCATCGAGATAAAGCTCGTCCACCGATTGCCCAAAAGACGATTGCCAAAGCAATAGGAAAAGGCCACATAGGATTGATTTATTAAGCATTTTGACTCCCTTCTTGACTTAGTTGTTTTTGGGAATTGATCAATTCTCTCTCGTGCCACCAAGCATATAATACCGGCAATATGAAGATGGAAATAATCTCAGTAATCATACCTCCCACAATTGGAATCGCCATTGGCAGCATTATATCTGCGCCACGACCTGTTGATGTAAGCACCGGCAATAAGGCTAAGATGGTTGTCGCAGTGGTCATCAAACAAGGTCTGATACGTCTGCTGCCTCCAATAAGCACTGCTTTGCGAATTTCCTTGATGGATTTGGGTTTGTTCTTCGCGAAGCTTTGATCTAGGTAAGTTGCCATAACCACACCATCGTCGGTAGCAATACCAAAAAGAGCAATAAAGCCCACCCATACGGCCACACTTAAATTAAATGTGCCTAAATTGAATAAGTCCCTAAAATTGATCTCCGCTAATGAGAAGTTTAAGAACCAAGGCTGTGCCGCTAACCACAAGAACATAAATCCACCCGCAAGGGCGACAAATATTCCTGAGAAGATCATTAAAGTGACGCTTACTCTTCTAAATTGTAAGTAAAGAATTAAGAAGATGATGGCTAACACGAGTGGAATAATAATGGAAAGTCGCTTCTCAGCGCGCACTTGGTTTTCATAATTTCCTGTGAAATTGAAGGTTACTCCATTGGGCACTTTCAACTCGCCCGTTCTGATTTGCTCGTTTAAGTAGTTTTGCGCATCTGTGACCACATCCATTTCGGCGAAGCCAGCCTTCTTATCGAGGATTACATAGGCGACCAAAAAGGTGTCTTCACTTTTGATCATTTGTGGGCCTTCCAGATATTCTATCTCAGCTAATTGTGCTAGTGGAATTTGCGTGCCACTCATGGTCGAAATGAGTATTTCACCTAAGGCTTCCGGGCTGTCTCGCAATTCTCTTGGATATCGGATTCTGATGCCATAGCGCTCGCGACCTTCTACAGTTCTGTCTAAGGCCATACCTCCTACCAATACCTCCAATTGCTCTTGTACCTGGCTTATGCTCAAACCATATCGGCTGAGCTCATTTCGATCCCAATTGATATTAATATAAGGTTTACCCACTACTCGATCGGCAAATACGGCTTCGGGTTTTACGGATGGCACTTCTTTTAAAAGGCTTTCCAATTTCATGGCAAAGTCCTCTATAGTTTCCAAATCAGGCCCTTTTACCTTAATGCCAATGGGAGCTCTCAAACCTGTTTGCAACATAATCAACCTAGTTTCGATCGGCTGCAATTTTGGCGCAGAAGTTACCCCCGGCAGTTTGGTCACGCGAACGATTTCATTCCATATATCATCCGGACTCTGAATTTCCTCCCGCCATTGTCTAAAGTACTTGCCATTGCTATCAGGAATCAGTTCGCCTTTATCGTCCTTTATAAACGCTCCTTCTTTATCCACTTTAAAGCGCATGCGTCTGCCATTCTGATCGGTCTTGTATTCGCTTTTATAAAGGATCACATTTTCGAACATAGATAATGGCGCAGGATCGAGAGCGGATTCTACTCTTCCGGCTTTGCCTACCACCATTTCGATTTCAGGAATGGCTGTAACGGCCATGTCTAGCAGCTGAAGTGTGCGCTTATTTTCCTCCACTCCCGCATGCGGCATAGAGGTAGGCATTAGCAAGAAAGAACCTTCGTCCAAGGAAGGCATAAACTCTTTGCCAATGCCCGGCAAGCTGTGATCCAGACTAGACCAAAGGGAATTGGTTCTAACATTTACCCCAATCAAATCAAACCCGGCTGGAATAAATCCAAAGACTTTCCCAAAGCCTTGCCATGAGCTTAGACCCAGTATAAAAATAAAAATCGGGACGCTAAGGAATGCTTTTTTATGCTCGATACAGAACGTGAGAATTGCTCTGTAGTACTTGATAATCAACATGAAAAAGGCTAAAAGCAAGCCTGCCAAAAGCAATACAAATAGGAAGTTAGCTATAAAACTCACTTGTACACCTAGTGGAAGCCAATCGGCAGCCAACCACCATGTTACGATAAAGATGGCGATGGAATTGACAATCCAAATACCATATCGGCCATAACTTGAAGCAAAGTAATGCGATAGCAATTGGTGTATGCCAATGGCTAATAATGCTACTCCTACAAATACCGGTAAGAAGAAAAATGAAATAATCGCTCCTATGATTAATAGCACAGCGACGCCAATTTTCACTTTTCCTTTGGATGGTTTGATGGAAAACAGCAAATGAGCCAAAGGTGGAATTACAATAAGTGTAACAATTAATGCCGCTACCAAAGCAAAGGTTTTGGTGTAGGCTAAAGGATGAAAGAGTTTTCCCTCGGCTGCTTCTAAGGTGAAAACCGGGATAAAACTTACTATGGTGGTGGAAATGGCTGTAAGAATTGCAGGTGCCACTTCGGATGCCGCCTTGTAAATAAGCGGGAGGAGTGGCTCTTTCTTTTTGTTGCGCTCCACATGGATCACAATATTCTCCGTCATCACGATACTCATATCCACCATGGTCCCAATCGCGATCACAATACCCGACAAAGCCACAATATTGGCTTCGATACCAAAATAGCGCATGACGATAAAGGTCATTAACACAGCTACAGGTAGCAATGAGGAAATCAAAATGCTTGCCCTTAGGTTGAACACCATCACCAATACTACCAAAATGGTAATAAGTATCTCTTGTATCAGTGCGGTTTCGAGTGTGCCGAGGGTTTCTTGAATCAGCTCTGTACGATCATAAAAAGGAACTATAGCTAATTTGCTAATAGTGCCATCGGAAAGTGTTTTTTCGGGTAGACCTTTACTGATTTCGGTGATTCTGGCTTTTACATTATCAATTACCTGCATCGGATTGGCGCCGTATCGGGCTACGACTACTCCTCCTACTACTTCGGCTCCTGATTTATCTAAAATCCCGGTACGTGGTTCCGGCCCAAAACTTACTCTGGCTATATCTCCTATTCGGATGGCTGTAGCGTCCATGGATTTCACAGCCGCAGATTCCAGGTCGCTTAAGCTTTTTACATAACCCAAGCCTCGAATCATATATTCGACATTATTCACTTCTAATGTTCGCGCACCTACATCTAAATTACTTCCTTTTACCGCGGCAATTACCTGATCCAATGTGATTCCATATTGCTTCATGGCGTTTGGATCCAGATCAATTTGGTATTCACGAACATAGCCGCCAATAGAAGCGACTTCTGAAACGCCTTCGGCAGTAGCCAAACCATAGCGCACATAGAAGTCTTGGATGGAGCGAAGTTCGTCCAGATCCCAGCCGCCTACGGTATTTCCATCTGCATCTTGTCCTTCGAGGGTGTACCAGAATATTTGACCTAAAGCGGTGGCATCAGGCCCAAGTGCTGGTTGAACTCCTTCTGGAAGCAGACCTGCTGGTAAGGAATTTAGTTTTTCTAATATTCTCGATCTACTCCAATAGAATTCTACATCATCGTTGAATATGAGGTAGATAGAGGAAAAGCCAAACATGGAGGTACTGCGAATGCTGCGCACGCCTGGAATACCCACCAAAGCTGTGGTGAGCGGATAGGTAATTTGATCTTCGACATCCTGAGGAGATCTGCCTTGCCAATCTGTAAATACGATTTGCTGGTTTTCGCCAATGTTTGGGATGGCATCTACGGACACGGGATCTTCCGGCAAAAAGCCCATATCCCAATTAAAAGGCGCATTTACCAGACCCATTCCGATGAGGAAAAAGAGTAAGAGCCAGGTAACGAGCTTATTTTCTAAGAAAAATTTTATGATTGAGTTTAACATGCCTTTGGTTTTATTATGGAAAATAAAATCACAGGAATGAATGGCTTCATTCCCTAAACCAAAGGGATATTAAAGGAGGTATGTACAGTTTAAGATAAATAGATCGACCGAAGATATCGGCGGTCCATTTGGGTAAGGAAAGTAGTGTGGGATATTTTCTAGGGCTTGAGCTAAGAGAAAATCATTGAACTGAATTTCACTAATCAAGTTCCATTTTGTTTCGTCAATGGTTTGATGATCTATTTTTTGAAATTCATTGTCAATTTCAAATGCGATCACTTCGTTTTCGCAGCAATCATCTTCTGCTGTTTCCATAAATGGACAGCAAGCTTCGGTTTTATTTCCAAGGCTTACATCCATCAATCGATCCATGCAAATATGCTTGCTCATGCTTACACCCGTGGTTGCAAGGATCAGTAGGAAGGAGATCGATATATGAATGGCTCTTTTCAAGGCTTCTTTGGAAACGTAAAGTAAGGATATTTAGTTGGGAAAAAAAATTGGGGTTTTTGGGGAAGGTGGTGGTGGATTAGTGGTGAGTTTTTCGGGAAAGAAAAAAGCCCTACCTAAGCAGGGCTGAAGGTTTATCACCTACGGCATATAGCCTTATTGTGATAAGAGTAAAAGTTATTTATTCTTTGAGTTTCAATAGTACAAACATTTTTTTATATATTCAAATCTTTAATGAATCTCTTTCTATAAACTAATTGAATATGGCACTTATTTTCAGCTTTGATTTGGGCACAAATAGCATTGGTGGAGCAGTTATAGATTCTACCAAAAAGAAAATCCTGTGGTCTGGAGTTAATATTTTTCCAATGGGTGTAGTAAACCTTGGTGATGGCCAAGGGCGCGAAATGTCCAAGAATGCAACAAGAAGAATTGCCAGAGGTGTTAGGAAACAAATATATCGTCGCAAGCTTCGAAAAAAATTATTATTGAAGCATTTGATCAGGTTTGGAATGTGTCCTGTGACTTTGGATGAATTAGATGTCTGGAAAAACGAAAAACAATTCCCAAAATCTAAAGAAGTAATTGAATGGTTTAAAATCAATCCATATGAATTGAGAGACAGAGCAATCAATGGGGAATTGACTAAACATGAATTAGGTAGAGTATTCTATCATCTCGCTCAAAGAAGAGGATTTCAAAGTAATAGCAGGTCTGTAGTGGAAGATGAGGGAACCTTATATGATGGAAAACCAGCAGAAGGTAAAACTGGGATTAATGAAACTATTGCAGCAAAGGGAGATAAAACTCTAGGACAATATCTACATTCCATACAACCTAAAGAATTTAAACCCTTTGAAAACGGTAAACCAAGAATCAGAAATAGATATACCACTCGGAAAATGTATACCGAGGAATTTGATGCTATTTGGGAAAAACAAGCTGCAATTCTAGGCCTTGCCAATAAAACTACTTCAGTATCCAAAACAAGAGTAATTGGTAACCCAAATACCAAAAGAAACCAGCGCAAAATTACCAAACTAAATGCCGACGGAGTAAAATTTCAAATTCAGAAAGATGAAAAAAATCCTGCAAACACCAAACTCAAAATAATAAGGGAGATTCCTTTAAAGGAGTTTTTCGGTGGAGGTAGCGATAGCATTTTATTCTATCAAAGGCCGCTGAAATCACAAAAAGGATTGATTGCTAAATGTCCAATTGAGCCAAGCAAAAAGAGGGTACCAATAAGTGCTATTCCATTTGAAAAATTTAGAGCTTGGCAATTCATTAATAGCATTGAATGTAATGGAATCAAACTGGATCAAAAGGATAGAGAAATCCTGTTTGAAGAGTTGTTGACCAAAGAAAAGCCAAAATTTAGTGCCTTAAGAAAAAAACTCAAAAAGTCAGATGCTACTTACAAATTTAATTATGAAGATTCAACAACTGCTCCTGGTTGCTACACCATAAGCAAACTAGCCAGTACCAAATGCTTTGGCAAAAAGTGGTTTGAAAAGACTGACAAGGAACAAGATGAGATTTGGCACATACTTTATTTTTTCACTGATAAAAGTAACCTAAAGGAATACGCAACAAACAATTATCATTTTGATGAAGAACAAGCTGAATATTTAAGTAAACTCAACTTAAAAGATGGCTTTGGAAACCTTAGCAGAAAAGCAATTAATAATATTCTACCTTTTCTAGAAATGGGTTTTACTTATGACAAAGCAACTACTTTAGGAGGTGTTAAAAATTGCTTTGGTGAAAAATGGAATGAATTAAGCCATGATCAAATCGATTTGATAATTACCAATGTTCCAGAGATAATTGACAGCAAATTAAAAGGTGGCTATATAAGATCTATAAAAGACTTTTTATCAACCGAATTTGATATTCCTGAAATCACTCTAAACAAGCTATATCATCATAGTGTAAACTTGAAAAACACTGGTGAAATTCTGAATAAATTACCTCTTGATAAGGAAGCTGATAAAGCCATCATGGATTTAAGAAATCCGATAGTGGCTACTGCCCTATTTCAATTAAGACGCTTAGTAAATAAAATGTTGGAGCGATTCGGACAGCCAGATGAAGTAAAATTAGAAATGGCTCGAGACCTTAAAAACTCAGCTAAAAAGAGAAATGAAATTAGAAACAAGCAAAGCTTCCAAGAACGTAAAAACGAAGCAATTAAAAAGGAGCTAGCAAAACTAAAGCTTTTTGAAACCCCTGACAACATCCTGAAATATAAGCTTTGGGAAGAATGCCAACGAAAATGTCCTTTTAGCGGCAATCCAATAAGTATTACTCAACTATTTAGTGGAGAGGTTCAAATCGAACACATTTTCCCTTGGAGCAGATCATTAGATGATAGCTACTTAAATAAAACATTGTGCTTTGCTAAAGAAAATGCAGCAAAAGGAAATCGGACACCTTTTGAATATTATAGTGAGCAAGGCTCAGATAAATGGGAAGAAGTAAAATTAAGAGCTTTAAAACTCTTTCAAACTTCACCAGAATGGCCTGAGAGATACAATAAGTTTAAACGTTTCGCTGCTGAAAAATTCGAAGACGATTCCTTTATACAAAGGCAGTTAAATGACACTAGATATATAAGTAGAGAAGCGCAAAATTACCTCAAGAAGATTTGTCCTACAGTTATTGTTGCACCTGGTTCTATGACAGCTCATCTGCGACATTTATGGGGCTTAAATAAAATATTGAAAGAAGACCAAGACCAAAAAGATCGTGGTGACCATCGTCATCACGCTATTGATGCTATTGCTCTAGCATGTTTCTCAAGAGCTCAGCTCAATGAAATGAGTAGATGGAATCGATACGATCGAAAGCCAAACGTAAAGAAGTTTCCAGAACCATGGCCGGGGTTTTGGGCTGATGCCTATGATTCAATTCATGGCATTCTAGTTTATCACAAGCCAAATAGAAAAGTGCTGAGTAATAGAATTGTGAAAACTGAAAAACTTGGCAAAGTATATCAGAATTTAGGTGTTGCAGCTAGAGGGCAATTACATAAGGAATCTGTATATGGTAAAAATACAGCTCCAGGACTTTCAAAAGCTTACCACATTAGAAAGCCATTAAGTAAATTAACTACAAAGGGCCATATTTCAAAGGTTGTCGATATGAGGATAAAAAAATTACTTGAAGAAAGAATCCAAGAAGTAGGAGGTTATGAAGGACCAAAGAAAGATCAGATTCCAAGTAATAAGAATGTTTTTTTTGATTCGGATAAAGAAGGCAATCAAATACCTATGGTTTATTTGCCTAATAAAAATGGGGAACCAGTTCCAATATTAAAAGTAAGGATGAGAGAAAATTTTAGTAAAGCAGAGCAACTAAAAGATTTTGAGCCAAAATCAGCGGTAGACCCACAAAACAACCATCATGTACTTATTTATATTGATAATGAGGGTAAATACAAAGACGATGTAATAACTTTTTGGAAAGCTGCTGAAAGAAAAAGGCAAGGCATACCGATAGTAAGTTTACCCGAAGATGGAGTCAAAATGGTTGTTACCCTCCAAGAAAATGACATGTTTATTATTGGTTATGAAGGAGAATTGAGAACAAACTCAAAAAATATTAATAACTATCTTTATAGAGTTCAGAAAATCTCAAAAGGTGACTATAATTTCAGATTGGCACTTGAGAGTTCACTTAATTCAAGTTCATTCCCTGAAGTTATTCGAATAAGAAGTTTGGGTGAAAACAAAGCCGGATGGCAGACATTAAAACCTGTAAAAGTAAAGATAAATGAGCTGGGTGAAATTGAGAAAACTCACTTGATATGATTAAGCGAACTATTTTTATTAGCAACCCATATCATTTATCAACCAAGCTAAGTCAATTAGTGCTAAAAGAGAAGGAAACAAAAGTAGAAAAGAGTATCCCAATTGAGGATATTGGATTTTTGGTTTTAGAGCATCCGCAAATCAGTTTTACCCAATCGGTAATTAGTATGTTAGCCCAGAATAATACTGCTGTTGTGTTTTGCTCCGATAACTATTTACCCGTATCAATGCTCTACCATATTGATACTAATCAAATTCAGAATCAATTATTTAGAGCACAATTATCCATTTCTGAAGCATTACGAAAAAATTTGTGGAAACAAACTATTGTAGCTAAAATTAGAAATCAAGCTGCAATGCTTGATTATGTGAATATGGACAGTACCGCCTTAAAACATATTTCTACAAAAGTATTAGCAGGAGATACTGATAATAGAGAAGCTAAGGCTGCAATGCGATATTGGCCGGCAGTTTTTGGAAGAGAATTTAGAAGAGATAGAAATGGAGATGCACCAAACCCTGCTTTAAACTATGGATATACTATTTTACGAGCAGCCGTTGCCAGAGCTCTTTGCGGCAGTGGTTTATTACCTACAATTGGCATTTTCCATCATAATAAGTACAACCATTTTTGCTTAGCCGATGATATAATGGAACCCTACAGACCTTGGGTAGATAGAATTGTTTGGGAGATGCATCAAAATGGAATGGATACTGCCAATCTTGGTAAATCAGAGAAGTCTGTAATACTTAAAATCCTTACTGAAGATGTCCATTTTGGTAAAAATAGAAGTCCGTTAATGGTTGGCCTCACTCAAACTTCCGCCTCACTGGTAGGCTGCTTTAATGGCAATTTGAAGAAAATTAAATATCCATCCTTATGCGGCACAGCCGTTTAAATGCCTACCAAATCGTGTGGCTCTTTGTCTTTTTCGATTTACCAACGGATACTAAGAAAAAGAGAAAGGCCTATTCCGATTTTAGAAAGAAACTCCAAAAAGATGGATTTGCCATGCATCAGTACTCTGTGTACTCCAGGCATTGTGCCAGTAGAGAAAGTGCTGAAGTTCATACCAAAAGAATTCATAAAAACATCCCTATCGAAGGGCATATTAGTATCCTATCAGTAACTGATAAACAGTATGAGAAAATCATAAACTACTGGGGAAAAGCGTCCAAACCACTACCTCCTTCACCTAATCAGCTTGAGCTATTTTAGTTTAAAATGAAAAATCTGGAAGCTGAACTTCAAATTTCAACAACCAGATTTCAATAAAAATTACAGATTATCAAACACTTATAATAAACTGTAATATCAAATAACCTCCTTTTTACTCAAATCACAACGGAGCTGGTGGAGGTAACGCATCTTTACAAAATATCAAATAACCTCCTTTTTACTCAAATCACAACGGCTTATTAGCAAAAGGCACTGATGATAATAATATCAAATAACCTCCTTTTTACTCAAATCACAACTGACGGCTAATAGCCGTTTGGCTCTCTGCAAATATCAAATAACCTCCTTTTTACTCAAATCACAACCTAGTAATCGAAAAAGGTAAATATCCGGTCAATATCAAATAACCTCCTTTTTACTCAAATCACAACATTATTGCTTTTGCATATGCGACAAATAAAATATCAAATAACCTCCTTTTTACTCAAATCACAACCTTCAGGGTTGGGAGCTATCCCAACCATTAAATATCAAATAACCTCCTTTTTACTCAAATCACAACCCGTAGGCATCCTTTACAGCTTTTTTATAAATATCAAATAACCTCCTTTTTACTCAAATCACAACGGACAAAGAGGAGCTTGTGCATGCGGCTACAATATCAAATAACCTCCTTTTTACTCAAATCACAACGCAAAACTGCATGATGATTTCACCGGGTTTAATATCAAATAACTTCCTTTTTACTCAAATCACAACATAGGTTTGCAAAATGTTTGAATGAAGGTAAATATCAAATAACTTCCTTTTTACTCAAATCACAACAGATAATTAAGCGTTCGAATTAATTTTTTAAATATCAAATAACTTCCTTTTTACTCAAATCACAACAACGTCTCCGAATGTCTTAGTACTTACAGAATATCAAATAACTTCCTTTTTACTCAAATCACAACACAACGATCTAAGAACCAATGGCTCAACTTAATATCAAATTCCCACCAGTCTTCCTTTTCATTGTTTCTAATGGCAAGGATTTTTTCAATGATACTTGGTTTATTAATGGTTGAGAGCCATTGAATCAATTCAAGTTTTGTAGTTTGCAGATTCATTTCCATACCACTAATTTACGAATCTTAATCAGTTTCCTTTTAACTGTTGGATAACATCTTTATTTACGCAATTTGATCCATCTATTTCCTATTGGTCAATGGAGCTTTTGGTCTGAGCAAAACCTTTGGGGATAATGGTTAATTATCGGGGAGTTTTATGTTAAGTTATTGGTCTTTTTATTATTCGCTTACTATATCAGTGTTTCTAAGTCCTCAATCCATTTTAAAGCATTCTATCTACATTTAAGGTTGATTCAAGCACATACGTTTGCTAAGAAATGAGGACACTTTGGAGCGGTTGCATCTCCATCAACTGAAGGTATTACAGGGAACAAACCTTGCATAAACTACTTACCGTTCTCATGTTTTCTTATGTAATCTTGGCACTAGTTTTTATTAAATTCGTAATCATAAACCTCTTTAAAATGAATTACTCCATCCCTAACTGTCATTTCGGATTGGATTAATCCATTTGCAAAATTCTTAGTGGTTGTGCTTTGGACTTCTCCCTTTTGATTTATAAGCTTCGTTATAATTGTATTTTTTCCTTCATAGGAGTATCTAATCTGTGACTTTATATTTTCGGCAGAAATTGATTCTTTTAAAATTATTCTACCTTGACTATCATACTTGTTAATTTCTTTTACCGTATTGTAGTTATCGAATGATGTTCCCTTAAATTCATACTTGATTAGATTATCAGCTTCATCATATGAATATAGATTCTTATTTCTTGGTCCCTCTTTAGGCCCCCAAACCCTTTCAATTATATTATCTTTTGAATCATACCGATATTCTGTTAGATACCCAAAATCCGTTTTCTCAATTAAAATTCTATTTTTTGAATCGTAGATTTTTTCTATAGTTTTTGAATTATGAGGATAGCTAAGGTCTTTCACTATTATTTTTGTGATATTTCCATTACGGTCATGCACATATGAAAACTCTTCAACCCACTCAGCAGAATCCTTTTTATTATGATACCTTAAATGTCTTGTCTGTAATCCATTTCTATATTCATGGCAGTCAATAGTTTGCTTCGTTATTACTTGAGAATCATTTTCATTGAAAGAATATGACTCCGAACAAAGCAAGTCTCCTAGTTCATTAAATATGTAAACGTTCTTACTGTCTTGATATATTTTCCCATTTGGTCTAGTTAAAAAACTTGTCACTGATATTTTTTTAATTCTCTTCTCCTTTATTGTGCTATCATTGAAATATTCTGGATGATAGAAGTATTGAAATTCTGTTGTTTGCCCAATCGTTGTTAGGTTGTAAACAAGCAAAGTCATTAATGTCAAAACGAGAATTCTTGCTTTCATTTCAAATTTGTACCAACATATTTTACAACCAAAACTCAATTCTGCTTACACCTCCAATTGGAGGAAAACACGAAACAGTTTCGTCTATTACCCAATTATCGAAGGCCTTATTCTTACCTTTTTTTCTTTGTTTGCTTATAAACATAAAGTATTTGAACTAGATTTCCTATTTGAGAATAGGCTATTGATTTGAACGAAAAAAATCATAGTTCAGACAATTTGCGATATGAACCGATTGTGCGGGAGGTTGATTTGCGCTTTTCCATTATCCCACGGTTGAAACCGTGGGCTATGGAGATGTTGCTATGGAGATGTTGATAAAGAAGAATATGAGTGATGAACTTTAAGATTAGCTCCATGGGAGCGATATATTAATAGCCAAATTTGTGCGAAATACCCATAGCTCCAGCGGAGCGAAATATTAATAACCTTGAGAAGAGATTAGAGATGTGTTATTTTTGATTAAAGGAGAATAGAGAATAAATAAATTATGAAAATTATGATTCAGACAATTTGCGCTATGAGTCGATTCTGCGGGAGGTTGATTTGTGCTTTTCCATTATCCCACGATTGAAACTGTGGGCTATGGAGATGTTGATAAAGAAGAGTATGAGTGATGGACTTTAAGATTAGCTCCATGGGAGCGATATATTAATAGCCCAATTTGTGCGAAATACCCATAGCTCCAGCGGAGCGAAATATTAATAACCTTGAGAAGAGATTAGAGATGTGTTATTTTTGATTAAAGGAGAATATAGGATGAATAAATTTCTGAAAATCAACGAAATCTGCAAGAACAAAAGATTCAAAAAATAATTTATGGCTGGAATTTTACCAAAATCGAATTCTGTAAGTACCATTATTCGTTCCTACAAATCCGCCGTAACCAAACACGCTAACCGATTAGGATTAGAAAATACCTGGCAACCCCGCTTCCACGAGCATGTTTTTTTCCATTAGCTATTTACTCTTTCTTTTTAAGGATGATAGTAACCGAAATTAATAACAGGAAACACAAGATAATAAATGTATCCCCAATCATTGAATATACTGTTTTCGTTCCTTTTGTCGGTAGTTGTGTTATTAGTACTTTGTCTTCATTGATAAAATGATCCATTTCGCTAATTACTTTTCCGGTATAATCTACCCCAATTGATAAACCAAGACTCGTTTGACGAATTAAATTAAAGCCTTGTTCAATCGCTCTAAATTTTGACATATCTGTATGAAGCGGGTCTATTTCTTTCCAATCATTACTCGGTGCCAACAAAATATCCGACCCTTTGGCAGCTTTTATATAGTCTGGAAAATCTAAGTCAAAGCAGATTGCCCCTGCAATAATTCCATAGTCAGTTTCTATTTTTTGGATTCCAGTTGCTTTATTATTGCTTATTTCAGCTTCTACACCAGGAACTGAAATACCTTTCCAATAATCAATAACTTTTTGTCCTTTATTGTCGAATAAAACAAACTTGTTTTCAAGAAATCGAGTATTGGAAGGGTCAATTACTACGATACCCGCTCCCAAATAGATTTCTTGCTCCAAGGCTACTTGACTTGCTTGTTTGTAAAACTCCTCTTCATCTTCTTTTAATATTGTTCCATTACCCTCTGCCCAAAAAACTATTTTTGCTCTGGCTTCAGCTTCTTTGATACTCCTATCAAACAAATATTGATTAAGTTTGGATGTGTTTTTTCTGGTTTCAATTTTAACTTCATTTTCAGTTTCTACATCATTTAATCCCTGCAGGATCTATCGAAACTTTCAGACTATCTACTGCAGAAATTGAAGCTATCCGAATAGTTTCAGAATTGGGTGTCTGAAACTGCACACGATAAATTCCATAAGTTAATGTAAGGCCGAAAACAAGTCCATAAATAAGTATTGCCTTTTTTGTGTTTCTCCATTCATTTCTTTGCTCGTAAATCCAATTACTAACAGAAGCAAACCAAGCAATTAAAAATGTAACATAGCCTAAACCAAAAATAGAAATGGATTGCAATAAAATGAGTTGAGATTCTTGGGTATAGGCCAAATGCCCAAAAGTACCATACTGATTAAATTGATGATACCCATATTCAATTAACACAACCGAACACGGAAATATTAAGGTGCTTAAAAAGGATTTGCGTTTTTTTAAAAAAAATGAATCGATTAAGTAGGGTAATGAAAAAAGCAGGCTAAAAATCAGGGCAATAGTAACGGAAATTACTACGGGTAAAAAAGGAACGAAATCAAAACCAATGTAGTAGCCTATACTTATAGACAGAAATGCCAACAAAAAGCCCTGAGACCTTGGTAATTTTCTAACGGCAAAAAGTAGCATTGTTGTAAAAACCCAAATGGCAAAAAAGACGGCATACTGCCCATTAGAAAATACAGAGAATACTAATAGAAGTAATACGAATAAGATTTTTTTAGTTATAGCAGCTTTCATCTTTACAATATTTTATACCACAAAAATGCAGCTTAAGGATATTATACATCTGACACCTAGGTGACAAAATCATTTTTTGGCTAGGTTACTTCGAATTCTACTTAAAGATTGCCGTTCAATTCCTAAATAGGATGCTAGATGGGTTAAGCTGATTCTATGGATAATATCTTTGTTTTCGTCTATAAACTTCAAGTATCTTTCTTCAGCACTTTCAAATAAGAGGCTTTCAACTCTATCTGTTTCTCTTGTGAGAACTTTTTCAGCGACTAATCTACCGTACATTTCACTGCTTTTATGTTTACGGTATGCCTCATGAAGTTTTTCATAAGGTACTTTCACTATGATTGTTGTTTCGAGACATTGTATGTGGTATTTGGAGGGTTTTTGTCTTAAAAAAGATGGATAGTCGGTAGCATAACCATTTTCACTTATGAAGCCTGTGATTATTTCGCTACCCTTTTCGTTTACATAATACTTTCTCAAAAGTCCTTGACATACAAATCCAATTTCTTTTTGCACTTCCCCATTTCTATATAGAAATTCCCTTTTTCTATACTTTTGTAGGGTTAAAAAAGAACGGGTGAATTTTTTAGCTTCAAGGCTCAATAAAGGAAGCTGTTCGATAAATAAATCAAAATAAGTATCTTTTATTTTGTCTGTTTCCGTCATTTTAATTTTAGTTCGGTTTTTTCAGCTTCTGACTAAGGTAAATAAAACCTCCTTAAATTCGGTTAATTTCGACGGCTAAGTTTGTATTAGAAGGGAGAGAAAATTGTTAATGGCAAATGATTGTAAATGCCTAAATAAAATTGACTGTTTTTCATTTATCAATCCTTTTTCGGTTGATAGTATAGAATTACAGCTCCACCCTTAAAGTTTTTAGTTTTAACAAGTTTGAAAATAATCCTGTCATTTAAGTCTTTAAATAATGGCAAACCTTTTCCTTCCACCATTGGATATATGCAAAGCTGGAATTCATCAATTAAGTTAAGGTTTAATAGTTGTATAATTAAGCTGCGACTACCAACGAAAATATCTTTACCTGATTGTTGTTTGAGCGCTAAAACAGTATCCTTTAAATCACGATTTGCTACAGTTGCACTTTCCCAATCTACATTTTTAAGTGTATAGGAAAAAACAATTTTCTGAATTTTGTCAATAGCAATGGCAAAGTCGTTCATTGTATTTTCCTCGGAAGGATTTTCTAAAAATGTTCGCCAAAATTCCATAAGCTGATACGTTATTCTTCCGTATAGAATTGCGTCACCCTGTCCTAATAATTCTGTATAATGTTGATGTATTTCTTCATCAGGAATTCCTGCTGTATGGTTACAAATTCCATCAATTGTCATATTTAGTGCAGCTATTACTTTTCTCATTTTTTATTTTCTTTCTAGTTTATAATTCAGTTCGATTACTCCATTGCTAAATTGGCGAGTTTTCGGCAATAGTTTCAAGTTTATTTTGTCTCCTTTGTTTTTAAACAGTGAAACGCCCAGCCCAAGTATGACTGGATCTAAAAAGTATCAGAATTTCATTCTCGTCTAAGGCACAACGGTTTACTTATTTGACTTCTGCGGTTTTCTATTTCCTTTTCGCTGGATCTTGTTTTGTTCCGAATATAGAAAGTATTTGTATTGAGTCTGATAATTCAACTAAGGCATGATTTGTCCACCGAATCTTAAAGCCACTTTCTATAGATTTCTCTGGCTTGATCGTGATCTTTTAGATTACCCGCATCTTTAATGCCTTTGTTAATTGATTCTTTTTCAAGAGTGATTCAGACGACTTTGTGGGAGGTTGATTTATGCTTTTCCATTATCCCATGGTTGAAACCATGGGCTATGGAGATGTTGATGAAGAGGGATATGAGTGATGGACTTTGAGATTAGCTCCGTAGGAGCGATATATTAATAGCCCAATTTGTACGAAATACCCATAGCTCCAGCGGAGCGATATATTATTAGCCCTAAGAGGAGATTAGAGATGTGCTATTTCTGATTAAAGGAGAATAAAGAAATTATGAAAATTATGATTCAGACAATTTGCGCTATGAACCGATTGTGCGGGAGGTTGATTTGTGCTTCGACAATATCCCACGGCTACACCGTGGGTTAATGATGTTTTGCTCCTTTGGAGCTTAGGATCATAATTTTTTCGACCCTGAAAGGGTCATATATTTATAGGCATTATTAATGGCGTATTGGTTCGACCCATGTAGGGTGGTATGTTGATTTTGGATCCTTTTTCCATAAATGTTTGACCCATTCTGGGTCTTGTGATGTTGATGCAAAATTCTGAAATTCTATGAATTCTTACCTCGGCAAGCAGGCTGGTTCGGACAATTACAGCTGCTGTAGATCTTTTCTCATTATCGAAAGTCGGATTGCAAATCCTCTTTATCAGGAGTACGACATTTCAAATGTCGAACAGTTGTGGTGGCGATGGAAGACCCGCAAGGTTTTCGAAAACCTTGCGGGTCTTTTTAAAAAATTGGACGTATTTTGGGCATTGAACTTTGGGCGAAATTTTGCGATTTTAAGTCAAATTTCACTCAAAGAACAGCTACTTTTTGAAGCCTTGCAGCGCCCTCAATTTTGGGTGGCTTGCTTCGGCTTTGAACTAATTTGATGAATCCTTTAGGAATAAAAAAATGAATGTGCGTTCTATTCGCAATATGCGTTTCAGTGCACATTTTTCGTGATATTCGTTTTATGTTACTTTCTGCGCAATATTCGCTTTATGCGTTTTGTGCACCTTATTGACCAATTAAACACCAATGGGAAAGCAAGGAAACACCAAGGAAACCCTAAGGTAAACACCCACTAAAATGGGCTAAAATCGAGTGGAAAAAAATTCATATTTTAAATTTATGTATTCAAAATAATAATATTTAAATATTTTCGAAAAAATGACTTTCTGCAAAGAGGCTGGTTGATTTGGGCATAATTTGGTCAGAAACTGGACAAAATGTGCATGGATAATGAGCTGATTAGGCTTTGGAAATTGAAGGAAATTTAAGTCTGTTTTGGGTGGTGATTTTAGTGATTTTTGGGTGGGTATTTTTAACTAACGGAATACAGCAAACGTTGATGAAGGAAAAGGGGGATGACAGTTGACGGTTGACAGTTGAAAAAAATGAATTTTATAGAAGGTGAATTTTGTTAGAAATAAATGATGTTTATCGCAAAGCCCTTCAAGGGTTTGAAACCCTTGAAGGGCTGGCTGTTTCCGCGATGGGCTGTGGCCATGGTTGACATGGGCTATGGATATTTCGCTCCTTTGGAACTAGAAATTATGGTTTTTTAGGAAACCCATCTATTTCAGTTTTTTCAAGTTCGCATTATTTACCAATGAGGTCATTTGGGTGATAGCAATTTGATTGAGTTGTCTCAGACGTTCTGATTGAGGTAACCCTTGACGAATCAGTACGGCATTGATACTTTCAAGATTGGAGAGCACCACCAGCTGTTCGAGTGTGGCCTCATCTCGCATATTCCCGTACTTTCCTGCAGGTGAATCTTTGGCAGAAGGGTTTTCAGCCCGCCAGTCTGCTGCTGTTTTTCCAAATAGTGCCATATTTAGCAAGTCGGCTTCTGATGCATAGACTAGAGAAGTTTGTTTTCCAGTTAGTTTTTCGGGGATCAATCGTTCCTTAATGGCATCAGTATGTATAGTGTAATTGACTTTGGCAAGGGTGCGCTGCAAGTTCCAGTCAAGTTGGTATCGGTTGTTTTCTTCTTCTTTGAGTCGTTGGAATTCATTAATGAGGTAGAATTTGAATTTGGCACTTATCCAAGTGGCAAATTCAAAGGCTATATCACGGTGGGCAAAGGTTCCTCCATACCTACCTGATTTTGAAATAATACCAATAGCATTGGTGGTTTCAATCCATTTTTGTGGGGTAAGTGTGAAGCTATTAGCGCCTGATTCATTTTTAAACGCATCGAATTCGATGCGTTTAAAATCCGGATTGTATAATTGTTCCCAAAGACCACAAAATTCAATGGCACTTCTGGTTCGCATCCAGTTTTGGATAATGTAATTAGTTCGATCAGCATCTCGATACCTTGCCATATCTGTTAGAGAAATAAAGTCAACTGACTTATTAGTATAAAGACTTATTTCTCTACCAATTACTTCTATCTTTTTACTTTTTGCCATTATCTATCTCTAATTATACCAAATTCGGTGTGAATAAACACAATTCAAAAACCAGGTAATCAAATCGAAATTATCTAATTGGAATTTTTCATTTGTCTTGACGTTTTGCTCTTTCTGTCTTTTTAGTGTCGGTTAATGTTTTGGGCAAAACCAAATGCACCATTAGTACTGCGGGTTTTTAGCTTGTTGCCCTTTTCGTTTATAATTGAACTCAATTTCGTCTATTCTTCCAATTGGAGAAAAATACGAAACAATTTCCTCCCTTTCTCATTTACCATAGGCTGTATTATCACCTTTTTTTCTTTGTTTGATAATAAACATAAAGCATCTGAACTAGATTTCCAATTTGTCAATAGGCTATTGATTTGAACGAAAAAAATTATAGTCTATCATTTAATCATAAAAATCATAGTTCAGACAATTTGCGCTATGAACCGATTGTGCGGGAGGTTGATTTGCGCTTTTCCATTATCCAACGGTTGAAACCGTGGGATATGGAGATGTTGCTATGGAGATGTTGCTAAAGAAGAATATGAGTGATGGACTTTAAGATTAGCTCCATGGGAGCGATATATTAATAGCCAAATTTGTGCGAAATACCCATAGCTCCAGCGGAGCGAAATATTAATAACCTTGAGAAGAGATTAGAGATGTGTTATTTTTGATTAAAGGAGAATAGAGAATAAATAAATTATGAAAATCATAGTTCAGACAATTTGCGAGATGAACCGATTGTGCGGGAGGTTGATTTGTGCTTTTCCATTATCCAACGGTTGAAACCGTGGGCTATGGATATTTCGCTTTGCTGAAAAATTCCATGAAATCCAGCAATCTGTTTAATCCCTGCCTGGGTAGGCAGGCATGATTCAGACGACTTTTCGGGAGGTCCACCCACCTACGGTCGGTAAATATGATTTGTGCTTTTCCATTACCCCGCGGTTGAAACCATGGGCTATGGATATTTCGCTCCGCTGGAGCTAGAAAGCATGCTGCCTGCCAATGGTCAGCAGGAAAATATATACGGTTTGAATTAAAATAGAATTGCTATGAATAATTAGCATAAAATAAAAAAGCAGCCTTAGGAGCTGCTTTTTTATTAGGAAAAATATTGAATTGCTTAATATTTAATCTTTTGAATTAATTTACCGGAATGGATAATGTTACTTTATCCCAAGCAAATTTAATGGCACCATCTTCAACAGCGTACATCAATCGTTCTTGTACAGTGTCAGACCACTGTGGTGTTACATTAACTCTTAGCACATCGTTGGTTTCTGCATAATCATATGCTCCCCAGCCATCCCAAACTGAGTTAAGAATGAATGTCCAATCACCTGATTCGGCAGGTATTAAGAACACACCATATTTTCCAGCAGCTACAGTTTGACCATTAATAGTAACATCAGTGCTAAATTCCACATTTGTAGAGGCATTGGCACCCGCTCTCCATACTTCACCATAAGGCTCAAGGTCGCCAAAAATTGTACGGCCTTTTACTGCTGGCGAACCGTAGTCAATGGTAACTGTAGCATCACCAATTTGTCCTGAAACTTGGCGTCTAGGACTTGGAAGGCTCTCATTGTCTTCTTCAGTGATTGTTTCTTCTACTATCTCTTCCTCTATTATCTCTTCTTCTACTATTTCAGTTTCATTGGATGAATCTCCACCGCATGAAATCAAGAATATAGAAAATGCAAAAATCGATGCAAAAGCAAAAACTGATAATTTACTGATTTTCATAAGTTTAGTTTAGTTGGTTTATCTTACAAAAATACAAAATATATCCATTCACCTAATTATTCGTGTTAATAATATATGAAAAATGTCAGTTTCCTTTCAGACTTCTATCATTTGATTACGACCTGTAAAAATGTTAAATTTGATAAAATCAAAAATTAGCTATTTATAAAACCAAATAATACAATGAACAAAATAAAGAAAATTCTTGTCCCTACTGATTTATCAGATAATGCTGAGAATGCAATGATGTATGCATTTGATCTTGCCAAAAAATCTGGTGCTAGAGTAGCCGTATTCTATAGTTTCGACAGATACCATACCCAAGAAGGCAATTCCACTGAGGTGTATGATTTGGCCAAAGAATCCGCCGACAATGCCCTTGAACAACATGTGGCTGATGCATTAGCAAAAGGAAGTTATAGTAGCGTTTCGTATAATCTACACACACTTCCAGAGAGCTTCATGGAAGGCATGAAAGAAATTATTGACATTTCGGATGCAGACTTAATCGTGATGGGTACCAAAGGAGCATCAGGTCTAAAAGAAGTATGGGTAGGTAGCAACACAGTAAGTGTAATTGAAAAGGTAAAGCTTCCTATTATGGTAGTTCCTGTAGAAGCTACTTTCAAGGAAATTTCAAAGATCCTTTTTATGACTGATCTAAAACCAATTAAGGATGATTCCGCATTAGATGTATTATCTGAAATCGCTCGTCTTTCCAACGCAAAAGTTAGAATCGCAAATGTGAAAGATGAAGGAGAGCATTCGAATTGGGAAGAAAGACTAGAAAGAAGTAGAATTGGTCATGTAATAGGCGATGATGTGAGACATAGTTTCCATAAAATTGAAAATAAAAATGTCTTAGAAGGCATTAGCAAATATGTTGAGAATAAAGGCGATATAGATATGATTGCTCTTGTTACACGCAAAAAGAATCTTTTTGATAGACTATTTAGAACAGAACATGCAAAAGAAATGGCCTTTAGAAGTCTATTGCCATTATTGATTTTGCACGATAACGATTAAACGGACATTTGGCCTTCCAAGTGATCAGCAATTTTACCATTTAGACATCGATACTGTTTCATTGCATCTGCTGTCAAACAACTATGTACTGGTAATATGCCAAGCAAATCACCTGGTTGAAGAGTATCAATAAGTGAATTATCCATCTCAATGATTCCGTGCTCTTGAGAAACTGATTTCACAAAAGCACCAGAGATTGGGCTCGACCAGCCATTTTCATGAATTTGAACAACAAGGCCAAAAGATTTTTGGCCTTGTTCGTTTATCAGAAAATCTTTGGATAGATGTACCGCTCCTCCATGCACTATTACCTCATTTCTGTTTTTATTAAATGACACAACTGGAGTTGCTAAACAAACTACAATATCCCCTACTCCACAACTACCTATTTGCGTTTGGACATAATCATAGAACACATAATTTCCCGGACCAATAGAATCAACTCCATCGAAATTTTCCATTAAGCTGCAGTTTGGCGTATCACCAAGCCTACATTCTGTCGTATCATTTCCATACTTCGATTTCATCCATTTCAACGTTTCCAAAGCCGCATTATGAATCACAGTTTTTTCTTGAATCGTTGGCACATGATAGCTATCGCCAGGATGAATATAAAAACCGCGAAGTTTCATCATTGCCGCTGATTCTATTGATTGCAATATTTGCTCAATCTTCACGGTTTGCTCAGATCCCAATCCACTCCGATGATATGTGGCATCTACCTCTATAAAAATACTTGCTGGCGCTTGAAGCTTATGAGCCAATACTTTAGCAGAATACTCCTCAGTTACCAATAAAGTTAAATTGGTCTTGTTGGCTAATTCATTTATCAAATCAATTTCCCTGATATTCACTGGAAATGAAACTGTGATGTCATTATAGCCTCCCGCATCTGCAAAATATTTAGCCATTTTAAGGGATGAAACGGCAATCCCATCTATTCCTGATTCTAAGAACCATTTACCAACCTCCCGCGATTGATGAGTTTTGAAATGCGGGAAAAGCTTCAAGTTTTTACTAAAGGCTTTTTCACGCATTCTTTCAATATTCCTTTTGCAAATATTTTCATCGAGGAGCAATTGTGGCGAGGTGATTTTAGAAATATCTAAGGACATCTGTTTTGCTATTAAATTGTCTTAAATTGAACCTTTATTCAGCCAAATATAACATAAACCAATATGAAGAAAATAATTTATTTGATAGTTGCTTTGGCATTGCTCCAATCCTGCAATTCGACTGAAACTATCGAAAATGCTGCTCTATTTAGCGAAGAAGAATATGCAAATAATTTAGCTAAATTAGCCTCAGATGAGTTTTTAGGTAGATTACCACTGACTGAAGGCGAAGAAAAAACTGTTGGTTTTTTGGTGGAGAAATTCAAAGAAATGGGATTAGAACCCGGAAATGGTGACAGCTTTATCCAAGATGTGCCATTGGCGCTAATCACGGGAAATCCTGCTAGAACTATGACGGTAAAAGGAGTGGGAGGTGAAATAACCCTCGAAGCCAGCGTCGATTATAGTGCATTTACAGACCGGTTCGAACCATTTACAGAGTTGACAGATTCTGAAATTGTATATGCCGGCTTTGGTATTGTGGCGCCAGAATATGGATGGAATGATTATGAAGGATTGGACGTGAAAGGCAAAACCGTCCTCGTACTTGTAAATGACCCTGGCTTCGGCACGGAAGACGAATCATTCTTCAAAGGCAACACCATGACCTATTACGGTCGCTGGACTTACAAATATGAAGAGGCTGCGCGTCAGGGTGCTGCAGGTTTATTGATTATCCATAACACAGCTCCAGCAGGCTATGGCTGGAATGTGGTAAATAACAATGGGATTGGTCCAAGGCTCGTAATCGATACACGTGACAGTGATGATTACAGGCCTGCCCTCAAAGGTTGGATCACAAACAACGCTGCCAGAAACCTTTTTGGCTTGGCTGGCAGAAAAAACTACGATATAATAGGTGAAGCTCGTAATCCAGAATTTCAAGGTATTAGTCTTGGGCTCACAGTATCAATGAGTATCGAAAATGAATTTAAATTTGATAAATCGAAAAATGTAATTGCCAAAATTACAGGAAGCACTTCGCCGAATGAATACATTCTCTACTCCTCACATTGGGATCATTTGGGGGTAGGTGCGCCGGTAAACGGTGATTCTATTTATAATGGTGCTGCTGACAATGCTACTGGAACAGCGGCGTTGCTTTCATTTGCTAAAGCATTCAAAAATTCGGGTACTCAACCTGAGCGAACCATAATTTTCCTAGCCGTAACTGCTGAAGAGCAAGGTTTACTTGGCTCCGAATGGTATGCCCAAAACCCAATTTACCCACTTGAGCACACAGTAGCCAACCTCAATATCGATATGATGACGCCAAATGGCCCAACCAAAGATCTGATAGTAATTGGTTACGGACAATCCGAATTGGACGATTACGTGGAAAGCACCGCTGGCCAACAAGATCGCTATGTAGTTCCAGATCGCGATCCAGAAAAAGGCTATTTCTTCAGGTCAGATCACTTTAGCTTTGCCAAAGTGGGTGTACCAGCCATGTTCCTCGGCTCTGGTTGGGATCATGTAGAAAATGGTGTTGACTATGGAAAATCAAAAGCAGATGAGTTTACAACCAAAAACTACCACCAGCCAAGCGATGAATTTGACAGAGAAAAATGGGATTTGAGAGGTTCGATGTTAGACATGGAACTGTATTATCAAATTGGAAATGGATTAGCCAACTCGAATGAATGGCCGGAATGGAAAGAAGGTTCCGAATTTAAAGCTCTCCGAAAAAGGCAACAGAAATAAAATCACTATATAATCAGAAATAAAAATGGCTTTACTAATCAAATGAGTAAAGCCATTTTTAATTTTATATACTATGTATCAGTATATTATATATTTATTTGAGATTTTTAATGACCTTGTGTAACATTAATATCCGATAAGAGTCTCCCACACAGAATGAGTCCTGAATCCTTTACGCAGAAAGTAATTCCAATAAGTGCAAAGCTACAACGCTTCGCTAAAAGCCTGCTCAAGGATGAGGATGATGCTAGCGATACTGTCCAAGATGTGCTTCTCAAACTTTGGGATCGGCGACACTTGATGGCGGGAATTGAGAACGTAGAAGCTTGGTGCATGAAGATGATTCGAAATCGTGCTTTGGACAAAATCAGATATCAGTCTTATCGTAGATCCAATCAGATAGAGACTGCATTCGAGATTGCATCAGCACTGCCAAATCCGCACAAAAGTGTAGAACTAAAGCAAGGACTTGAGCAAATGCATCTGGCAATGGATGAGTTGCCCGAGCGACAAAAAGCGGTGATTCACCTAAGAGAAATTGAAGGATATACTTACAACGAAATTGCGGTGATCGTAGGTACAGACTTGAATACCATTAAGGTGGAATTACATAGGGCAAGAAAAAAAGTAAGAGATAAAATGAAGAGCATATATGGAAATGACTTCTGAAAAATTAAAGCAATTAATCGATAAATACTTTGATGCGGAGAGCACATTGGAGGAAGAAGAGGAACTTAAACGTTACTTTTCCAAGTCCAATATCATTCCAGAATTCGAAAAGTACCGAGCAGTATTTGGCTTTTGGCAATCTCAAATTGAGGAGGAAAAATCAATTACAGAGAATGAATTATTGAACGCCATCCAGCCGAAAAAACATTGGCGATTTGAAATTTGGTCTGCAGCCGCTGTAATACTTGTATTAATTACAGCTCTATGGCTTTGGATTCCTCAGAAGCCAGCCACTGAGTCTCCTGATGATTTATATGCCGACACCTATGAAGACCCGGAAATTGCTCTAGAGGAAGCTAAAAAGCTTCTTACAATGGTCTCAAACAAAATGAATAGAGGTACGGAGGCTTTTCAAGAATTAGAAAAATTTAATGAAACTCAACAAAAATTAATAAAATAATGAAGCTCAAAATAATCTCAATATGTCTGCTGCTAACTGGCTTGGTAATCACCAACACCTATGCCCAGCAACAAGACGACGCCATTGTGCGCTTCTATGAGAAATACATGAACGACGAACGCTTCTCCACGGTGTACTTTAGCGGGAGGATGTTCAGGATGTTTTCAGGAGTGAATTCAGAAGACGAGGAAAGCAAAAGTCTTAACGAAGCAGCTTCAAAAATCAATGGATTACGAATGCTCTCAGCAGATAGTGTAGATGGAGTGAAGTTCTATCAGGAAGCTATTTCCAATCTCAATAGAAATGGCTTTGAGGAATTGATGGTAGTGCGAGAAGGAAATGAGCAGTTTCAATTTATGATACGAGAAGAAGGCTCCATTATCAAAGAACTACTTATGATTTCTGGAGAGGAAAAGAGCTTTATGCTAATGAGCATTATTGGAGATATTGATCTCAAATCTATATCCAAAATGACTGAAAAAATGGATATCAAAGGACTAGACAAACTAAACGAAAACAAAAATTAAATCAACATGAAAACTTTCAAAGTACTTTTAGCAGCAATCATCATCTCCATTCCATGTTTGAGTTTTGGCCAATCAGACGAAATCAAAAAGCTTTACGAAAAGTATGGCACTAACGAAGATGTTGTTTATCTCAATTTCAATTCCAATATGCTTGGCATGATCAACAAAGATGATAATCCGGAAGCAAAGGAGTTATTCAGCAATATCAATACTTTTAGCCTTTTAACTTTGCCAATGGGTAATCTTAAAAGTGGAGATTTGAAAGACATCAAAGCAATGTTTGATGACAAGAAATTAGAAACTGTAATGAGCATGCGCGATGGAAAGGACAATGTGAGATTGGTAATAAGCGAAGCAAATGATGTTGTTAATAGATTTATGCTGCTTGTTGAAAATGATGAAGAATTTGTAATCCTTAATTTCTCAGGACAAATACCAAGAACTGTTTGGGACAATGCTCAAGGCAAAGTCGATTTTACTGGAATGAGTAAAGGCCAAAAATAGAGCAAATCATCCAGTTAAGATATTGAAATCCCTTTTCAAGCTAATTATTGGAAAGGGATTTTTATTTCCAGATGATCTTATCGAAGTTGTCTAAAAACCATTGTGGACTTTCAACCTCCCGCTTTTCGAAACCCAAATAGGAGCCCAAGATTCCCAAAATTTCTTCTTTTCGAAACCCTTCCTTTCTCATTTGAAATAAAGAATAAGCTCCAGCGGACTTGGAAAGCTTCAACTCACCTTCTCCTCTCAATAATTCGTGATGAAAAAAGCGGCAGGATAAATGAAAGTTATAATATAACATTTCTGATAAATACATTTGTGCAGCTGTAGATTCTACCAAATCCTTTCCGCGAACGATGTAGTTTACACCAAAAATCTCATCATCCACCAAAGATGCAATCTGATATGCTGGTAAGCTGTCCTTTCTACGAACTACAAAGTCGGGCATTACATCAAACAATTGCACCTCTATTTCTTTAGTCAGAATGTCATCTTTTATTGTGATATAGAGATCCATTGGCAACCGAATTCGTAAAGCTACATTTGGTCTATTGAGCGTAATTCCCTTTTCTCTACAATAGCGTGGATACAAACCATAACTATTCTCTGCAGAAATTACTTTGCGAGAACAAGTACACGCATATAAATTTCCTTGAGCCTTAAGCCTGTCTATGACTTCTTGGTATGTATGTTTTCTTAGATGCTGAGAGTATTCATTCTTGAGCTCGTAGAGATTCCGAGGGCCAATATCATAATCAATGCCCAAAAATGACAAGCTATCAAATATATCATTGAGGTATTCGTCCTTTGCTCGTAGCGCATCATGGTCATCAATTCGTAGCATTAGCTTACCTGAATGTCGGCGGACGATAAGCCAGGTTTGTAAAAAAGATAGCAAATTACCTAGATGTAGATAACCACTGGGTGTAGGTGCAATTCGAGAAATCAGCATTCTACAAGATAATATCTCGAAACTAATATTCGATAATACTATCTAAAATTTCCTTGAATTATAAGTTTTGATCTGTGAATATTCTCTTGGGAATTAACCTGAACAATATAAAGCCCAGGCTCAAGATTCAATTGCTCTAAAGCAAATTTATCATTGAAGCCATTTTCATATCGGATCTCTTGATTATGCCGCATTTTGCCAGCGGCATCTATTACAGTTACAAAAACAGTGGAATGCCAGCCTGTACCAGCAAACATCAAATTCAAATTATTCCCATTGTTTGGGTTTGGGTATAATTTTAAAGAAGTCTCAGCTACTTCCTTCCTGAGAACTCTCTTAGTTTCATAAACTTTGAAGTCACCATTGAAATCCACTTGACGCAAACGATAATATGCAATTGGGAGTAGGTTATGATCTTCATAATTGTATTTCAGGGTTCCAACATAATTACCATATCCATCAACTTGGTCAATCACTTCGAAATTAATTCCATTCACAGACTTCTCTATCGCAAAGTAATCGTTTTCTACTTCCTTTGCAGTTGCCCAAGAAAGTAAATTGAAATTCTTATCTGCTGATGCATCGAAATAAATTAATTCTACAGGCTGTGTTGCAAATGGAATAATTATGATTGGATCCGTCTCATCATTAGGATCGTCATTTACATAAGTAGGACTACTTGATTCAATATCAGTTTCAAGCCAATAAGTACCTCCATCTCCAACTGCTTCAGTCGTGAAAATTACATCAAACTCCCTATCCGTAGCGCTATTTTCCACCACCATTGTACTGGTACTCGGATCATAGCTTACAACTTCATTTTCAAGCGCATAGTCAATTCTTGCGTTTGGATCAGTTCTCTCTGAAAATCTCTTTACGATTTGAAAATCATTAACTTGAAAGCCTACTGGAATTTCAAAATGATAAATAACCGTGTTTACTTCACGTAAGCCATCTATACCATCAAATTTGATTTTGTATTCAAAAGTGGCTACTTCACCTTGTAGGTACTCCATCTTGTCAGGAATAATATTAGACCTTACTTCAATGGCTGATATTGCTTGATCTGGTGTATATGTTTCAAGTGGGAGATTTGGGCTATGTATTGCAGTTAGTGTAGCATTAATATTCTTCTTGTTCCCTCCATAAGAAATACGAATCCCTATGCGATAAAAACCACGCGTTAGTACTGAGAAATCAAATTCAGGAATCTCTTCTTGCGAGGCATCATGCATTTCATAATTCATGCTTTTCATAATAGTACCATCAAGTGCTTCAGCAAATATCTCAACATTCAATGTTCCATTACCTGCTGCATTATTTAGTCTGGCGCCATTAAACGTAAAATAGTCATCCACACCCAAATAAAAATAGGGAGTACGAATAGTGGATACATAATCAGCTAAATTATTCGTAACGATACCATCAAATGCAGTATTGAAATTTTCATGAACAAATCCTTCCTCAACTAATTGATTAAGAGATTTTCCAGCAAAATCATATTCCCAACCTTGGCCTACTGATTGATAGCTTCCTAATGCCAGCATAACGATTAGCACTAGACTCCAATCAGTAATCTTAAAAAAATTATATTTGATTACTTTTTTTAGTTTCATTGTAGTTGTGCATACATCTATAGGAATATACGAAAAATGAGCCTAAATGGATTGTATTCCTAACTTTTATTTATGCCAAATTTACACAATAGTAACCCTAAGATAAAAAATTACACTCCGATATCTTCATATAGTACAAATACACAACTAACATTATTTAGAACTCAAAGTACTGAAAACACTTCATGAAAGGCGTAAATGAACACATGAAAATATTTTATAAATAAAAAAAATGCAATTTATATATCGCTTTTAAGTGGATTTAAGGCAAAAAAAAGACCTCCGAAGAGGTCTTTTTTTTTACTTCTAGCTTTCTTAGATTATCTATTGCTCATTCCAACATATTCTCTTTGAGTAGCGCCAGTATATATCTGTCTAGGACGGCCGATTGGCTCACCATTTTCTCTCATCTCTTTCCACTGGGCAATCCAACCTGGCAGACGACCAAGAGCAAACATCACCGTGAACATATCTGTTGGAATTCCCATCGCACGGTATATGATACCCGAATAGAAATCCACATTTGGATAAAGTTTTCTTTCTACGAAATATTCATCGTTTAAAGCCGCTTCTTCAAGGCCTTTGGCTATTTCCAAAATTGGATCATTTACTCCTAATTTTGCTAATACATCATCCGCTGCTTTTTTGATGATTTTTGCTCTTGGATCAAAGTTTTTATATACTCTGTGCCCAAAGCCCATCAAACGGAATGGATCATTTTTATCTTTTGCTTTCTCTATATATCTTTTCGTATCACCACCATCAGCTTTAATTGCTTCAAGCATTTCAATTACTGCTTGGTTAGCACCACCATGCAATGGACCCCATAGCGCATTGATTCCAGAAGAAATAGAAGCATAAATGCTAGCTTGAGAAGAACCTACCAAACGAACTGTTGATGTTGAACAGTTTTGCTCGTGATCAGCATGAAGAATTAAAAGTTTGTCAAGAGCACTAGCTACAACAGGATCAATTTCATATTTCTCCGCTGGCAACGAGAACATCATTTTCAAGAAATTAGAGCAATAGTCTAGGCTATTGTCTGGGTAATTTACTGGATGCCCTACTCTGTTTTTATAAGACCAAGCCGCAAAAGTTGGCATTTTAGCCAATAATCTGATAATGCTTAGGTTTGTATCTTCTTCGGTTCTATTGCTCGCTAATGAGCCTGGGTAGAAAGCCGTCAATGAACAAACTAAGGAAGAAAGAACGCCCATTGGGTGTGAAGTGGAAGGAAATCCTTCTAGTATCTTCTTGATATCTTCATGCACTAAGGTGTGCGTTGTAACATCGTTTTTGAATTTATCGAATTGCTCTTGGGTTGGCAATTCACCGTAGATTAATAGATATGTTACTTCTAAAAAAGTAGATTTATCAGCTAAAGCTTCGATATCGTAACCTCTGTATCTTAAAATTCCTTGCTCACCATCTAAGAAAGTGATCGCACTTTTGGTTGATCCGGTATTTTTGAATCCTGGATCAATCGTGATAAGACCACTTTCACCTCTTAATTTACCAATATCTATGGCTTGTTCCTTTTCTGAACCTTCAATAACAGGAAGTTCAATATTTTGACCTTCGTAAGAAATTGTTGCAGTTTTTGACATCTTTATTGCTTTTGATTTTTATATCTTTTCTTTAATCGCTGGCGAAATTACATAAATTTGGATGGAAATAAAACCTAATTCGGATAGGAAAAATTGATAAAAATTAGCTTAAATAATTACCCATATTTATCACTCACCAATTGGGTAAACTTAGATTAAGATCAATTTGTTATCTCTGACCTCTTTTTAGTCTTTTATAACTCTCAAGTTTTTCTAGAAGGTATTCGGTGAGGTCGTAATCATTCGCCATTGTAAGGAAAACAGGATGTGGCTTGTATCGTTCCATAAATTCAGATAATTCTGCTCCCTCCAATTTTACAATAGGCGCTACAATTTCTTCGCTATATTTATCGTCATACAGTTTTTGTACAGCCTTTTGCTGCCTCTCTTGCGCTTTTAATATCTCCAGCTTTTTCAGTTGCTTATAATGATTGTCGAAATTGCTAAACAATGCAGTAAGCAATCCTGTAAGAGCCACACCTCCACCTAAACCTCCGCCACTAGTTCCAAAGCCAATACTTGATTTGTAATAGTTCAATGGATCTCTCACAAGTGGTGGTCTATTCGGCAAACCGATAATAGCTAGCTGCTTACGATCTTCCTCCCGCTGAATGAATCCTGGCATATCACGCAAATTCCTCACTGTGATTTGAGAAAGCTCATAGACTCTTGGGGAAATTTTTACCAGCAAATTTTCTCGCATTGCCAATGATTCTTCATTTACAAGAATGGTTGCATCGTCAAAACCTATATGAGTAAACCTGATGGTGTCACCAATTGCAACTAGAATTCTGAATTTTCCCAATTCATCAGTGGGGACACCAGTCCTTTGTTTTACAGAAATAACATTTGCAAATGGAAGTCTTTCATTATTGTCCGAGCGGTAAACTACTCCCTTGAACTCTACTCGCTCTTGAGCTATAGCAGTACTTGCCATCAAAAGCGGGAGGATAAAAAAGACTATAATTCTAGAGAGTTTTAAAAACATCAGTATTTTTTACGATATAGATGAAGCAAGGATTAGAAAAGTTTAAATATTACCCATTGCTCGAGTCAAATCCCATTCTGGGGCGTTTTTTATAGCTGGCAATACTTCTTCGGGCAAATCTACCACACTCCACAAGTTATTGTGATCTTCCTTCAAAAATCCTTCCTGAATTGATTTATTAAGCATTTCAACCAATGGCTCGTAATAATTATTAGTATTAAGAATTATTATTGGCTTATTAATAATGCCTAGTCTTTTCAAAGTAATTGCTTCCATCAATTCCTCAAATGTACCACAACCGCCCGGCAAGGTTATTAAAGCATCCGAATGTTCAAGAAACTTCTTTTTCCTTTCGTGCATTCCACCAACAAACATATAATTTTTGACACCCTTATGTTGAAGCTCAATTTCCTTCATAAAGTTGGGCATAATGCCAATTATTTCTCCATCAAGTCTTAAAACCGTATCTGCCACCGAACCCATCAATCCAACAGCTCCACCTCCAAATATCACTTGAATATTGTTCTCAACTAATATCTCGGCCAAACGGTTAGCTGCTTCGAAATATTTCTTATTGATATTGCTGCTCGAAGCACAATAAATACAAACACTCTTTATCTCCATTTTATCTTCGTTTAAACAGCCTCCCGCAAATCAACTGGCACTACTCGCGATACACCCTGCTCTATCATGGTGATTCCATAGATTATATCCGTGCTAGCCATTGTTCGCTTATTGTGGGTTACTATGATGAATTGTGAATCTTTGCTAAAGGTACGGATGATATTATTGAATTTGTCAATATTGGCATCATCAAGTGGCGCATCCACTTCATCAAAAATACAGAAAGGTGCCGGCTTCAGCAGATAAATTGCAAATAGCAATGATGTAGCTGTCAAGGTCTTTTCTCCACCCGAAAGCTGATTAATGGATAATGGTCTCTTTCCTTTCGGCTTGGCAGTGATCTCAATAGAAGACTCAAGAGGATTGTCAGGGTCTGATAAAATAAGACTACAATCATCTTCATTGGTGAATAATGAACGAAATACAGTGACGAAATTCTTTTGAATCTTATCGAAGGCTTCCATAAAATTCTCTTTTGCAACAGTGTTTATTTCATCAATTGTGCTCAATAGCGATTCCTTTGCTTGCACCAAATCTAGCTTTTGCGCTGTAATGAAATCAAAGCGTTCCTTTATTTCATTATAAGCTTCCATAGCCATTGGGTTTATAGGCCCAAGTCTGTCCATCTGATCCTTAATTTTTCGAATATTTTGCTCAAGTTCAGCAATACTCAAATCATCTTTTTCCCCTTCCTCGATGGACTTTAGATTCACTTCAAATTCAACAGAAATTCGATCCATCAATGATTGAATCTGCAACTTCACTTCATTCAGCGCTCCCTTTAATTCAAAAATCAAAGACTCGCCATTTTCCTTTTTCTTCTGAATCTCACGAACATTCTTCTCCTGCGTATCAATTTCGCCTCGCAATCGATAGTAATCTCGCTCAGCTTCATTCACACCTTTTTCAATAGTTTCCTTTTCATCATATAGATTCAAAAGACTATCATCGAACTCCTCTGATTGTTCTAGCAATTTTTTAATATCAATCTCAGCATTTTTCAATTCATCCTGATTTTTCAAAATTCTTTCGGATGCGGTTGCTAAGCTTTGTTCTTTGTACTCAATTTCGCGGGAGGTGCTTTCTAACTTATTCTTTTGCTGATGAAAAAGTATATTCTGCTGATTATAACCTGCCGATTTTACATTGAGCAATTCATTTTGCTTTTGTAAATCCTGGGTCTTTTCACTTAATTCCTTTTCGAGCAATGCCAATTGTGCTCTAGCTTGTTCAGCTTCTGGTCTTAATGTCGTTAGGTCTTCTTGCAAATCGGTGATCGAATCTTGGATATCCTCCTTACGTGTGGCTTCCGAATTAATGAATTGCTGCAATTGATCTTTTCTACTCGTCACAGCAGATAATTCCTGAGCAACTCTGGAGTAATTTTGCTGTGTGGCATCAATCTCAGTCTTTTTGCTTTGCTGCTTGAGCTTAAGTACTCGTTCCTGCTGATGCAGCGTAATATCCTCCAACTTCTCGATTTGCGCATTCAAAGACTTAATATCCTTGCTCAATTTCTCGAGATTCTTAGCTCTACCGATTTTTTTACCTTCGAATAAACCAACCGAACCTCCTGAAATACTGATTTTTTTGCGAGCAAGTCTACCGTTAATATTCAAAAACACAGTGCCATCCTCAGGCTCTGTTAAATGATCGGCTTCGAACAGGAATACATTCCCTAATAGCAATTGAACCAAATCGTTGAACTTAGTATCGTACTCCACTATATCGATAGCGCGTATTCCTCCCGCTGGTATTTTTACTTGAGCCGGCAAGTCCTCTCCTATTTTACTTAGTATAAAGAAATTTGCTTTTCCTCTATTCGAATCGCCCAACACATTTACCGCTTCAAAGGCATTACTCTCCTTCTCCACCACAAAGTAATTCATGTAGTGCTCAAGGTAATTTTCTATCGCTACTCTATACTTTTCGTCGCAGGTGATTATATCCGATAGCAAAGGCGTATCCTTTCCCCAACGCACATTTTTCTTTAAGTATTTGATAGCTTCTGGAAATCCTTCTAGATTTTCAACAAGCGATTTTGTAAGCTTATACTCATTCTCTTTGGCATCCAGCTGTCTTTTAAGCTTTTGTAGGTTCTCTTTGCTTTGCTCTAGTAACTGTTCAGATTCCTCTCTCCTCTCCAGTATTTCTGCTTCCTCCCGCTTCAAGAATTCCAGCAATTCTGCTTCTTTCTTTTGAGCTTTTTGCAATTCCTCAATTTTCTGATCGAATGACTCCAATTGAGAGTATTTCTCTTGACTACCAATGGCAGTTTTATCAAGCTCTAGTTTCAAGCTATTCAATTGAATCTCCTTGATTTCAAGTGATTTGGAATGTTGGTATGAATCCTCCTGCAATTTCTTGTAGTCGGCTCTTATCTTATTCACTTCACTTTGCAGTTCATCCGTTTTGATTTTTTGATCATCCAAAGCTGTCTTGAATATCAAAAGCTGCGATTCTACCTCGTCATACATTTTTTGCAGCGAACCATATTCACCTCTCAAGCCTTTCAATGAAAAATCAGCCCTTTCCTTACTTTCCTTATCCTTTTCGATCTGAGATTGCAAATCCTTAGCGCGCTCACTCAGGTATTTCAATCTTTCATTCTTGATCTTTTTGTCGCTTTCCTGCTGCCTAATTTTGTTTACATGCTCATTCAATGTTTTTTGACGAGAAGCAAGTAATTTTTCAAACTGGATTAGTTCTGCTTTGCTCTTTTCCACAATCGCTTCAGCTTGGGCTATTTCGGCAGTAAATGAAGCTCTGCTGTTTTCTTCGGTTGTTAATTGCTGTAATAATTTCTTCTCGCTATTTCTGAAATCCTCACTTTGCTTCAAGCCTAAGCTTATACTGAATTGCTTGTAACCAGATTTTAACTCATAATACTTTTCTGTTTGCTTGGCTTGCCGCTCTAGAGATTTCATGTTTTTGTTGATCTCAAAAAGCAAATCCTCTACCCGATTCAGATCACCTTCGGTATCCTCTAGCCTTTTTAATGTATCCTTTTTGCGCTTTTTGAACTTCGAGATACCTGCGGCTTCTTCAAATAATTGGCGGCGTGAATTATCCTTGTCATTCAAAATATCATCTACCATTTTCAGCTCGATAATGCTGTAGCTGTTAGATGAAATTCCAGTATCCATAAATAGGTCAGTGATATCCTTTAGCCTGCATGTAACACCATTGAGCTGATATTCACTCTCACCAGATCGATAGTATCGACGTGTTACGGTAACGCTAGTGTACTCGGTTGGCAGAAGATTTTTGGTATTAGAAAATGTCAATGAAACCTCTGCCAATTGGGTTGGTTTGCGGTTTTTAGTGCCATTAAAAATGACATTTTCCATTTTATCGCTACGTAGCATACGAGTTTTTTGCTCGCCCAGCACCCATCGGATAGCATCTACGACATTTGATTTGCCACAACCATTTGGGCCCACAATGCCCGTTACGCCCTCATCAAAGTTGATAATAATGCGGTCTCCGAAGCTTTTAAATCCTTTTATCTCCAGACGAGTTAATAACATATCGAATATCTAATTAATAAGCACAAAATTAAATTTAATTCATAAATTTGATCTATATGGAAAGTTTGAAAGATTTTCTGCCAATTTTATTGGCTCTGCTGTATTTTTTGGTTTCGGGTTTAGGTTCAAAAAAGAAAAAATCACAACCTAACCGTAGACAGCCTTCAAGACCCACCGAAGATAGTCCCGAAGTTAATACTCCTAGCGAAAAGCCTTTAACTTTTGAAGAATTATTACGCCAAATTTCTGGTGAGACGGAAGAAAAGCGGGAGGTTGAAGAAGAACTTAATTCCACAGTAGAAGAAATTGAAGATGATGTATATGAGACTGTTTATGGGGATAGGGAAGAATCCAAATATGCAGATTTCAGTGAAGTAGATATTTCTCAAGAGAAATACTCCAGACTGAACGACCGTGTTCAAATTGAAGAAGAAATTGAGAGAAAGAGAATTTTGGAAGTAATTGACTTAGAAGAAGACCAAAAAGGTTCATCCTCCAAAATTAAGGAAATGCTCCGATCACCGGAAGGTGCAAGAGATGCTGTAATCCTATCAGAAATCATAAGACCAAAATATTTTTAAAATTTCACAATTCGATTTGTGCGTTCGATTTTGGATGCAATTGATAGTGGCATTTCTCCTTTCTTATTATCTTAATCATAAATTGTGCAGATTACCTGATTTCGCAGATTTCTCAGTTCCATAAAAGCGATCTCTTAATAACATAAATGCTATGAAATAATAGTTGGTGACACGTATCAGCATTTTGGAGAAACATGACCTCCCGCTAGCTTCAACGACGCAAAACATCTCATAACAGTGTCAGCATATGAAAAATTTTGAAAAGACTAATCTACATCGTAGCTACTAATTCCTACAGCTCCACTAAAAGAGTACCACATTTTTATCGGAATTGTCTGAACCACTGGTTAAATTGATCAAATGATTTCACCAGTTTCTCTCTTAATCTATTGGAAGACTGATTATGATTTCTCATCTTTAAATAATTAATACAATTAAAAATTTCATGCAAAAAACACTGAGACATTTACAATTAATCATTTGACTTTTATTCCACAAACTATAATTTACAAATACCATAATTAATTAGATAAATCAAGTAACTACACATTCAAGTGATGCGTAAATAATATAAAATTTTATGTTATGGCAAAGCTTCTACTGTCCCTCCTATTTTCTTGTGTTATAGCCTTTTCAGCCAATGCTCAATGGCAAGTTGGCTTTCATTTTTCACCTACTTATTCTACGGGTGATTTCAAGCATGAATCAAATTCTGTCGATTTTTATGGGTTTAATTTTGAAGGAGCCTACAGGCTAAAAGACAGCCCAATTCTCGTAGGTGCAGCATTTAATTATAGCCTGTATGGGAGCCAATTAGACAAATCTTCATATGTAGATAATTCCGGTCAAACAATGAGAGTTCGCACAAATAATAACCTTATTAGTAATCGACTTTTTATACGCTTACAGCCAGATTTACCAATTTTTGTACAACCCTATGTAGAAGCTGCGGGAGGGTATAATTTCTTTTATACTCGTGAAACTATTCGTACTAGGATGTTTGAGGAGGTATTGGATGCAGCAACATTACATAATTCTGGAGCATTTATTTATGGAATTGGTGGTGGATTAGCTTTTCCAATACCAGAGACAATTGTTAGTATCGACTTGAGAGCTAATTATTTCACAGGTCAAAAAACAGATTATTTAACGAAATATGATACAAACTGGAATCCTGATACAGAAATATTGGAAATCAATCCAAGAAGCTCAACTACAGATATGCTGATGTTTCAGGTTGGTGTTAGCATAGAGATAGACTAAACATTACATTGTAGGAATTACAAGCTCACTTTGACAATTTATTATATGCTTAATTGGAAGATTTTTTAACTCCGATTAAGCTTATTTCTTCAAAATATTCTCCGCTTATGTACGATTATTATCGCTCTTAACCTTTTTCCAAAATGGTTTGGGAAAATATTGGTTTATTTATTACAAATAATCGATCTAATCATATAAACCTTAAATTATGAGTAACAATTACCATTATCTAGCTAGGATAATCCGAGCTGGAGTATTTACAACATTATTCATGGCACTTTGCGCTGTTCCTTCTTTTGCGCAACAGGTTGATATGGATATGTTTAAAGCCATGAAAACTAGGGCCATTGGGCCTGCAGGTATGAGTGGCCGTATTACAGCAATCGATGCTGTAGATGACAACCCAAACATCATTTATGCAGGTGCTGCATCTGGAGGTATTTGGAAATCTACAAGCGGTGGAGTTACTTGGAAGCCAATTTTTGATAAAGAAAAAGTGCATTCCATTGGAGCTTTAGATATTTATCAAAAAAACCCAAGCATCATTTGGGTAGGAACAGGTGAAGGAAACCCTAGAAACTCCTTAAGTGGTGGTTATGGTGTTTACAGAAGTTTAGATGCTGGTGCAACGTGGGAACTTATGGGTCTTGAGGCTACTAGAAATGTCCACAGAATCATTATACATCCAGACAATCCTGACGTGGTTTATGTAGGTGCAATTGGTTCTCCATGGGGCACTCAAGAAGAACGTGGCGTTTATAGAACTGAAGATGGTGGAAAAACCTGGGAAAAAATCCTTTATGTTGATGAAAAAACAGGTGTTGGTGAAATGATAATGGATCCTAATAACCCAAATAAAATCTTTGTCAATATGTGGGAACACCTTAGAACACCTGATTTCTTTAAGTCTGGTGGACCAAGCTCTGGTTTGTATGTAACCCATGACGGAGGTGACAACTGGAAAAAATTAAATGCAGAAGAAAATGGGTTACCTAAAGGTGATCTTGGACGTATGGGTTTGGCTATTTCAGCAGCAAACAGCAATAAAGTTTATGCGCTTATCGAATCTTCCAAAAATGCTCTTTATGTATCTGAAGATGGCGGCAATAAATTTGAAATGGTAAATGACAAAGGTGATATTGGTGATAGACCTTTTTATTACTTTGAAATTCATGCAAACCCTCAAAATGCGAATCAATTATACACTCTTTATTCTAGAGTAGGTGTAAGTATTGATGGAGGTAAATCATTCCAGCAATTACTTCCATACTCTGGCGTTCACCCTGATCACCACGCATGGTATATCAACCCTAATGATCCTAATTTGATGTACAATGGAAATGATGGTGGATTTAACATTACTAGAGATGGTGGTAAATCTTGGTATTTTGCTGAAGGCATTCCTGTAGGTCAATGGTACCATATCAATGTAGATAATCAAATGCCATATAATATCTATGGTGGTTTGCAAGATAACGGCTCTTGGGTAGGCCCTGCTTACGTATGGAAAAGAGGCGGTATCCGTAACACATACTGGCAAGAAGTAATGTTCGGTGATGGCTTTGATGCTATGGTCGATCAAACTAATCCGAGATATGGCTATGCGATGTCGCAAGGTGGTAATGTTGCAAGATTCGATATCGAAACTGGCCATACACGCACTATTCGTCCTACTCACCCAGATAAAGATGTATTCTTGAGATTCAACTGGAATGCTGCAATGGCTCAAAACCCTCACAATCCAGCTGGAATTTACTATGGTAGCCAATTCCTACACAAGAGTTCGGATAGAGGTGATACTTGGGAAATTATTTCTCCAGACTTAACGACAAACAACCCTGATCTGCAAAGACAGAGTGAAACTGGAGGTTTGACTTTTGATATTACAGGTGCAGAAAATAATACCACAATACTAGCTATTGCACCTAGCCCAGTAGATGAAAATGTAATTTGGGTTGGTACCGATGATGGCAATGTACAAGTAACTCGCGATGGTGGTGAAACTTGGACTAATACAGTTTCAAAAATGCCAGGTTTACCAGCAGGCAGCTGGATTCCACAAATCCAAGCCTCTCGCTACAATGCTGGCGAAGTTTGGGTAATCGCTAACAATTACAGAAGAAATGATTTCACAGCCTACGCTTACAGAAGTAAAGATTACGGTCAAACTTGGGAGAGAATAGTTGATGATAGCAAAGTTTGGGGTTATGCTCTTTCAATTGTTCAAGATCCAACTGAACCAAATTTAGTATTCCTAGGAACTGAATTTGGCTTGTATGTAAGTTTTGATAATGCTAAAACTTGGAACAAATGGACTCACGGCTATCCTGAAGCTGTATCTACTTATGATATGGTAATTCAAGAAAGAGAAGCTGATTTGGTAATTGGTACATTCGGTAGATCTATCTATGTATTGGATGATATCAGACCACTAAGAGAATATGCAAAACAAGGATCTGCATTGAAAAACTCAGCAATTGTTGCAGTAAAATCTCCTGACGCATACCAAGTAGAGCTAATTCAGCCTCATGGCGAACGTTTTGGTGCTGATGCACTATATGAAGGCGAAAATAGACAGAGCTTTGATGGTTGGTTATCGTTCTTTGTGAATACACCAAAAGAACCAAAGGATGGTGTTAAATATGACTCCGTAACTGTATCTATCTTTAATTCTTCAGGAGAACAAATCAGAACATTGAAATCAAAACCTGAGCAAGGATTAAATAGAATGTACTGGGGTTTAGATCGTAAAAGCACTTCAACGGTACAAGGTGGATTTGGTAGAGGATTCGGTGGAGGAGGTGGAGCTGCTTCCAGAAGGTTCTATGAACCAAGTGGTGGACCTGCACTTCCTGGTGAATACAAAATTGTATATACTTACGGTGATCAAACCTCTGAAACATCTATTAAAATAGCAACAGATCCACGCATTTCAGTCAATATGAGTGATCTTATTGCCAAAGATAATTTTGCTAAAGAAGTTGAAGCTGTAGGTGAAACAGCTGGAAAAGCAATGCAAGAATTAGGAAAAGCTAGAACTACTATTGAAAAAGTATTGGCTTATGCAAGAGGTAATGACGATGAAGCTGCTAAGGAGCTCATGAAAGCATCGAATGATATTCAGAAAAAACTTGATAAGGTAAATGAAGCATTTAGTGGTCCTAGAAGTGAAGGACAAGGTATCGTAAGAAATCTATTCCCAACAACTATGGGGAGATTATTTACTCCTAGAAGCTATGCAGGCTCAAGTTACAGCGCCCCAGGAGCAACTGAACAAAGATTATTAGAACAAGCTAAAGAAGCTTTAGCTGAAGCTTTGGAAGTGGCGAATGAGTTCTTTGCTAATGATTGGAAAGCATATCGAGAAAAAGTAGAAAGTATAGATTTTAGCTTATTCTCAGATGTACCAACATTCAAAATTGACTAGGAAAAACTTATTACAATGTTTAAAAAAAAGCTTCAGGGTCATTCCTGAAGCTTTTTTTGTTTCAAACCGTATAACTTAACTAAAAGCATTCTTTTGCTTTGAATACATATAATAATGACTAAAGTATAGCTCTTGTATATAAAATAAAAGACTTTAATACCCTTTTACAAAACATTTGTTAGAGTTATTTTTTTAACTGAAGTTTATTTAAATCATAACAACATGTGATATAATGTTGGAGCAAGATGAAAATATAAACCACAAAATTGAAGAGTCTAAAAGAGTTACTTTCAAAATTTGGGCAATCCTATTAGTTTCTTTCTCTACAATCTTCATTGTTTTCTTTCTTAATTATGCCAACTTCCAAAACCTATCAAACTCACTCGATAATTTGAGTCAGCCCAATAATAAACTAAACTTAATAAATGAAATATTCCAAGATATAGCAGAGGCTGACAATCAAATTCAAAGTTATATCCTAACAAATGATAGCTCATCTTGGAATGACTTTAATAAAAGTGTTCAAGAAGCTCTAGAAAATATTAATTCATTAACATACTTAATTGGCAATGATAGTATTCAGAAAAAAAGGATTGACTCACTTAAAACCCTATTTAACGATAAACGGGCATCTTTAGAGGATTATCTTCAAATAAAAAGGCAACAGCAGTCTAGATTATTCTCAAATGAGATTCTAAGTCAAATAGCTGACCAGCTTAATGATACTGCATTCATTGAGAGGGAACTTATGCGAAGTGATATTATAACAGGAACTCCCGTTAAAAATGATACTCTTCCAAATCTATCTTTTCCTGATAATTATAAAGGCCTAGGTGGCTTTGTTCGTAAAGTTTATAATACGAAAAATGATCAAGAACTTGAATATACTTATGATGTTTTAATTGACACTAGTATAATAAGAGACTATTTCCCAGATACAACCCTACTTGCTGTAAAAGGAATTCTTAACAGAGTCATGGATGCTGAAGCAAATTTTAGGGATGACCTTAAAAAGACAGAACTAGCATTTCTGAAGAATGATGAAATATTTTTAGAAAATATTAAGAGCATTATAAACTTAATTAAGCAACAAGAAGAAAGTACTACTGATTTGAGCAAGTTGCAGGCAAAATCAGATGCTGAAACTTCTAATTTCACCATTTTAATTACTGGAATTGTTGGCCTGCTACTTAGTGGAGCATTAGCATTCTTTATCCTATTGGATTTCAATAAATCCAGTCAACTTCGAAGGCAACTTATACAGCAAAAAGAAAAAGCTGAAAAGCTAGCTAAAATAAAAGAACAGTTTCTAGCAAATATGAGTCATGAGATCAGGACTCCTTTACATAACGTAATTGGGTTTTCTTCTTTGCTAAACTATACTTCATTAGATGAAAAACAAAAAAGTTATCTAGATGCAATCAGTAAATCCAATCTGTATTTAAAGGATTTGCTCGATAGTATTTTAGATAATAGTAAAATTGAAAGTGGCAAAATTGAACTCGTCAACAAACCTTTTAATTTTAATCAATTACTTGAAGAGTTGAGAAATGTTTTTTCATATTCAGTATTAGAAAAGGACATAGATTTTGCTTGCAATTTCCCTGATGAATTAGATCAATACTATATTATTGGAGATCATTTAAGATTGAAACAAGTCTTAAATAATCTTTTACACAATGCTGTAAAATTTACGAACCAGGGATATATTAAGCTAAAGGTAAGCACAGTTTTTTTGACTGACAGATGTAAACTTTCAATCATAGTATCAGATTCTGGAATGGGTATTTCAGATGAAAACATAAATAAAATATTCAACCTATTTGAGCAAGAAAACTCATCTATACATCAAAATTTTGGAGGCACGGGCTTAGGGCTTTCAATTGCTAAAGGATTTGTAGAAATGATGGGAGGTACCATTACAGTTGAAAGCGAAGAAGGAAAAGGAACTGACTTTTATATTCATTTATCCTTTCCATATATTAAAGCTCCCACAAAAGAGATTGAACTCAATAGCTCAGAAAAGAAATATTTTCAAAGTGTATCGATACTACTTATTGAAGATAACGAGTGGAATGCACTATTATTCAAAGAGTTAATTGATGATAAAGTTAATAGCTTACATATTTTTAATAATGGGCAAGAAGCAATTGATTGGTTAACTCAAGAGAATAATAGTACTGATATCATATTTACAGATATTAACATGCCAGTAATGGATGGATATGAATTCCTAAATTTTGCAAAAAAAATAAACATTCAAGTGCCTATTGTGGCAATTACAGCTCATAAAACAAAAAGTGATCTAACAAAACTAAAAACAGAAGGGTTTGATCAAGTATGTAGTAAACCATTCCAGTTAATTGATATTGATAATATCCTTAACCTGTATTTTAACTCTGACCCTGAAAAGTATAACCCGGCAATGCCAAAAAATAGCAATGGAACCAATAATCAAAAACTCAATAATAACTTTGGTTTTGACTTTAGTACCATTAACGACTTTGCTGTTAATGATGAGTTAGTATTTTTGAATTTGCTAGAAGAACTAATAAATAACAACGAGAAGCAATTAGCGAAGCTAAAATTAGCTATACAATCAAATGATTATGAACAAATTGTTTTTTGCTGCCATCAAATGAAGACAACCTATGATAATCTTAGTTTGGTAAATATTAGTGAAGACTTAGAAACAATTGAACTGATGAACAAACTTGGTAATGCACAAAAGGTAGTCAGCAAAGCCCAAGAAATCCTCCCGCATTTAATGGCAATTCTTGATCAGCTCAAAATGTTTAAGCGTCAATATCGAACTTCTTAATTTTTTGATAAAGCGTAGTTCTATCTATATTAAGTTGCTTTGCTGCTTTTGATTTATTGTATTTATTTTCTTTTAATATCCTAATAATCAACTCCTTTTCGTTCAATTCCTGCATATACTTCAAATCTGTAATTTCAGATGAATTACTATTAGACCTTGATTCATTTGATTGTTCATTTTGATTTTTGTCTACCTCTATCGGATTACTCTGGCTTTTATCTGGTGAAATTAATCCTTTTGGTAAATGGTCAATAGTAATTGTATCTCCTTGACTTAAAAGCACTGCTCGTTTGATAATGTTCTTTAATTCTCTTAAGTTTCCAGGCCAAGAATAGCTTTCTAAAGTACTGAGTGCCGTACTGTCTATATTGTTTACAATTTTATCTAATTCCTCAGATGCCTCATTTATAAAAAAGGAAATAAACTTATTCAAATCAGCACCCCTGTTTCGTAAAGCTGGGACATTTAATTCAAATTCGTTTATCCGATGCAAGAGATCATTTCTAAAATTACCTTCATTTATAGCAGAAGCAATATTTTCATTAGTTGCTGCAATTAATCTCACATCTACTTTTATATCCTTCTCGCTTCCTACTCTTCTTACAACCTTTTCCTGAATAGTTCGAAGTAACTGAATTTGCACATCAATTGGCAGGTTACCCACTTCATCTAAAAATAACGTGCCTCCATTAGCTAATTCAAAAAGTCCCTTTTTGTCTATCGTTGCACCAGTAAATGCCCCTTTTACATGCCCAAATAGCTCACTAGCTGCCAATTCCTTGGATAAGACACCGCAATCTAAAGCAATAAATCTCTGAGAAGCTCTTTTGCTTTTCTCGTGCAATGCCCTCGCAACATATTCTTTACCCGTACCGCTTTCGCCAAGTATAAGCACACTCATCCGCGTAGGAGCTACTAATTCTACATACTCCCATAACTTTTTTGCTTCTTCAGTAGTGCCAACTATATATTGTATTTGTTTACTCTTTTTAGGTTCCTGTTTAGATTCAACCCTTGTCGCAGACTGTTTATTCAGAGCCTTATTAACAATCACCAAAAATTCGTCAGGAATTAATGGCTTACTTACAAATTCAAATGCCCCAAATTTTATGGAATTAACAGCCGTCCGAACATCTGCATAATTAGTAATAAGAATTACAGGAAGTTCAGGTTTTTTGAACTTAATAGTTTTGATCAGCTCCAACCCATCCATGCCAGGCAAACGAAAATCTGTTAGCACTAAATCAAATGACTCCTGTTCTATTTCAAGCAATGCCGTATTTGCAGAATGTGCCGATACTACTTGAAAATTATTTCGCTCCAAAAAATGCGAAAGCATTTTATTGAAAGCCGGATCATCATCTATTACCAATACTCTTTTCATATTTCAACAAATTTAAGACAATCATTCAATTCTCTTATAAACGAAAGAGGCTGCCTCATAATTGAGACAGCCTCTTTTCACTTTTTAGCTAAAGCTATTATTGATTACTCCATCATTTCATCTTCTACTTTGGTCTTACTTATTTCGGTCCCAGCAGAATCAAATACAATGGCCCACTTTATCTCTTCAATAGTAACTACAAATTCATAATTTAGACCTTCATCTGTTGGCACAGAATAGATTACATTTACTGCTTCAGCATCGTATTTTTCAACAAAAGCATCTTTCACTACCTCTGGAACTGCATCCATTTCAATTTTTGTTTTTTCTTGAAATGCAGCTGTAAAAGTAGCTGCAAATGATGCTGTTACAAATAATGCTAATAGTAATGTTACTGCTAACTTTTTCATGATAATAAAATTTAAGTTTTAATAAATTGATTTGTCGTAGTATATACATACGACATTCCAAAAATCATCAGCTAACATTATCACCTGATTATCAGCATTTTAAATATAATTTATTCATTTAAGACTAAAATTTTATTGTTTGTAAGTAAAACAAAGTGTAGGATTTCACAACAGTTTGTCGATAAAAAAATGCGGGAGGATGCATTTATCCCTCCCGCATTTCCAGCATATAATTAATACACTTAAATTAATGGCAATAGAAAATTAAACTAAGTGATGCAACTTCTTCTCTTCTAACTGTGCCGTTTCATGCTCTAGCTGTTCCATAGTCTTTTCTTCCAATTCAATTTTCGTGGACTTATCCCATCCAAATTTAGCCAATACTCTATCGAACAAATAGTATATAATTGGTACAACAATAAGTGTTAGAAACATTGAGCTAGTTAATCCACCAATTAATGCCCATGCCAAACCATTTTTAGATGCAGCAACGGCTCCTCCTGCGAGTGCGATAGGCAACATTCCAATTACCATTGCAAGTGTTGTCATCAATATAGGTCTAAACCGTATTCTGATTGCTTCTATTAGTGCTTCTTTTACTGGCATCCCTTCCTCTTTCATTTTATTTGTAAAGTCTACTACCAATATTGCATTTTTAGCTACTAGACCAATCATCATAATTATCCCTAGAATTGAAAAAATACTCAATGTTTCGGCGGCAAGTGCTAAAGCTAATAAAGCTCCAATGATGGCTAAAGGAATAGAAAATAATACAACAAAAGGATATACATAACTGTCATAAAGGGCAACCATTATCAAATACATAAATATGATTGAAGCAAGCAATGCTAATCCTAAAGTACCAAATCCCTCAGATTGATTTTTCAAATCTCCTTCGTAGGAAATGCTGATTCCTTCTGGAATTTCAATATTGCCTAATCTCTCTTGAATCTCTGCACCAACTGATCCTGAAGGTCTCCCAACAACAAATGAATTTACATTAAGCGAAGTCATTCGATCGGTCCGCTCAAGTTTTGATGGGCCAGTAGATTGATTGATTACACCAAATTGTCCTAGACGAATTAGTTCTCCAAATGAGTTTACAAATGACAAATTTGCAATATCAGATACATTTTTTCGATCAAATTCATCTAAGCGAATATTGATATCATAGTTATTAATTCCATCACGGAATTCTGCATCCGTATTACCACTAAAGGCGATTTGCATTCCAATTCCAACACTTTCGAGCGTCAAGCCTAAGTTTGCCATCTTAGCCCTATCTATTTGCACTTCAATTTCAGGATTTCCTCCCTCAACTGATGTCTCTATATCTGTAGTGCCTTTTACCAACATAACTTCTTCGACCACTTTTTCAGAGAAATCAAGTAGACCCTCTAAGTTTGCTCCTGACAACACAATTTGAATGGGTGCTTGACTTGTACCAACCATCCCAACTGGAACTGGAGTTATTTTAACACCAGGAATTTCGCTTTCCAATTCAGCCTTAACAATACGACTAAACTTCTGCGTGCTAAAGTCGCGTTCTTCAACATTTACTAAAGCTACGAATACCTCTGCTTCATAGGCAGTATTTTGACCTTCTTGGGAGTTTGAAGTTGCACCAATAGTGGTAAATATCTTTGTTATTTCAGGGTAGTTTTTCAAATACTCCTCAACTTTTGCTGTGGCTAAATTGGTTTGCTCCACAGTCGCATTTTTTGGCAATTCCAATTGGAAATTAACTTCTCCACGATCTCCAGAACCAATAAACTCACTCCCTATATAGCCCGCTGGTATTAGCATTACTGATCCAATAAATGCAAATAACGCAAGTGTTATCACTATAAACTTGTGGCCAAATGCCCATTGCAATACACTTGTGAAAGTATCTATTACTCGATCTAATAATCTTTCAAAGCCCAAGATAAACCGTCCAAAAATATTAGTGTTAGAAACGTGCTCTAATCTTGAAAATCTACTTGCTAGTAAAGGGATTAATGTAAATGCTACAAATAAACTTATTAATGTTGCCACAGCTACTACTACAGCAAACTGCCTCAAAATATCTGACACTAAACCTGACGAAAGTGAAAGTGGAACAAATACGACGACAATCACAAGAGTAATAGACACAACAGTACTTCCTATTTCCCTTATCCCATCATAGGCGGCCTGTGCAGCCTTTTTACCCATTTCCATGTGTCGGTGAATATTCTCAATTACAACAATAGCGTCATCAACCAATATCCCAACAACAAGTGATAGAGCCATTAGTGACATTAGATTGAGAGAAAAGCCAAATAGATATATTGCAATGAATGTAGCAACTAATGAAGCTGGAATTGAGACCATTACGATAATAGCATTCCTAAAACTATGTAGAAATAGGAGCATCACTATCGCAACCAAAATAATTGCTATTATCAAATCATGTAGTACGGAATCTGCTGCTTCTAGAGTAAAGTCAGAAGAATCATTCGCTATATTAAATTTTAACCCAATGTTAGCATAAGTTTTTTCTAATTCAGCAATTGTAACCTTAGTTTGTCCACTAACCTCAACTGCGTTTGCATCTGATTGCTTTTGAATAGTTATACCAACTGATGCTTCAGAATTTATACGATTCAATACTTTTATCTCCTTTTGAGAATCCTGCACTTCTGCTAAATCACTAAGTCGAATAATCCCTTTAGGATCTTCTTGTATCACAAGGTCACGTAACTCATTCAAAGACTGATATTTTCCTGACAATCTGATTTGAGTTTGGCCATTAATATCTTTAATTTGCCCTGTCGGAAAATCTAAATTTGAATTAATAATCCGCTGCTGCACTTGAAAAATAGATATTCCATAGGCCTCCAATTTGTTTGCATCAATATTCACTTTCACCTCTCGCTCTTGACCTCCTAACACTTTGACTTGTGCAACACCTTGAACTCTCGAGAATAATGGTTTGATTTGATTGTCAATCAAATCATAAAACTCGGTAGCTGGAATATTTGCTGTTGCCCCCATTTTCATTATAGGCAAATCATCGAAATCGAATTTACCTAATGTAGGCGGATCTGCGTCTTCAGGCAATTGTGATAGAATAGCGTTTACTTTACGCTGAGCATCTTGTAAACTTAAATCTACATTGCTGCCTTGTCGTAATTGTATCGTTATAATTGAAAAGCTTTCTTGTGATACGCTCTTGATTGATTCCACATTTTCAAGAGATGATATCGCGTCTTCTATTTCTTTTGTAATTGAGTTTTCAACTTCATATGGCGAAGCACCTGGATATATGGTGGTAATGGTCAATACAGGTGGACTAAATTTAGGCAACAATTCGTAGTTCAATGATAAATAACTACCAACACCTAATAAAGTTAATACTGTGAAAATCACCACTACAATAGTGGGTCTTTGTATAGACAATTTTGTTATGTTCATGTTTAATTTCGTCTAAAATTGTTCTTTCCCACTTTTATAATGCAATGACTTTGCTCCCATTACGTAAATTAATCTGACCACTTTGTACTATTTGCTGGCCTAACTCCAACCCATCTAGTACCTCTACTTGATTCTGCATTACCCTTCCAATTTTAATTGACACCAGCTCTGAAATACTATCTTTTACCACATACACAGTAGGATTTTGGAGACTTCCAACAATGGCTTCTCTGGGCACCAACATCACATCGAGCTTTTCTTCTATATCAAAATTAGCTGTACCATACATACCAGCTCTAATCCCTTGACCTGTCGGATTTTTAAATTCTAACTCAACTTCATATTTAAAGGATGGATCGGCCTGTGCTGCAATTGATGTGATTGTGCCTTTCATTTTGTTATGATTAATTACATCTGCATTAATAGTTACGGTATCACCTTTTTCGATCAACACAACTTCACTCGCATTTACCTTTACTAATAACTTAAGTCGATCAACATTAACGATATCATATAACTTTGTTGCTATCCCCAAATATGAGCCTATTTCAATATGCATTTCATCAATTTCTCCATCAATCGGAGCATAAATGGTTGCCTTAGCAAGGCGCTGCTTGGCGAGTGTTAGTTGCGATGCGGCTGTAGTAAGTGCCAAACGAGCTTCTTCTAATTGTCTTTTGGTAATAGCTTCCCCTTGAGCAAGGTTTTCAAATCGACCCAAGTCGCGTTTTGCTTTCTCATAGTTAGCCTCTGCCATCTGAAACTCTGCCTGTAAGGTGTTTGCCTCTACTTGTATAAGTACATCTCCTCTCCTAACTCGATCACCTTTGCGCTTGAGTACTTTTAGAATTTGTCCTTGCGTTTCGGAAAGTAAGGCAAGAGATTGAACAGGAGCAAAGTTGCCTTGAGCTGCAAAAGACCTATCAATTTTGCCCATTACTGGATTTGTTAATTGTACAGAAATAGCATCACTTTTAATATCTGCAATAGCAGCCTCCGCTACCATTTCATTCTTGTTTTTATTTAAAGTGTAAACCACTACAAAAGCTATTGTAAGTGTAAGAAGGATATAAACTATTTTTTTCATTTTTAGCGTTTTTATTGTGTAAGTAACTTTAAGTCTCCTTTTGCTTGTATATATGTCAGTTGTGAAAGCTGATACCTAAGTCTTTCATTATTCAAATTTGTCTCTGCTTCACGCAAGCTTACCTCTACATCTAACAAATCAGTGAGAGGAGCCAACCCTTCCTTATAGAGTTCATTTGTGTTGTTATAAACTTCTTTTGCTAATTCTACATTTAGCTTTTGAGACTCAATTGATGTTAAACTTGTGTTTATCTGCTCTATAGCATTTCTTATATTCATGTCAGTAGCCCTTTTAAGTTGTCTGAGATCCTGATCTACTTTATCTACTTCAATTTTTGCCTGCCTAATTTGGTTCTTCCGTTGAAACCCATCAAAAATTGGTATATTAAGTTGCAGACCAACAGTGATAGCTTTAAACCAGGATTCATCACCACTGAAAAAATTAAATTCATTTCTCTGAGCATTCAAATTCCCTTGTGCAAAAGCTGATAGTCTAGGATAGTACCCAGCCTTTATATTTTCCATATTTAGGCTATAAAGACTCTTTTGGGTTGTCAGTAATTTATAATCGACAAGGCTAGTCATCACTTGATCAATATCAGTATTTGGTTGAAGGCTAATGTCCAACACTTCAGTATTGCCATCTATATTTAACTCATGACCCATTGGCATATTCATGAAATATTTTAGGCCATTTAATTGTTGTTGATAAGTGGCATTAAGTGCCTTCCTCTGATTCTCAAGATTAGTTTTATTTACAATTACTCTATTTACTTGAACCTTTGTGGCTATATCATTTTCATACTGAAGCAATAGAATCTGCTCTAATTGCTCTAGCCTGGCGTAATTTGCTTCAACTGATTGAAATTGCTGCTTTGTTTGCAAAAGCTGTAAAAAAGAAGAACTTACATTATAAATCACTTCTTCTTCACTCATTTGTGTTCTCAAACGATACAAATCCTTTGTTGTATTGGCAGCCTCAAGACCTACAAAGAATGATTTACTAAAGAGAAGTTGCTGTAACTCAATACCACCAGTTGCACTATATTTTGTGCCAAACTGTACAGGTATCATCTCCCCAGGTTGCCCGGCCAACTCTCCAGGTAAAAGCTGTGTGGCTCGTTCTGGAAATGAATTTAATTGACCATTTGCACTTAGTTGCGGCAGACCCGAACCTATAGATTCCTGTATCTTATATTCTGCACCCCTTTCATCAAGCTGTGCTTTTACAATAGCCTCATTATTAATAAGGGCATACCTTACCGCATCCTTTAGAGTAAACTTAATTACCTCACCATCACTTTGAGCAAATGATGCTCCTGCTATAAAAAATAGCATGACTAAAACTGAAATTGATTTTTTCAATGTTGTTCTATTAGTTACGTTGTTATGAAATAGTTCTGAATTTAAAGAACCAAAATGATAAAAAAATTATTCCCTTGACTTCTCCCATTTTTGAAGTTGCGCTGGCAATTCCTTATTTATGAAGTCTAAAAAGTCGATAAACTCGCTTAAGCTTTTATTAAATGCCACCGTCTCTTTTGTTCGTACTTCAAGCACATCTTCCAATACTTTATTAAAATTGGTCATGCTTTCAATTTTTTTTGTAAAACTTTCACGCCAATTTGATATTTTCAATCTAAAATACCTTTTCCTATCACCCAAGTAGGTTGTATACTCAATATGACCCAAATTCAATAAAAAATTTATGCCATTACTCGTTGCACTCTTACTGATCATTAAAGCTTCTGTAATTTGCTCAAAAGTAAGTTCTATATTATCTGACACGTACAACAACCCCATTATCCTCGCTGCAGCAGGTTGTACACCAGACATCTCATGGAATACACCAATTTTTTCTATTAACACTTTTTGAGTCTCACTTAACATAATTTGTATATATTCTGATCATTTCAACGGCAAAGTTATCAAAAGGTTCGTTTAGTTCAAAATTTTATGAACTAATTATTTTGATAATTGTAAAGTATTCTATTATTTCAGTAGACGAGCCCAATCCCAACCTTCAGTTTTATTGCTTGCTCTAGCTTTTACACGAATTTCAGCATTGTCATTAGCATCTTCCAATTCAATTTCGACTTCAGAAGTTATCTTCCTTACTATTTCACCTGTTATATTTTCATATTCTATGATATAGTCCGTTACAAAACTTTCTGGGCTTTTCTGCCAAGTTGCATTCAATCCACCCCCTTGTCTATTTGTAGCTTCCAATCCATTAATTCTAGATGGACTTGAGGCCAAAAGTATTAGCGTGGCCACAGTTGTTTTAGAAACTTCGGCAACCAATTTATGACTAATAGTTTCCAATTTATCGGTAGATTGATGATAATGCGGATTGCCCAATACTGGGTAAGAGCCGATCCCTCCTACTATATCGCCATAAGCATCGTAATAGGCTTGCGCATCGGTGGACTTATAATATACTGCATCATAAGTGATAAGATCTGTGAAAAGCATTGCCGCTGCATGTTGCATATCCTTAATCCCTGGATTAGAATAGCGGATGGTATTATCCAATCGCTGATTGTTCATCCAGCCAAGCATATCGTTGTTTAATGCTCCAACTATTTTAAGATTGTCTTCTACGGCTCTTCTCACATATTCCCGGCTTCCCAATAGCCCAGCTTCCTCGCCTGTAAATGCCGCAAACACAACGGTAAATGGCAATTCTAATCCTTGCATCACTCTAGCTGCTTCGAGCATAGCTGTTGTTCCAGATGTATTGTCATCAGCACCCGGCCCACGATCTACAGAGTCGTAATGGCTACTGATAATGTACACCAATTCGGGATTAACTTTGCCTGGCAATGTGGCAATTACATTGGCCGTGAGACCATCTTTAAAACCTTGCAAATTTCCGGGCTTGAACCACTGATATTCCGGACTATAACCAAACTCCTCAAATTTGGAATAGATATATTCGGCAGCTTCCAAGTTTCCAGGTCTTGTTACAAATTTCGAATCGAATGAATAAAGTGTTTTTGCATAATCATAAATCCTCGAAACATTCACATTGGCTACAGTTGCCGCCACTTGATCTCGCACAGGCAAATACATTTTCTCCCCATTGGCTAATAAGGCTTTTTCTATGGAAAGATTTGTTTTCAGTCTGGCCAGCAAATCGGCTTTAGAGACTTTCCTAGTCAAATCTAGATGATACAAACCGCGCTCAGGAGTTATGGTATTTCCATCTCGTTCTGATTGGATTATCAATCCATTTCCTGATGGATCTGCTGTCCACTGGTATTCTGGAGCAATGGTGCGAACAGTATTGTTATGAAACAGCTTTACTTCCCTTGCATCCTTGACCGAATACAAAAATGATCTGCGATGTCTTGGTTCGCCTTTGATATATAGCAAATGATCAGAGCCCACAAACTGTGGCAATCTATCATGCTGAATTTCTCTAGTTACTCTTGTGATTTCATTACTAGCAATATCCAAAAGCATTATTTCATAGTCATCCTGCACCTTTTCCTCAAATGCCGCATACTTTCCATTTGGACTCAATACTGGTAATCCAATGATCTCAGAAGTTTGAAAAACCACTTCACTCACATATTCTCCATTTTGCAATTGGGCGAGATAGAAAACCGACTGATCGCCATCACGACCGAAAGAAAGGATTTGTCCACCTTGGGTTGCAACACCACTTGGCACACCATCAAGGGCATATTCTTTATTGTTGTAATACACAAAGGTTTTACCACTAATTGCCGGAGCAACTCTATCTGAACCTGGAGCCAATGGCATTGGGTTATTATTGGTGAAATTTGCTACTAAAGCTCCATTGTCCATCATTTGCAATCTGTCCAAATAGCCATTTGGTTTAGCTAGAATTTTCACACTAGTACCATCCCACTCATACACCGCTGGATTAGCCAAATCATCAGAAGGAGCAGCAATTAGGATTAGCTTGTCTCCAGTACTTATAAATTCACTAATCAACATGCTATTTGGATGAAAGGCCGTCTCCCTCCCGCTCTTCAAATCGAGCTGCATCAGACGAGTATTCTTTCCAATGATGTAATTCAGGTTCTGGTTTGCTACAATAAATGAAGTTCTATCTGTTCGAAAATTTGCTCTTGTTCTTACCACTTCATCCACTGCAGCAAGCAATTCCGGACTTTCTGATGTTCTCAAAAAATAGCCTTTCTCGGAAATTTCATCTATTATCAAATCTCTTCCTTCCAAACTTTTTGAAACACCAGTCTCCAACTGTTGATAAAAAGCCATTTCTTTTCCTTCGACTATTTGATTCCAGATTGCATATTTACCTGTTTGCGTAAATCGAGCAGAAGAGCCATCTACCGATAACTCATTTACTTGATAAAGTTCGCCGGTTCTAAGCGCAATCCTATCCAAATATTGATCGGGCGAATTACCTTCCAATAGATAAATCATCTTCTCTAAGGAAGGAATGTATTTACCATCTTCCCAAAGGAAATATGCATCATCAAATATCTTATCCGTTTCCGTTTTGGCCTGCCCACACACAAAAAGCGGGAGGATAATCAAGCCTAAAACCAGATTCCAAGTATTCTTCTTCATTTTTAGCTTCTTATTCTTTAAGTAAATCGTATTGACGTTTAACATAAGGCATTCCTTCCTCCAGCCATTTCGGAGCTGGTGCATCCTTCAAATAATGATCAAAATACTGCTTCATTCTCACTTGGAAGTCCTTTTGGTTTTCGAGCATTCCCAAATGATGTGGCTCGTCAGGATAAGTGAGTAATATTACTTCCTTTCCCATTCTTCTAGCTGCATTATAGAGCTCTACTCCTTGATTATAATCTACAGCTCCATCGGCAGTGCCATGAAGTATCATAAATGGCGTACTGATTTTATCCACATGCTCAATAGGTGATTGACTCACATACAAATCTCGATGCGTCCAAGGAGTTACATCTCTGCCCATTCTCACTTGACCTAATTCGAAAATACCGTGATTTACCGTACCACTCGCCTTGTAAAGAATATTATACATACTCACCAAATTAGTTACTGGTGCACCTGTTACCACGCAAGCAAACATATCAGTTTGGGTTACAATAAATGAACTTTGGTAACCACCCCAGCTATGGCCTTGCAAGCCAATTCTAGCTGGATCAGCATAGCCCAAATCAATTACTTTTTGCACAGAGGAAGTTACATTATCTAGCGCATTAGTACCTGGAGTGCCTTCATCATAAACTACATCCGGCATAAATACCAAATAACCATTGCTCGCATAGGTACTCATATGTGGACGGTCATCATATACAGGCATGCTGTATTGGTGGTGGCGTTGCGACATTTTTTCGTAGAAATAAACTACCATTGGATATTTTTTGCCTTCTTCATATCCAGCTGGCAAAGCAAGCGTTCCTTGCATTCTTTGTCCTTTACTATTTTCATAATCCACAAGGATCCTTCTTCCCCATGCATATTCGCTTTGCTGTGGATTAGCATCCGTCACTTTTGTTGGGTTCTTAAAGTCCATTCCGGAAATGTAGTAATCCGGGAAATCCACAAAAGTCTCTCTTGTGTACATCAGCACATTTGCATTGCGAGCTTTACTTACTCTACCATATATATTATCCGTGAATACTAATGCTTGTGGTGCTTTACCCGGCTGCATTTGATAGAAGCCATCTTTTTTTGTCCACTCACCATAAGCAGTAAGCATCATCGGCTTAGTCAAATCCAAATATCTTTCATCGGGATTTAGGTCAAGAACTCTGAATTGAATTTCTTCATTATCACCAAGATTACTTGTAAGATTGTTCACATTGCTGCCATCCAAAGCTACTTTATACAAATCGTACTTATGATTCAGGATTACACTTTTGTTGTCTTTGCTCCACCCTGCAACACCAAAAGCAGGTTTTTCAAATGGATGATCATCATCTGTATTTACAAAACTCACTTCAGTGTTTGCTGTCAGGTGTGTTTTCTTGGCGCTTGGCAAATGATAAGCATACACTTGCTCATTTTTCAAGTAAAGGAATGTATTACCATCTGGCGACATTCCCATTGGACGACCCACTTCATTCTCAATTAGTTGCTTTGCTCCTGTTTTGGTATCAATTCGATAATAATCTGCTGGAGAAATACCCCAGTTGATATCTGCAATATGCGGTTTTGGATCTCCACCAACCACAAAGTTGGGATTGCGGGAGGTCATTACATTTCGCATATCATCACTACCCAAGGGTACAATCTTGTTTTCAGCTACATGGTATGCAGCTCTGTATGTAATATTGCTCAATTGATTCTGACGAACCTTTTGCACCGATTGAATTATCTCATCTTTCCAATGCCATACTTCTACATTAGTCAGCTTATCTTTTGCTTTTGGTGGCTCTGGCAATTGCTCAGCCAAATTGATGTATAGTACATTATCAGATTCTGACCATGAAAGACTGCCTCTTTCACTAATTACCATACTATTGGCTAATGGATTTTGCGTAGTGTTATAAATCGCTTTTCTTGGAATAGGATTATTTAATTCACTAAAAACCAAAAGGTGATTATCTATTTTCACCTTTTCCTTTGGTGTATGGCCTTTTAGTACGGCAAGTGCAGTTCCTTTTTGTAGGGCCACTGGTCTTTCAAATCCTTGATCATTCCATGTAAGATTTGAGTATTCTAAGGTATCTGTATCAAGAGGTTTTACAGTGGAATTAGCTAGTGTAAGTAAGTAAATCCCGTTACCTGCCGACTTATCCGCATCTACAATATAGGCCAAATGGCTTTCCTTTTCATTGAATCTAAATTCCGATACATTTCCAAAATTCTGATCCATTCCACTTGCCAAATTGCGAACAATCAAATCAGTTCCTTTATGCTTTAAGTCAGGACTAGCTTTGGCTTTTCTTACTGTTAAATAAGTGGAATTTGGCGAAAAGCTAATGGCAGCCGCATTTTCGTAAGTCCATTTTTGTCCATTGGTAAGATTGATTAATTGAGCTTGGCGAGTAACAGGTTTTCTCTCTTTTTGAAGCTTTTCTCTTTCTGCTTTTGGTAAGTCTACCATGTAAGCTGCCCATTTGCCATCATTAGAAAATTCAGCTGAGCTACTGTTTGGCAATACATGAATCTGATTACTTTGAACCTGTTTTAAGTACAAGGTATCATTGCCATCATTGGGACGGTAAGCATAACTTATCCATTGGCCATTTTGCGAAATATCCGCTCCGACTATTCGATTCCATCCATCATAATCGTCTAGACTAAGTGCTTTTTGTCCATCTTGAGCAATAGACTGTAAGGCTATCAAAATCGCTATTGTACTCATTATAGCAATTCGATAGCTATTGTATAGGTTTTTCATATTGTTGATTGGTTAATTCGCTAAACTCTTGTTGATTATCAAATATATAAAAGCTTTGGAGCTAATATTCAATAATCAGCAAAAAGGGAGGAATTAATCCAATCCAAAATATCGACTTTTCACACTTGAGGTGAAAATCCTTTAGTATAAATTAAGAGTGGGTACTTGCTCTGAGGAACTCAATTATCCCAGTCAAAATCATCCTCCCGCTTTCTTTTCGGTGTAGCTTTTTTCTTCAAAGGCGCTTTGCTAAAAGCTTTACCTCCTTTTGATTTTTTCAGATTAGTACGAGCTTCTAAACGTTGCATATCAGTGATGTCATCCAGCTCTTCTAGGGATCTCAAGTGATGCAATGCTGTATTCTTAGGCATGTTAATAAATTTTTGAGAAAACGTGTTTTTTACGAAAAATGTTGAAAATTGAGCTTTATTAAATTGTTAAGCTTAAATACTTAGTATTCAAAAGGCAATTATAAATAAAAATGTGATTTCATCTACGTGTTAAAACAATTTTGAATGAAAATTTTGCTCATGTCAATTGGTACTCGTGGTGATGTTGAACCATTTTTGGCTGTTGGAGAAATGCTTCATAAAAATGGGCATTCTGTTGACTTTGCTTTTCCTGCTCAGTTAGAGACTTTGGTTCCTACTAACTTTACATTTCACCCATTTACAGAGACTTTTCTTAATTTACTAGAAAGTGAAGATGGCAAATTGGTAATTGGTGGAAAGGCAGGTTTCAAAAAATTCAGTGCATTACTTAGGCTTTACAAAGTCGGGATGGACGTGAATAAAACTTTGGTAAAGGAGCAATTTGAAATTGTGGAGCGCACAAATCCTGATCTGATTATTTACAGTGGTAAATGCAATTATCCTGTCATTTGGTCGATGATGCAAAAAGGGAAAACGGTGTTGCTTAGTCCAGTACCTTATCTTATCCACAAATTTCCCGGCAAGCCACATCTTGGCTTTAAGACTTTGCCATTTGAATTCTTGCACTCCATAAGCTACTCCATTGCCAATTTCGCCATTACCAAAACCATCAAAAGTGCTCTGAAGCAAATTCCTGTTGATTTTAAGACAAATGATAAAAGCATTTTAAATGCCTTGAAAAGAGAAAAACTAGCATTTACAATTTCTCCAAGCTTATTGAAACGACCTGTAGAATTACCCTCTAATGTTCAGATATTGGGCTATCATGAGCGTGACAAGAAAATGGACTGGGAAATTGATGAGAAGCTAGAGAAGTTTTTGGAAGTAAACAAAAAGGTTTTGCTTCTCACATTTGGGAGCATGACAAATCCTTATTCGCTCTCAAATTCCAAACTTATTTATGAAGTATTAGATGAATTGGGAATAGCTGTGATTGTAAATAAAGCAGCGGGAGGTTTGGTTGAGTTGGATGACTACAAGGACAATCCGCTTTTCTATTTCACTTCGCAAATTCCATACGATTGGGTTTTGCCTAAAGTATTTGCTGCTATCCATCATGGAGGTTCCGGCACCACACACAGCACTTTAAAATATGGTTGCGCCACCTTAATTTTACCTCATATCATTGATCAATTTGGTTGGAGTAGTCTGGTCTCTGACCTTGGAGCGGGTCCAAAAGGATTAGCTATAAACAGGCTGGCAAAAAGAAAATTGAAACCATTAATTGAGGAATTGATGAATAACGCAAACTATAAAAATAGAGCAATTGAAATTGGCAAATCAATGGCAAAGGAAAATTTAGAAAAAGAACTTTATGAATTTATAATCAACTGATATTAAGATAAATGAAAATTACGCATTGGAGCATAATTAATCAAATCCAACCAAAATACTCTTAATTATGAAAACCATACTACTCGCAATTTTATTAACCGGCTTTATCAGCTTATCGTGCCAAGAGAACAATACTCAAGTTGAAGCTATAAATGAAACTGAAGTTTCCACAAATGGCTATGATTCATTATTAGCACAAAAGCTTGGAGCTGATGATTATGGGATGAAAAGCTATGTTTTTGCCATGCTAAAGTCCGGTCCAAACAGATCTCAAGACAGTACCGAAGCTGCTCAAATCCAAGCAGGCCACATGGCTAATATCAACCGACTAGCAGAAGAAGGTAAATTAGTAATGGCGGGTCCATTCCTTGATGGAGGTGAATATAGAGGCATCTTTATTTTTGATGTTGCCACGCTAGAAGAAGCAGAGGAATTGATCAAAACAGATCCTGCGGTGCAAAGTGGAAGGCTTGTAATGGAGCTACACAAATGGTATGCATCTGCAGCGATTGGTGAACTAAATGAGCTTCATAACAAAATTCAAAAGGTTAGTTTCTAGAATCTCACTAACCTTTTGAATGAATATTTATCTATTTACTGGATTATTATTGTCCAGCCAAAAATCCACCATCCACAGGATAGTACGCTCCGGTAGAGAAGGAAGACTTATCAGAACTTAGCCATAAGACCATTTCGGCAACTTCTTCTGGCTCACCCAATCTGCCAAGAGCATGGCGTTCAGCTAAACTCTGTCGTACATTGTCTGGAATGATTGAAAGTAAAGGCGTATCAATAAATGCCGGCCCAACAGAATTTATTCGAATATTCTGATCGGCATATTCTAAAGCAGCTGACTTAGTAAGGCCAACTACACCGTGTTTTGCTGCTACATAAGCTGGTGATAATTTAGTGCCTCTTGCTCCATAAATGGATGCAATATTCACAATTTTACCCCCACCTGTTTTCAGCATTGCCGGGATTTGACAACGCATTCCATAAAATACTCCAGAAAGATTTATGGCGATTACTTTATCCCAACCTTCTATTGGATATTCTCCAGTCATTGCAAGCGGTCCACCAATTCCTGCATTGTTACAAGCAATATCGAGGCGACCATAATCCAAAACAATTTCATCAACTAATCGATCATTGTCATGGATACTTGCTGAATCAGCCATAATAAATTTAGCGTTACCCATATTTTCTTTTATCAATGAAACAGTTTCATTTCCACCTTCTTCATCAATATCCGAAACGATAACGGTTGCTCCTTCTGATGCATATTTAATAGCGACAGCTCTACCAATTCCAGAACCTGCACCCGTTACTAATGCGATTTTATTTTTTAGATCGTTCATGATTGTATATTTATGTTGTATATAATTGTACGAATTTTAATGAATTTCAATCGTTGATTCAAGGGTTTCTTTATCAAAAAAAACATATCAAAATTAGACTTGATTTCTTATTGAAAAATGAAAACAAAAATTCTTTAAATACTTGAATTTGAGATTTTTAATTCAATTCATATTTCTCCTTAGTAGCATAATTATTTATGCCTTTGTATTCGTGCCTCCAGATGTATTTGCTTTAGCAGCTATTATTTGTTTGGCTATTCCATTTTTACTAATAATCCACATTATTTGGATTGTACTTGGTATAAGCAAAGGAATTAAAAGCATTTGGGGTAATTTAATAAGTCTATTGATTGGTATCCCATTTCTCGTTTCAAGTTTTGGTTTATCAGTCCCCTCCAAGCACGAAGGTCAAATTCACATATTAAGCTATAATCTATACGGCTATAGAGTTAAGTATAATTTACAATTGATGTCCGAGCGGCAAGCATTTTTGCAATGGACCATTGATCATGAAGCTCCAATTAAGGTGTTTCAGGAGTTCTATACTCACAGTGGTCACCCAAATATGGATTCTTACAAAAAGCTTATCGCAGCTGGATACAATGGTTATTTCGAACCACTAACTATCAATAATCGAAATCACGATATTGGATTGGCAATTTTCAGTAAATACCCCATCATAAATACAGGCAAATTACTCGACAACTCACCTAGCCTCAACAATATCATTTTTGCTGATTTGGTGATTGAAACAGACACCATTCGGATCTACAATTCGCATTTTCAATCTATGGGCATCGATCCCGCTCATGTGATGGAAACAGAGGAATTGAAAAACCGATACAGCCTACTAAAACAACAATTGGAGAATGGTGCTGTAACACGGGCCTCGCAAGTTAAGATAGCTTTGGAGCATGCCAAAGACAGTCCCTATCCCATCATTTTCGCGGGTGATTTTAATGACACTCCATATAGCTTTAGCTACAGATCTTTCAGGTCAGAATATGAAAATGCTTTCGAAGAAAAGGGTAACGGTTTTGGTTTTAGTATGAACAGTAAATTGTTCTTTTTGCGGATCGACAATATATTCATAAGCGACGAATTCACTACACAGAGTTTTGAAACAAAGCGGGAGGTGAAATATTCAGATCACTTCCCTATTGAAGCATCTTTTCGTTTACGCTCCAATCGATAGCGAAGTGATGAAATTAGGGCAGGAAGCAAAGTCAAATCCAAAATCAATGCGATACAAAGGGTGATAAAAATTAACAAACCTATATAATGTACTCCTGAAAATGAGGAGAAAATCAAGGCGAAAAATCCACCTGCCAAAATCAAAGTGGTAAGTGTAATAGCCTTGCCACCAGACAAAAAGCTTCTACGCAAAGCAATGAAATAGGAATGGCCTTTTTTGAGCTCCAGATTTAGTTTGGACAAGAAATGAATGCTATCATCCACCACAATCCCAAATGCTATGGTGAAAATGATAGCGGTCGACAATTTCAGATTTATACCCAGGAAACCCATAATTCCGGCAATCATTAGGATGGGCAAAATATTCGGAATAATAGCCAAGAAAGTCATACGCCACGATCGGAAAAGCAAGCCAGTGATCAATGCAATTGCGACCAAAGCAATTCCTAATCCTTGCAGTGTGCTTTTGGCTATCAATTCATTGTTGATATCTATCAGGTAAGAGGTCCCTGTAATCTTGAAACTTGCTATTGCTGGATTTGTATTACTTTCCAGAAATTCATTCAAAGCATATACTTTCTCAAGAGCCAGTTCACTTCCAATATCTCCCATCCTCCCGCTTATTCTAGCTGTTTTTTCACTTTCATCGACCAATGGAATCTCATTCATTTGAGATTGGAATCTTTTCAAGTTTCTGCTTAAATTTCTCCATTCTAACTCATTGCTAGGCAATCGATAATTTTCATTTACACCACCATTATTGGCTTTATTAATACTCTTTGCTAACTGTACAGGTGACAGTATCGCATCAATACCAAATTCATTTCGAAGGTAATCTTCAACCCTTTCAATTTCCTGCAAAACCTCATTATCAAAAATTTGATCCTGATTCTCAGGTAAGCTCACACTCATTTCAAATGGTTTGGAGCCGCCAAATTCTGTATCAAAATAGATAAAATCTTGCTTAAGGTCAGATTCCAACGGAATATCATCGATTAGATAGGTGCTGATTTTCAATTGATAAAGACCTACTATGGAAAGGGTCGCTAAAAGTGTTGAAATAAGAAAAATCCTTTTTGGGTAGCGAGCCGTGATCAGGAATATATAATTCAATAATCCACGCCATTGAAAGTGGGCACTAGTCTTAGCAACTTTTGGAATTGGAATTAAATAGAGAATGGCAGGCAAAAGTGTAAATGCCAATAGAAAGGCCAATAAAACACCAAAAGCCGTGTATAATCCCAACTCCTTAATTGGGGCAATACTAGAAGTTGCCAAACTTGCAAATCCAATGGCAGTGGTAATAGAAGTGAGCAAAGTCGCTCGACCAACTTCCAGATAAGAAGTTTTAAGCGCATACCATTTTGCACTTCCTTTTCGTAACTCCTCCAAATATCGAGTGAGAATATGCACCACATCGGACATGCCAATCACAAACATAATATTGGGCATTATGATAGATAGAATATCTAGGGGCTTGCCCATAAAAGCCATACTTGCAACTAACCATAGAACCGCCAAACCTACCACGAGCAAAGGCACCAAAACCAACCATGCGGATCGATAACTAAGCCATAGAAATACAATCACAATCAGACCGGAAATGGAAAGATAAAAACCAATCTCATTCTGCATTTCACTTACAAAAACTCCTTGTGCTCTAGCTTTGCCTGCAACATGGTATCCTGCAAAACTAATATCTTCAATCGCTTGATTAACTTCGGCTGTGAGCTTATCTCCATCTTCTTTGGAAATTTGCTGTGTGTGACGAAGCATAATCGCCAACGCATTTCTGTCATTTGAGATAAAATAGCTGGGCAATCCCTCATTTTCTAAAAGCCTTATACTATCCTTCGCTAGTTTTTCTTTGTCTTCCCAATCAAAAATTGGTACTGAAATAACACCCATTGGTCCAATAATTGGCTCACTAAAGGATGTTAAACTCAATACTTCTTCTACATTTTCTAAGCTGCTAAGGAGTTCTGAAAGAGAATCAACTTTACTTAAATACTCAGCATTAAAAATACCCTGATCAGATTTCAGAGCTATTAAGAGATAATCATTATCATTTTCAAACTTTTGTCTAAAATCAAGATAATACTCCAAGGCTGGATGATCTTGCGGAAAGAAATTTTCAAAGTCATAATCAAATTTCAACTTGGGCAATTGAATCACAGCCAGTATGGAAATGGCAATGATACTGACTATGACAAGGATGGAGAGATTTCGGATCATTTGCTTTAAATGAACTTCATATTGGTGCCAAAGTTCGAAAGCACGAAATTCAGCTTTTTTTCAGCAAGATTTTTTAAAAAGCTAGATAATTATCGAACTTCGACAAAAAAGCAAAATAGCTATGCAGCAATATCACGACTTAATGCGAAGGATTTTGGAGGAAGGTGTAAGCAAGTCAGACCGCACAGGCACGGGTACTATCAGTGTATTTGGACATCAGATGCGATTCGATTTGGCGAAAGGTTTTCCTTTGCTTACAACTAAAAAAGTCCACACGCGATCTATTATTCATGAACTGCTGTGGTTTCTTAAAGGCGATACTAACATTGCTTACCTCAAAGAAAATGGCGTAAGTATATGGGATGAATGGGCAAATGAAAAAGGAGACCTAGGCCCAATTTATGGCTATCAATGGCGCAGTTGGCCAACTCCCGATGGGCAACATATTGATCAGATTTCTCAGGTTATTGATCAATTGAAAAACAATCCTGACTCGCGTAGAATCATAGTGAGTGCTTGGAATGTCTCTGAAATATCAAAAATGGCTTTACCGCCTTGTCATGCATTTTTTCAGTTTTATGTAGCCAATGGCAAACTTTCTTGCTTGCTTTATCAGCGAAGTGCGGATGTGTTTTTGGGGGTTCCTTTTAATATTGCCTCCTATGCCCTACTCACCATGATGGTAGCTCAAGTTTGCGATTTAGAGCCTGGTGAATTTATTCATACGCTAGGTGATGCGCATTTGTATTCCAATCATCTGGAACAGGCAGATTTGCAATTGAGTAGGGATTTTAGACCATTGCCAAGCTTAAAGCTTAATCCTGAAGTAAAGAATATTTTCGATTTCAAATTTGAGGATATTTCTATCGAAAATTACGATCCACACCCTCACATTAAAGCTGCTGTTGCTGTTTGATTTAAGGAACCAACAAAGCAGCCAAAAAAGCGGGAGGATTTGAATTTGCAGGAGTCATGTATTCCTTTCCGTCCAAGGCAGCTATAAAGTGGATTCCAGTTGCATTGCTTGTGAATAAGTAATCCGCATTTGAAAGCTCAGTTATTTGTGCTTTCACTTCTATTACATGCTTGTCAATTTTCAGCATTTCATCAATGATCCATCTTCTACGAACACCATTTATACAACCCGTTTCCAAACTTGGTGTAAACAATTGATTATCCTTAATCCAGAATATATTTGAAGAAGAGGCTTCAGAGATATTCCCATTTGTATCCGTGATCAGTATTTCATTTAATTCTCGCTTTCTCATTTCCAGCCCAGCCTTCACATAAGTTAATGCACTTCCAGTTTTACAGAATGAAAAAGACTGAAAGACTGTATGGACTGAATTTGCTATTCCGACTTTGGCTTTAATCCCATAAGAACTCCATTTCATAGGAATGACCATCATTATGTAATCACAGCTATTTTGAGTTGGCGTGTAATACCCTCCCGCTTTTCTTACCACTTGCAAGCGAATTCGAAAATCACCATCTATCCTATTGAGTAAAATTAATTGAGTTATTTCTTCCTGTAGATTTTTTTCTGATATTGACTCATTCGCATCCATTTCTAGAATTTCCATTCCTTTTTTCAATCTATCTACATGGTATCGCAACCTCATTGCCTGTCCTTGATAGCAAAAAATAGTCTCGAATAAACTATCTCCATACATATAGGCACGGTTGCTCCAAAAGAATCCTAGATTACTCTCTTCTACTGTTCGGGAATTATAAATTACTTTCATTGGCTTAATTGACCACTTAATAACTTTAGATAATAGCCTGCAAATTGATTTTCTACCTTTAAGCTGAAATTTAAGGAAAATGTCTGAACGAAGTGGAATATTCGACATGATTGGACCAATAATGATTGGGCCAAGCAGCTCCCACACAGCCGGTGTGGTGAGGATCGGTCGTGTAGCCCGTAAAATACTCGGAGGACAGCCCAGTAAAGCTAGTATCACTTTCTACAATTCATTCGCAAGAACTTATGAAGGACATGGTAGCGATAGAGCAATAATTGCTGGCTTACTAGATTTCAAAACAGATGATGAAAGAATAAAAAATAGTTTGAGTTTAGCTCCAGAAGCTGGACTTGAATATTCTTTTAAGTCGGTGGGTAGTGCATCTACCCTACATCCAAATACAGTGAAAGTTATCATTGAACGAGAAGGAAGAACTGTTGAGGTAGTAGGAGAAAGTTTAGGTGGCGGTGTAATCCGCATTGTGGAGATTGATGGCTTTGAGTCAAATTTTTCTGCAAGTATGCACACCATGATTATAAAAGCAGAAGACAAAGCGGGTAGCATTGCTTTTATTACGGATATCATCGCGCATGACGATTGTAATATCGCCACTATGACGGTATCCAGAAAAGGTAAGTTTGGAATTGCTTGCCAAATGCTAGAAATGGACTCAGGAATCAAGCAGATTACCCTTGAGTATTTGAGACAACTATCTTGGGTTCAAGAAGTGATTTATATACCAGATATTGATTTATAAAATGTTAAAACGAATTTTAAGTGTTGCATTAATACTTTTGAGCTATTCGGCTTATTCACAGACGAGTACAAAGGTATGGACATTGGCAGAAGCGGTAGAATATGCCAAAGAACAGAATTTGCAAATCCAAAATGCGCAACTGAATGTAGAGTCTGCGCAGATTGGTTTTTCGCAGGCAAAATCCAATTTATTGCCTAACCTCAGCGCAAGTGGCGGAGGTGGGTATCGTTTTGGTCGTTCAATTGATCCTACCACAAATTTATTCGTGGATACACAGGTAGGGAATTTGAATTTAAACGCTAACGCAAGTGTTACGCTATTTCAGGGACGACAGTTAGCAAATAACATTAAGCAATCACAATCAAGCTTACAAGCTAGCCAATATAATCTTCAAGATTCTGAATTCAACGTGGCTGTAAATGTGGCTTCCCAGTATTTAAATGTGTTGTTCGCAAAGGCACAACTTCAGAATGCGGAATTACAAGTGAGTATCACAGGTGAACAATTAGCGCGTACTAAGAGACTAGTAGCTGCTGGTGCTGCACCACTTGCCAATCAATTAGATATTGAAGCCCAGTTTGCTTCTGATGAATTGGCTGTGGTGACTGCTGAGAATCAAGTAGCAATTTCTACTCTGGCTTTAAAGCAAAGTTTATTACTACCGGTAGGTGAACCATTCGAGATAGAAGAGCCAGATATTGATATTGAGGCACTTCAATTTAGCTTGGCTGATCCTGAAGTTGTATATAATATTTCTAGCGCAACGCAACCTAGTATCAAAGCTGCTGAAATGAATTTGTTAGCTGCTGAATATGGTGTTAAATCTGCAAAAGGAGCACATTTACCTTCCATAAACCTTAGCTTTGGTGCCTTCTCTAATTACTCTGACATTCGTGATGAAATTTTTCGCCCTGACGGCACTTTTCAAACAGTTTCAACTCCAGTCGGCTATGTGGGCTCAACAGGTGAAACAGTGTTTAGAGACCAACAAGTGGCAGGTGGAGAAACTCAAACTTATACAATAGCAGGCCAATTCAGAGATAACCTTTCACAGTCATTAAACTTGTCAATTAATATACCTATTTTCAATAGGTTTAGCATTAGAAACAATGTGTCTCGTGCTAAAATAGAAAAACAAAGAGCTGAGATACAGACAAACCAAGCAAAGCAAACTTTAAGGCAAACAATCGAAGCTGCATATACAGATGCTTTGGCCGCTTCTAAGAGCTATCAAGCAAATACAAGAAGGCTATCGTCATTAGAAGAAGCATTTAGAGCTGCTGAATCAAGGTTCAATCAGGGTGCAGCAAATGCTGTAGATTACCAAGTAGCTTCAAATAATTTGATTAGAGCTAGAATTGATCTCTTAAGAGCAAAATACGAATTGATATTCCGCACCAAGGTGCTTGATTTTTACATGGGAAAACCTTTATCACTAAATTAAAATGGCAAAAGAAAAAAAAGGCAATAAGGTTCTTTGGACCCTTATTATAGTAGTAGTAGTAGTATTTATTGGTGCAATCATTGCAAAAAATGCCGGATTAATCGGTGGAGCAACTGAAATCGAAGTTGAACTTGGCAAAGTATCTAATGCCTCAATTACCGAAAAGGTAACTGGCGCTGGTGCAATACAGCCAGAGGTAGAAATCAAGTTGAGTCCAGACGTTGCAGGTGAAATTATTGAGCTGAATGTAATGGAAGGTGATTCAGTTTATATGGATCAGCTTTTGGTTAAAATAAGACCAGATAATTTAATCTCTGTTTTGGATAGAACAAAGGCTACTTTAAATCAACAACTTGCTAATTTATCGTCTTCAGAAGCAAATTACCAAAGGGCACAGGCAAATTACACAAGAGCAAAGCAGGATTATGAGAGAAACTTAGCATTGTTCAATGAAAAAGTAATTTCAGAAGCTGATTTTCAAGTATCGGAAGCTAATTACAAGGTTGCTCAAAATGATTTGGAATCAGCAAAGCAAAGCATCGAAGCTGCGAAATTTATTGTCGAGAGTTCAAAAGCATCTGTTGCTGAAGCTGAGCAAAATGTAAGGCTTACCAATGTATTTTCTCCAATTACAGGTATCGTTTCCAAACTTAGTGTTGAAAAAGGCGAACGTGTGGTAGGAACATCCCAAATGGCGGGTACAGAAATGATGACTATAGCAGACCTTAACCGTATGGAAGCTAGAGTCAACGTGAATGAAAATGATGTAATTAGAATTTCATTAGGAGATACAGCTATCATTGATGTAGATGCATACAGCTACACAGGACAAAAGTTCAAAGGTATAGTTACTTCTATTGCAAACACCGCAAATACAAAAGCATCACAAGACGCTGTGACTGAATTTGAAGTAAGAATAAGATTGCTAAATGAGTCGTTTGCATCTCTTATGGCTGAGAGAGGCGGAAGACCTCCTTTCAGACCAGGAATGACTTCAAGTGTTGATATTATTACTCGTAGAGTAGATAACACACTTTCCGTTCCTCTATCGGCAGTAACAACTCGTAGCCCATCACAATTGGCGGCTGCTGAAAGTGGAAATGTTGCTCCAACAACTACCACATCTACGATTACTCGTCCGGATGATTTGAAAGAAGTTGTTTTCGTAAACGAAAATGGTATTGTGAAAATGGTTGAAGTTACTACTGGAATTAGCGATTTTGAAAGAATCCAAATCCTTGATGGTTTAACTGAAGGCCAAGAAGTTGTAATTGGTCCATACTTTATTTTGAGCAATAGACTTAAAGAAGGTGATGCTGTGAAAAAATCAACTACTCCTCAAGCAATGCAAACTCAAGCTCAGAATTAACCTGAAATAATTTTCAGAGTCAAAATATTTATATAAGCAAAAAATGCCATCAATCGATGGCATTTTTTGCTTATATATAGTTCATTAATGAGTTTAGCTTTGACCAATAGTCAGCTCATTTTTTTTATCTAGGCGATATTCAGTTATACTAAAAACCAATTCCTCCTTAATAAGATTTGATTACAAAATTTATATAGCCCTTCCTCAAAAATCTCTTTCGATTTACATTCTTTTTGATAGATTGAGCTGTGAATCTTGAGTCACAAGAAATAATATTCTTTAAAAGACATAATTACCCATATGATTATAGGTGTATTAAAGGAATCGAAGGATGAAAATCGAGTTGCCATTCCACCAGAGGTTGCTAAAACTCTAATTAGCTGGAATGTTGAAGTTTGGGTAGAAAGCCAGGCAGGCCATTCTGCTTTTGCTGAAGACTCCATTTATGAGCTCGCAGGCGCTATTATTAAATCTAGGGATGAAGTAATCAAAAATGCAGATATTATTTGCTGCATACATCCTATTTGGGTAGATGAACTTAATCAAATGAAGCCAAATACAGTTTTAATGGGGCAGTTTCAAGCCCTATTTAATCGAGAGCTCACGGATCATTTTTTAACTTCTGGCCGAACAGTTTTTAGTATGGAATTAGTGCCAAGAATCACGCGCGCGCAGTCGATGGACGTGCTCTCATCTATGGCAACTGTATTAGGATATAAAGCTGTATTAATGGCAGCGAATTTATTACCTCGCTTTTTCCCAATGTTTATGACCGCTGCAGGTAGCATCACTCCTTCTAGAGTCTTGGTGATTGGAGCAGGCGTTGCAGGTTTGCAAGCAATTGCCACTGCTAAGAGATTGGGCGCAACTGTTTATGCATTTGATGTAAGAAAAGCTGCCAAAGAAGAAGTATTGTCTATAGGAGCAAAATTCGTAGATGTAGAAGGGGCTTCGGAAGACAAAGCAGCGGGAGGATATGCGATTGAGCAATCTGAAGAGTATATCCAAAAGCAAAAGGACACCATTCATGAACATGCTATAAAAGCAGATGTAATTATCACCACGGCTCAAATTCCAGGTAGAAAAGCTCCTCTATTGGTAGAAGAACGAACTGTTCATGCAATGAAGCCCGGCTCGGTAATTATTGACTTGGCAGCATCGTCTGGAGGCAATTGTGCTCTTTCACAAGCGGATCAAACTATAGAAGTGAATGGCGTGAAAATAGTCGGCGTAGGCAATTTGCCTTCCGACCTTCCGCAAGATGCCAGCAAAATGTATGGCAAGAATTACCTCAATTTCTTAAAGCTCATTATTAAAGACGGCCAACTTGATCTCAACTTTGAAGATGAAATTGTAACTGGCACTTGTGTTTGCCATGCCGGCGAAGCCATTTCTCCTCGTCTTATTCAACAACTGAAACCACAATCATAAGCTATGGAAAACATTCTCAGCTTTCTTGGCGAAAACATGGATATGATTTACTTCTTGATACTGGCAATCCTGCTAGGAATAGAAGTAATATCCAATGTGCCTGCCATTTTGCATACACCGCTTATGTCTGGCGCCAATGCCATTCATGGAGTCGTAATAGTAGGTGCAATTATCGTAATGCTGCAAGCCTCGCCTGACGATTACGTCGCGCAAATCATTGGTTTTTTGGCAGTTGTCATGGGTACACTCAATGTAGTTGGCGGCTTTGTCGTGACAGATCGCATGCTTGAAATGTTCAAAAAGAAACCTACAACTAAGAAATAATGAGCCTAAATATATTAGAAATCAGCTACTTGATAGCTTCGCTTACTTTTGTAATTGGTCTCAAAATGCTAAGCCATCCCGATACTGCACGTAAGGGAAATCGCATTGCCGGATTTGGAATGTTAATAGCCATTTTGGCAACCATATTCCTATTTCAAGATTTTGACTCAGCTAAAATCGCAAATTATGGGTTAATCGTTTTGGGACTTTTGGTCGGCACCATTATCGGGAATATCATGGCCAAAAAGGTGAAAATGACCTCAATGCCTCAAATGGTTTCTTTCTTTAATGGAATGGGCGGTGCATGCGCTGCTTTGATTGCCATAATAGAATTTCGTCATCACGATCCAAGCTTAATGATGTCCTCTTTTGATGGCGCCATGCTTATCATGCTTTTGGGACTTACCATCGGTAGTGTATCGTTTTCAGGTTCACTAATCGCTTATGGCAAGTTAGAAGGTAAAATCAAAGACAAAGTCCTCCCGCTCAATCAGGTATTTAATATGGCTATGCTATTAGCAATGGTCAGTCTCATGGTTGTATTGATGATGAGCGACCAAATGAACAATCCGATTTTCTATGTATTACTTGCATTAGCTCTTATTTATGGCGTCATGTTCGTAATGCCAATTGGTGGTGCAGATATGCCCGTGGTTATTTCATTGCTCAACTCATTTACGGGTGTAGCCGCTGCTTTTGGAGGATTTTTATACGGAAACAAAGCCATGCTAACAGGTGGAATCTTAGTTGGCTCTGCCGGCACTATTTTAACGATTCTGATGTGCAAGGCGATGAACCGTTCGCTTACCAATGTACTCTTAGGCGCATTTGGAGGAGCAAAAGCGGGAGGTTCAGGCAAGGAAGCTGGCGATCAAACAGTTCGTGAAATTTCTATCAACGACGCTTCTGTTTTACTCTCTTACTCACATTCGGTAGTGATTGTGCCAGGCTATGGATTAGCAGTAGCACAAGCACAGCATATTTGCCATGAACTGGAGCAAATGCTTGAAGATAAAGGTGTGGAGGTGAATTATGCCATTCACCCGGTAGCTGGTAGAATGCCTGGCCACATGAATGTACTTTTGGCCGAAGCTGACGTACCTTATGAAAAGCTGAAGGAAATGGAAGAAATCAATCCTAAGCTTAGCAATACAGATGTGGTGATTGTAATTGGAGCAAATGATGTGGTGAACCCAGCTGCCAAAAATGATCCTTCCTCTCCTATTTACGGAATGCCAATATTGGAAGTAGATGCCGCCAAAAACGTAATCATCCTTAAACGAGGAATGAGTGCAGGATATGCTGGCATCGAAAATGAACTCTTCTTTTACCCAAAAACCAGAATGCTATTTGGTGATGCAAAAGATTCACTACAAAAATTGGTGAGCGAAGTAAAAGAGTTGTAATTGTCCGCTTTGGCTGAACTCGTTCAAGCTTACCAGGCAGGCGTCCGCTTGGGCTTTTCTAGAAGAAGCCAAAACCTCTGCGTAAATCTCCGCACACTCCGCGGTAAATAAAAAAGAAGAATTTAAACGCAAAGAATCGCCAAGGGAAGACGCAGCGTTCGCAGAGATAAAGTATAATTCCTTTACGCCTAAATCTTCGTGCATATCTAGATTTTGAAAAAGAACAGTCTAAACGCAGTACCAAAAAGAAGAAATAGGAATAATTATCCTTACCATTCAATTCATTAGTAACTTGCAGCATCATGTCAGCGCTACTAATCATACTTACTGCCATAGTCGTTTCCACATCCTCAGGATTGTTGGGTAGCTTCCTTATGCTGCGTCGTATGTCGATGGTGGGAGATGCTATAAGTCATGCAGTACTGCCAGGCATTGTATTGGCCTTTCTAGTATCAGGTTCTCGTGATTCAGTTTGGATGGTACTAGCCGCCGGACTAGCGGGTATGCTTACTACATTCCTAATCGAATTCTTCCACCATAAAGGCAAATTACAAACCGATGCCTCTATTGGCGTAACCTTCACTTGGTTATTTGCCATCGGGGTAATTCTTATCTCAGTATTTGCAGGACAAGTAGATTTAGACCAAGAATGTGTGCTCTATGGCGAAATTGCCTATGTGCCAATTGACTTATGGATCACAACTTCAGGTACTATTATGGGACCTCGCGTACTTTATACCACAAGCATCAGTTTACTATTAGTCGTCACATTTATCATATTGTTTTATAAGGAGTTAAAGATTACAACCTTCGATCCTGAGTTTAGCAAAATCAATGGTATCCGTTCTCAATTAGTGCATTACTTACTAATGGGATTTGTAAGCTTAACCACCGTTACAGCTTTCGAAGCGGTGGGTGCTATACTTGTGGTGGCCTTTATGGTAAGCGCTCCAGTTACGGCCTATTTACTTACAGACAAGCTCAAGCGACTCCTTTGGCTTACAGTATTAATTGGAGTTGTCAATTCTGTACTAGGCTATTTTTTAGCTGTAGCAATAGATGGAAGTATAGCAGGCGCCATTGCCACCGTAGCTGGACTTACATTTGCAGTAGTGTTTGTTGTCTCGCCCTATACAAGCGTATTTGAAAAACGCAAAAAGCGAGTGCAAAACAATCCACAACCGATTCATTGAACTATTCAATATTCATAATCGGTTTCTAGCACAGAGTTTAGACCAAATGAAAATAGCTATTTACCTTTTCTGCTTTGCGATAATGCCATCCATGTTAATGGCCAATCCTCCCGCCAATTCCGCAAAAGTGGCTAAGGTGGTAGAATGGGTTGAGTTTGAACAATTAGATTCATTAATCGCAGAAAATCCTAGACTAATCATGATCGATGTATATGCTACTTGGTGTGGCTTCTGTAAGCAAATGGATTTAGTTACCTTCAGAAATAAAAATGTTGCCGAGCAAGTAAACCAGCATTTTTACGCTTTAAAACTTAATGCCGAATCAGACAAAAAAGTAACTTTTAAAGGAATCACCACCACCGAAGCAGAATTGGCCGCTGCATTTAGAGTGCAAAGTTTGCCTACCATATTATTTCTAGATGAAACTATGCAAGAGGTTACGCCAGTGCCGGGATTTAGAAACGCCAAAGACTTTGTAACTTTGCTGGACTTTATCCAAAATGCTTATCATAATTAATGTCTGTTTCCTCTTTTTCTCAAAATGATGATACTATCCTCGCCCTTGCTACGGCACCTGGTGTGGGAGCAATTGCAGTTCTGCGACTTTCAGGCAAAGATGCTATAGATATATGCAATCAAGTGTTTTACGGAAAAGATTTAAGTAAACAGAAAGGATATACCCTACATTTTGGAACCATAAAAGATGGCGAAAAATTGATAGATGAGGTATTGGTCTCTTTGTTTAGAGGTCCAAAATCATTCACTGGCGAAGATGTAATTGAGATTTCAACCCACGGTTCACCCTATATTGTGCGGGAGGTTATGCGCCTATTATTGCATAAAGGAGCCCGACTAGCAAAAGCTGGTGAATTTACCCAAAGAGCCTTTTTGAATGGGCGCTTTGATTTGGCACAAGCTGAAGCCGTTGCTGACCTGATTGCCGCAGATTCTGATATGGCACATAAGGCTGCCATGCATCAAATGCGTGGTGGTTTCAGCCAAGAGATTGCCCAGCTAAGAGAAGAACTTATTCATTTTGCCTCGATGATTGAGTTGGAGCTTGACTTCTCCGAAGAAGACGTGGAATTTGCTTCTAGAGAGCAATTGAGAAGCCTTATCGAAAAGCTATTGATAGCAATACGGAGTTTAGCTTCTAGCTTTGCTTTAGGCAATGTGATAAAAAAAGGCGTGTCCACCGTAATTGCAGGTAAACCAAATGCTGGCAAATCCACCCTACTCAATGCTTTGCTCAATGAAGAAAAAGCCATCGTCTCCGAAATAGAAGGAACTACAAGAGATTTCATAGAAGACACCATCAATATCGAAGGTATTAGTTTTCGGTTTACCGATACTGCCGGCTTGCGCGACACCAGCGATGTAGTAGAAGCTATGGGCGTAGCTCGTACCAAAAGCAAAATGAAAGAAGCTTCTATAATCCTCTATTTGGCAGACCTAAAAAAAATAAGCATTGCTGAGCTACAAGCCGAATCTACTGGATTACAAAGCTTGAATCTGCCCATTCTTCTAATAGGCAATAAAAGTGACTTACTATCGGAGCAAGAAAAAGCAAATTGGCAAACTAGCTTTCCAGAAATGCTTTTTATCTCAGCATCCCATAAAAATGGTTTGGAAGAGCTGAAAAGCAAATTGCTAGAAACTATAGAAAAAGATAAAATTGCCGGTAGCGATACAATAGTAACCAACGAAAGGCATTACCATCAACTCAAGCAAACTGAGCAATCGCTAATGGCAGTAATTACTGGCTTAGAAAATGGCATCAGCAATGACTTCCTCGCCATGGACATCCGGCAATCCCTCCACCACCTTGGCGAGATCACAGGGAGTATCACCACAGAAGACTTGCTGGATAATATCTTTAGTAAGTTTTGTATCGGAAAGTAATTACATTTCCTTTACTACTCTAAACCCTTCTTTTTCTATCATTTATGCGGTTTTTCTTTCCTTTACTTGTTGCTAATTTTCCCTTTTTTTGCTTATATTTGTTTCTAATCTGTTACTGATAGCAACAGGTTTGTTGGTAGCAACAAGATTTTTAGCAACAGGCGAAATCATGTTACATAGAGATACACCCCGATACAAAGGGATATTCTCTGAGACATTTTTAAGCCAAAAAGGAAAACACCATGAGCAGCAGTATAGAAGTTCCAAAGATTTGTCAGGACTGCGGAAAGTCTTTCATCGCAAAGACAACCGTAACCAAATTTTGCAGCCACAAGTGCGCCTCCCGAAACTACAAGAAGCGTAAGCGAGAAGAAAAGGTTGAGGAGGTCGCCCCTATCGTGGTACAGAGAATTGAATACAATCAGGAACAGTTGAAGGACAAAGATTTTCTCAGTGTAGAGGAAACCTGCAAGCTCTTAGGTGCAAGCCGCATGACAATCTATCGGCAGATAAAAGCCGGAAACATCCGAGCGGCAAAGATTGGCAGTCGCACAATCATCAAGAGAACCGAAATCGATAAACTGTTTCAGATATGAAGGTAACACTAAGACAACGCAACCAGGGCGGACAGACCAGCTTATACCTCGACTATTACCACAAGGGAAAGCGGAAAACCGAGTACCTAAAATTGTACCTCGACCCCAATGCAAAGACCAAGGAGGAAAAAGAGGTCAATAAAAAGACCATGCAACTTGCAGAAACCATCAGGGCGCAAAGACAAATCGAAATCCAAAACGGTGTTTATGGCTTTCGTGATCAGGAGAAGCAAAAAGGCAGCTTCCTTTCCTACATTGAATTGCTTGCACAGCAAAGGGATGACAGCCCCGGCAATCATGGCAATTGGACCAGCATGATTAAGCACCTGAAAGCCTTTTGCACCTATGATTTATCTTTCACGGAAGTGGACAGGCAGTTTGTCCAGGACTTCAAACAATACCTTGATAAGAAGGCCATAGCCCACGGAAATCAGAAGCTATCCCAAAACTCCAAGTACTCCTATTTCAATAAGCTAAGGGCAGCCCTGAAACAGGCCGTAAAAGATGGCATCATTCCAACCAATCCTTCTGAAGGTGTAGAAGCATTCAAGCAAGGAGAACCTGAAAGAGAGTTTTTGACACTGGATGAGCTGCAAGCAGCAGTAAAGGCAGAATGTGAAATTCCCATCCTGAAAACGGCATTCATTTTTTCATGCCTTACAGGGCTGCGCTGGTCAGATATAAATAAGCTCCTTTGGTCTGAGGTGCAGCACTCAAATGAAATGGGCTACTACATCCGATTCAGACAGAAGAAAACCAAAGGAGCAGAAACCCTACCCATTTCAGAACAAGCCTTCGGCTTGCTCGGAGAACGTGAGGAAAGAGAAGAAAGAGTTTTCAAAGGTTTGAAGTATTCGGCATGGCACAACCTGAAATTGCAACAATGGATGATGAAAGCCGGAATCTCCAAAACAATCACTTTCCATTGCGCCCGTCATACCTACGCAACATTGCAGCTTACAATGGGAACCGACATTTACACGGTTTCAAAGCTCTTAGGCCATAGGGAGCTGAAAACAACCCAAGTCTATGCAAAAATCATAGACGACAAGAAAAAAGAGGCAGCCAGTAAAATCAAACTTGACTTATGAGCAATCAAACCAAAATACTTGACGACATTCTCTACCAGGGGCTTCGCCCTTGGTCAGAGAAAAACAGCGTGGACGAAAAGTTTGCTCCAAAGTTCCGTGCCCTGAAAGAAGCCTCCACTGATTATCCATTCCGGTATGAAATCAAATTTGAAAGGCCATTTGACAACAAAACCAAATACTACTCAAAGCTGATTCTAAACACCCTCAAAACGGACGTTGAAAGGCTCTACAACCTCATCAGTGAAGACGATACAGAAAACCTCATCCGCTATTGGCTGGATGATACTTTGAACAAGCGTTTAAAGACACGTTTAAAAGACATTGGAAAGCTGATTAAAGAGAAGGATTTTGATTTGACATTAATAGATCCCAAAAAAGTTTCCATTGAGTTTGACCAGGCTCACAAAGCCAACACCTATATCATCCAATTGCTAAAGCTTGCATACATGCAGCTTTACCTCGAAATCCAAGATGCTTTCAGCACTTGGATTGATGATAAGTTGGTGATAGAGGATTTTTACACCCAGCTACTACTTGAACCAATACCGCAGAAACCTTTATTGACCGAGATTCAAATCATTGAAGTTGAAGCAAAGAAAGAACCAACTAAAAAGTCCCAACCTGAACCAACGGTAAATTCATTTCATTCATTTACCTACAAGCAATTCAGCACAAGTCCAGACAAGCTAACTGATTTATGTGATAGCCTCAAAAAGAACAATTTCATTAGCAAAGAAACTCAGCTATCCAGTTTCAGAAAGATTTTCTCAGGAGACGAAATCAAAACTCCTATTGTCTGGACAGGCAACGTAAGTGAGTTCTATTACTTCGTCAAATTGCTTTACACTAAATACAAATTGGTTGCAGACCTAAAGCAAAACCAATGGAAAGTTGCTTGCAAATGCTTTATTAAAACTGATGGATCATTCTTCGAACATGAAGGTCTTAGGAAAAATCAAGCTCCCAAGTCAACAGGCCATTTATTGGAATCCGCTATTTCATTGCTGAAATAAGCCGCTCGACACTTTACTCCTATTATCTTTATTCTGTTTTTGTTTAGCCCTCTTTTTCAAAAAAAATGGGCTATTCTTTTTTTCAGCCCACTCGACACTCGACACTCGACACTCCCCCCGCCATTCTACACTCATAACGCCCTGTTAGCCATTCTAATTTAGCCCCGTATTCGACAATCGAATATGACATTTGGCCAGATGTCCATTTCCTAATTCATAATTGATTAAGTCATGGACGAAATAATTGAACGTCTTGAAAATCTCCAACGCCTAATTGAGAGCCAGGGGATTTACACAAAGGAAGTTTTAAACTTCAATGAAGCTTGCCAGTATCTGGAGCTTTCCCAATCTCACTTGTACAAATTGACAAGTGCAGGGAGCATTCCGCACTACAAGCCCAATGGAAAGAAGCTCTATTTCAAAAGAAGCGAGTTGGAAAGCTGGTTGCTACGCAACCGCAATTCCACTCAGGAAGAAATAGACCAAAGGGCAGCGGATTACCTAATCAAGAAAGGGAGGGTGAAGCTATGAACGAGATAATGGATATGATCTTGACGCTAACTCAAGACATTAAAACAGTCAAAGCCTACCTCCTCAACTTCCATAAATCTCGCTTGCAGCAATTCAGCGAAGAATGGATTGATGGACAGGTAGTGATGCAAACGCTTCACATCAGCAAAAGAACCCTCCAATCCCTTCGGGATAGTGGGGTTCTTCCCTACAGCCGAATCAATGGCAAATTCTACTACAAGGTTTCTGATATAGAAGCCTTGCTGGAATCCAATTACTCACCTTCAAAATCAAAGCACTATGGAGGTAAGTAGAAAAGCCATTCTCGACAAAACGCACTACGGCCTGAATATCTATGCCCATGTGCTGCGACACTACTATCCGGTTGAAACAGTCCTTTCCCTTTCGGGAAGGGACTGCAAACCTGCAAAGAACCCATTCAATGCGGACAAGCCCACATTGATTGTGAAGGTAGTTGACGGATGTGCTACGCACACCGATTCAGAAGAAGCCATTGCACCAGGCAATGCCTTTGATTTTGCAACATTACATTTCAGCCTCGAAGGGCAAGCCCTTCTCGACAAGCTGAATGAAGAACTGCATTTGCGTATCGGTAAGCAGCAAGGTTTTTACAGGCAGTCAGAATCGCAACCTGCGGTTGCTCTTCCTGAAATAGTCAAACCAGCTCCGCCAGTTTTCAGCTATTTCAACAAGCCTGTTACCAACACAATCCCAAGTCGGCAAGCCTCCTTGGTTGAGGTGTACCACCTTATCAAAGGCAATGAATTTGCTTCGTGTACAAGTACACTCCGCAACATTCCCGACCCAAAGGAAGCCAGAAAGTACAAGGCTCAAAATTTCGATTATGTGACCTTCTCAGGCACTTTCTCCAAGAGAAATGATGCAAACCTTCAAAGACATTCAGGTTTGCTCACAATCGATTTTGACCACATTCAGGACATTCCTTCACTCAAGACGGCACTACTCAACGACCACTACTTCGAAACGGAGCTACTGTTTTTATCTCCTTCAGGTGATGGCCTCAAATGGGTAATTCCAATAGACTTGACGCAAGCCAAACACCAGGACTATTTCAAGGCAGTGGCAAACTACGTTTCCCACACCTACCAACTCGAAATAGACCAATCCGGAAAGGACATTTCAAGAGCATGTTTCCTTCCGCATGATTCAGAAATATTCATCAATCCTAAATACTTGTAGGACATGGAAAGAAAAACATTCAATCCGCAGGATTGGCTTAATCAGCCAACCCCGCAACCGAAAGTGACAGAGCAACAAACTTTCAATACAGATTCTCAACCAGACGAAGTAGAACGTATCATCCAAAGCATTGAAGCCAACCGAACAGATATTACCTCCACATATAGCGATTGGGTAAATATCGGCTTTGCCTTCTCTGATGAGTTTGGAGAAAATGGCCGTATCCTATTTCATAGGGTGAGCCAGTTTTATCCAGGCTATTCCGCACCGGAGTGCGACAAGCAATTTGACAATTGCTTGAAATCAAAAGGTCATGGCGTTTCACTAAAGACCTTTTTCTACCTCGCCAAGGATGCAGGAATTGACATTGCCCCTCCACGGACAGAAAAACAGGATCAGCGAACCTTCAAAAGTGAAAAGCTGAATGGTAGTCAATCTGAATACCACCAGCCCGAAAATCAGGAACCGGAAGAAATGCCAACCCTTCCAGATTCCTTGTTTCCTGAACTTCCTGAATTTCTGCAAAAGGTTGTGGCGGTTGCCACTTCCAATGAGGAAAGGGATATTCTACTCCTCGGTTCCCTCGGAGCTATCAGTGCATGCTTGCCCAAAGTATCGGGCATCTATGATGGTAAACGAGTATTCCCAAATCTATTCCTATTCATTACCGCTCAGGCATCCGCAGGGAAAGGCCGCTTGGTGCATTGTCGTCAGTTGGTCAACCCCATTCACAAAGAATTGAGGGAACAAGCCAAACTCCACAAACAACACTATGAATTGGAAATGGCAGAATACAACTCCAAGAAGGGAAAGGAAGACGGTATCGAGAAGCCAGCCAAACCACCTGAAAAGATGCTGTTCATTCCAGCCAACAACAGTTCAACGGGAGCTTATCAACTTTTGGGTGATAGTGATGGCAGGGGGCTGATATTCGAGACCGAAGGAGACACCTTAGCCCATGCCTTCAAAAGCGATTACGGAAATTACAGTGATGGCTTTAGAAAAGCCTTTCACCATGAAACCATTTCCTACTATCGCAGAACTGACCGTGAGTTTGTGGACATAGAAAGCCCTTGCCTTTCTACTGTCCTTTCAGGAACGCCAAAACAAGTTTCGGCATTGATTCCCAACGCTGAAAACGGCTTATTCAGCCGTTTCATCTTCTATTTCATGAACGTTCGCCCGGTATGGAAAAATGTATTTGCCAGTCAAACGGATAACGGACTGGACGATTACTTTGAAGCCCTGGGCAATGAGTTCTATGAACTCTACAAAGTCATCATGCAGGATGAACCCCGCCAGTTTCACCTTACAGCAGACCAACAGGAGCAATTCAACCAGTTCTTTGGCCAGATACAGGAGAAATACATGAACCTTCAAGGGTTGGACTACATGGCTACTATCAGAAGGTTAGGTTTGATTGCTTACCGAATCTCCATGATATTCTCCGCTTTGCGGATCATGGAAACGGGTGACACTTCCAAGAAGCTGATTTGTGAGGAAAGGGATTTTCAAGCTTCGCTTTCAATGGTAAAAGTATTGGTGAAGCATTCCAGTAAAGTATTTGGAGAACTTCCACAAGAAGAACCCAAGCCAAGTAGAATGAATAAGAAGGAGAAGTTTCTGTATGCCTTGCCACATAAATTCAATCGGCAGAAGTATCTCGAAGTAGCAAAAGCCATGAGCATTCCGGCAAAGACAGCCGAAGGCTATATCACCGCTTTTGCCAAATCGGGATTGATTCACCGTGAATCTCAGGACAATTATATCAACACCACACTTGAGGAAGTTAAGGATTCTAAGGATGCTGAGGACTTATGATCCTTGGCATCCTCCATTTCCTCAAAATCCTGAAATCAGTTTACCACTACTTTTTGCTTTTACTATCGTTTTCTTTTCTTATATTAGCCAAATATTGACAAGTCATAAATTAACAGGCCATGCACTTTGGTGAAAGGATAAGAGAGCTTAGAGAAAGTCAGGGATTGCTTCAACGACAGTTGGCGGCAAACCTTGAAATTGATACACCCATGTTCAGTAAAATTGAGCGTGGTGAACGGAAAGCCAAACGAGATCAGGTTTTGAAAATTGCAGGACTACTCAAAACAAATGAACAAGAATTGCTGGCATTGTGGTTGGCTGACCAAATAAAGGAGCTTGTAACCGATGAAGATCAGGCATTGCAAGCCTTAAAAATTGCTGAACAAGATATTAACCAAGCAAACACCAAATAAGAATGAACCAAGTACAACATAATGCTATCGTTAATTTCATCTGGAGTATTGCTGATGATGTGTTACGTGATGTCTATACACGAGGAAAATACAGAGATATAATCTTGCCCTTTACCGTGCTTCGCAGGTTAGATGCCATTTTGGAACCATCCAAAGACAAAGTCTTGGAAATGCATCAAAAACTAAACGAAATGAAGATTGATAACCAATCTGCTCAATTGCGTAAAACCTCTGGTTATGTCTTTTACAATACTTCAAAATACACCTTCAAAAGGTTATTAAACGAACCGGGCAATATTCGTCAAAACTTAGAAACTTACCTGGATGGCTTTAGTAGCAATGTGCAGGATATCATCAGTAAGTTCAAGTTAAGAAACCAATTGGAGACCTTGGAAGAAGGCAACATTACCTTTCCACTGATTGAAAAGTTTTGCTCAAGCACTATTAACCTAAGCCCAATGCCTATCACAGATAAAGACGGCAATGTAGTCATGGAAGGCTTGACCAATTTAGGGATGGGCTATGTGTTTGAAGAACTGATACGCAAGTTTAACGAAGAGAATAACGAAGAAGCCGGAGAACACTTCACCCCAAGGGAAATCATTCGCTTAATGACCCACCTTATTTTTGAACCGCTCAAAGGAAAGATTAAGGACGGTACGTATTTGATTTACGACCCTGCTTGTGGTAGTGGAGGGATGCTTACCGAAGCGGAACACTTCGCCAAGAAACTCAACCCCAAAGCTACTTTCCACTTGTACGGTCAGGAAGTAAACCCAGAGACCTATGCCATCTGTAAAGCAGATATGCTGATAAAAGATGAAGACCCGGAGAAGATTGCTTTTGGCTCTACACTGAGCAAAGACGGCTTCCCCAATCTTCAATTTGATTTCATGATTAGTAACCCACCTTATGGGAAAACATGGAAAGTAGATGCAGATGCTATTATTGATAAAAAAGACATCATAGATCCTCGCTTTACAGTAGGTGTCCCCCGAGTAAATGACGGGCAATTGCTGTTTGTCATGAACATTGTCTCTAAGCTGAAAACCAATAGTGATTTGGGCAGTAGAGCAGCCACCATCCATAATGGTTCCGCATTGTTCACTGGTGATGCAGGTCAAGGAGAAACAGAAATACGCAAATACCTTTTTGAGAATGATTTGCTGGAAGCGGTAATTGCGCTACCCAATGATTTGTTTTACAACACGGGCATTCCCACGTACATTTTTATCCTGAACAACAAGAAGGAAGAAAAGCGAAAGGGAAAACTACAACTCATCAATGTTACCTCGGAGCAGTTTTACAGCAAAATGCGCAAGCCTTTGGGCAAAAAACGTGTGGAGTTTAGCAAAGACCATATCCGTAAGATTACCGACCTGTTTTTGAACTTTGAGAACACCGCCCACAGCATCATTCTTGACAATGAAGACTTTGGTTACAGCCAGATAACCGTACACCGCCCACAGCGTGATGAAGATGGAAATATCATCAAGGATGCCAAAGGCAAACCCAAAAGTGATAATGCGCTTAAAGACAAGGAAAACATTCCTTTGAAGGACGACATAGATGCCTTTTTTGCCAAAGAGGTCACCCCTTTTGTGCCGGATGCCTGGTACAAAAAAAGCGAAACCAAAGTTGGCTATGAAATCAATTTTGCCAAATACTTCTACCAGCACAAAGCACCAAGGAGCTTAGAAGAAATATCTGCCGATATTTTCAAAATTGAGGAAGAGACAGAGCATCTGTTAAAAGAAATAATTGAAGCGTAAATGATGGTACAAGACAGAAATACTACCAAATGGATATCCACTGTTCCTGAGCATTGGAAAACTTTGCGTATCAAAAATATCTTTGCTGAGATAGATGAACGAAGCGAAACAGGCGAAGAAGAATTGCTTTCTGTTTCTCATTATACCGGAGTAACCAAAAAGAGAGACAGCCTTGAAAACGAGGATGATTTCATTAGCAATGCTAAAACACTGGTAGGCTACAAAAAAGTAGCTGAGAATGATTTGGTAAGCAACATCATGTTGGCTTGGAATGGCAGTTTGGGCATTTCAAAATACGATGGTATTACAAGCCCTGCATATTGCGTGTATCGCATCAAGGGAGAAAACAACCCGCATTACTACGGCTATTTGTTTTCTACAGCTATAATGAAGGCTGAATTTAGAAAAAAATCCTTCGGTATTATAGATAGCCGATTACGCTTGTACTCCGATAAGTTTTTCAGTATTCCAGTGGCGGTTCCTCCAAAGGTTGAACAAGACCAAATCGTATTTTACATAAAAGCCCAATCCAAAAAAATAAAGCACTTCATCCAGAAAAAGCAAGCATTTATTGAGTTGCTAAAAGAGCAAAGGCAGGCGGTTATAAATCATAAATTAATTAGTGAAGATCAAAAGGTAAAAATTAAATACTGCGTTACGAAGGTCGGAGCTGGTGTTACCCCTACAGGTGGAGCAACTGTTTACAAGAATAGTGGTGTTATCTTTTTGAGAAGTCAAAATATTCATAATGATGGCTTGCGGCTGGATGATGTAGCGTTTATCACTGAAGATATTCACAAGAGCATGAATGGCTCTCAAGTCAAAAAAGACGATGTTTTAATAAATATCACTGGTGCTTCCATAGGAAGAACCTTTGTGTTTGAATTAGACGAAGAAGCAAACGTCAATCAACACGTTTGCATTTTAAGGCCAGTAAAGGAGAAAATTCTCCCCAAATTCTTAATGCTTCAATTACAATCTGATATGATTCAAAATCAGGTAAAAACAATTGAAGGAGCTTCCAGAGAAGGTTTAACAAACAGTATCTTAAAAAACTACTATATCTACACCCCTCCAATAGAACGCCAAGAGGAATTGATTACAGAGATAAAAACCGAAACCGCCAAAATTGACCAAGCAATTTCCAAAACAGAGAAAGAAATAGAACTCATCAAAGAGTACCGGGAAGCCATGATAGCCGAAGCTGTAGTGGGGAAATTACATCATAAAATAATAAAGCCGGAAGTATGTCAAACGACAAGCCTGTAAAACCAACTAATGAGCTGAGCGAGTTCATTTTATACACTGCCCCTTCGGGTGAAGTGAAGGTGGAGATTTATGTGCAAAACGAAACCGTTTGGCTTACACAGCAAAAAATAGCCGACCTCTTTGGGGTGTCCAAATCTACTATTAGTGAGCATCTTAGCAATGTGTATGACAGTGGCGAACTGGACAGAGAGGCAACTGTTCGGAAATTCCGAACAGTTCAAACGGAAGGCGATAGAGAGGTTGCCCGTAATTTAGAATATTACAACTTAGACGCTATCATTTCTGTAGGTTACCGGGTCAACTCAGCTAAGGCAACCCAATTCCGTATCTGGGCTACCAAAACCTTAAAAGAATACATCATCAAAGGTTTCACCCTCGATGATGAACGCCTCAAGCAAGGTAAAACCCTGTTTGGAAAGGACTATTTCAAAGAGTTATTGGAGCGTGTCCGCTCTATCCGAGCCAGTGAGCGAAGAATTTACCAACAAGTGACCGACATCTTTGCCGAGTGTAGCATCGATTACGACCCGCAATCGCCCATTACAAAAGAATTTTACGCCACGGTTCAAAACAAATTTCACTTTGCCATCACAGGCAAAACAGCAGCCGAAATCATTTTCCTAAAAGCCGACAGCAAAAAAGAAAACATGGGTTTAACCACTTGGAAAAATGCTCCTGAAGGCAGAATCCTAAAATCAGATACCAGCATTGCCAAAAACTACTTGCAGGAAAAAGAAATCAAACAACTGGAACGTACCGTAACCGGCTACTTTGATTACATCGAAGGACTGATAGAACGAGAAAATACCTTTACCATGGAACAGTTGGCGTTGAGCGTCAATAAGTTTTTGGAATTTAATGAGTACAAAGTGTTGGAAGGACCAGGCAAAAAGTCAAAAAAACAGGCCGAAAATAAAGCCCACTCCGAATACGACAAGTTTAACAAAACCCAGAAAATAGAATCCGATTTTGATAAAATGGTTAAGGGATTGAAGAAAGGAAAATCGAAAGACAAGGAGTAAATATTACAACAGCAAAAATCAGAAAGTGAAAATGGATAACGCTCATAATATATCGGAAGAAGAAGTGGACAATGCTGTCATTGACGCTGGCGATGGTACAGAAAAAGAACAGATTGATGATCAGGCTCGCCTAATGGAAAAACCATTCGACCCTACCCTCATCAAGATAGAAACCAAAACTCCATCATTAGACACCTTAATCAAGCGCATAGAACGGAAAAGTATTCAAATGAATACTGAAACCTACTTTCAGCGCAAGGACGACTTGTGGGATAAAACCAAGCAAAGTCGCTTGATAGAATCCATACTGATCCGTTTCCCGCTACCTGCATTCTTTTTTGATGCAAGCGATGATAACAACTGGCTGGTGGTAGATGGCCTTCAACGTTTGAGCAGTATCCGAAACTTTGTTGTCGATAAAACCCAGCCGTTGACCAATTTGGAGTTTTTAACCCATCTAAACGGAAAATATTGGGATGATTTGCCTGAGGACCTTCAACGGGTAATAGAAGAAGCTCAGGTAGTGATTTACAAAATCATGCCTGGCACTCCTACCGATGTGAAGTTCAACATCTTCAAGCGCATCAATACAGGTGGTCTTATCTTAGAACCCCAAGAAATTCGCCATGCTTTGTTCCAAGGGCGTCCTGCTACTTTCATTTATGAATTGGCAAACCTCAAAGCGTTTAAGGAGGCTACCAACAATAAAATCAAAGCTGATAGAATGCTCGACAGAGATTTTGCAAACCGTTTTCTTGGCTTCTATCTCCTAGGTATAGAAAATTATGGTACCAAGGATTTTGGCTATGATTTAGACTCCTACATGAGCAAGGCAATGGCTGAGATATACTCCAAATCTGAGGAGGAATTAGAAATAATAACCAATGCCTTTAAAGCATCGATGCTATTAGCAAAAACCATATTCGGAGACGAAGCATTTAGAAAAGTCCGAGCTACCAGCAAAAACAAACCACCAATAAACAAGGCTCTTTTTGATGCACTGTCCACACAGTTGGCTCTATTATCAGAAGATGAAGCAACACGCTTAAAGGCAAATAAAGATGTATTTAAAGCCAAACTAAAAGAAGAATTGACCAATAATGAGATATTCTTTCTTGCGGTAACAAGCAGCACCGGAGACAAAACCAAAGTGGCCACACGTCACAACAAAATCAGGGAATTAATTAATCAATCCATAGCAAATGATTAGTAGTATAGAAATTAAAAACTTTAAGTCTATCAAATCCAAAGTGTTCCCACTTCGGAATTTGAATGTGCTTTTAGGGCTAAATGGACAAGGGAAAAGCTCTTTTATTCAAAGTCTATTAGTATTACGCCAAAGCAATACTGAATCAGGTAGGTCTAATGGATGGCTTAACCTAAAAGGTAAATATGTAAATATTGGGAATACCAAAGATGCCTTTTATCAGTATGCCAAAAAGGAAGATTTGATTTTTAACCTTTCTCTTGGAGAAGAGATTACCATTCCTTTTCACTATGCTTATGAAATGGAAAAAGATGTTTTACCTCCAAAGGCGGACAAAAATATTTACGGAGAAACGGAAATCAAATATGAGTCATTGGTTAAGAGTGCAGAAAAGCATACTGGCTTATTTTCCAATCAATTTCAGTACCTCAATGCATATCGCATTAAACCCGAATCTACCTATCCCAAAAGCAACAATGAAGTAGTTCAAAACAGGAACATAGGGATGAATGGCCAATATGCTGTACACTTTATCGAAACCTATTATGATGAAGAAGTGGCATTTGACAATATTCTACATCCAAAATCTTTTGTGGAGGACACCTTAATTAAAAAAATAACGGTTGATAAGACCTTGGGAAATCAAATTAACCTATGGTTAGGTGAAATTTCCCCGGGTATTAAAGTTGTAGCTACTTCAATAAATCAAGATGAGGTATTACTCCAATATCAGTATGAGCAACGCACTTATGGACGAACCAACAGTTTCAAGCCTGAAAACGTTGGCTTTGGAATCACCTACACACTCCCTGTAGTTGCAGCATTGCTTTCAGCCCAACCAGGCACATTACTAATTATTGAAAACCCTGAAAGCCATATTCACCCCAAGGGTCAAGCTAAGCTCGGAGAACTGATTGCACTTGTCGCTCAAAACGATGTGCAAATTATTATTGAGACTCACAGCGACCATATAGTAAATGGCATTCGTGTAGGCATAAAGGAAGAGAAATTAAGCAAGGACAAAGCGGTGCTGTTTTATTTTAAGAAAATTATGGAAGATCAGGAGCAATTCTCTGCTATAACTGATATTGTTTTAGATAAAAACGGTACCCTGAGTGAATATCCCGAAAATCTATTAGATGAATGGACCAACCAATTATCAAAATTGATTTAGACTTATGGAATTAATGTTTAACGAGTTAAGTGTTGTTCCATATTCAGCGAATAAGTACGATGCAATTGAAAGAATGACATTGTTCGCCAAAACCTTTAAGAAATCAATGGATTTTGGCTTCAAACGCATTCGCTCAGATGTAAGTGTTTCTGAAATTCTCCTTGCGGACGACTATACAGTTCATAGCTGGCTCATAGATAGTGCCGTATCTCCTGAACTTAAAGGCTTTATGTTCGGAAGCATTATTACTCCATTTATAAACGAGGAAGATGGTCAGGTTGAGGAAGCCTTTATAGAAGCAGAGTATTTTTATAAAAGAAATGAAGCTGAAAAAGTACCCTGCTTAGGTTTAGCCGCGGCACATTTATACGAATTGCCAACGATTAGCCTCAATACCTCAGCCGAATGGCAAAGAAACTTGTTGCCGATAATCGTTGAGAAAGATGAAACCTCTGAAGACCACCAAATTCACAATGTATTTGACGAATCCTGTTTTGGCGAGGAAGGAATTGCCGCATTTGTTGAGAATCTTGGAGAAGTAGAATTAATCGAAACCAAATTGAATCCAGATGAGAAGGATATTCATTTAGCAGACCACCATGGAAAAGACGAGTTGCAAGCTCTTTGCAACCAACTTAAATATAATCAATATGTTACAGCCATGCGATCAACTGATTGGGGCGGGAACACTTTCATAAGAAAAATTCATAAAAATGGTGTCGTTGAGATAACGCTATTTAAGTCTCAAAGAAAGTACGCCTTATGGGTTCAAACAACCGGTAGAAACTACCGTGAAACAGAAGCCATTGCTCATAAATTAAGGGAAAGATATTCATAGCTATGCATACAACAGATACATCAGAGAAGGGCTTAGAAACGATCATAGAAAAGCATTTAATCAATCACAATGGCTTTATTGCAAGCTATAGTGCCGACTATGATCGTGACCTCTGCATCAATGAAAAGCTGTTGTTCGAGTTTTTGGCAGCAACGCAACCTAATGCCCATGATACCATAGTCAAAAGAGGCAAAGACAAATTCTTGAAACGCCTTTCTGACCAAATTCGTCAGAAAGGAATTGTTGAAATTTTGCGCAATGGAGTCAAAGATTTGGATTTAAGGGTACAGCTTTACTTTAAAAAGCCAACCTCACTCCTTAACGATAAAGCCCAAAAGCAATACAGCAGCAATATTTTTTCTGTTACTCGCCAGTTGTACTACAGTCTGGAGAATAGCAACTCTTTAGACATGGTGTTATTTATCAATGGTTTACCGTTGAGCACTTTTGAATTAAAGAACCAATGGACGGGTCAAAATGTAAAACACGCCATTCGCCAATATCAAACAGACCGAGATCCGAAAGAACCCTTGTTTGCCTTTGGCAGATGTATGGTTCACTTTGCCGTAGATGCAGATTTGGTTTACATGACCACACATCTCAATAGTATAAAGACCTTTTTCCTACCCTTTAACAAAGGCAACAATGATGGTGCTGGCAATCCTGTTAACCCCGAAGGTTTAAAAACTGATTACCTATGGAAGGATATTTTAACCAAGGAAAGCCTGAGCAACATAGTAGAGAACTTTGCTCAAATTGTTGAAGAAAAGGATGAAGACACAGGTAAAATCAAACGCAAACTTATTTTTCCAAGATACCACCAACTCAGAGCAGTAAAAAAGCTACTGCATCATTCCAAAGAAAACGGTGTTGGCCAAAAATACCTTATTCAGCATTCAGCTGGTTCAGGCAAATCAAATTCAATTACCTGGTTAGCACACCAGTTGGTGAGTTTACATGATAGCGAAAATACTGAGACTGTTTTTGATAGTGTTATTGTTGTGACGGACAGGCGTGTTTTAGATAAGCAGATTAGAGATAATATCAAACAATTTGCTCAGGTCAGCAGCGTGGTTGAAGCCATAGATAAAGGTAGCAGTCAATTAAAGCAAGCCCTTGAAGATGGAAAGAAAATTATTGTAACCACAGTTCAAAAATTCCCATTCATAATAGATGAAATTGGAACATTACAGGCAAAGAAGTTTGCAATCATCATTGATGAAGCCCACAGTAGCCAAAGTGGTGAAACGGCCAGCAAAATGAATTGGGTGCTTTCCGATAAAGAAGAGGCCTACGGTGAAGAAAAAGAGCCCCCTACTTCCGAAGATATTATCAATGAATTGATTGAGAACCGTAAAATGCTTAAAAACGGTAGCTACTTTGCATTTACGGCCACCCCAAAAAATAAGACCCTAGAAACCTTCGGTGAAAAGACAGCCGAAGGTAAGTTCATTGCTTTTGATAATTATACCATGAAGCAAGCCATCGAGGAAGAATTTATTCTTGATGTACTGAAGAATTACACCACTTATCAATCCTATTACAAATTAGATAAAGCGGTTGAAGATAACCCTGAGTTTGAAACTCGCCAAGCCAACAAGAAACTACGTGCTTATGTAGAAAGCCATCCATTCTCCATCATGGAAAAATCTAAAATCATGTTAGACCATTTCCATGCGGATATTAGAAAGCTCATCAATGGTCAGGCAAAAGCGATGGTTGTTTGCAAAAGCATTAAAAACGCCATTCTTTACTATCAAGCTTTCAAAGAATACATGAAAGAAATAAACTCACCTTACAAAGCCATTGTCGCTTTTTCAGGCACAAAAGAAATAGACGGAGAAGATTGGGATGAGGCCAGATTAAACGGTTTCCCGAGCAATGACATTCCAACCGAGTTTAAGAAAAAAGAATACCGCTTTCTGATAGTAGCCAATAAGTTTCAAACAGGATTCGACCAACCGCTCTTGCATACCATGTATGTAGATAAAAAATTAGCGGATGTTCAGGCTGTACAAACCCTATCGAGACTCAATAGAGCATACAAACCTTACAAAGAAGACACATTTGTAATGGATTTCTTTAATACCACAGAAGATATTAAAAAGGCATTTGAGCCTTTCTATACTACCACTATCCTTAGTGAGGAAACAGATGCAAACAAACTAAATGACCTACAGGATGCTTTGGACAAAGCTCAGGTCTATTCACAGGATGATGTGGTAAACTTCACCGAATTGTATTTCAAAGAAGCGGAAAGACAGGAATTAGACCCAATCATTGATAAGTGCGTTGCGGAGTATAAAAATGAATTGAATGAAGATGCCCAGATTGATTTCTATGTAAAGGCGAAATCCTTTTTCAGAATGTATGCCTTCCTTTCTAAGCTGCTTTCCTTCAATAATTCCTATTGGGAAAGGTTGTATTGGTTTCTAAAATTCCTGATTCCAAAAATCAAACCAGATGAAATTGAGGATTTAGCCAAAGGCATTCTGGAAGCAATAGACTTGGATAGTTATAGACTAACCCGAACAACTCAGGAAAATATCAAACTAAGTGGTAATGAAGAATTAGACCCTACACCACCAGTAGTGAAAGGAACAAAAGGTGAGCCCGGCTTTAATGAGTTGGATGCTATCCTCAAAGAGTTTAATACAAAGTTTGGTATTGATAACTGGACTGATGATGATAAGGTAAAGAATTTTCTGTTTGAGCAGTTGCCTGCAGATTTTGCCCGTGATCAAGCTACTGTCAATGCCGTAAAGAACAGCGACAAACAGAATGCAAAAATAACCTCTGATAAAAAGGTGGAGGATTTGATGCAGGACGTCATTTTCCAATACACCGACTTGTATAAAAAATTCACGGACGACCCAGACTTCAAACGCCAGTATTTAGACTTTGTATTCGACAAGATTTGGAATCAACAATCTAATCTTCAAAACAGACCTAAATAATGGCAAAGCACTGTTTCAACATACTAACATTCAATCACCCGAGCGATTCGCTCACCTTCTATTTTTCTGACAAGGAGGAAGAAGGAACTACACGAATTTATCATTCATTGGTTCCTAATGAGGTCATTAATAAGTATGCAGAACAGGAACATTACTACACTTCATTTTGCCAAGAAAAAGAAGGATTCATTCCGGTCACAAAACCAACTTCTCCAACATTTAAGCAAATTATTACGGAAGAAGGGATTGAAAAATCTGTTCAAGTTTCTGATTCGGCTTTCTCCTCACGTATTCTAAAAAGGTATTATAACTCGTTAATCCATAACCACTTCAAATCAAAAGGCTGTTTGGTAAAGCCTAATTTTGTGAGGGATACAGAAGTTTGGCTAAAAAGTGATGACCAAGACAAAGAAGGGCTTTATAAAACCTTCGATAAATTTACGCTGAGAGTCCAATTCAAAACCGTATCAAAGGAACTTGAATTACTTGTGACATTTGAAGGCAAGTCAAAAATTTTCAAAACCCCTGTATCGGAACTATTTGAAGAAGTACCGGTAAGGGCATTCAATTGGGTGGTCTATGAAAAAGGACTTCACCGCTTTGATGAATTGCCGGATGAAGGAAAAAGAAATTACGATAAGGTTTATCCTGTTTGGAATTTTGAAATCAGGGATGCTTTGCATCAGGAAACAGAAGCCCCGGACAAGACGAACAAATACAAGAAATTCAAAACGGCCATTGATAAATTTTACAGAGATCAGCTTAATACAGCCGAGTTCAAAGCCATCATTCCGCTTTCATCTAAAGGGTTTATTCCAGTGGATGAAGTCCGCATCGGTTCAATTGAAAAGTCCAGCAACAAACTCGTATTTGGAAATCAAAAGCTGCACCATGTACCGTATTATGGTATTACAGAAAATGGTCCTTTCGAGTTAAGCCCATCATCAAAGATTCATTTCTTTTTTATTCTCCATGAAGATGATAGAGAGGTAGCAGCCAAAATTCACAACTACTTTAATGGCAAACTGAACGGCTTTAGGGGGCTATCAAAGTTCATTCATACACCGTATCATCCAGATAAAGAACTCGCAATCTATTTCAAGGACAGGGATAACCCTTGGCCGGAACTTTACGAGCAAATCAATGACAAAGACTTTGATACCGACATTCAGCACATAGCTATTTACATTACCCCAATCAGCAAGAATGTTCCAGTAAAATCTCAGCGGTTGGTTTACTACAAGCTGAAAGAGCTTCTATTGAAAAAAGGAGTTTCCTCTCAGGTGATAGATCCTGATAAAGTAATTACCAACGACAAGTATCATTTCAGCTTGCCAAACATCGCAATAGCCATTCTCGCAAAGCTCAATGGCACTCCGTGGAGGTTGGACACAAAGCTGAAAAATGAATTGATTGTTGGAGTTGGAGCATTCAAGCATACAGAAGTTGACATCCAATATATCGGCAGTGCTTTCAGTTTCTCCAATACAGGGAAATTCAACCGCTTTGAATGCTTTCAGAAAGACCAAACAAAAGAGTTGGCAGGTTCAATTCTAAGAGCAGTTAAAGACTATGTGAATGTAAATACAGGAATCCGAAGGCTTGTAATTCACTTCTATAAAGACATGAGTAGAGAAGAAGTAGAACCGATTGAGAACGGCCTGAAAGAATTGGACTTGAACATTCCGGTATTTATCGTCACCACCAACAAAACAGAATCCTCCGATATTGTTGCCTTTGATTTGGACTGGAAAGATTTGATGCCTGTAAGTGGAACATTCATCAAATTGGGTTACAATAGATTTTTACTATTCAACAATACCAGGTATTCAGCATCAGAGTTCAATTTCAATGACGGGTTTTCATTTCCGGTAAAGCTCAAGATTAATTGCTCCAACCCTGAATTGGTTGATGATTACAAAACAGTCAAAGAGCTTATCGATCAGGTGTATCAATTTAGTCGCATGTACTGGAAATCAGTAAGACAACAAAATTTGCCCGTAACAATCAAGTACCCTGAAATGGTGGCAGAAATGCTCCCCTACTTTGAAGGCAACGAGATTCCTGATTACGGAAAAGACAATCTTTGGTTTTTATGAACACCTCACTAGAAGAAAAACTTAGAAAGAAATCCATTAAACCAACGGCCATGCGCCTTTTGGTTTTACAATACTTAATGGAGCAAAATCGCGCATTAAGTTTGAATGAACTAGAAGTGCTTTTCGAAAATGCTGATAAGTCAACCATATTCAGAACGCTCAAAACATTTCAAGAAAACTACTTGGTACACAGAATCAATGACGGTAGTGGAGCAATCAAATATGCCCTTTGTGATGATGACTGTATTTGCAGTTTGGAAGATAACCACATTCATTTCTTGTGTACTAAATGCGAAAAAACCTATTGCCTTAAGGATACCCCTATTGCAACTCCAACTTTACCAAATGGATTTAGAGCAAACTTTGCCAATTATCTGATTGAAGGCATCTGCTCTGCTTGTTCTTAGAACTTTGCAATGGCATTGCACTCCTTAATTACTTGCTTTGTGTTCGAATTAAAACTTGAACATGAAGCACACATTTCTATTTCTATTCATTCTACTAAGCGTTTCGGCTGTCGCACAAAACAGCATTTACTTTCAGGTTAATGATGATGAAGGTGAAAGCCTCATTGGAGCAACTATTGTTATTGAGGGTACGACAAATGGTGGTACAACAGACATAGATGGTAAGTATCATTTTCAAAATATTCCCAACGGCTCAATCAACTTTGTCATAAGCTATGTAGGGTATGAACCGCAATCCAAAACACTCCTTTTTCCTGAATCAGATGGTAAAACGATTGTTATTGTCATGGAATCCGGTGAAGAAGAGCTTGAAGAAGTAATTGTTTCTGCTACACGTTCTTCAAGAACAATAGAGACCATTCCAACACGGATAGAAGCTGTAACTCTAGAAGAACTTGGAGAGAAAGCCGCAATGAACTCAAGTAACATAAGCATGGTACTTAGAGAGTCTCCAGGTATAATGATGCAACAAACCTCTTTGAGTTCAGGAAACATGAACATACGTATTCAGGGACTTGACGGTAGATATACCCAAATGCTCCGTGATGGAGCACCGATATATGGCGGCTTTGCAGGTGGGCTATCAATCTTACAGATCCCGCCACTTGACTTAAAGCAGTTTGAAATCATTAAAGGTGGAAATTCAACACTCTACGGGGGTGGAGCCATTGCAGGTATCGTAAACTTGGTTTCCAAAACCCCAGAAGAAGAACCTGAACTTACCATAATGATTGACCAAACAAGCGCATTGGGAACTACAGGAAATATCTTCTATGCCCAGAAGTATGGAAAGTTGGGACTAACCATGTATGGGTCGGGAAACAATCAAATAGCGTACGATCCAGATGATGATGGTTTCTCGAACATGCCTCAATCACAGTCTCTCACTCTAAATCCACGATTATTTTATTATCCCAACAACAACACAGAAGTTTCGCTTGGTGTAGGTGCAACCCTTGATGAAAGAACAGGTGGAGATATGAAAGTGATTGACGGCAATCCCGAGATAGAAAATGTCTTTACGGAGGTAAATAAATCCGAAAGGTATAATTCTCAATTTCTTTTGAAGAACCGGAAAGATAACCGTGAGATAATATTAAAAAACAATATTAGCCTGTTCAACCGTGAATTAACTATTCCCGATTATCTATTTGACGGACAGCAGCTATCCAGTTTTTCAGAAGCATTTCTAAAACTGGACAAATCAGATGAAAATGAATGGCACTTAGGAGTGAATCATTATTACGAATCTTTTACAGACAACAATCCTGATAGCCTTGGCGCTCAGGATTACACATTCAATACGTTTGGTGCTTTTATTCAGAACACCAGGAACTTAGGTGAAAGGTTTGTTTTTGAAGGTGGTTTGCGTACAGATTACAACATTGAGCATGGCCCTTTTGTGCTGCCAAGACTTGCTCTACTTTACAAGCACAGTAATAAGTTTTCTTCAAGGATAAGCGGTGCAATGGGCTATAAACTTCCAACGCTATTTACAGAAGATGCGGAGCGTATTTATTATAGAGATATAGCACCGATTAGCACAAGTTCACTCAATCCCGAAACCTCCATTGGTGGGAATATTGACTTCAACTATAAAACTATTGTACTAGACAAATTCACTTTTGCCATTAACCAACTCTTCTTTTTCACGCAGCTCAACCAAGCATTAGTCCTAAGAGAAGATGTACCAAGCAGCACATACTTTTATGAAAATGCCGATGGCCCAATTCAAAGTTCAGGCTTTGAAACTTCGATTAGAACCACATACGAAGACTTTAAATTATTTATGTATTACACCTATACCAACACAGAACTGAAATACGACAATATAAATAAGCAGCAGCCCTTAACCCCTGAGAGTATGGCAGGTTTCATTCTGATGTATGAATTAGAAGACAATTGGTCAGTTGGCTACGAACTCTACTACACAGGTCGGCAATTTGATAACAGCTTTGATCAAAAATCGGACTATTGGACAATGGGTTTTATGGTGATGAAACACTTTGAACACATTACCTTATTTGCCAACTTCGAGAATTTCACCAATACAATGCAAACCAATTTTGAGCCACTTGTAAATGCTCCAATTTCGAATCCAACCTTTAATGATATATGGGCACCCACTCCAGGCTTTGTATTTAATGGTGGTGTGAAGATTAACATTTTCTAAACCATGGACTTTTACCAAATCATAACTCCAATTATCACCGTTGCGTATTTGCTCATAGTCTTTGTGTTTCGATCCATCATAGTGTGGCGGCAATCGGGTGTTAATCCTTTTGTTTTCAGTTCAACCGAGAATGCACATGACTACCTCGGTTTCATTTACAAAATGGCTGTTCTTTTTATGGCTATAACTATTGTCTGCTACTCCTACCTACCAGCTGTTTATCAGTTTTTGAATCCTATTCCTTTTTTATTGCGGGACTCAATACAAATGGTCGGTGTAGCCCTATTGCTAATCTCATTTCTTTGGACATTAATCGCTCAAGTTCAAATGTCAGATTCTTGGCGTATTGGAATAGACTATGACGAAAAGACTGAATTAGTAGTTAAAGGGATATTTGCTATCTCAAGAAATCCAGTATTCCTAGGCGTAGTGGTATTTTACATTGGCATTTTCCTCATTCTTCCAAACACCCTGAGCTTTACTTTGGTACTAGTGATGTTCATAACCGTACAAGTCCAAGTAAGATTAGAAGAAGTGTACCTACTTGAAACACATGGTGAAGCATATCAAGCATATAAAAACAGTGTGAGACGATGGATTTGATGCAAAAAACAATATTTCATATTTCAAAAATGGACTGCCCTTCGGAAGAGCAAATGATTCGTATGAAGCTAGCCGACTATGATTCCATACAGCAACTTGATTTTGACATTCAAGACAGAAAACTAACTGTAATGCACCTTGGCAATTCATCTGAAATATTGAATCTACTAGAAGAGCTGAAATTGGATACAAAGTTGGTTTCCGAATCAAAAACGACAGAGTCAATAAACTACTCTACAGACTCCAAAAAAGAGCGAAAACTACTATGGGCAGTACTACTGATTAATTTCTCGTTTTTTGTAATTGAGATACTCTTTGGTTGGATTTCAAAGTCAATGGGGTTAGTGGCTGATTCATTAGATATGTTGGCTGATTCTATTGTGTACGCACTCAGTTTAATGGCAGTGGGGCAATCTGCTATCCGCAAAAAGAACGTTGCGAAATGGAGTGGATATTTTCAATTACTCCTAGCCCTAATAGGATTAGTTGAAGTGATAAGACGTTTTATAGGTTCAGAAGAAATGCCTGTATTTCAAACCATGATTGTAATCTCTATTCTTGCCTTAATAGCCAATGGTCTATCGCTATACCTTATTCAAAAATCCAAAAGCAAAGAAGCCCACATGCAGGCTTCAGCGATTTTTAGTTCCAATGATATTATCATAAATATTGGAGTAATTATAGCAGGCACACTTGTCTATTTTACCAGCAGTCAGATTCCTGACCTTGCAATTGGTTCAATAGTTTTTTTGATAGTCATTCGGGGTGCTTTCCGAATACTTAAATTAGCAAAGTAATCCCTCCCACGGCCATGTGCCTGCGGTAGGTGCATTTCATTCGTTCCTCATTCCATTTACCAACCTTCAGCACCGCACAGCAAGAGTAGCCCGTTATTCCATTCCGCTGCGCTACATTCCATACCGTGCCACACTTGCTTTTCCCAACACACCCCCCAACGCAGGTAAAGCGGTGTTCGTCAGTCGTTCCGTTTTGTTCCGCAAAAACATATCTGCAAGGGTAAAATGAACTCCCTTCGGTCGCCCTTGCATATACCGTTCACTTACCAGCTCGTTTGCGCTCCAGTAGGTGCTCACTCACTGCCGTTCACTTGTTTTGCTTCACACACTCTCTCCTTCCTCACTCGCAGCTATTTCATCCCCCCAAACCCCTTCTAAGGTGTTCGCTACACTCACAATATTTTTAATTGGGGGTCTGCCGCTGCTTATTGTTTTTGCTCGCCTGCGGGTCGCTGCGGGCTGATCGGGCTGTCATGTTTTTTGCTTTCCCCAATGTGCTTTCAGTCGCTTCGTTTCAGTCATTCGTTCCTCATTCCTTCAACTCAGCCACTTTCAGCACCGCTCACAAGAATAGCTCTTTCACTTCACTACACGAGCCAACGCACCGTCATTCCGCAATCTGCCTGCAATCCCCCTCCAATGGGTTTGTACTGCAATCAAAAAATACAAACCCTACCAAAACTATTGCAGGCAGTTATTGCTCCATTCCTTTCCAACAATCGTTTCGTTCCGTTCAGTCGCTACCCTTGCCTTTGCCGACCCTGATGCAAAAAAACACGCCAGCCCTGCCGTAAACGGTAGGCGTCTGCCGCCCTCATTCTTCGGGCTTTTGCAGCCACCACCCTTGCTCCGCTCGCAGGCGGCTCGCAGAAATGGCTTCGCCTTGGTTTACCTGCGTTTCCACTCCACCCCATACAAACTGAGTCTCTTGGTTTAATTATTAAGTATTTGCTTAAATAAGAAAACTATTTGTATCTTTGCTACGTTATTAAATCCTAAATAGGAAGTTTATGGAAAACAATCAATCGTGTATCAGAGTGTTTGCCGACAAGGTTCAAATAGACAATTGTAGAGTAATACTTCAAACCAACGACAAGGCATTCAGTCAACTGAGTGGACTTTTAGCATTGGCAGGAAACGAAGTAAGGTTAAAAATCTTATTTCTCTTAGAAGAAGAAAACGAACTTTGTCCTTGCGACCTTTCAGACATTCTCGGAATGAGCATCCCTGCCGTTTCGCAACACCTCAGAAAACTAAAAGACGGAAACATCATTGAAGGTAGAAGAGAAGGACAAACCATTTTCTACTCTTTGAAACAGGAGCAACTTACTTTACTTCGTCCATTTTTTAAACACATCATAAACAATTCAAAAAAGGAAACAGTATGAACAAGAAAAACAACAGACTTGTCGGAGCGGGTGTGCTTTCGGCAGTAGCAGCATCACTTTGCTGCATTACACCTGTATTGGCTCTTATTTCAGGAGCTTCAGGAGTGGCATCTACCTTTTCATGGATGGAACCAGCAAGACCTTATCTAATCGGTATCACCGTTTTGGTATTGGGCTTTGCTTGGTATCAGAAACTCAAACCACGAACAGCCGAAGAAATCCAATGTGATTGCGAAGAAGACGAAAAAAAACCCTTTATGCAGACCAAAACATTCTTGGGAATTGTAACCGTGTTTGCAGCCTTGATGCTCGCTTTTCCAAACTATGCACACATTTTCTATCCTTCAAACGACAACAAGGAAGTTGTAATCGTCAATGCTTCTGACATCCAAACGGTAACTTTTGATGTAAAAGGAATGACTTGCAATGGTTGTGCTTCACACGTAGAAAATGATGTGAACAAATTGCCAGGCATTGTTAAGGTAGATGCGATTTATGAAGAAGCGATTGCCAAAGTAGAATTTGACCAAACCAAAGTGAGTATCGCTCAAATTGAAGAAGCCATCAACGGTACAGGTTACAAAGTGGTTGGCAAGAAATAGTATTTTTTTGCCTTTTGTATTTAAGAACTTAATTAAATAATTACACAATGAAAAAGAATTTAATTCTATTGAGTGCTTTGTTCCTAATTGGAATTGCTCAGCTCAATGCACAATGTTGCAAACCGACTGACAATAAAGCACAAACAGCAAATACAACACAGCAAGAAGGTAAGACCCTGCAACTGAAAATCACGGGAATGACTTGTGCAGGTTGTTCCAACCATATTTCAAATGCCCTCAAAGAAGTGGACGGCATTATTGAACACAAAGTGGAATATCCGGGCGATTTGGCAACCATCCAATACGACCCAAAGAAAACAAATCCTGACGCTATCATCAAGGTTATTGAGCAGACAGGCTATAAAGCCGAAATCATTAAGGAAAATCAAAAAGAGAAATCATTATGAACAAAGAAATAATAAAACTAGACATCACAGGTATGACCTGCGACCATTGTGCCACAGGCATTGAAAAACTACTTTCCAAAAACGAAGGTGTAAAAGAAGCAAATGTGAGCTATCCAAAAGCTACTTGTGAATGTTCTTTTGACCCTACCAAAACAAGTAAAGAAGAAATCATCAATACCATTAACGGCACAAAAAACTATCGTGTAAAAAGTGAAATTTCTGAAAATGGAAATAGTAGGAATAATCAATTTGATTTAATCATTATCGGTGGCGGTTCGGCTGCATTTTCGGCAGCTATAAAAGCCGAAAGTTTAGGTTTAACGACCTTAATGGTAAACGGTGGTTTGGACTTTGGTGGTACTTGTGTCAACGTGGGTTGTGTGCCTTCTAAAAATCTTATTCGTGCAGGCGAGTCGGCTTATCACGCTACACATTCCAACTTTGAAGGCATCCGACCAAAAGGCGTTGATATTGATTTTGCTCAAATCATCAAAGACAAGAAAAAATTAGTAGCCACACTTCAAGAGAAAAAATATATGGATGTGGTAAGCGATTTTGAAAACCTGACTATGCTAAAAGGTTGGGCAAAATTCAAAGACAACAAAACCATTTTGGTTGACGGCAAGGAATACAAAGCCCTCAAATTTTTAATTGCTGCGGGAGCTACGACCAACATTCCGACTATTGAAGGATTGGACAAAATTGACTACTTGACCAACGTTTCCCTTTTCGACTTGGAAGAAAAACCCGAAAGCTTGACCATTATGGGAGCAGGTTACATAGGTTTGGAAATTGCAATGGCGTACAATCGTTTAGGCGTTAAAGTCCGAATCATTGAATTTACCGACCGTGTTCTACGGACACAAACCCCAGACATCAGTGAAGCATTGGAAACCCAAATGCGAAAAGAAGGCATTGAAATCTTACCTAATTTCAGAGCCGTGAAATTCGAGAAACAAGGGAATGAAACCATCATTCACTGTAAATGTCCTGACGGTTCATTTACGCAAATTATAGAAAAAGGTAAGGTAGTAATTGCCACAGGCACAAAAGCCAATACAAGCCAATTAGGGTTAGATAACATTGGTTTGGAACTCACCAAAAGCGGACATATCGCTGTAAATGAAAAAATGGAAACCAATCTACCTAACATTTACGCAGCAGGTGACGTAACCAACACCCCTGCATTTGTTTATACAGCCGCTTTTGAAGGTAAAATTGCCGTTGAAAATGCGTTCTCAGGAACAGATAATAAAGCCGATTATTCTTCTTTACCTTGGGTGGTGTTTACTGACCCACAAATTGCAGGGGCAGGTTTAGATGAAGCACAGGCAGAATCAAAAGGCATTCCGTTTGAAGTGTCAAAATTGGAATTGAAAGACGTACCGAGAGCCATAGCAGCCAACGACACAAGGGGTTTCATCAAACTCATTCGTAACTCGGAAACTGACAAACTTATAGGCGCAAGAGTAGTCGCACCCGAAGGTGGAGAACTCATCCAACAATTAAGTATGGCAATCAAATACAGAATAACAGTGAAAGACTTAGCAGACAGTTTCTACCCTTATTTGACTTTGGGAGAAGGCATAAAATTAGCAGCAATAACTTTCGGAAAAGACGTATCGAAATTGAGTTGCTGTGCAAGCTGAATTAAAATCCTTCAATTCTCTTTTTCTGATTCCTATTGATGTATTGACTTATAAGTCGAATATTATTGGTGCAAAGTATTGGCATTTAACAGCCATAAATAGTCAATAATCACTCATACATAAAGCAAAGGTACAGGCGTGCGGATGCGAGAGCTGCAAGGGTTCGCTTCGCCTGTTAGGTAAAAAAATCTCCACCCTACGGGTAGTATTTTTTTCCCACAGCCCTTGCTGCAATCGCACCGTCCTGTGATGACGGGGCATTATGTATAAGTTCTTATTCAGAGTCCGTTTCGGCAGCCGGTGGTTGTTGGCGGGCGTTCGCACCTCAGGTCATCCGTTCCATGCAGGCATTCAGCGTTTCGGTATCACCGATTATACGCTACGTGTCTTTTGGTTCGAGTTGTGCCTTTCAGAGCTTCCTTTTTAGGGGGCTCTTTTTTTTACTCGTACAGGGAAAATTTTAAAAAGAGAAAAGCAAAGTTAGGCGGGCTCGCACAATCCCAACGCACTATCGGACTGTAAAGGTCAAGCCCTACGGGTTTTGAAAAAAATCTCCACCCTTCGGGTAGTATTTTTCTCAAAAACCTTGACAGCCGACCTCCGCCCGCCTTTTCAAGAGCTTTCTCTTTTCTTTTTTTCCCTTTTTTCTTTTCTCTTTTGAAAAAATATATGCGAAGCGCAGCGAGCAAAACTCTAATGGCTCACTGTATGAAATCGTTTCGTATCAAAACACACCGACTGGAAACCAGCTACCAACAACCGCACTTCTTTATTCTCAACAAGGGATTGAACAGCGGAAAACCGCTCAACCGAGCTTGCCCGAATTGCTTTGTTTGCCTCACCGACAACCAAGAGGACAGGGAATTTCTCTTTTGGCTTTGCTTTGGATTGTGGAGGTCAAAATCCTTTCACTATCTCCTGAAAGGCTCCGTGATTCCATTTGTGACTATTGATGAAATCCGAAAGCTGATCCGGGAAAGCTCTATCAAAGCTAACTGCAAAGCCCAGGCGTTTCAGAAGGCAATTCAAGCCCTTCAACTACTCGATACCAACGAGCAAAAAATCAAGGTCACATTAAAGATGATTGATACTGCCAGACAAGCCATATTTTATGAATTGATGAAAGAAACAGGAGCAGGATAGATTCCTGCCCTGCCAAAAAAACAGGGCAACAAAAGCAAAATAAAGCACACTACCGCAACAGCACCCAAGAGAGAACTACTGCCTAATTCTTGAAGTAATTTAGTTGGCGAAGGGCAAATCCATGGTAAGTCCGTGTCAAGTCCAAGCAAATGTTTAACCCTTAAAAAATCGTAAAGAGATGGGAAAAATTAATCAAGGTATTCTCGGTGGTGTCTCAGGACAGGTCGGGAATGTAATCGGTGGAACTTGGAAGGGCATCGATTACCTGCGCATCAAACCTTCCAGTGTAGCGAACCCAAGAACTGAAGGTCAGGTTGACCAGCGTTCGAAGTTCTCAACTGTCTTGCGGTTCTTGCAGCCCATGACAGACTTCCTGAGAGTCGGTTTCAAGTTGTATGCAAACAAAATGACCCAGTTCAATGCGGCCATGTCATACAACCTGAACAATGCGATTACCGGAGTTTATCCAAACTTCATGATTGACTATGCAAGTGCATTGGTTACTCGTGGAAATCTCACAGGAGCTGCCAACGGTGCTGCCACTTCTCCAAGTGCTGGATCAGTGGAAGTGACCTGGACAGATAACTCAGGCAGTGGTAGTGCTCAGGCAACAGACAAGGCGCTGATTGCCCTTTTGAACACTACCCGTGGAGAAGCAGTTTTTACAACTGCTGGACCTGCAAGGAGTGCCGCAGCTGCAGCCATTCCTGTACCTTCTGAGTACTCAGGAGAAGATGTAGAAGTCTTCTTAGGGTTTGTATCAGAAGACGGAACTAAAGTCGCTAGCAGCGTTTATTTAGGCTCTGTAACAGTTGCGTAAAGCAATTGGTGTTTTCCTTAAAAACCGCTTCCTTTGTGAAGCGGTTTTTTTATGCCCGCACACTTCGTTTTTCCTTTCTTTAGTCCTTAATTAGCCTAATATCAACACTTCTTGTTGCTAATCTGTTGCTAATACGATATAACTACCTGATATACAGGTATTGAAAAGATATTGTATCGGGAAGTGATAAACTATTTAGCATTTATTCTATTGGTTCAGATATTCAACAGTATTACCAATCACCACCTACATCACCCTGCATCCTTGTTTTAAAGTCTAGGATTAACTCATTTGTATCTTCTTCGAACATTTCTGGTGTGTAACCATATTCAGTGCCCATACTTTTTAATGAATAAAATTCACCCGTTGGTGGAGCTATTTCAATTCTACTGCTCTCATCTCTTACTCTAATTGTGATAATTGCAAATAATGCATCTCGTGATGCGGCATATGGGCTAGTGCTAACAAACCCTTCCTTAATAATATATTTACCTTTTACTGTTCCAGATTCTTTATCTGTGAATTGAATAACACTTTCCGCATTATTGAATGTCTCTACCATCCATTCGTTTGCCAAAACATAGTTTTCATCCTTACTATGGTCATTTTCAAAAGTTGCAATCCTTGGTGGAGGGGTTTCAAGAGAAATCCTTGAGCCAACACAAGAATTAATTAGAAGTAAGGGCAAAACTAAAATCCCAAGAGTAAATAGATTTTTCATAATATTATATTAATTGTAATTAAATATAAGGTATTGATAGTAATAATCAATAGCCTAAAATACATTATTTATTTTCACATTTATTTTACACCCTACTAATCAATTACATCTAATATTATAGATTTGAAGGAAAAGTAATCTAATATTACACTACTTATTCTGAATGAACATAAGCAGATTACCTCCCTTAATGTTCTTTAGAGCATAATTCATATCTGGCAATTATTCGACTAAAAAACCAATTACCATACCCTATCTAAAATATTTCTTTTCTATTTGAAAAACTCTACAAAGAAATTTTCTTACATTCATGAACTATTTCAAAATTATTGCTGTATTTGAAAACATCTACAAACTTAATGAGAATAAAACTCGGCAATATTGCTCAACTTCAATTTGGCTTTTATGGCAAACCTTCAGAAAATGGAGATGCTGTCTATTTGCAAGCTAAACATTTTGATGATTCTGGAAATCAGAAAGTTAAGATAGATACTTTTATAAAACTTGATGAAAAGAATAAAAATCACCTATTAGAAGATGGCGATATACTTTTAGTAGGAAAAGGAATGAGGAATTTTGCTTGGATGTATCAATCTAAATATGGAGCTGCAATAGCATCTTCTATTTTCTATGTGATCAAAGTTGATCGGTCGCAAGTTCTTCCTGAGTTTTTAACCACTATATTCAACATGCCAGAAACCCAATCGTTTTTTCAGACCTTAGGGGCTGGGAGCTCTATTCCATCTATTAGAAAGTCTGAACTAGAGGCGTTTATCATAACATTACCACCATTAGAACTGCAAGAAAAAGCAATTACTTTTAACCAACTTCACACTAGAGATATTGAATTATCTCAAAGCATAATAAATGAAAAACAAAAGCTATATCAATCTATAATTAAGAAATTAATAAATTTAAGCAATGAGTAACAAGTCAAGGCATGTAGTTCCCAACTCTGATGGAGGATGGGACTCTAAAAAATCAGGAGCAGAAAGGGCATCAAAACATTTTGACACAAAAAAAGAAGCAGAGAAATACAGTATAGAACTTTCCAAAAAACAAGGAACAGAACTCTATATCCATGGAAAAGATGGCAAAATCCAAAGAAAAGACTCACACGGAAACGATAATTTTCCACCAAAAGGCTGAAAAGAATGAGTAAAAAACCAATTTCACCCAACGAGATCAACAATATTGTATGGAAGGCCTGTGACACTTTTAGAGGTGTGATTGATCCCTCCCAATACAAGGACTATATCCTAACAATGCTTTTCATCAAATATGTATCAGATGTATGGAAGGATAAAAAAGACTTCTATGCCAAAAAATATGATAATGACTCAGTACGTATTGAAAGAGCATTAAGAAACGAACGTTTTCAAGTACCTGAAACTTGCACCTTTGATTACCTTTTCGAAAATCGAAATGCTGCCAATGTTGGTGAACTAATCAATACCGCATTGGAAAGCATGGAAGATGCCAACCGTAGCAAACTGGAGCGTGTATTCCGAAACATTGATTTTAACTCTGAGGCAAACCTAGGTCAAACCAAAGATCGAAATAGAAGACTTAAAAACCTGCTTGTTGATTTTTCAGCACTGGATTTACAGCCCTCCCACTTAGAAGACAATGACGTGATTGGTGATGCTTATGAGTATTTGATTGAAAAATTTGCCAGTGATGCAGGGAAGAAAGCAGGAGAATTTTACACGCCATCACAAGTATCAAAACTTCTAGCAAAGCTGCTAAATCCTCAACCCGGAGACCGAATCATAGATCCAACTTGTGGGTCAGGTTCATTATTAATCAAAATGGCCAAAGAAGTGGGAAGCAAGAACTTTTCATTGTACGGCCAAGAAATTAATGGCAGCACTTGGGCACTCGCTCGAATGAATATGTTCCTGCATGAAATAGATGATGCCACTATAGAATGGGGCGATACGCTGAACAATCCCAAATTGCTGGAGAATGATAGTCTACTTAAAGGAAACATTGTAGGAGCTAATCCTCCCTTTTCTTTAGATAAATGGGGAGCAGACAATGCTATTACAGATCAGTTTAGTCGCTTCTACAGAGGTGTCCCTCCCAAAAGTAAAGGAGATTATGCATTCGTTTCCCACATGATTGAATCCACTTATCACGATACTGGGCGGGTGGGTATTATTCTGCCACATGGGGTTCTTTTTAGAGGCAGTAGCGAAGGTAAAATTAGAAAGCAATTGATAGAGGAAAATCTATTGGAAGCAGTTATTGGCTTACCAGCTAACTTGTTTTATGGTACGGGTATTCCAGCTACAATTCTGATTTTCAATAAGGCCAAAGGTGACAATAATGACATTCTATTTATAGATGCCAGTGATGGATATGAATCTGGAACGAATCAAAACCGCTTGCGTGACAAGGATATTGAAAAGATCGTCAATACTTACCAAGCATTCCAAAAGGATACTCCATTAACTAGTGATGAAGGTCAAGTCTTAGAAGAAAAATACGCTTATCGTGCCACGCTGCATGAAGTGGAAGAAAATGAGTTTAACCTCAATATTCCTCGCTATGTGGACACTTTTGAAGAGGAAGAAGAAGTGGATATTTCTGCTACTCAGAAGAACATCACTAATTTGAAAAAAGAGCTAGCTGAGGTGGAAGTGCTTATGGATAATTACCTAAACGAATTGGGATTCTGATATGAGTAAACAAAAAAAATCAACTATCAATGTTCAGGGAACTGCAATTGGGATTCTTTCTCAGCGGGAGGAGGATTTCATTTCCTTGACCGACATGGTGAAAAACTTTGAAGGAGGAAGTACACTCATCGAAAACTGGTTGAAAAATAAAGACACCATACTTTTTCTTGGTGTTTGGGAGCAAATAAACAACCCAGATTTTAATTCCCTAGAATTCGAGGGAATTAAAAATGAAGCAGGCCGAAACAGCTTTTACCTTTCTGCTAAAAAGTGGATCGAAAAAACAGGAGCAATAGGTTTAATAGCCAGTGCAGGCAGATATGGAGGCACTTTTGCCCATAAAGACATCGCCTTTGAATTTGGGTCTTGGCTTAGCCCAGAATTTAAGCTTTATCTAATAAAAGAGTTTCAACGCCTCAAAGAAGATGAAAATCGCAGGCTGTCTTTAGAATGGAATCTTAACCGAACTCTTTCCAAACTCAATTACCGCATTCATACCGATGCAATAAAGGAGCATATTATTCCACCGCAACTTAGTAAGCAGCAGCAAAGCCTAGTTTATGCTACCGAAGCAGATGTTTTGAATATGGCGCTATTTGGTAAAACTGCCAAACAATGGCGGGAGGAAAACACTAATAAAGATGGCAATATCCGCGATAATGCCACGGTAGAGCAACTATTGGTATTAACAAATATCGAAAGTATAAATGCAGAATTTATTCGCATGGAACTACCCCAAGGAGACCGACTCAAAAGATTGAATGAAATAGCGCGGGAACAACTAAAATCGCTTGCCCTGAATCCCAATGCTAAGAGACTTGGTGATGGAAAAAATTAGAACATATAAGAATTTCATGGAATTGAAAAAAGAGCTAGCTGAGGTCGATAATCAAATGGAGAATTACTTAAAAGAAATGGGATTCTAATGAGCAAAGAAATTGAGATGCCGACTGACTGGATAATGTCCGATTTTGGTTCGATCACCACATATATAAAAGGCTATCCATTTAAGTCTGATGATTATACTGATTCAGGAACTAGAATTATAAGAGTTTCAGACACAACCTTTGATTCCATTAAAAATGATAACCCTATATTTATTGAAAATGACATTGAACATTCTAAGTGGAAGTTGAAAAGAAATGATTTAGTTTTTACTACTGTAGGGTCAAGGCCTCCAATGTATGATTCTATGGTAGGCAAGGTTATAAGAATTTCGAAAGAATTTGAGGGCTGTCTACTTAATCAAAACGCAGTTATTGTAAGAGCATCAAACGAAAAAGTTCATCCAGATTTTCTTTATAACAATTTCAAAATAAAAAGATATTTAAACTACATCGAGGGAATTGTCAGAGGAAATGCAAACCAGGTTAGTATTACGTTGAAAGAGCTTTTTAACTTTAAAATTCCACTTCCACCCCACAATGAACAACAAAAAATAGCCGAAATCCTTAGCACTTGGGATTTAGCAATATCAACCACACAAAACCTTATTAATGAACTCAAACTCCGCAATAAAGGACTTGCTCAGCAATTGCTAACGGGGAAGAAACGGTTAAAGGGATTTGAGGGGGAGTGGAAAACGAGCCCTTTGAGTTATTTGATAGTATATTCTCCAAGACCAGTTGATAAACCAACTAAAAACTACCTTGCTTTAGGTGTTAGAAGTCACGGTAAAGGAATTTTTCATAAACCAGATTTTGATCCTGATACTATAGCAATGGAAACATTATATGAAGTAAAAGAGAATGATTTGGTTGTCAACATAACTTTTGCATGGGAACATGCAGTTGCCATTGCAAGCAAAGGAGATGAAGGTGGTTTAGTTTCACACAGATTTCCAACGTATACTTTCAAACCAGATAAAGCATCACCAGACTTTTTCAAGTTCTTTATACTTCAACCTTACTTCAAATATTTATTGGATTTGATTTCTCCAGGTGGTGCAGGTAGAAACCGAGTATTGAGTAAAAAAGAGTTTATCAAACTTGAAATCAAATTCCCTATTCTGGAAGAACAAATTGCTATTGCTTCAGTGCTATTAGAATCAGACAAAGAGCTAAAATTATATCAACAACAATTAGAAACCTTGAAAGAGCAAAAGAAAGGCTTAATGCAGAAGCTGCTGACGGGGGAGGTTAGAGTTAAACTTTGAAATAATAAGGTATGAAAGATTTAAAAAATCATTTAAAAATACTCTCCGCATTGTCGGTTGCTGCATCAGATACTAGGAGAGATACCTTTATCTCCGTAGTTATCAGAACTCTTAACGAAATCACTTCCAGTGAACGTAAGGAGTTACCAGCATACATTAATGAGCAATTCGGTTTTGAGCCATATCAACCTGAGTTGGATGAAGTAGTCAATTTGCTTCTAAAGGAAAGACGGATCGTAGAAAAGAAAAACTTACTTTCCTTATCAGCAGAAGAGAAGGAAACAATCGATGCCCTAGATGTAGAGGCAAAAGACAAAGAGAAAAGTCGATATCAGAATTTCAAGAACTTTATCAAAGATGATCTTGATAATGATATAAAAGGGGATAAAGTGAAATTGCTTTGGGAGACCTTTTTAGAGTATCTATACAACTCTTTTTACGAATACGGAGAAGAAGCCATTAAAACATTACATCCTCATTTGAAAAATGGAAACGGGAACAGCTACTACGAAACCGTTCTTACAAGTACAATAAAGAAAATAGATGATCCCGAGGTTAAAATTCTTTTTAAACAGGTAATTGAAAGATTCCCAGATTTTGCCTCAACAGAAGACCTCAATTTCCTTAACGACTTAGCTCAGAAGACCCTTTCATTTTCTTCTCTTGGTTTTCACGCCAATATAGCCCAAGATACTATTAACCACAAAATTGTTGACTGGACTCTTTACCTCGATACAAACGTCTTATACTCTCTCTTAGACCTGCACTCCCACCCTGAAAACTATGCTTGCAAAGCACTTGTCCAGTTGGTAAGAGAAAATAAAGAGCACATTAAGGTCAAATTACGCTATTCAGATATTACCTATAAAGAGCTAGGGAAAAAGAAGGCTGATTTTGACCTATTAGATGATAAGCTAACCGATAGCTCAATCAGAGCAATGTTGAAAAGTGAAAACCTTGATGGTTTTTCAAGAAAATTCTACGAAAGCCTTTTGGAAAACCGTGAAGGCACGATTCACCCTTCTGAGGCCATTGGCTTATCCCAAACAACGCTAAAACATAAAACAATTGAAATAGCACGAAATGCAAAAAGAATTGAACATCTAGGTGAGGACTATATCAATGCAAAAGTTCAAGAATTTTATGAATTCATAAATAGTAAAAATGAAACGAGAAAAGAATTCTACGGCTCAAAAAATATTCCCTTTCATCCAATTGAAAAAAGTGAGAAGCAGTCCCTACACGATATAACCCTTCGCGAATTACTATTGGAAAGTCGACACAAAGAAATGAAAGACGAAGAGGTCTCATTAAATTCTATCAAATACTTTGGCGTGACTTTAGATGACCTTTTAATACAGTTTGATAAGTCTAGATTAAAAGATGTCAATGACGTTAACAGCTTTCCGGTATTTTTCAAGCCTTCATTTCTCCTTAACAAGTTGGTAAGGGTTTTACCAATCCAAACCACGGACTACAAGAAAGCTTTCATTAAGGCAGTTACTTCAAAAGGATTTCATAAGGATTCTTCAAAATCAAGAGATGTATTGAAAATTGTTAATTATCTTAAATCACAGGGTATTGACGATGAAAAAGTAGTTTATAATATAATTTCCCAAGACATTTTTCTTGAAAAGTATCATAGAGAGTCTCAGAATGAAGATTTTGACCAAGGAGAATTTATTGAATCGGAGCTCAACCGTGAATTCAAACTCTTTCAAGAGCAACTGGAAAATACCCGAAATGAACTGGAATCGACATCAAAAACTGCTAATGAGAGAGCAGAGGAAAACCAAAAATTAGAAGTTAGAAAATCAATTTTAGAATCTGATGTCCAGCAATATGAAAAGGCACTCAAGAAAGTAAATAAGCGGGTAGAGAGTTTGGAAAAGTCAGTGGGTGCATCTAGCGGCCAAAGCAGAATTAATTTTGAGGAAGGCGAGGCAAAAGCAAAAGCGGAAAAGGAAAAAGAGCATGTAGAAATTTTAAAAAAGAAACTTCGAAATGAAATCGAAGATCAAATTGAAAAAGAAAAAATAGCTAATGTAAGTATATGGCAAAATAAAACTTGGTTACATTTATTTTGGGTAATTCCATGCATTTTAATTGCATTATTCTTTGTACTTCCATTAGATCAAAACCCGATTACAGATCAGGAAAATCGCTATAAATTGGCAGGAGTAATTATGGTTCCTGTTATTTGGGTTTTTCTTTATCTAGTTCAAAATAGGTTTTGGAATGAAAATAATATTAAAGCAAGAAGGGACAACCACAAAACTTCTGAGAGCCTCAAAAATAAACTTAGAGAATTAGAATAAATGGGAAACCACCTTAAAACAGAGAATTTCCAATCCCTCATCCAATCAGGTGAAGGCTACAATGCGGAGTTTAAAGTCCAGGTGCCTAAAAAGTTAAAGGAGCTAAGTGAAGAGATCTGTGCATTTGCGAATGCAGCTGGCGGTGTTTTATTGATTGGTGTGAGTGATGATAATGTAATTCATGGAACAGAAATAGATAATGCTAAGCGTTCGGCCATTCAAAACTCTTTAAAGGAAATAAATCCATATATCCCTACTAGTCTATATTCGATAGAAATTGAAGGTAAAACCATTTGGGTGATTGAAGTAAATAGTGGCCCACAGAAACCCTATGTTCTGTCTGGAGCCATATATGTGCGTCAGGGTACAAATACCCAAAAACTTACCACTGTTGAGGAAATGCGATACTTTTTTCAACAATCCGACCGCATTTATTTTGATGAAGCACCTTGCCCTGGCTTTGTCCTCCAAAATGATATAGATCACAAATGGTTCGAAGAGTTCAGGCTACAAAGCGGATTGTCTAAAACAATCACTCAAGATCAAATCATACAAAACTTGAGACTGGTTTTGACAGATGGGAATTTTAAAAATGGAGGCGTTTTGTTTTTTGGTGCTGCTCCAGAGCAGTTTATTGAAACTGCTGTATTGCGTTGCATTGCTTTTGAGGAAGAGAACAAAACGCAAATTGTTGATGACAAGATCTTTGGTGGGCCGTTGATAAATCAATATAAACTGGCCATGCAATGGCTTAAAGGTAAGCTCAACGTTCGCTATGAAATAGAAGGTAGTGGTCCCAGAAAGGAAGTTTGGGAAATACCTGAAACTGCTTTAAAAGAAGCTATCATTAACGCTTTATGCCACCGTGATTATTACGATAAGGGAGCTAAAATCACTATTGAGTTATTTAAAGATCGCGTAGAAATCACCAACCCGGGTGGATTGACAAGCGCTATCCCTCCCGCTGATTTTGGAACCAAGAGTCACAGTCGAAACCCATTAGTCTTTGGGTTATTTGTTCGTATTCGTATGGTCGAGCAAGTGGGTTCGGGAATCGGTAGAATTAAAGATCAGATGATGAAGGCAAAACTACCAATACCTGAGTTTAGGACGGAAGGCTTGTTCACAGTAGTTCTCCGCAGGACTGTGGAAGAAACTGTGGAAGAAACTGTGGAAGAAACTGTGGTGATCATCTTAAAGGCCATGCGTGATAACCCTAAGATCACCGCTAAAGAACTGGAAACTTTAACTGGACTGACAAGACGCGGTATTGAGTACCATATCGATAAACTCAAAAAAGAAAAACGCATCAAACGAGTAGGTTCTACCAAAAGTGGAAGTTGGGAACTCATAACTCATAATTCATAATTCAAAATGGCAATACCATCATTCAAAGAAGACCATATATCACAGCTTCCTGCACTGAAGCTTCTTATGAATATGGGCTGGAAATACCTCACTCCAGAGCAAGCTTTGGAAGCTCGCGGCGGTAGAACATCCAATGTGTTGCTAGAAAATATATTGAAGGGTCAAATCAAGCTCATCAATACTATTGAATACAAAGGAAAAGAGTTTCCTTTTTCTGAGGCTAATGTAAACAATGCAATTCTTGCTATTCGTGACCTGCCTGTACAAGACGGGTTTATAGCTGCCAATAAAGCTTTTTATGAACTCCTTACTTTAGGCAGAAGCTTTGAGCAATCAGTTTTAGGTGATAAAAAGAGCTTCTCATTCCATTACATAGATTGGAAGCATCCTGAAAATAATTGCTACCATGTTTCAGAAGAGTTCAGCGTTCTTAGAAGTGCTAGCAATGACCATTATCGACCTGATATTGTCTTGTTCATAAATGGTATTCCGGTAGTAGTTATTGAGTGTAAAAGTCCGAAGATCAAAGAACCTATTGCAAAGGCAATTGAACAACATTTAAGAAATCAGCAGGAAAACGGAATACGTTCCTTATATCAATATTCCCAATTGGTGATGGGATTGGCAACACATGAGGCCAAATATGCTACAACCGCTACACAGAAAGAATTTTGGAGCTTCTGGAAAGAATTATTCAAAACCAAAGCAGAGGAAACCGCATGGCTTGACAATCTTCGAGCTTTAAAAAATCAGCCACTAGAGACAAACGAGAGTTCCACTCTTTTCCAAGATCGTTATAAGAATGTCTGGAATTACTTTCAGAACCTCGAAAAGGAAGAGCAATCACTCACAGAGCAAGACAAGCTACTATTCAGCTTATGCAGGCCTAAGCGACTTTTAGACATATTCTTCAACTTCACCTTGTATGATGATGGAATCAAAAAGGTGACAAGATATCAGCAATACTTTGCTGTACACAATACCTTGAATAAAGTTGTAAAAACAGACAGTGAGGGATTAAGAAAAGGTGGTGTGATTTGGCATACACAAGGAAGTGGAAAATCCCTAACTATGGTTATGCTTGCTCAACTAATTGCTACACATCCTGAAATCAAGAACCCAAAGATTATATTAGTCACCGACCGTATTGATTTGGATGATCAGATCACAGAAACTTTCAGAAAGTGTCAAATACCCATTGAAAATGCTCAAACAGGAAGGCACTTGGTAGAACTTCTAGAAGGAATAGGCGATAAGGTAATTACCACATTGATCCATAAGTTTGAAGCTGCTGTCAACCAAGCAAAAGAAGGCTTCAACTCTCCTGACATCTTTGTTTTAGTAGATGAAGGCCACAGAAGTCAATACGGTACTTTCAATATTAAAATGCAAAAGGTATTTCCACAAGGGTGCTTTATCGCCTTTACTGGAACACCATTGATGAAGAAAGAAAAAAGCACAGCAAATCGCTTTGGTGGCTTAATTGATGTGTATTCTATTACAGACGCAGTCGAAGATGGTGCCGTAGTTCCTCTTTTATATGAAGGTAGACACAACTTGATTGAGGTTAATGAAAAGCCTTTGGATAATTACTTTGAAAAGGTTTCTGAGCCACTTACATCTTATGGAAAAGCAGCACTGAAACGAAAATTTAGTACAACTAGTCAGCTTAATAAGGCTGAAGAAATAATTTATGCTAGAGCTTGGGACATTTCCTATCATTATGAACAAAATGTTCAGGGAATTCTATTTGGCGGATTGAAAGCAAAAGGGCAATTAGTCGCTCCTAACAAGACTTCTGCAATTAGGTATCGTGAGTTTATTAAGGAGATTTCTAAGGTAAGTTGCGAAGTACTTATTTCTGCTCCTGATATAAGAGAAAATTATGAAGATGCTTTCGAAGAAAGTGAGGACTTAGTTTTGAAGTTCTGGAAGGCTATGATGGATAAGTATGGTACAGCTGAAAATTATGAGAAATTATTAATTAGTTCATTTAAAAAGCAAGATCATCCGGAAATTATCATTGTAGTTGACAAGCTTCTTACTGGCTTTGATGCACCAAACAATTATGTTCTTTATTTGACCCGTCCACTAAAAGAGCATACTTTATTACAAGCAATTGCAAGAGTAAATAGATTGGCTCCCGGCAAAGAACATGGGTTGATAATTGACTATTACGGTAACCTACAGAATCTTGATAATGCATTAGAAACCTATTCAGGTGCAAATAATTATGATTCTATGGATTTGGAAGGCACATTAACCAACATAAATGAGGAAATTAAAAGGTTACCTCAAGCTCAATCCGAGGTTTGGGATATTTTTAAAGGAATCAAAAATAAATATGATGAGCCTGCTTACGAAGAACTATTACAAGATGAGGCAATCCGTCATCTTTTTTATGAAAAAGTTTCAGCGTTTGCGCGCTTACTCAAATTAGCCTTGTCAAGTTTTGAGTTCATTAGCAAAACCCCAGAGAAGCAAATCAATAAATATAAGCAAGATGCCAAATTCTTTTTGGGTCTGAGGATATCTGTAAAAAGACGATATTTTGATGACTTAGAGTATAAAGAGTATGAACCTCAAGTTCAGAAACTAATTGATAAACATATTACCACTGAAGGTGATGTTCTTCGCATAACAGATTTAGTAAATATTTTTGACAAAGAGCAAAGAGATAAAGAAGTCGAAAAATTAAATAGTAAAGCAGCAAAAGCGGATCATATTGCTAGCAGGACAATTAAGGCCATCAATGTGAAAATGGACGAAGATCCTATTTACTATAAAAAACTATCTAGCCTAATTAGAGATACTATTGATGATTATCACCAACATCGAATATCAGAGGTTGAATATTTGAATAAAGCAAAAGACTTCGAAGACCAATTCCACAACGGCAGACAAGAAAATGTACCGGAAAATTTGGCAGGAAACGATACAGGAATTGCGATTTATAACCTTACAAACGAAATATTCAAAGGACAACTCAAAAGAACAGAGGATGGAGAAAATATTGCAGCTATTATTGCTGAGGGCATTGACAGCTTAATTAAGTCAATTGTCTTTGAAAATGGTAAACCAATAATTGATTGGAGCAATAAATCAGACATTGATGGAAGAATCAAAATTGAGATTGATGACTATTTGTATGATCTAAAGGAACAGTACGGTCTTGTTTTACCATTTGATTCGATAGATGAATTGGTTGAAGCAGTACTTAAAGTAGCCAAGTTAAAATATGTCTGAAATTTTTACCATAGAAACTCTGAAATTTGGCTCCAAGGTGATCAATTATGAACTGTCTTTTCAAGATCGTAAAACCCTTGGCATTAGGGTCTACCCTAATTGTAAAGTGAGGGTAATTGCTCCTTTTGATACTACAGAAGAAAAACTTGAAGCCAAATTAAGAGAGAAAGCACCATGGATAATTAAGCAACAAATTGAGTTCCTTTCCTATCATCCTTTGACTCCACCTCGAAAATATATCAATGGAGAAACACATTTGTATTTAGGAAGACAATACAAACTCAGAGTCGAGAAAGCAACGAATAATAGTGTGAAACTATATCGCGGAAGATTAATAATCATGAGAAAGGAAAATTCATCTGCTAAAAATCTATTATCTGACTGGTATAAGGAAAAAGCATCTGTTTACTTCGAGGAATCATTAAAAAATATACTGCCACGTTTTGCTCGATATAATATCAATCAACCTGAGCTTCAGGTAAGAAACATGGCAACCCGTTGGGGAAGCTGTACGCCTAATGGTAAAGTGATTTTAAATCCCGAGTTGATCAAAGCACCAAAGGGAAGTATTGAATACGTAATAATACATGAGCTGTGTCATTTAATCCATCATAATCATACACGTGCATTCTACGACCTTCAAGAAACTATAATGCCTGAATGGAAGAAATGGAAAGAGAGACTGGAAAACACATTAAACTAGTAGGTTCAACCATAAATATGATAAAGCCAATTAAAGTTATAAGTGATTTTCCTTTTGCCACCTCACAAAACAGAACTCAACTGGACTATCCTTACAAAGGAAAATTATAATGAAAAGCCCAATTTCAGGAAAGGAAATGAAATTATCTTACGAATGGAGAGAGATTCCATTTCGCAAGGAGTCATTAAATATTCCATATCAGTTCTACCTCTGTGAGGAATCTGGTGAAAAATTTACCTCTACGGCATTGGATGAATTGAACATGCAAATGATTTACATTCAATATGGCCATTTAAATCAATCCTAAATTTATCGAATCATGACCGACCGCTGCCCCAAATGCAAATCCGTGCATATTTACACCAAAAGGAATATTGAAGTGCCTTGGGATTCAAGCAGCAACGCTTTTAATGATGGGTTCGATAGACCGATGGCTCGTGCAGATGATCCTGCCAAAATGTTAATGGAGTGCTTAGATTGTGATTTCAGCTGTTTACTTTCTGATTTTCCGGAAGTAAGTGCCAACATAGCAAAGTATAAAAAGGCAGATGAAGAGCTAAGGGATAAGGTTTACATAGAATCTAAAGTTAAAATATTATATGAAGCTGGCAAATTTGAGGAAGCTGAAAAAATTTACCTGAGCAAATATAAGTTTACTGATAAGAAGACAAATATCGACGAAGTTTACCGAGCTATTATTAAATCAAAAAACCAATCCTATTTTCTTATTATCACAATTTCGGTTTTAGTATTAGCATTGCTGATTTGGTTGCTATCTCCCTATTTTTGGGGAGTAGTAATTCTGGTATTTTTGATGTCCTTATTTTTTACATTAAGAAGCCTAACGCAACATTTTTTTTAACTAGCTGCATTTTTTTTCAACAATTATTTTAATCAGTTTTTGTGTTGTTGAGAAGTATCTGCTAAACGAATTGCTTCAATTCCCCTCAAATTTTCTATTTTAGAAGAAAATAAAAGGATAAAATATTTTGAATAACTATAAGCGCTTTCAGCAATTAATAACTAAAGCTAGCATTGAAACAAGACTAAGACCGATGTTCAGTCGACCTGAAAAGGACATTCCGTCGGGAATTGTAGTGTTTCTTGTTGCCCTCCCGCTTTGTCTAGGAATTGCATTAGCTAGTGGAGCGCCACTTATCTCAGGCCTAATTTCCGGAATTATTGGAGGCCTAGTTGTTGGATATTTGAGTCAATCAGAAGTAAGTGTAAGTGGACCAGCAGCAAGTTTAACTGCAGTAGTAATTGTAGCAATCCAAAATCTTGGAAGCTTCGATGTCTTTCTTTTATCCTTAGTAATTGGTGGCGTAATTCAGTTAGGGTTTGGTTTGGCCAAAGCAGGGCTTATTGCTGATTATATGCCTACTAGCATTATCAAAGGGCTTTTGGCTGCCATTGGTTTGATACTAATAATCTCTCAAATTCCTTACGCTTTAGGTATAGATCAAGAAAGCAGACTGCTTGATTACTCTCGAAATTTCCTATCTGATCCACCGGATTTCTCAACTATTATGAGCTCCTTTTCTGCTGGAGCAATAATTATCACTACCATTTCTCTATTGCTTATTATCTATTGGGACAAAACTGTACTTCGAAAATTCAAGCTAGTACCTCCATTTTTAGTAGTAGTGATTTTGGGCGTATTGATAAACTTATTATTCAAATACATGGTGCCTTCACTGTATCTTGATAGCATCAAATTAGTAAGCATTCCTCAAATTGATAGTCTTTCATCATTTCTAACATTTCCTGATTTCACTGCCATAGGCAATCCACAAGTCTGGACTTATGGGTTTACGATTGCGTTAATTGCTTCTATTGCCTCTTTACTTGCAATAGAAGCTGCGGATAATTTGGATCCACATAAGCGCAGGAGTCCACCCAATAGAGAATTGGTAGCTCAAGGTATCGGCAATACTTTAGCGGGTTTGATTGGTGGTATTCCCATCACTTCGGTAATTGTAAGAAGCTCTGTAAATATTGGAGCAGGTGCTGAGACCAAGCTATCAACTATTGTTCATGGAATTCTATTATTAGCCAGTGTATTCCTGCTTAGCTCCATTATCAATCTTATACCACTTGCTTCATTAGCAGCTATATTGTTGATGGTAGGTTATAAACTTGCTTCGATCAGCATATTCAAAAGCATGTTCAAAAAAGGCTGGGAGCAGTTTATTCCATTCGCAGTGACTACTGTTGGAATTCTTTTTTCTGACGTGCTAGTAGGTGTGTTAATTGGTACAGCATCAAGTCTATTCTTCTTGCTGAGAGGTAATTTTTATAATCCATTCTATATAGAAATAGTAAAGTCAAAGAAGAGAAAGGAATATCGCTTGGAGCTTTCCAATGAAGTTTCATTCTTGAATAAACCTGCCATTAAAAAAACGCTGTGGGGGTTGCCCAAAAACTCCAAGATTGTAATTGATGCCACATTTACAACTTACGTAGAAAGAGATGTTATTGAAATTCTGAATGATTACCAAAATACATTTGCCATTGAAAATGGAATAGATGTGGTAATTATAGGTTTGCGAGAAAGTTATGATTCGGAAGTGAAAGAAGAACTTTCAAAAGGGGCAATTAATTACGAGAAAAACATTGGAAATCCTCAGGATATATTGGACAGCTTTATTAATGGAAATCAGCGCTATGTTGATGGTAATTTGGTTTCCAAGCGACTGCGGAATAAGGAACTTCTTGATTTCATAAAGGATGCTCCGTTGGCTACGGTCATTAACTGTATGGATATGCGTGAGCCACTTAATATGCTCTTGAATACAGGAATTGGAGATTTGATTCCACTGAAGGCGGCTGGAAATCTAATCAGCGATAATATTATTTATAGTTCTGAAATTGCTTGCCGAAAACAAGGTGCAAAACTTATCTTGCTAATGGGGAATTCTAGAAATTCCTTTATTAAGGAGGGTCTAGAGCATTATATCAAAAATGAAGATTCATATTTGCGCGAATTACTAAAACCTGCAATTGATGCTGGAATATTAACAAAGGAAAAAACTCAGCATAAAGATTTGAATGAATTAGCTGATGAGATTACCCTTTGGAACCTAGAAGAATCCAAGAGGCGGATTATCCAAAAAAATGAGTTTATCAGGCGGGAGGTTATTCAGGGCAATATTGGATTATGCTCTGCTTTCTTCAATCGTAAAACTGGTAAAATAGATTTTTCTGAACTGTATGAGGTTACTGAAAACGAAAAAGAAACCCAAAATCTAATACAGCCTTAAAGCTTTTTTAGATAATTATTTAGAAATCAATTTTATAGAAAAAATAGATTTTTTATTTTTAAATAATTAACCTTTTAATCCATGAAAAAGATGCTTGGAATCAGCTTAATAGTAATTGGAGGATTAGTTCTTACTTCAGGAATTATTATCGTCATAAACTCTACTCCTCCCAAAGCTGAAAACTTGGATCAGGCCGTTTCGCTTGTTATGGCAGATGGTGTACTTACCCCTAAAGAAGAAAAACTTATACGGGAAATTGCTTCTGAAGAAGGTAAAGATGGTGATTATTACATCGAACAAATTAAGCTTGAACTAGCGTCTTCAGAAGAAGATTCTGAAACTGAGATAATAGATATAAACGCAAAAGCAGGGCTGGACTTTGAAAAATTTGTTGTTAAAAAATTCGATTCTGATTACTTTATTATTAAGAATTGGGCAAGTGATAAGTACGTTGAAGGTGTATATGCAGAGACCAATTTACATCCTGATTTACAACTTGAACTGAATTTAAGAGATGGGAAATACCCATTTGCAGTAGAATGCAAATGGAGAAGTAAAAGGGATAGTGAGTCAATTTGGTTTGCTGAAGACTATCAACTTAAGCGATATCAAAAGTTTGAGCGAGATAATGGCTACCCTGTATTTATAGTATTGGGTATTGGTGGAAAACCTTCAAACCCAGAGGAATTGTATATTATCCCAGTTAGTCTATTTAATACAGCAAAACAACCTAAAAATAAATTGGTCCAGTTAAGAAAAGATATTAGCAAGAACTTCTTTTTTGATGGAGAGAATGCCATACTAAGATAATTTAAAAACGATGATCGATGTAAATAATAGCTATCAGCAACAGCTGCATAAATATATCTCCACTTTATTCTAGTAGTATTCTGCCTTATCAAAAGGCAAAATATTCCCTAACCTATAAAAAAATGAAAGGCTTGATTTTGAGAATAGACTGCTTAGCCTTTTGTATTTTTAAGCAAATCTTAAGAAAGCCTTATACAAGGCTTAAATAAGATATTTGAATATTTGGCCAATGAGAATACTAGTAGTCGAAGATGAAGAAGGTATCGCTGCATTCCTAAAGCAAGGATTGGAAGAGGAATCTTATGCTGTAGATATTGCTAATGAAGGCAAAAAAGGTCTTCAACTGGCCCTATCAGGCGATTATGATTTAATACTACTAGATTGGATGCTTCCGGGCCTTAGTGGTATTGAAATTTGCAGGCAGTTTAGAAAAGAATTTGCAGATACGCCTGTTATATTCTTAACTGCTAAAGACACCCTCGATGAAACTATTTTTGGACTACAGACAGGAGCAAATGATTATATAAAAAAGCCATTTCATTTTGAAGAGCTTTTAGAAAGAGTGAAAGTGCAGCTCAGACCAAAAACAGGTGAGCATTCCATTTTTGTTCTTGGCGATATCACTTTGAATACAGAAACCTATCAAGTTCATAAAGGAAATCTTGAAATTAACCTTACCCAAAAGGAATTTGCCCTATTGGAATACCTTATCCGAAATAAGGGAAAAGTTTGTCGAAGGTCACGCATCATCGAAAGTGTATGGGATATTCATTTTGACTATAACACTGGCGTTATTGATGTCTATATCAATGCCCTGCGCAAAAAGCTCTTATTGTCGGAGGAAGAAAATTACATTCAAACCGTGCGTGGCGTAGGTTACATAGCCAAGGAAATATGAATTTCAGTTTTAAAAACAGAATAGCTTTTAACTATATGGTTGCTACGGCAATCATAATGGCTGTTTTATTTGGTGCTATCTATTTCATTGTTCATCAAACGGTGATGCTAAATCTAGATAATGACTTGTCTTATGAGGCAGAAAAGCATACAGGTGAAATACGGATATTAAATGATAGTATCAAGTTTATCAACATAGCTGAATGGGAAGAAAGAGAACATAGGGAAATTCAAGTCAATCCTGTATTTATTCAGATAATTGATAAAAATGGGCGAGTTATGGATAAATCACCCAATCTAAAAGAGGATAATCTTCCCTTTAAAGAATCGGAATTTGGAGGACATTTTAATGCAAAATTGAGTAATCGAGCCATCAGGCAAGTGCAACTTCCTATCGAGCAAAATGGCAAAATAATGGGCTATATATTGGCTGCTATATCATCAGAATCAGCTCAATCAGTACTTCTTAAATTGAGAAATGTACTTCTCATCTCCTACTTTATCGTATTAGCAGGCGTATATTTTGTCTCCCGTTTCCTTGCAGGCAGAAGTATTAAGCCAATACAAAAAGTAACTGATACTATCACTCAAATAACCAAATACAATTTGAAAGAAAGGGTTGCATTACCGCAACACCAAGACGAAATCTATGAGCTATCGTCTAATTTCAACGCTCTACTTGAGCGAATTGAAAATGCTATAGAGCGTGAAAGACAGTTTACATCCGATGCCTCACATGAATTAAGAACGCCATTGGCTACACTTAGAGGAACGTTAGAAGTATTGATAAGGAAGCCAAGAACCCAAAGTGAGTATGAAGAAAAGATAAAATATAGTTTAGTTGAGATTGAGAGAATGACTGTGATATTGGAGCAATTACTTTTGCTCGCCAGATTAGATGCAAGTAATAATGACAAAAAAAATGACTTTCCTTTACCCACAATAATTACTGAATCATTAGCTCATTTCAAGCGCCAAATCGTTGAAAAAGAACTCAAAATTGACTTCCAATTTAACCGAGAAAAGGAATTATTGGTACCACATTACTACACGAACTTAATTATTGAAAACCTTATTAGTAATGCTGTAAAATACTCTAAGGAATCTACGACTCTATACATCCATTCAGATGAAATTGATAATCATGTTGTTTTCTCAATTAAGGATGAAGGCATCGGAATAAAAGAGGAAGATTTAAAGCAAATATTTGAAAATTTCTTCCGTTCAGAGGCATTAACACACAAACAAATAACGGGTAATGGACTGGGCCTTAGTATTGTGAAGAAATGCGTAGATGCCATAAAAGCCAATCTATATATTACAAGCACCTTAGACGAAGGCACAGAGATAAGGATTAGCTTCTAAGCAATTAAGCCCGAATCAATTGATCTAAAATCTTAAGCAAATCTTAAGAAAGGCTTGAGAATAGCCTTAGGTCTCTCACTCTATTTTTGATGTGTAATTAAAAAACGCATCAATGCTAGATAGAATTATTCAGTATAGTATCCACCACAAGTTAATTGTACTTTTATTTTCAGCAGGAATCATTGGGTTTGGTCTATATTCTCTTTCTCAAATTCCCATTGGTGCTGTACCTGATGTTACCAATAATCAGGTGCAAATAATTACAACCTCAAAAAACCTTGCTACAGAGGATGTAGAGAAGTTTCTCACCTATCCTGTAGAATTAGAAATGGCTAATCTTCCTGATGTAAAGGAAATTCGTTCTGTTTCTAAGTTTGGCCTTTCTGTAGTCACGGTAGTATTCAATGACAATATTGGGACCTACCTACCAAGACAACTAATTGCAGAGAAGATAAAAGCGGCAGAAGAAAAGATTCCTGCTGGCTTTGGAACACCCTTTATGGGCCCAATTACAACAGGTCTAGGTGAAATCTACCAATATGTCATTGAAGTGGATTCTGCTCATCTAAATGACTACTCACTATCAGACATTCGAACTATTCAGGATTGGATAGTAAAACGACAGCTTTCTGGAATTCCAGGAGTAGTAGAGGTTAATACTTGGGGTGGTTTTTTGAAGCAATATGAAGTAGCCATCAATCCTGCAAAACTTAGGAGCTTAAATATTTCATTTGCTCAAACATTTTCAGCTCTTGAAAAAAATAATAGCATAGCGGGAGGTGGATATATTGAAAAGACTAATCAGACTTACTTCATACGAGGTGAAGGATTGGTAGGCTCTCTAGAAGACATAGAAGACATTGTCATCGAAGTAAGAAATGGCTCGCCCATTTTCATTAAAGATATAGCCACTGTAGGTTTTGGACATGCCACTCGTTTCGGAGCAATTACTGGCAATGGAGAAGGTGAGAAAGTATTAGGTCAGGTAATGATGCTCAAAGATGCCAACTCCAAAGCGGTGATTGATGCAGTAAAAGAGCGTGTAGCACAAATCTCTCCTTCCCTCCCGCCTGGCATTAGTATCAATGCATTTTTAGAAAGAAGTGAATTAATAGAAAAAACCACCTTTACCATAGCTGAAAACCTAATTTTAGGCTGTTTGATTGTCATTTTTGTGGTAGTACTATTATTGGGAAATATCCGCTCTGGATTAGTGGTGGCTTCTGTAATTCCAATGTGTCTATTATTTGCATTATCTCTTATGTACATCTTTGGAGTAGATGCCAATTTGATGAGCTTAGGTGCTATTGACTTTGGAATTATTATAGATGGAGCAGTCATTATTGTAGAGTTTATCGCATTCAAAATTACTGCCGAACGCTCTCAAATAATGGCTTTGCCAAAACTTGAAAGGCAGAATTTCATTGACAATATTACCCATATGGGCGCAAGCAAAATGATGCACTCGGCGGTATTTGGTCAGCTTATCATCATCATTGTTTTTATTCCAATCCTTTCATTGGTAGGCGTCGAAGGTAAGATGTTTAGACCTATGGCTTTGGTATTTTGCTTTGCATTGATTGGTGCTATGATACTCTGCTTCACTTATGTGCCTGTAATGGCTTCATTATTTATTAAGCCATCCGATCCTTCCAAAAAAACTATATCAACACGTCTCATTTCATTTCTAGAAGATAAATACAAGCCAACTATTGCTTGGGCACTACGCAGAAAAAGTCTAGTACTAAGTTTGGCATTTGCGCTTCTAGTCGCTGTAGGATTTCTATTTACTCGTATGGGCGGTGAATTTGTACCTACTCTCGATGAAGGCGATTTTGTAATACAGCCTGTGTTGAAAACAGGAACTTCCCTGAGCAACACTGTAATCGCTACAACAAGAATTGAAAATATTCTCAAGCAGTTTCCCGAGGTTAAGCAAGTGGTAAGCAGAATAGGTGCAGCTGAAGTTCCTACGGATCCGATGTCTATGGAGGAGAGCGATGTTATTATTAAGCTAATTCCAAAAGAAGAATGGGTATCTGCAGAAAGTAAAGATGAGCTAGCGGATAAATTCAAAGAAGCTTTAGCAATAATGCCAGGAATAGATTTTGAATTTACCCAGCCTATTGAGATGCGCTTTAATGAATTGATTACAGGCGTAAGAGCTGATCTAGCCATTAAGATTTTCGGTGAGGATTTAGAAGTACTTTATGATAAGGCTTTAGAAGTTGAAAAAGCAATTCAAGGTATAGAGGGAGCGGCAGATATAATTGTAGAAAAGGTAGCAGGACTCCCTCAAATGTCGGTAAAATACGATAGACGAAAGATTGCTAAATATGGTCTTAATGTGGAAGATTTAAACAACATAATCACCATGGGCTTTGCTGGAAAGACTGCTGGGACAGTATTTGAAGGAGAGAAACAGTTTGATTTGGTTGTGCGCTATGATAAAGAACATCATCAAGATATTGAAGATATCAAAACTGCAACCATTCAACTTCCAAATGGTAATCAATTGCCATTAAGTGAATTTGCATCCATTAGCTACACAAAAGGCCCAGCCAAAATATCTAGAGATAACACAAAAAGAAGAATTGTAGTAGGCGTAAATGTTCGGAATAGAGATTTAGAATCTGTAGTAAACGATGTTCAGGCAGTTATAAACAAAGAAATCAAACTTCCAACTGGTTATACCATCGAATATGGAGGTCAATTTGAAAATTTGAGAACAGCAAAAGATCGCTTAATGATTGCTGTTCCAATTGCTTTGATATTAATATTTGTACTTCTCTATTTTGCTTTTGATTCAGTTAAGGAAGCATTGATTATTTACAGTGCGATCCCTATGTCAGCTGTTGGTGGTGTTCTTCTTTTATACTTTAGAGATTTACCATTTAGTATTTCTGCAGGTGTAGGATTCATTGCATTATTTGGTATAGCTGTATTGAATGGAATCGTACTAATAGAAGAGTTTAAAGAATTAAAAGCTCATGGAGTTTCAGATATCAATAGACGGATTCTTATAGGCACAAAAAATCGTTTGCGTCCAGTTCTACTAACTGCATTTGCAGCTGCATTAGGTTTTTTACCTATGGCTATTTCTACTTCAGCAGGAGCCGAAGTACAAAGACCTTTAGCCACTGTTGTGGTAGGTGGACTTATTTCAGCAACTGCACTTACCCTAATTGTCTTACCTATTCTTTATGCCTTATTTGATAGAAAAGGACATTTTCCAAAAATAAATGTACCTGTAAAAGCAGTAATGATTTTGATACTAATAGCTATACCAGCATTAGGACAGAGTCAAAGTCAAAAAATTACGGTAGATCAGGCCATTGAAATAGCACTACAAAATAACTTAGGACTTAAAGCATCTTCACAACGAATAGAGCAAAGTTCGAAACTTACAGGAAGTGCCATCGATATCGATAAAACTCAAATTTATTACGGTTTAGATCAGAACAACATAGCTCCCAACAATCTACCTCTTAATGTTTGGGGAATTAGTCAATCTATTCAATTTCCAACTGTATATGGTGCCCAGCAAAAAGTAATGCAGGGTAAAACTAAATTGGTGACTGACCAATATGCTTTGGATAAGCGCATGGTTACTAAAGAGGTTTCCAAATCCTATTATGAAATAGTTTATTGGCAACAAATGTTTCAGAATTATACCTATTTGGATAGTTTGTATTCCTCTTTTGAATATGCTGCTAGCAGAAAATTCGAACAAGGTGAATCTAATTATTTGGAAAAACTCACCGCTGAGACCAAGAAAAAAGAAGTTTCCTTAAAGCTTAATCAAATAAAGGAAAGCATAGAAAAGTCAACAGTCCAACTAAATCAATGGCTGCAATCAGATACTATTTTTTCTGTGGATGAAGTGGAATTTGAAAGAATAACCCTTACTCCTCTTAATATACAAAACCATCCTGCACTGATTTATTATAAGGATGCAATAGAGCTTTCAGCACAACAAGTGGCATTGGAAAAACAAAAGCTATTGCCTGATTTACATGCCTCTATTTTCCGAGGAATAAACAATGGTCCAGGTGTTCAATCTTATTCAGGTTTTCAAGTAGGCCTTGCAGTTCCAATATGGTTTGGTAGTCATAAATCAAAAATAGCCGCAGCTAAAATAGATACTAATATTTTGGAGTATGAAAGTGATAATTATAAAGCGCAGCTAGATTCAAGGTACAATGCTTTACAATCGGATCTAAGACAATTTGAAGAAGGCCTTAATTACTATGAAACAACAGGTAATAAATTGGCTGAAGAAACCTTGCTTCATGCTATGATGGCATTCCAGAATGGTGAGATAAACTTTCTGCAATACATCCAACTATTGGATAATGCTAAAAGCATAGAAACCAATTACCTATCAACACTTTTCCAATACAATATGACAGTGTTGGAAGTAAACTATTTAATGAACTAAAGATGAAAAAATATAAAAACACTCAAATGAAAAAATACTCATTAGTCCTTTTGATTGTAGTGTCCATTATTTCTTTGAATTCATGTAATTCAAATTCAGAGGAGTCAACCATTGATGCATTACCCATGGAATCAGTTGACGAAGATATCTACAATCTAACCATATCACAGTTTACCTCTTCTGATATGAAATTGGGAACAATGGAAATGAAAACATTCAATGACATTGTAAAGGCTAATGGAATGTTTGATGTGCCACCTGAAAACCTAGCAACCGTAAGCACTTATTTTGGTGGAACAGTGAAGAGCATCCTACTTATACCTGGTGAGCAGGTGAAAAAAGGACAAGAATTATTTGTTTTAGAAAACCCTGATTATGTTCAAATACAACAAGAATATTTGGAAGCAAAAGGCCTGCTTGCATATTTAGCATCAGATTATGAAAGACAGAAAAATCTTGTTAAGGATAATGTTACTTCACAGAAAACCTTTTTAAAGGCTGAATCTGATTATACGGTAACTAAAGTAAAGCTTGAATCTTTAGGTAAGAAATTAGTCCTGATGGGAATTAATCCTGATGGTTTAACTGTAGATAATATCCGTACTACAATAAGTATAAAGTCACCAATTAATGGCTTTGTTTCCCAAATCGGTATCACAAGAGGAGCATTCTTACTTCCTACTCAATTTGCAATTGCAATTGTAAACACAGAGCATCTTCACTTAGAGCTAGCCATATTTGAAAAAGACCTACCAAGAATAAGTATAGGTCAAGCTATTAATTTTAGAATTCAAGAAGATAATAGTAAGGAATACCAGGCAACTGTTCACTTGATAAACAAAACAGTAGATTTAGAAAAAAGGACAATTGGCATACACGGCCACCTTTTGGATGAATCGCTTGAAGCTAAATTTAATCCCGGAATGTATGTGGAAGCAGAAATTTTAACCTCCTCTGAATTAAGAAATTCTATACCTCAAAATGCTTTGGTTGAATTAGATAATAAGTACTATGCCTTAGTTCTGCTTGATTCGACAAGTGATGGATATACTTTAATAAAAAAAGAAGTAATAACTGGCTTGACAAATGATGACTATGTAGAGGTACTTAATACCCAAGATTTCAAAGACAATGCAAAAATTCTAATTAACGGTGCTTTTAACTTAATCACAGAATAATCATGAACGGCGCACATTTTCATTTATTAGTTAATCACTTACCTATAGTAGGTCTGCTGATTGGAATTCTTATCCTTGTTGTTGGATTATTACTCCGGAAAACAGAGGTTAAACTGACTGCCCTAGGTGTATTTATTTTTAGTGCAATCACTTCAATTCTTGCCTTTTATACAGGCGAGAGTGCAGAAGATGTAGTAGAGAATATTACAGGAATTAGTGGGACCCTCATTCATCTCCATGAAGAATATGCAGAAACATTTTTCATAATTACTCTGATTTTAGGAGTTTTATCATTGATTGTATTCTTCGCACAACTAAAAAAATTCAAATACACTCAACATCTTATGTTTATTATTCTTTTGCTTGCCATAACTGATGGTGTCATTGCCAAATTTGTGGGAACCAGTGGCGGTGAAATTCGCCATACTGAAATAAGAAATGAAGCAAAGACAATCCTAATTAACAATGATTCTGACGATTGATTAATAAAATAAAGATCATTTGGAGTGAACGTAATACCAAAATAAATCAGAAACGCCCGACAAAATTGCCGGGCGTTTCTTTTTCAATTACTACTTGCTGTAGTTACAGCTTCAGTTTCTTTACCCTCCTTGTTAAAGTGTTTATCATAGAAGGCAAATACACGATTCCAATGATCATGGAAATCAGCTTCATCACTTGCTGCTCCAGCACCATGTCCACCATTTAGATAGTTTACCCAAATTACATCTTTACCCAATCTTCGCATGGCATAGTATAACTCACGTGAATTTGTCCCAGGCACATTCCAATCACCTTCTCCTGTCATAATCATATGCGGCGTTTTTATTCTATCCGCATACATTACAGCTGTTGTCGCTAGATATTTCATTGGCTCATCCCAAAGTGAACCTCCTATCCTATCTTGTCCATACTCAGCTGCTGTGTAGTTACGAGTGCCAATTTTTGGACTATCACCCAAGAAGCTAATGATATTTACCTTACCCGAAATATTTATCGCCGCAGCAAAACGATCTGTTTGAGTTATTAGCAGAGACGTTGCATAGCCACCATAGCTACCTCCTTGTACGCCTACTTTGTCATTATCTACTTTGCCTTCATCTACCAATTTGTTGATAGCAGAAGTGATTCCCTTTACCCAAGCCTCGCCAGGATAGCCCATTTCCAAATCGACAGATGGACGAAGAGCAAAATAGCCTTGGTTGGTGAATAAGTTCATATTACGATTGTATCCATTGGAAAAGAACCCTTCATAAATTTCACAAACAAGCGGGTACTTTTTGCCAGGCTCATAATCAACAGGGTAATAAAGTATTCCTTGCAGTTCCTTGCCATCTGAATTTCTATAGCTAATTAATTCAGAGCGAGTTAGTTTCTTATTATTCATCCATGGATTAAGATCTGTAAGGGCTTTCATATTTGCGAAACTTATGTCTGTAGCCATCACATTCGAGGGCATATCACCATCCGAAAAACTCAATACTACGCTACTTCCATCTTTAGAAAACTGCACTCCAGAATACAAATTGCTGTCTAGTAATAAGTTTTCCATTTGCTTAGTTTGCAGATCATATCTTGTAAAACCTCTCTCCCATTTATCTTTGGCTGAATAGCTAAAATATAGATATCGCTCATCTTGAGACCAATTGATCATATTAAGACTCGGAGCCTTATCCTTATCTTCTGGAAGCTCATATACCATTTCTAAATTTTCACCTTCTGTATCAACCAACCAATAGCCTTTGTCTGAGCTCAGCAATAATTTACCTTCTTGCGGACTCCAAGTCATCACAGAAAACTTCACTTCCTTTTTCTTTTCCTCATCTGAATATGCCTTTCCTTTGGTTAAGTTTTTGGCATCGTCCATACCTAGTGTTTGGATATAAACGTAGCCAGAATCCACCCAAGCATATTTGCTTTTGCTATCACTCCAGTTGAAATTTCTTCTTTGCTTATTGCGCTCATAGATGATTTTTGCGGAATCCTGCTTATTCAATTCTAAGTAGGCAGTTTGGTATTCTGTTCCTTCATTACGAACATAGGCTGTTTTTAATGGGAAAGTCTCACTGAAAATCATAAACTGACCATCTTCGCTTACATTAATGCCTCCATAATTCGATTCCTCTAAAAGCTTCACCGCTGAGCCACTGGCAATATCTACTTTGTGGACTACGGTAAGGCTATTTGTATTTCTGATTTCATCCCATTTCAAAAATGGTTTTGACCCGTCATATACCACTATCGGACCTTTTGTAGCTTCATTATAAAGTGCCATTGCCTTAGCCATCCATCCATCCTCCCGCGTATGCAATATCAAAGATTTGCTATCGGGAGTCCAAGTGAGAGATGAATTTGCTAGCAAAGGATTTCCTGCAATTTTCACTTCACGAAGCCTTTTTCTATCTACATCATAAACCATCAAATGGAGCTTTTCATCTTTCTCTTCCAAAAAAGCAATCTCCTTATTATTTGGTGCCCAAGACATAGAGGTAACTTTTGCGTTGCTCGTATAAGGCTTTATTTGCGAACCATCTTCTGTATTAATAATGACGAATTCTCCGGCATTTACATTGATATAACTAGGATCTTGAAATCTGAAATGATCGGTTCCAAACCTTGAGCTTCCGTCGCTAATCATTCCGGCGAGATACTTTCCATCGTTGGATAAATTTTGACTGCCCATTGATTTCACTTTTATAGCATCATCGATGGTAAAAGGAGTTTTTTGCGCAATACTACTTGGTAACACACACACCCACAGAATGATGGATAATGCGTAAATCTTTAATTTTTGCATGGCTATTTATTTTGCTTGAAACAAAATAGGGCAATTTTGAAATAATTACTAATGCATTGGTAAAAGCGGGAGGATAAAAACAAAAAAGCCACGCTTATTGCTAAACGTGGCTTTCAGATTGGTCAGAATTATTTATTTGGACTTAGATACTATGCCTCCTTTGGCACTATCTACTGTAATCGTGTAACTTCCGTTTCCTGATACAATCCAACGGACATGTACTACATCATTACCTGGGATATTAGCAACTTCCATTTTAGATGGATTTTGTGTTTGCTCAGTATTATTGTTAAAATCTGCATTCTGTACAATCATACCTGTGATCACTTTTGGACCACCACTAATAGTTACATAATCAGGTCTGTTGATTTTGAATTTCAAATCGTGACTAGAGTGAGTAGGGATTAATCTTTCGTTTTTGATCAATACATTCACCTCTTTCAAACCACCACCAAGGTCCTTCTCTTCGATGGATTGGATCGACAATTTAGGAGTATGGTATGCGTGGAAAATTGTGAAAGCCATATTTCTATGCGCATCTGATTCTAGCAAGAATCCTGGGTGAGCTCTGCCAAAATTCTTTTTGAAGCCACCAATTTCAACTTTTCCATACATTGGGTGATCGTACTCTTCCCATTCTACCAATGCATCGCCAAAAAGCAGATCATTATTGAAATCGTACTGAATATCTTGGCCACGTCCACCTTCTTGATTGTACATTAGATAGTTTGTCCAAAGTTCGTTGGTATAAGTAAATACACCACGTCCGCCATGGAACCAATCTAATTCACCACCAAATACTGAGTATAGATCTTTGTAAACCACCAAATAACGGTAACCTGGGATCATACTTTCGCCTTTGCGACCAATGATATCATATACTTGTGTATCCGCGCGATCGTAAGTTGGCAAATCCTCTTGCGCACCAGGACCGCGTAAAATCATCCCGCCAGAGTTATGGTAACTTTGAGCAGCAGCAATATTTGGATGCTTCATTGCAAACTCCATCACTGCTCTATTCTCAGGTTGTGAGAATGGATACTTCCACGCACCACCTTGAATATAGCCTGGTTGCCAATTCCAACCCCAATCTCTATTAGGATCGTAGAAACCTTCTGCACGGTCTTCACCGCTTGAGCCATCTCCATCATCATCAATACCTTCTTGGCCTAGCAATTCATATTCACCCTGTACTCCAGGATTTACAACAATCATTCTACGAGGATCCTGCGGATCAACAATAAAACGACCATTTGGATTTTTTCTTCTCATCTGAGTGATATGGCCATCACCATTCAAATCGTCATAACCATCATCGCCAATTATTTGGTCACGGTCATTATCGATTGGAATCACACCTGAACGAGGGGAGCTTGCAGTATTTGCTTTACGCATATAATGCTCACGGCCATCAGGGTTGATAGTAGGTACAATGTAGAAAGTCTTATCAGTAAGTAGTTCTTTGATGAACTCTACATCAGCAAAATTCTCTGTAAGGTACCATGCTGTATAAAGAGAAAACTCAGCTCCTTGAATTTCATTGGAGTGGATGTTACCATCGATATAGATAGCTGGCTTGCGGTCAGGATCACCACCTTCTTTGAAATTGGTAATGGTCAATAACCACAAATCTCTGCCTTCATAGGATTTGCCAATAGACTCTAATTTCGCCAAATCCGGATATGCAGCAGCAATTTTCTTCATGATGTCTGCAATGCCACTATGGGAATAGTAACGATTCCAAGCCACATTTACTTTTGGGTTGTGTGGTGTACCAGCAGCTCTGAAAAAATGTTCAGGGTTGTTGCTCTGACTTTGGGCATCATTTGATGCGAATAAGCCTGCGGCTACCAAAGTGAGGGATAATAAATATATTTTTAGTTTCATAGCCATTCTCAATTAAGGTTTAAGGTTTTGGTTATGTAGCCAGTATGTGGAGCACCAGCTTTGATTGTGACATTGCCGCTGCCTTGCACTAGCCATACCATTTTCTCATGGCTATCGCCAGCAATACTGTCAACTAGCGTTAGGCCTTGGCCAGAAAGAAACTTTTGTCCTCCCGCTAATCCAGTTTCGATTCTGATGCGCTTAAGCCAGCCTGCTCTATTTCCAAGTTCGCCGTGAGTTGGTAGCACACTTGTATTTTTCAAGTCCACAGTAATACGATAAACATTGTTATCCAACTTTTCAATTTTTTCATTTACTATGGATAAACCTGGGCTCATTGCACTAAAATCTACCATAAAGTCGGTATGCTCTTTTGCAATTTCAGCAACCATTTCGAATGGAGGATTATACATAGCAAATGGCTTGATGCCACCTACTTCTACCTTTTTACCTGGAAAATCTGGATGATTTACACTTGTCCACTCTACCAGAGCATCTACATTGTTTTGCTCAGCCCAGCGAATGAAATTCACTTCTCTATTTTTGTCTGTATTAGGCTTTTGATCTGCATTGTCTTTATCATCAGCAACCATTGGAGCCCACCAGCCGGGAGTACTGAAACTCATTTTGCCATAATGGAAATATGCCCATTGGAAAAAATCACCATCCGAACCAGAATTCTCAGGAGCATTCTTTTGAGTGATTGTTTTATTGTACATATCAGAAACTAATGCATTTAGCTTTTGGTCTTCTTCCAAAATACTTGTGATTACACGTACTGTTGCTCCAGAACGATTGTATTTCAAAGGTGAGCTCAAGTTGTTTGCTGGTCCAAATGTGAATACAGCAAACACATTCCATCTTTCATATAAGTAATCAGCAATGGCTCTAGTTTCTTTTTCAGAAACAGCGAATTCACCAGCACCCGGCTGGAAAGATGGATATTTGTAAGACCAGTTCGAGTTGAAGAAAATTCCTCCTTCACTGTCCTCGTTAAATTTACCATCCTTATCATTGTCCGCACCTTCAGTAAATAATTTGTAAGCTCCAGCTTCTCCTTTATCGGTTTTTGCAGGAATCAATACACGAGAATCAGCAGGATGAGGAATCAAAGTTCCAGTAGCATCTTCTACACGCATCATCGTGATAAGTCCATCATTATTTAGATCTTCGAAAGGATCTTCACTCATACGACCATCACGGTCCATATCTGTATTGCGAGCGTTGGCTCTCCTTTCATATTTCAATGAAGCAAAATATTGAGCAGAAGCATCAGGACTCATATTTGGGAAAATATAAAAGGTTGTTTTATCCAAAGCACTGCGCTTTTCGCCAACCAATTGTTCAGCGAATTGTAGTGCCAATTCGGTTCCAAGCAAATGGAATCCTTCAACGCCACCTACCACAGCGATACCCGGCTTGTTTTCTACATCTCCAGTTCCTATTCGAAGCACGTAGATGTCTGAGCCGCCATCGGTTTTGGTAAGGCTTTCGAGTTTAGCAATCTGCGAGTGGTCTGATGCAATCTTTTGCAGCCTTTGGGCAGTCTGAGCATTAGTAGGATAATTGCTCTGCGACATGCCTATAAAAGGAGCAAAAAGAAATGCCGCCACTAACATAGTCTTGGTAATTCTTTCTTTCATGTTTATTTATTTTGGTAATTTATTAGGGTTGATAAAATGTCAATTCCTGTCTCGGGACATCAAATTACAAATAATGCCACAGTCAGCGAAATTGCGTTTATAAATATTCTAAAAATAAAAATAACTAAGCACTAGGCATCATAATACGCTTTTTGATAGAAATACTCATTAACCTTTAAAAGGTAAAGATTGGCTTTAAGCGTTGGCTTAAATTTCTAAAATTATCTTTCCCATTTGAGAGGAATCTTTCATTTTGCTGAAAGCATCCAAATAATTCGATAATGAAATTGGCTCCTCGATAATAGGCTCGATTTTGAAATCGCTTACCAATTGAAGCATTTCGGCAAATTCTTCATCATTGCCCATGGTAGAACCTTCAATAGACGTTTGGCTCCAAAACATCTTGTGAAGCTCAAGTTTCCTACTAATTCCCAATGTGGCACCATAGAACACTAATTTACCACCCGGCTTTAGCAGTTTCATCAATTCATTAAGTTGATCACCTCCCGCACTATCAATTATCAAATCGAAGCCGCCTCCACTTTCTGCTTTAGCCGATTTGAGCCAGGTTACATCTTTATAATTAAAAACTGCCTGAGCTCCTAAATCCAAACTTTTCTTTAACTTTTCATCCGAACCTGATGTCGTATAAACTTCAGCACCAACAGCATTTGCAAATAAAAACGCCATCGTGGCTACTCCACCACCAATTCCACTTATTAGCACTTTTTTTCCTTTACTGGCATTTCCTTTTTTGATGGTGGCTCTGTACGCAGTGAGACCGCCTAATGGAAGCGCCGCCGCTTGGAAAAAATCCAAATGCTTAGGCTTGAGATGTAAGCGATCTACAGGAACGGCTACATATTCAGCAAAAGTACCATTGCTCGGCATTCCAAGGATATTGTATTTGGAAGATTGTACTGCTGGGTTTTCGCCCCAGTCTATATTTGGATTGATGACCACTTCCTTTCCGACCCAATTTTCATCATTCTTATTGAAGACAGATTCAACAATTCCTGCACCGTCTGAACCTAAAATTACACCATATTTTAATCCAGGATACATACCTTCCCTGCACCATTGGTCTCTTCTATTCAGTGCTGCCGCTTTTAATTTAACCAAAGCCATTCCTTCAGATAAAGATGGTTTGCTCAAATCAAGTAATTCCAATTTTTCTGGATGATGTTCACTTAAAATTAATCCTCTCATAAAATTCAATTTTTGATAAGGCTAAGATATAAAAGGAAAGCGGGAGGATAGGCGTTTCTGATATATTTCAATTTGCTTATTCAAGTCTAAGGAAGCTAAAAAGCTTAATTTAAGCTGCTATTTGACCTTAAGACATATTGCATTCATCCTGTTCAACATTTGCAATGTCGAACTCACAGATAAATAGGATTTGCAATCCGACAATAACAATCCCATCCTGAAAACTGGGAGAAGGATGTGGTTTACTCTACTCAAGTAGTATTTTGAAAATTGAGTAAAAAATCGTTCTTTGAATCTGAAAATCAACAATTTGGACAGATTCAAAAACAACTATAGAATACAATCAGCCCGCGCCCAATGGTGGGATTATGGATGGAATGGTGCGTACTTTATCACCATTTGCATTCGTGAAAAGGAACGGTATTTTGGTGAAATTGTGGGTGGGGAAATGGTTTTGTCAGATATTGGGAAAATTGCGCAAAAATATTGGAATGAAATTCCTAACTATTTTTCATTTGTAACATTGGATTCGTTTGTGATAATGCCCAACCATATGCATGGTATTTTAATTATAGATAAATCAGATCAAATAGCTAACAGCGGTAAAATGGGCAACATTTACCATTGTAGAGACGCGATTAATCGCGTCTCTACGGAACTGCAATCGACAACCAAACCCAAATTGGCAACCAAATCAGAATCAAAAACAATTGGGGGTATTTCGGGTTCAAAAAATCCAATGTTGCATGATAACATACCAAGGATTATACGTTGGTATAAAGGTCGTTGTACCTTTGAAATTCGCAAAATGAAATCACCATTCGCCTGGCAACCCCGCTACCACGACCACATAATCCGCAACAACGCAGAATTCCAACGCATTTCAGATTATATCAAAACAAATCCTGAAAATTGGGAGAAGGATAAGTTTTATTGTCATTAAGGGTTAGTTTGAAAGTTTTTTTATGCCAGTCACTTAAATATAATTTAGAGCAGATAGATTTTATCTAAAGACAAAACTATGGTTTTGTAACTATCTAGAGAAAACCTTAGATTTATAAAAATGGTAATTTAATTGAGATAATGGGTTTAGATAGTAGAGAAGAATCGAATGCACAAAAAGCTTTAAATGCTGCTATTAAGCAAGCAAAGAGTCTAAATATTCCTGATCTCAGATATAGTTTAGAGAAAATTTTCAAAGCTCACGCAAGCATAATTCAATCCATATATGATTATAAACCTAAACTTGATGTTGGTGAAGTTTATATTGAATCACTTTCAATTAAATTATTACTGGCTTCAAAAAGTATTGTGAAATTATCCTTTGGAGATAATCTATCGGGGGTTCATCAATATAAGAAAATTGAAATTATTGACAGGTCTTCTATTTTCATTTTAACTCGAGCCATTGTAGAAAACTTTCTAACATTAGAATACTTATTTTACAATGACTTATGCAAGGAAGAACAAATTTTTAGATATAATCTATGGAGAATCTCCGGCTTTAAAGTGAGACAATCTTATGGTGAAAATTTACGTCAACAGTATTTAGAAAAATTAGAAAGAGAAAAACAAGAAATTGAATATCTGACAGATTCAATACAAAAAAGTAAATATTATTCAAACTTAAATAAAAACAATATATGGAAATTAAATAAGTATGGTTTTCCTAGAATTCTAAGTTGGGATAAATTGATAGATGAAAGTCAACTAAACAGTTCGATAGTCAAAAAAGCTTATACGCTTTATTCAAACTACGCTCACTCTGAGTTTATTTCAGCAATTCAAATTAACGAAAATGGTAATCACAAAAACTCTAAATTCAACCAAGAAACATTAACAACTTCACTAAGTTTAATCAGAATGATAAATTGTGTATCAATTTTACAACTAATAAATAAATTTCAGTTTTCAAAAGAGGTTTATAATAAAATGAATAAGGAACTAAAACATGAAATAGAATTTTGGAAAAATATTATCACCTTATGATTAATTGTAATTGGAAATATTTAAATTCACCTCCTGTTCAACATTTATGATGTCGAACTCACAGATAAATAGGATTTGCAATCCGATAATAACAATCCCATCCTGAAAAACAAATCCTGAAAATTGGGAGAAGGATAAATTCTATTGTGATTAAGTATTGCTATGGAGCAGTTTCATAAATTCACACCCCTCCCCCAAATACCCAAAAATCTCCACAATAAGTAGCATTTTCCATCCACCAAATATCCCTACTAACCGTATAAGAAACCAACCAATCTAATAATCTTGTATTAAGCAGATTCATTTTCAACTTTGTGCAACCTTTCGGTATTTTCCGGCATCTCTAAAATAAAACTTGTGAGAAAAGCATTACTGATTCTATCCTTATTCTTCCTTACTTTTTCAGCATCTTTTGCCCAAGGCATCAAAGGAAAAGTAATTTCTTCAACCGGTGAAGTTCTGCCGTTTGCTTCCCTTTATATTTCAGAATTGAAAACGGGTACTTCCAGCAATGAGGAAGGGCTTTACGAAATTAGTCTGAAGCCTGGCACTTACACCATTGCGGTGCAATACATTGGCTATGCAGCTGTCAACAAGCAAGTAACAGTTAATAATAATTGGCAGGAAATAGATTTTACACTTCAGGAGCAGGGATTTACACTTTCGGAAGTGGTGGTAAAAAGCGGTAAAGAAGATGCTGCATACACCATAATGCGTAAAGCCATCGCAAAAGCTAAATATCACCTCTTGCAATATGACAGCTTCAATGTACAGGTTTATCTAAAAGGAACTGGTGTAATCGAAGGCGTGCCATTCTTCTTGAAAAACACCTTGAAAAAAGAAGGTGTAAATGTTGATGATGCATTTACGAGTGAATCGGTAAGTGTAATCACATTTAAACAACCGAATGAAATAGATGAGAAAGTTATTTCCATCCGTACTTCTGGGCAGGGTTTAGACAACGCCTCTCCTACTCCGTATATCGTCACTAGCTTTTATCAAGATAATATTGCTAGTGCAGTTTCTCCACTTTCTACATCAGCATTTGCCTATTACCGTTTCGAATATTTAGGCAGTTTTGTCGAAAATGAAATGATTATCAATAAGATAAAAGTAACTCCAAGGTCTCGCGGTGAGCAGGTTTTCGAAGGTGAGATTTTCATTATTGAAGACCTCTGGGCAATTCATAGTTTGGATCTCACAAGCTATTACCTAGGAATCCAAATAGATGTAAAGCAAACATACGCTCCGGTAGAGCCTGCAGTTTGGATGCCGATAAATCATCAATTTGAGTTTAGTGGAAAGATGCTGGGCTTCAAAGGGCGCTATAATTATCTGGCATCGCTTAGTGATTATAATGTAAGCTTGAATGAGGAAATAATGGCTACGCAAACCAACATTATCGATGAGAAGATTGAGGATGTGCCGGATGAAATCAAAAAAGCAGCACCAAGTATCATAGCGCAAAGAGATAGTGAAATTGCCAATCCTGAAGAAATGACGAGGAAGCAATTCCGAAAAATGATAAATGAGTACGAAAAGGAGCAAATCAAGCAAAGTGAAGAACCGGAAGTAGTGTCCGTCAGAAACTATAAAACGGACTCATTGGCTACTAAAAGAGATTCCAGCTATTGGGAAACCATCCGTCCAGTCCCACTTACGAGCAAAGAGATAAAAGGCTATAAAAGAGATGATAGCGTGGCGGTGATTAGACAGGTAGAGCTTACAGGCGTGGATACTACAGGCGTGATAAAGAGAAGGAAATTTAATCCAACAGATATAATTTTTGGTGGTAGCTACCGACTTGGGCCAAGCCTGCGATTGGGCATCGACAATAATATTACCCAAGTGTATTATAATACAGTGGAAGGTTTCAACACCAATATTGGCACATCGCTAACGTATAATTTTGATAGTTTGCGTCGCAGGATTGAGTTCAAACCTTTGCTTAGATATGGATTTTCAAGTAAGGATTTCTATGGAAAAGCGGCATTTGCCTATCGTAAATCTGCAAGAGCAGGCAAGCCTTCATTTAGATTGGAAGTCGAAGGTGGCAAATTTGTGGATCAGTTCAATACGGTAACCATGCCCATCCACCCGCATATCAATACGATGACTTCGCTATTATATCGCCAAAATTTCATGAAGATATTTGAAAAAAGCTATGGACAAATAGCTACTTCTTGGCAAAAAGGCGAGCATTGGAGCATCAAGGGTAAACTAGAATTTGCGCAGCGTTCTGAATTATTCAATACCTCAGATATTAGCTTATACAATAGAGGCGAAAGATCTTACACCGAAAATAGACCCGTAAATGTGGGTTTGGCAAATACCGGATTCGAAACGCACAATGCGCTGACTTTCCAAACAGAAGTAGCATTCAGGCCAATAGTTAAATACAGAATCGTAAATGGTCGTAGAATCAGTGATTTTAGTGATTCGCCGGAATTATTATTCCTCTATCGAAAAGGCATTAACAATGTAGCAAATAGTGCCGTAGATTTTGATCATATAGAATTGGGCATAAACCATGGATTTAGGTTCGGAATTAGTGGAAATTTGCAGTTTGAATTGAAAGCAGGTAGCTTCTTGAATAACAATAAGACCTATTTCATGGACTACAAACATTTTGATGGAAACCGAACGATTTTAAGTAGTCTGAGACCGGCGGGAGGATTCCGTTTGCTGGACTACTACAACTATAGCACTGATCAGAATTACTTCTCAGGCCATACACATTATCAGTTTAGGAAATTCTTGGTAACCCAGCTGCCTGGCGTCCGCATTAGTGGCTTACGAGAAAACATTTTTGTAAACTACCTCAAAACCGATGCTTCGCCACATTATGCAGAATTGGGTTATTCTATCGACAATATTTTCCGCTTATTCCGTGTGGAAGTTGCTGCTGGATTTAACGACTGGAAATATGAAGAAGTTGGCCTACGCATTGGTATTGCTACTATTATTTCGATCACTTCAGGTGATGATTAAGTAATCAATAGACTCCTTTGCGCAGAGCTATTTCTAAGTAATGACATAAACACAAAAGCCGTAACTAGAGCGCAGCAAAAGTTCGCTTTTGGTAAAGCGTAATCATCTATTTTTAGGGTTTGCAATCCGAGCCTTGAAAAGGTCTAAACTGTGATCAAGTTTGATAAAATGAATACTACAATTTTGTTGCTCATAATTTAGATTAAGCAGATTTACGAATATCGCTTCTGAAAAAGTGAAATTTAATCATAGCAAAAGACAACAATCACTCAACCCAAATTTGGCAAAAAATGAATAAAACTTAGGCCAAAGGAAGGGCGCAGAGGAGTCGCAAAGAAGAAATCAAAACTCTGCCCCATTGCTCAAGTGTATGCATTTAAATTATCTCTATCTTCTGATTCAATCAGTAATTTCAAATGATTGTCTTTTTGCCAATCAATGAAACCAAAATAACAGATTTTGCCTTTTCTTATTGAATGTACATTACTAGCCTAATATTGTAATACAGCGCCTTGCATGAGCATGCAATTTATAATTCGAAAACACCATGATAAAAGTACTTGACTTAAACTTCCTCGACCATAAACAGACCATTGCGGCATTTTTGGTGGAAACTTCTATTGGACCAATTTTATTTGAAACAGGCCCACATTCATCTTGGCAAAACTTAGGAATTGCATTAGCTGAACATGGCTACAAATATTCAGATATTAGACATGTATTCATTACCCATATACACCTAGATCATGCTGGTGCCGCTTGGGCAATGGCTGAGCATGGAGCAGATATTTATATGCATCCATTAGGCACCGCACACATGATCGACCCAAGTAAATTGCTAGCATCTGCAACCAAGATTTATGGCGATAAAATGGACTATCTCTGGGGGCAATTGAAACCCATTCCGACTAATAAAGTAAAAGCAGTTGCCGATGGAGCCATACTGAGATTTGGGGATACAGAAATCAAAGCTCATTATACTCCAGGGCATGCGATTCACCATATTGCTTGGCAAATTGGCGATGAAATAATTACAGGTGATGTAGCTGGTGTTTGTATCAATAATGGTCCAGCAGTACCTCCTTGTCCTCCACCAGATATAAATATAGAAGACTGGATTACCTCAATCCACAAGCTAAAATCTCTGAATCCAAAAGGCTTGTTTTTGACTCATTTTGGTAGAGTCGACGCACCAGAAAGTCATTTTGAATACTTGGAAGAAAGGCTCATTCGCTGGACAAACTTTATTAAGGAAAAGCACAATGAAGGAATTGAATTACAAGATCTTATTGCACTTTTCAGAAATACAACACTCGACGAATTGCAAGGTCACGCTATAGACGATGAAGACCTAAAAAGATACGATGCGGCCAACCCTGCCGATATGAGCGTGACTGGGATACTCCGCTATTGGAAGAAAAAGGGTGCGTTAATAGAATAGATTAAATGCTGGGCTAATAATCCTGAATTTGAACATTGAGCGTACTGCTATAAATATCTTTTCCTCCAATAGAACGGATATTTACATCGATTCTATTTTGGTCGATCAAACGAACATTTATGCTCCCATCTTCATTAAGCGGAATTAATCCATAGCTATTAGGTATCTCAGAATTTGCTTGCGCTGTATTTACAAATGATACATTCTGAAAAACCAATAGCATCAAGCAAAGGGCAATAATAGTTAGAATTGTTTTGGTGTAAGTGTCGGAATTTTTCATGATTGCTTTAGTCATTATGTATTTTCTTACGTAAATTATGAAAAAAATTTCAATAATGACTGGAGGACTTGGGTTTTCAAAGCTTGGAAAAGATCTTTTTGATAATAATCATAAGCAACTCAACCGTAGAACAAAGATGGGTGAAAACCCTTATGTGGGAGCAAAAAGTAAAAGAACAAAAAGACTAAATCCATATCTCAGAGAAATTCAGCAATGGAAAGAGACGAAATTACTTACTGAAAAACGTACTAAAATTATCTACTTAGCTGTTGCAGTTTTGATTATGATCATTCTCTTTTTTATAATTTAGAATACCCCGCAATTTGCTTTTTTCCACTAGTATCACATTTTCGCATTCCATATAATTAAACAGCCTATTTGAACCAATACAATAATACCTTGTTTTTGGATTTATGGTGTAATGTTTAATTAAGCCATTCTTAAATCTAAAATCAATGGACACCACATACTTAAAAGAGCTTTTTCATAAACATCAAAAAGCTGCTGAATGCCCTCAGCCGCAAAAGGTAGTTGAGTTTTTCGAAAAGACTCTAGGCTTATTATTCCCAGAATTCTCTAAAGTGAGTTTTACAACTTTTGAAGAACTCGAAGCATTTAATCAGCAACTTAGACTTGAATTTGAGGAAATTCTTTCCAAGAATATAACGCCAAGCTTAAGCATCGCAAAAACAATAACTGAAAACCTTTTCAAGGTACTCCCAAGTATTAGAGAAGCTCTAGTGGAAGATATAGAAGCCGTTTACCTTGGTGACCCTGCTGCACAAAGTACAGCAGAAGTAGTGAGAACTTATCCAGGTTTTTATGCTATTGCCGCACATCGAATTGCACATTTTATTTATCAACAAAAAGTTGCTTTGTTACCAAGAATCATTTCTGAACATGCCCATAGCAAAACAGGAATCGACATTCATCCTGCAGCGATCATCGGCAAGCATTTCTGTATCGATCATGGAACAGGTGTGGTAATTGGTGAAACTACCGTAATTGGTGATAACGTGAAGATATACCAAGGCGTGACGCTTGGAGCCTTGAGTGTTGATAAGGTAGATGCGCAAACCAAAAGACACCCAACAATTGGCAATAATGTAGTGATTTATGCAGGTGCAACCATTTTGGGAGGCAATACACATATTGGCGATAATTCAATAATAGGAGGTAATGTTTGGCTCACCCAAAGTGTGAAAGCAGGCTCAAAAGTTTACTATAAAGTACAGCCAAATACGGACGGAGTGCATACTGAATTAATTCTCCACAAGGATATATAGCAATGAATATCAAATATATAGAAGACACCATTGGCAATACTCCAATAGTTAGACTTAAGCATATTCCTATCAATCCAAATGTAGAAATCTACTGCAAACTCGAAGGAAATAATCCTGGAGGGAGTGTGAAAGATCGAGCGGCTTATGGGATGATAAAGAGTGCATTGGATAGAGGCGATATAAAGCAAGGTGATAATTTGGTAGAAGCCACAAGTGGAAATACTGGTATTGCGCTAGCTATGATGGCAAAAGTATTGGGCGTGACGATGACTTTGGTAATGCCAGATAATGCCACAAGAGAACGAGTACTTTCTATGAAAGCTTATGGTGCGGAAGTGATATTAACTCCTGCTAAACAAACCATTGAATATGCTCGCCAATTGGCAGCCGAAATGGAAGCGGGAGGTGATTACAAGCAACTAAACCAATTTGCTAATCCCGATAATTACCGGATGCATGAGAAAACTACTGGCCCTGAAATATGGCGAGATACAGATGGTAAAATAACTCATTTTGTATCGAGCATGGGTACTACAGGCACAATTATGGGTGTTTCTCGCTATTTGAAATCTAAAAACCCAGCCATACAAATTATTGGTGCTCAACCAACTGATGGCTCAGAAATTCCTGGCATCAGAAGGTGGTCACCAGAATACTTACCAAAAATATATGAGCCAAATCGGGTAGATACGATAATGGATGTAAGCCGAGCACAAGCTACTAATATGACTCGTCGACTAGCTAAGGAAGAAGGTATATTAGCAGGAATGAGTAGCGGAGGAGCTTTGTCAATCGCATTACAATTGGCAGAAAATCTCAGCAGTGGACTAATAGTTTGCATTGCCTGCGATCGTGGCGATAGATACCTAAGCTCCGATTTGTTTGAAGATTAATTAATCAAAAGGTAAAGATGAATTAAACCTATTTGAGGATTACATCGTAATATTGCAATATATTTGCAAAAAATTATGGGAGTTACCAAATCAGATTTATTTACAAAAGAGCAAAATGATTTAGCGCAATTAGCTAAATTATTTGCGCATCCGGCAAGAGTTGCTATTATTCAGCATTTGCTCAAAGTGAATGCTTGCGTCAATAGTCATTTGGTTACGGAGCTTGGTTTGGCTCAAGCCACTATTAGTCAGCATTTAAGAGAATTAAAGGACAGCGGGATTATCCAAGGAACAATTGAAGGTGTTTCCGTGAGTTATTGCATCAACCCTGATCGCTGGGCCGAAATTCAAGAAGTATTTAGTACTCTTTTCAATAGTTTCAAACAAGCAAATTGCGGTGATTCTTGCTGCTAAACACTCCTGAGAATATGAATTTCAACCTCCCGCTTTTTCCAAGACTTAAGGAATATCTCCAAAACCTCAAGACTAAAGAAATCCCTCAAGATAGAAAAGAAGTTCTTCAAGTATTGATTGACTACATTCAAGCAAAGCAAAATAAGCAAGAAGATACCCATCTTAATTTTATTTGCACCCACAATTCAAGAAGAAGTCAATTTGCTCAAATATGGGCGCAAACTGCTGCGAATTTATTTCGTGTAAAAGCTATTTGTTATTCAGGTGGAGTGGAAACTACTGCTTTCAACGAAAGAGCTGTAGCAGCTATGGAAAGAGCTGGATTTAAGGTAGATAAAGATGGAGAAGGCAATCCAAAATATAGTCTTTATACATCAGAAAATTCAGTTGCTATCAAGGCTTTCTCAAAATTATTTGATGATCCGAGCAGTCCAAATAAAGGATTTGCCGCAGTGATGACTTGCTCGCATGCAGACGAAAACTGTCCATTTATTCCAGGAACAGAAGCTAGAATTCCTTTGCTATATGATGATCCGAAAGCTTTTGACAGAACCGAGCTGGAAGCACAAAAATACGACGAGCGATGCAAGCAAATTGCAACTGAAATGATCTATGTATTCTCAAAAGTTTAGAACTGCAATCCTGTTATTCAAATACAGATTTATTTACTTTTCAGCCCAGCCTTTTATTTCGGTTTTAATTTCCTTTACTCTAACATTAAAATCATGTTGACTTGGGTCAAAGTCTGTGAGGCTTACCGCTTCTAGATATTCAACCACCGCACCTTGGTGAGGAACTCTTTGACCGCTTTTGAAATCGACATATTTCAGTGTAGTCCAAAGTACTGTTTTCAATTGCGTCTTATCGTCATTGGTCATAAAATACTCAACTACAGAAGTGTAGTCATCAAACCAAACAATACGAGAAAAAATCCGCACCCACTCTCCTACCATCGCCGGTCGGATGTATCCAATCTGATGCTGATAAACCACCCACGCAGCTTTATATGCATTGATGAAGTCCATCACCTGCAAGCCATATAATTTAGGCACCTGATCCTCCCGAGCATTGAAAAAATAATCGAAGTATTTCGCATTATTCAAATGCCGAAGCGGATCGCAATCTTGAAATCGGATTACAACTCGGCTTTCGGTAGTTTTTTGCGGGTTCTTTAATTTTTCGTAATCGAGCATCAGGTTCTTATTATTTTCAAACCGAAATTAAGACTTATTTATCAATTACAACCACAAATTGACTTAAAGTAAGGAATGTAATAAGGTTGATTTTTTTTTTAAAATTGCCCATTTCATGAAGCACTTTTAGCCTAATATTTGCTCAAGGCGAATCTGGAATTTAAAATAATCGCACCATGTTTTTGAGAGTTTTACTTTTTGGCATTCTTCTGCTTTGCACTTCATTTGTCATTTTTGCACAAGAAGTTGATAGCATAAAAATTGAAAATCAAGCACTTGACAGTATTTACATACAAGAAACAGAAGGAAAAAAAGAATCTCTTAAACTACTACACGCTGAACCATTATACATCGATCTTATTCGCGACTTAGGAGCTAGAAAAGGCGAGAGAGAATGGAACCTTGGTATGGGTATTACAGACAATCTGGCATTTGATAGTTATGAATTACTAGTCGAATACGAATGGGCGCCTATTGATAGATTGGGCTTGGAAGTTGAACTTCCATTTTTACTTAAGGCTCCACAAGCTGGTGTGCTTAAAGAGGATGTTCCATCAGATAGGCTTGAGAGTTTTAAAACTGCTTTTCAATATACTTTTCTGGTATCGGACAAAGCCAAAACGAGTTTAGCTTTTGGCTATATAAATGAATTAGTTTTTACAGAACTGAGGAATTTTGGTAAGCCCTTATTCGAAGGCAATGTATATAATCCATTCTTTGTTGCTGCAAAAAGATGGGGAGGTAATTATCACACACTTATTTATACAGGTCCAAGTTTCTATCGTGAGTTTGAAACCAAACTTTGGGAGTTTAGCTATGAATGGCATACAAACTTTCACTATATGATTCCAGGAACACGCAATTTCATTGGCTTAGAAGTGAATAAATATTTGCGTGATGATCAAGATTTTGATATGACTTTAAGGCCTCAAATTAGAGTTGCAATTGCTGATAATTTTTTGATCGGACTAGTTGGCGGAGTGCCTGTAGCTAGGGAAAATGAACGCTTCAGTATGTTTACTCGGTTAATTTGGGAGCCTCTCAAACATAAATAAGTCCTTTTCTGAAACATATGCTGTTGGATTCATAGTTAAGCATAAAAGGACACTATGAATAAAAAGAAAACAATACTCATTACAGGTGCCACTTCTGGCATAGGAAAAGCAACCTTACTAAAATTAGCTAATTCTCCTGATAGATATATTTTTATTGCTAGAAATAAGGAAAAGGCCGAGCAGACCAAGCTGGAGGTAATAGAGCAATGCAAAAATAAGGATGTAGATTTCTACCTAGCCGATCTGTCTCGCATGGAAGAAGTGAAGAAAGTAGCAGATGAAATTTCTGCTAAAGAATCAAGAATTGATACGCTGATAAACAATGCTGGAATTTTAGGACCAGATGAGAAGCAATTAACGGATGAAGGTTTTGAACTAACATTTGCTACCAATCACTTATCCATGTTTTTGCTTAGCAATTTGCTTTTACCACTACTTGAGAAAAGCAATGCAGCAAGAGTAATTAACGTCTCTTCCGAGGCTCATCGCATTACCAGTTTCAATCTCAACAACCTGCAAGGTGATGAAGGCTATTCTTCATTGAAGGCTTATGCACTTAGCAAAATGTGTAATATCTTATTTACTATAGAAGCGGCAAAAAGATGGCAAGACAAGGGAATTAAGGTAAACTGTATGCACCCAGGCGGAGTAAATACCAATTTTGGCGAAGGGAAAGGCTTTATTCGAAACCTCGCATTTATTTTAGCCAAACCATTTTTCATCAGTCCAGAAAAGGGAGCTGAAACAATCATTTACCTTGCCCAGAATGATATTGGGCTTAAAATCAATGGTAAATATTTGAAAAAGAAGAAAATTATAGAGCCATCCAAAAGTGCAAGAAATACTGAAAATGCCCTTAAGCTTTGGAACTTAAGCACAGCTCTAGTCAAAAGCCATCTTTAAGCTAGATAACGATCTTTCAAAATGTTGATATGGTGAGCTGCATGACCTGCTATAATATAGCACAGGGCAGCAACCGTTACCTTCAATCCATTAGCATTGCCCGCTTGATTCAGTTGAACTTCAGAAAAACTAGCTATTAAATCAATATTTGAAGCTCTTAAGCTTTTGAATTCTGAGATCAAACTTGCTAAACTTCTTGCCGCAAAACCTCCCGCATCCACATAATCATTTTCGTTGAATCCTGGTATTGATTGGAGTTCTGAACGACTAAACGCCAAGGCTCTAAACGCCATAATTCTTTCTGTATCAATCAAATGCCCAATTAATTCTTTTGTAGTCCATTTTCCTTCTGCGTATCTAAAATTCTCTTTTTCACTTGGTATAATTTTCAGCACTGAAATTATTTCTTTGCCTTGAATTTCAAGGAATTGAAGTAAATCACCCTCAGGTACTAAAGCTATATAATTGCTATAATATGCTGGAAATTCTCCCTGTTTTGGTCTTTGTATAAAAGTGCTCATGCTTATTTAAAAAAAGGATTAAATTGGAACCCAAATATGGTAAAAACACAGCCAATATTTTAATCTGGAAAATCAATTTCTAAACTAATACAATAAATATGAAGTACGGAATACGAAATGGTCTGTTGGTGGGTGCTATGATCCTTTTTGGAGGACAAGCAATTGCGCAAACAGAGATTGTAAACAGGGATCCTGTAATCAACGAAATGGTACAAGAAGTTTCGGCTGATAGTATAGAATCTTATGTTAGAAAATTATCTTCATTTGGAACGCGCCATACACTTAGCTCGCAAACAGATCCTGAAAGAGGGATTGGTGCGGCCGGTAACTATATCTTATCCAAGTTTCAAGAATGGGCGAAAGAATCTGGCGGGAGGTTAAATCCTGAACTAGACTACTTCACCCTTAAAGCTGATGGTCGCCGTGTAACAGAAGATGTTCAAGTTTTTAATGTAGTTGCCACACTTAATGGAACTGATCCTAATGATGATAGAGTGCTAATTGTAAGTGGACACATGGATAGCCGAGCTTCTAGCGTGATGGATCCGGATATTGATGCTCCAGGCGCAAATGATGATGGTTCAGGTACGGCAGCTGTGATGGAAATGGTGCGTGTGATGAGCAAAAAAGCATTCCCTCATAAGATCATTTTTATGACAGTAACCGGCGAAGAGCAAGGCCTGTTGGGTGCTCGTCACATGGCTGAAAAAGCTAAGGCTGAAAACTGGAATTTGGTAGCAATGCTCAACAACGATATGATTGGCAATAGCAATAGCAGCGGCACCAATATAAATGACAATACGCAAGTGAGGATATTTAGTGAAGGTGTACCTTCTGTTGAATCTGAGCGTGAAGAAGCACTGAGAAAACAATTGAGCTTAGAGAATGACGGAATATCACGTCAATTAGCTCGCTATAGCAAAGAAATTGGAGAGCGATACGTTGATCAATTGCAAGTAAAATTGATTTATAGAAACGACCGCTTTCTAAGGGGTGGCGATCATACTCCATTTGCTCAAAACGGTTTCGCGGCAATTCGTTTTTGCGAGATGAATGAGAACTACAACTATCAGCATCAGAATGTGACACTACGACTTGGCGAGAAAGTAGGTGATTTACCAGAATTCGTTGATTATGAATATATCAGAAAAATCACGGGAATGAATGTTTCAGTTCTAGCAAATCTAGCTAAGGCTCCGCCAGCTCCCGCCAGAGCAGGCATTAACATTAGGTTGGAAAACTCAACCACGTTAAGCTGGGAAGATGCAGAAGGACCAAAACCAAAAGGATACTATGTACTTATGCGTGAAACAGACCAAAGTATGTGGCAAAGGAAATTTTATGTTGAAGGAAATAGCGTAACCCTACCCTACTCAAAAGATAATTACTTATTTGCTGTACAATCTGTAAGTGCAGATGGACATGAAAGTTTGCCAGTGATCCCATTGCCGACCAGATAATTAACAAACATAAATTATAACAAAAAAGCCCGAATTATCGGGCTTTTTTCGGTTTATATAGTTGAAACATTATAAAGCTTTAGACATTCGAAATGAATCAAGAAAATTTGTCAACTTCTCACGGCTTACATGATCCATTATCACAATCTTATGCGCTTTTGGTGATTGGTGATTATCAGGCACCAAGCCGTATTTCTCAACAATTTCCTCAGGAAGCTGGCTAGATTCGATGGTTACAATATTTGAGAATGGCTCACGATAATATTCCAAACCCAATTCATCGAGTTGATGACAAAACCACTTTGCTCTATTAAGCAATACTTCCACTTTCTCTTGCCAGCCATGTGGGCCATGTGTTTGTAAAATCATCCAAACTGCAATAGCATTTGCTCCAGATCGGCTGCCAATTAAGGTAAAATCCTCTCCTTCTACATAGCTTGCTTCTTTGGTATTAGCAAAGTGCATTAATCCTTTACGCACCAAAAATATGCCCGTTCCGTATGGAGCCTGAGCCATTTTATGCGCATCGATAGTAATTGACGAAACAGCAGGATTTTTAAAATTCAATACCGATTGCTGATTGGAAAATGGATAGAAAAATCCACCATAGGCACCATCTACATGCAATCTAAATTCAATTTCAGCTGCATTTAAAGCATTAATATAAGCATCAGGCTGATCCACAGACCCATACATTGTTGTCATCATATTGCAGACTACAATAGCGTACTTTTTACCATTTTGCTTTTGTTCTTGGAGGATTTGTTTTAGGGCAGATTTATCAACTTGACGAGTTTTCGATTCTGTTGGAACACTCACCATATCCACATCGAAAACGTTGGATGCTTTGGCCATTGAGTAATGACTATCAGCCGAGCTTAGAATGAACATTTGCTTGTGCTCCGCTCCAAACTCCTTTTTGAAAAGATTTCTGTAAATCCAAATGGCCTGCATATTAGCCTCTGTACCGCCTGCAGCGACATAGCCATCATATCCTCCCGCCTCAGCTCCAAAAATATCCTCAGCACATATCGAGATCAATTCACGCTCGATAGCTTGGGTACCACTGAAGAAATGCTCTGATTTCTCTAATGTATGGCAACCAATATGATTTGGATTATGGATCAGTGATGTCAAAAAAGGAGCATCTTTCAGAAATGGTAAATCCTGATAAAAAACTTCTTTATCCAAATGGGAGGCAGGCAAGCCCAATATATTGGAATCGTAATAATTTATGTTTTTTGCCAATGCACCAAACACCCTGTCTTTGATTTCCTGATGATTATGTTTTCTCCAATAATTCATTTCCAAATTTTCAATTTGAGGACAAAACTAAGAAATCTTGAATGAGGAATTCTACTCAATTTCGAATACAAATGATTTTGGGTTCAACCTTTAGTATTGAAAAAAGCGGGAGGATAAATTAAGCTCGATAGTGCTTTTGATTTTTACTCAAATTCTCGACTGTCCATGGAATATCCACACTGTAAGGTTCCTTGCGTACAGGACAATCCGTAATTCGGCAGTAGCTACAGCAGTTTTCAGGGATGCATGGATCGGCATGTAAAAATATCTCTAAATCGTGATTGTAATTTTTAGTGAGTAATTCTTCTACTTGATCCACCGCATCGTGCGTTTGTACAAGGCTGTAATAATAAGGCAATGTAATGTGACAATCCACATGAATATTAGCTCCATAGCGTTGAATCCTTAAATTATGAATGTCAATCCAGTTCTCTTGTCGATGATTATTGAGGATGGTATTGATCTCCTCCAAGGTTTCAGGGTGAGCAGCATCCATCAATCCAATAACTGACTTTTTGACCAATGAAAATCCACTAAAAACAAAATAGATGGAAAAGCCAATTGCCAAATAACTATCGAGCTGAACGATATTAGTCAAATAGACAACCCCAACGCCGAGCACCAATACCACGCTACTGATGGCATCAGTAAATATGTGTTTACCATCAGAAACTAGCACAATAGAATTAAGCTCCTTGCCTCGAATTTTCAAGATGATGCCCATTGCAAAATTTGCTATAGCCGTTATGGCAAGAATAATCATACCTTCCGGCAGATTACTGAACTCTACTGGATTAAATAGATTGAAAATAGATTGGAAAAAGATGATCACTCCAGCAATCATAATCAATGCTCCTTCTAGTCCTGCCGAAAAGAATTCGATCTTCCCATGTCCATAAGGGTGATTTTCATCCTTTGGAACTGATGAAAGATAAATACTATAGAATGCAAATCCAGACGCCACAACATTCACAATAGACTCTACCGCATCGGTGAGAATAGCCTTACTTCCAGTGAGATAATAAGTAAAAAATTTCAAACCCATTAAAAAAATACTCAATATGAAGGAAGATAAAATCAACTTTCGCTTTTGAATTTCAGGATTATTTGGATTGATTTGGCTCAAGGGAATGGGCTTATTTTTATTTTGACAAGTTATAAATAGGAATCTTAAAACCATTATTCGAACTCAATATCAAAAATAAAAGTTAAGATTGCATGATAACTAATGATAACATGAAACAATTAATCACCCTCAAAAGGTCATTGACAGATACAACAGAAGAATTGTTGAATAATCAAATTGTAATGGAAGGTAAATCTTCTGCCTATTACTTATCCATGGCTTCATGGTGCGAGAAAAGTGGCTATGCAAATTCAGCACAATTTCTTTATCGCCATGCCGAAGAAGAAAGAATGCACATGCTTAAGATTTTCCATTACGTCAACGATGCTGGTGGACATGCTTTGCAACCTGAAATTACGGGGATTCGTCACGATTTCAATTCTTTGAGAGAAATATTCGAATTGATTTTGGAGCATGAAATTAGCGTAACACGTTCTATCAATAACATTGTAGATCATTGCTTCAGTACGAAAGATTTCACCACCTTCAGTTTCTTGCAATGGTATGTAACTGAGCAGCGCGAAGAGGAAACTCTTGCTAGAAGAGCTGTAGAACTATTCGACTTAATTGGTGAAGCTGGAATTGGTCTATGGACAATCGATCAGGAAATCGGAAAACTTGAGGAAAATGCTGCAATGGCGAATGCTCCTCAAATATAATTTTCTATAAAAATAATTTATTAATTTAGAGCTCTTTATGGGCTCTTTTTTTTGTTCATAGAATTCTCATTAAGCAGTTAAAACATGGCAAATATTTGGAAAAGGCTTACCAAGCTTGGAATAAGGAAAAATATGCCAATCCTGCAGGTAAGAACCGTTCGAACAGTAAATGCTGTAAGTATAGTAGCCATACCATTAATAATTACTGCATGGATGGTAAGGCTTTCAGAGGGCGTAATTTTCAATAATTTCTTTTACCCAATATTCATTCTTTCTGCATTTGTTCCTCTGGTTTCTAATATCAAAGGGAAATTTGAATTAGCGAAAGTAAGCCAATTATTGATTACCGTTATATTTATGACGTATGTGTCAATTCAAAATCTCAAGATTGGACTAAACAACCATCCTGAAATAGTTTTGATAGGTTACTCATCTGTAATAATTCTTGCATTCGACAGGTGGGGTCAAATAGTAGCTTTCGTATTCAATTTTCTAGCTTACTTTTCTGTTGTTGTTTTTTCGATGACACTCAATGAGCAGCCTTGGATAAATTTGATTCCAAATGGCATCAATAGCTTTGCGGCATTTGCCATAGTATTTTTAATTACCAGTGTTTACAAGCGGGACTATATTTATTCACAAGCTGAGCTACTCAAAAAGAACAAAGTCCTAGAAAACCAATCCCGAAAGATCTCAGAGCAAGCAGAAAAACTTGCGGCACTAAATGAATTTAAGGTTCAGCTATTTTCTATTATCTCCCATGATATGCGAGGGCCATTGCAAGCGGTCAATAGCTATTTCCAGTTGTTAGAAAATGAAGATTTATCGAAAGATGAGTTTGAAGAGATATTACCTTTTTTGTCTGAAAATGTGTTCAAAACATCAAATTTGATGGAGAATATGCTCATTTGGGCAAAAAGCCAACTCAAAGGACAAAGCCTTTTGATTGAGCCGGTAAATATCAAAAGTCTGGTATCTGAAACATTAAATCTGCTAAATGCTCAGATTGAAAAAAAATCACTACAAGTAAGCCTAAATGTAGATGACAAATCAATAATTAATGGTGACAGAAACATGCTGGCTTTGATAATTAGGAATGTGATTAGCAATGCAATCAAATTTAGCAACATAGGCGGGAGGATAGAAATTAATTTAACTAATAGTGAAGAAATTGCTACGCTCAAAATTTCTGATAATGGCATAGGAATTAATAAGAAAGACCTCAAATATATATTCACCGAGGAATCAACTAATCGTAATGGAACCATGATGGAGGTCGGAACGGGTTTAGGACTGAAATTTTGCAAAGAATTTGTTGAAAAAATGAATGGTGAGTTACACCTAGAAAGCGAGGAAAATGTAGGTACCAAAATATCAATTGAACTTCCTGTAAAAGCAGAAAATCCCGCCACTGTTGAGTAACGGGATTTTCAATTTCAATAAATTAGAATCTTAAACTCCTAATCCATAATACCTAATTCCAGGTTCACCTTCGTACATTCCTTCTAGCAAAATTCCGCCGCTTTTCGAGGATAAAAGTCTCTCCACATCTTCTGGAGTTTTCACAGCTTTACCATCTACTTTGGTGATGATAAAACCTTCTTTCATCTCAACTTGCTGAGTGATAAGGCCTGGATTAAGCTTAAGGACTTTCACACCTCCCGCTATTCCAAGCTTATTGGCGAGTTCGGCATCAATTGCTACCATCTCGGCTCCTAATACACTTTTAACACTACCTGGCTCAATTCTAGCAAGCAGTTCAGTACTTCCATCTTCATTTTTAAGAATCACATCTTTACTCAACTCTTTTCCATCTCTTCTTATTTGCAGGCTCACTTTATCTCCAGGACGCTTTCTACCAACATATTCAAGTAATTCGGCACTTGAATTAATTGTGCGACCATCAATACCTACAATTACATCTCCATCATTAAGTCCAGCAAGCTCGCCAGCACTTCCTTCAATCACACTTGCGATATACGCACCCACTACTACATCAAGCTTATACTCTCTCGCCAAGTCGCTATTGATATTGCTGATCTGCACTCCTAAGAATCCACGTTGCACTACACCAAATTCAATCAAATCTTCTACTACTTTGCTCACAATATTAGATGGAACTGCAAATCCATACCCGGCATAAGTTCCTGTTGGACTGGCAATTGCTGTATTTATTCCTATAAGATTTCCTGAAAGGTTTACCAAAGCCCCTCCACTATTACCAGGGTTAATGGCAGCATCGGTTTGGATAAATGACTCAATCGCATAGTCGCGCTGCAAAATGTTGATGTTCCTAGCTTTGGCACTTACTATTCCAGCAGTAACTGTGGAGTTCAGCGAAAGAGGGTTTCCAACTGCTAATACCCACTCTCCCACTTTTATATTATCAGAATCTTCAAATCTGATCGATGGCAATCCTTTTTCTTGAATTTGAATAACTGCAATATCAGTATTTGGATCGGTACCAATAAGTCGAGCTTTGTACGAGCGATTGTCACTTAAAGTAACCTCAATATCACTTGCATTATCAATTACGTGATTGTTTGTAACGATATAGCCTTGATCATTAATGATCACGCCACTACCCGAGCCAACTCTTGGTGTTGGTTGACTATTTTGTCCTCCTCTGTTTCGTGGACCGAAGAAAAACTCAAATGGGTCTTGAGAGGGGCCTAATTGTCGAGAAGTCATTTGCTGCATACTTGTAGAGCGAATGTGCACCACCGATTTCATTACTGCTTCAGCTGGAGCTGTAAAATCCATTGGGATAATCTCTCCATTTTCATCTGCTGTGTACATGGCTCCTTGCACTGGCATTGAGCTTACATGCTCAACTTTTAGTGGCACATTAGCATCATCTTCGAATATTTGGATGGTACCATACATTACGGCACTACCTAGCATTCCTGCCAATAGTAAAGGCATAAATTTTTTCATATTATATTACTGTTTAGATTTTAATATTTGAACCATCAGGAAAAGCAATTTCCGATGTCATTTTCCTGTGGATTTGCAAACTTCTAAATGAATTTGCGATAGGAAAAAATTCAAATATTATGCCAAGTCATTCTTCTGTAATTTTGACAGAATTTTCAGTTGCATGAAAGTGAATTTCATTGTTTGCGACTAAAACTGGTGCTTTTTTGCAGTAATCAATACATTTAGTCTTAATTACCTTAATACGATTTTTGCTTCCCGGTAAAGATTTAAGCTTACTATAATGCTTGTACAAATCATTACTTCCCGCTTTTTTACAGTCTTTGCCGAGGCACACAAATACAAAATCAAATTTGGCTCTACTCTTTGTCAAAGCGGTTTATCCTCGTTTTATAATTTCTATTAATTCGCCAAGCATCATTGCTGTTGCACCCCAAATGACATAGTCATTGATATGAAAATATGGCGTGTCCAAAATTACACCATTTCTTGGAGTTAGATTTTTTCTTTTGATATAAGTTGGATCAATAAATTTTGAAATTGGCAATTCGAGCAAGCGCTCCACCTCGTATGGATCGATATTAAAGTTGGGTCTTTTGGTTGTGAAACCAACAATGGGCTCAACTGAAAAATTGCTAGGCGGAATATAGAGTTTTGAAAGTTTGCCTAGCAATGTTACATCCTTTCTATCAATGCCTATTTCTTCTTCAGATTCGCGCAAAGCAGTATCAATTACGCTATTATCAATTTCTTCACATTTACCGCCTGGAAAACTCACTTGTCCGCCATGAGTGCCATCGTATTCGGGACGTAAAATAAGTGGCATCATGGTTTTTTTCTCATCAGGATAAAACAAGATAAGTACGCCGCCCTTTCTCGCATTTGGCCTTTCCTTCACTTGAAACCGATCTGAATCCACAGGAATAGGTGCCATAGTCATTTGTGCTGAAGGACCAGGTAGCGGATGCTCAAAGGCACTACTTAATTGCTGTATAAGCTGATCGAAATTCATTGATTTAAAAATAAAAATGACATACGAATTAGAAAACCGTATTGCTCATATATTAATTCAACTAGTCTGCAATTCGAATCAAGCTGCAAATCAAAATTCAGAATAGCTAAACGGTTGGAATCTAAAAAAAATGTATCGTATAAATTAATTACCCCAAACCAAAAAGTCTAGGCAGCCATAAAGTGATTTGCGGGAATAGAGAAATCAAAATTAGCCCAATTAACATTGCAACAAAAAATGGCAATAAAGGTCGTATCACTTTCTGAATTGTGATATTGGCAATACCTACACCTACAAACAGCACTGAACCTACAGGAGGTGTACATAGACCAATTGACAGATTCAATACCATGATAATCCCAAAGTGAATTGGATCCAAGCCAAGTGCTGTAACAACCGGAAGAAATATCGGAGTGAAAATGAGAATTGCAGGGGTCATATCCATGAAAATCCCAACGAAAAGCAAAATCAAATTTATGATGATTAAAGTCACAATGAGATTATCGCTAACACCCAAAAGCAGTTCACTAATCGTATTAGGTAAATCCTCACTCGACATCACCCATGACATACTCATGGAAGTCGCAATAAGAAGCAACACAATAGCCGTAGTTTCAGAAGATTTTAAAAGGATCGATGGAAGATCTTTGAGTTTTAATTCCCTGTAGAAGAATGATAAAACTAGCGTATAAATCACGGCAATTGCCGAAGCCTCTGTTGCTGTAAAAACACCTGCTACGATTCCTCCCATTACAATTACTAATAGCATCAGACTTGGCAGAGCTTTGAAAAACTTCGAAAATATATCACTAAAATTACTGGCTTCACCGGCAGGGAATTTCTTGAATTTGCCGTAAACAAAAACTGTAGAAATTAGCAAAAAGCCAATCAACAAACCCGGCAAATAACCCGCTACAAACAATGCCGCAATCGACACACCACCACTTGCGAGAGAATACACAATTAATACATTAGATGGAGGTATTATGAGTCCTGTAGTAGAAGCAGTTATATTCACTGCCGCACCCACTTCCTTTGGGTAACCATCCTTATCCATACGCTTACCAAGTATACCACCTATTGCCGAAGCAGCAGCCGTTGCTGAGCCTGCAATTGCGCCAAAAAGCATCGCAGCAATCACATTTACATAAAGCAACCCACCTGGTAATCGACCCATAAAAGCCTTTGCCAAGTCAATAAGTCTTGACGCAATACCCCCTCGATTCATAATTTCACCAGCGAGAATAAAAAACGGGATTGCCAATAAAGTAAAGCTATCCAATCCCGTTGCCATTCGTTGTGCAATCGTAGTTGCAGACGCCTCAAAACCCACCACAACAATCAAAGTAAGAAAGCCTGAAAGCCCTAAACTCCAAGCCACAGGCACGCCCAATGCCAATAATACAATGAAACTCAAGATTAATATTATGATCGGGAGGAACTCCATAAGACTAGGAATTTTTAAAAGTTAAAAACGCATTTCGGCCTTTTTCCCACTGATAATAAACCACAAACAAGCCGCTAATAGGAATAATAGAATAGATATATGCTAAAGGAATTTGTAAAGTGGCAGATTTCTGTTGAAGCGTATAAGTAATGTAAACCAAATTGCCGCCTCCGATCACCATAACAGATGCTACGAAAAACACCACTATGGCATAGATCAAAATTTGAAGTCGAACCTGAGATGCTCCTTTCAAGGATTGCGGGAGGATATCTATGGCCAAATGACCCGATCGACCAGAAACATAAGCAGCTCCGAGCATTCCAAGCCAAATAAGCGTATAGCGGGAAAGTTCATCAGTAAATGAACTTGGCTGACTCAAAAAATAGCGAGAAAATACCTGCCAGCTCACATTGAGGATCATCAATATCATGAGAACCACCAATGAATATTCAATTGTATGATCAAGGAATTTTCTCAGTTTGCCACTATTCATAATTTCGGATGTTTTCGATAATGCTATACATTTCCGGATTGTTCAGCTTCATTTGCTCATATATTGGTTCTACAGCTTTTCTAAAAGGTTCTTGATCCGGATAAGTAATTTCTACACCAGCTTCTTTTAAAGTTGCCAGAGATTCTTCAACTGATTTGGCCCATAGCTCATATTGAAAAACGGCTGATTCATCCGCAGCTTCTTGTACCCATTGCCTCTCTTGATCAGATAATTTCTCCCAAACTTTGGTGCTGATAATGAGCATATCTGGAATGGCCGTATGCTCATTGATGGAATAATATTTACTCACCTCGTAATGGCGGGAGGTTAAAAAACTTGGAGGATTATTTTCAGCTCCATCTACAACTCCCTGTTGCAATGCACTATACAATTCGCCATAAGAAACTGGCGTAGGCGAGCCACCAAAGCTTTTTACAGTATTAATGGCCGTATTGCTTTCCATTACTCTTAACTTAAAACCAATCAAATCTTCGGGCTTTTCAATAGATTTTTTCGTGGTATAAAAACTTCTTTTACCTGCATCATAATAGCAAAGTCCTCGCAACCAAAAATCTTCACCTGCCAATAGCAACTCTCTGCCAATCTCACCTTGTAATACCGCATTTCTATGCGCATCATTACGAAACAAATAAGGCTGACTGAACACTTGTAATTGTGGAGCAAAGCTTTCCATAATCGCAGAGGCAACCTTCGTCATTCCTAAACTGCCTATTTGAAGCAATTCAACCAACTCCCGCTCTGTGCCTAATTGCTGATTTGGATAAATCTTTACAATTAATTCGCCTTTAGATTTTTCTTCCACCCGCTTTGCCATAAATACCATTGCCTCATGCACAGGATGGCTTGTCGGTAGCGCATGACCTAGTTTAATGATTCTCACATTTGTGTCTACTTGACAAGCTCCTAAAATCACAATCAGGGATAGCAAGACCAGTAAGTATTTAGAATATTTATGCATTTGGTTGCAAACTTAATTTCTAATGGATTTTATAATATCAAGCACTTCTTTCAATTGCTCTTGTAAGAGTTCGAATTTGCCCGTGGCCAAAACATCCTTTCTAAATAAAGAGGAACCCATTCCTACACAACTCACTCCTGACCTGAACCAAGCTTTCAGATTCTCATTAGTTGGCTCCACACCTCCTGTAGGCATAAATTTCACATTGGGCATCACCGCTTTGGCAGCTTGCACAAAGCCTGCTCCTAGTACATTGCCTGGGAATACTTTGACCAATAGAGCACCTAATTGTGTAGCTTGAAAAACCTCCGAAACTGTGGCACAACCAGGAATCCATAGCAGATCAGCACTTTTACAGTAATCTGCCAAACCTGGAATTAGTGCAGGACTGACAATGAAATCTGCTCCCACATCTTTGAATTTTGCAGCATCCTCCCGCCCAAATATGGTTCCTATTCCTAGGCTCAATTCTGGATAATTTTCAGACGCATATTTCTTCAATTCAGCAAAAACCTCCAATGCCTCTGGTCCACGATTTGTGAATTCGAATACAGTAATTCCTGCTTCTGCACAAGCACTCAAAACCTTTTTTGCAATGATTATATCGGAATGAAAAAATACCGGGATCAATCCCGATTTCTCCATTTTATCAATCAATTGCTGATTATTATTTAGCGTTTCCATTAATCTATCTTAGCAGTTTACCAAAATCTTCTCCATTGACCAATTGCTGGATTTCCTCCAAACTCACCAAATTGGAATCTCCTGGAATACCATGTTTCAATACAGCCGAAGCCACAGCGAAACTCAGCGCATCTTCTTTGGACATGTGGAGCATACCGTAAATAAATCCAGCCATAAATGCATCTCCACTTCCTACTCTATCCACAATGGGGGTCATATCATAAGATTTGGAATGCAGCAGATTGCGGCCATCCCATAGAATTGCCTTCAATCTATTATGTGTAGCTCTAATCGATTCACGCTCTGTTGTAGTAAGAATTTCTACATTTGGGAATTGCTGTTGCACTTGCACACAAGCCGCTACATATTCATTTGCTTTGATGTCAAGGCTATTTTTAAAATCCTCTAGCCCCGCAACCACTACATTGCTATAGCTTATCAATTCTGGCATTACGTCTTTTGGACCTTTGCCATACTGCCAGAGGTTACGTCGATAATTTATATCAGCGCTAACTCTTATTCCTCTTGCATTAGCTTCTTGCAAGGTTTTTAAACAAAGGTCAGCTGCCTTTTGCGACAATGCAGGTGTAATCCCCGTCCAATGAAACCAATCGGCATCTTTGAAAAGTAAATCCCAATCAATCTCAGCACCATCGAATTGTGAAAATGAAGAATCAAATCGATCGTAAACCACCTTACTTCCACGCTGCATCACACCCTTTTCGAGGAAATACAAACCCATCCTGCCGGGTGTTTTGAAAACAAATGAAGTGTCGACTCCGGTTTGCTTCAAATATCGACAAGCAGCAAGTCCCAAATCATTGTCTGGAAAGGCAGTGATATGAGCTGTTTGGACATCCCATTGGGAAAGTGCAATCGCCACATTTGCCTCTGCACCACCGTAATAAACACGATAATTATTGGTTTGCAGAAATCGCTCATGACCTTGCGTGGATAGGCGCATCATCACCTCACCTAAGGTAATTACCTTTTTGGGCTTCATTCTATAATCTTTTGGGTTTATAGGCTTGTCGAACCTGTAAAATATTGTCTTAAATAATTTCAATTCGCAATTCTTTTACTTAATTTGCGCAATCGATTGCGCAATATAAACAAAAAATCGAATGTTCCATAAAACTTTAAAGATACATCCCAAAGACAATGTTTGGGTGGCATTACGCGACCTTAGCAAAGGCGAAAACATTGATTTGGAGAATGGATTTGTGAAACTTGTACAAGATGTACCAGCCAAACATAAGTATGCTGAATCAGCCATTCTTCAGGGCGAAAATATCTATATGTATGGTGTTATTGTAGGTAAGGCTGTGCATGATATCCGAGCAGGAGGAATACTCACCACAGAAAACGTCACAAACAAATCCGCTGAATATGGTGCTAAAAAAGAAACCATAACTTGGGAAGCTCCAGATGTAAGCAAATACAAAGGAAAGACATTTTTGGGCTACCATAGATCCGATGGGCAAGTTGGAACAGCGAATTATTGGTTGGTTATTCCACTAGTTTTCTGTGAGAATAGAAATGTCAATATCATCAAAGATGCCTTTATGGAAGAGTTGGGATTCTCGAAACCCAATCCATACAAGAGCATTGTAAAGCAAATGGTAAAGCAATATGCGGGAGGAAACTTAAGCAATATTGATGAACTAACTGCAGAACAGGCTGTTGAAGATACTGATTCTAAGATATTTGACCAGCTTGATGGGATTAAATTCTTGACCCACGAAGGTGGTTGTGGAGGAATTAGACAAGATTCAGAAGCATTATGCGCATTGTTTGCTGGCTACATCAATAATCCAAATGTAGCGGGAGCAACCGTACTCAGTTTAGGTTGCCAAAATGCTCAGGTTACTCTATTGATGGAAAAATTGCAGGCGATTAACTTCGACCAAAACAAGCCACTAATTATACTGGAGCAACAAAAAGAAGGCACTGAAAAGACTTTATTAACCAAAGCAATTAAGCAGACTTTCCTTGCAATGGTGGAGGCTAATAAAACGCAAAGAGCACCTGCTCCTTTGAGCAAATTGAAAGTAGGTTTAGAGTGTGGTGGATCTGATGGATTCTCTGGCATTTCAGCAAATCCATCTGTTGGGCATGCATCGGATTTGCTGGCTGCATTGGGTGGAAGTGCCATATTATCTGAGTTTCCAGAGCTTTGCGGTGTAGAGCAAGAATTGATTAATCGTTGCGAAAATGTTGCGCTTGCCAATAAATTTGAGAAGTTAATCCGCACCTATGAAGCTTCAGCTGAAGCGGTTGGCTCTGGCTTTGATATGAACCCTAGCCCTGGAAATATACGCGACGGCTTGATCACTGATGCAATGAAATCTGCCGGCGCCTCCAAAAAAGGTGGTACATCCACAATTGTAGATGTACTTGACTATACAGAGCAAGTAACAAAGCCGGGATTAAACCTACTTTGCACTCCTGGAAATGATGTAGAAAGTACCACAGCATTGGCAGGTTCAGGTGCAAATATCATCCTATTCACCACTGGTTTAGGTACACCTACGGGCAATCCTGTAGCGCCAGTGATTAAGATTTCCTCGAACACAAAAATGGCTGAAAAGATGGCCGATATTATAGATGTAAATACTGGAGGAGTAATTACAGGAGAAAAAACCATTGAAGAAATGGGAGAGCAATTACTTGATTTCATCATAGAAGTAGCAAGCGGGAGAATAAAAACCAAAGCCATGATCTTAGGACAGGATGACTTTATCCCTTGGAAAAGAGGCGTTTCACTCTAATAAATAAAATCTACTAATAACCCAAATATTAGCAGTTCATGATAGCCTGTTGCGTAAGTGATGGGCTATTTTTTTGTAGATTTCTAGCTCCAGCAGAGCGAAATTTTCAGAGGATATTGGAATGGCACAAATCATCCTCCCGCACTTGTCTGAACTATGATTAAATATGATTTTTTTGATGGACTATGATTTCAAATTTTCTTCAGCAGAGCGAAAAGTCCATAGTCCATAGTTTTAATCATGGGCTAATACGCTCTATAGACATTTGAAGTGTTAAAGCAGATTCATATATTCCGTACCCAAATGCACGGTGTTTCATTATTATCATATTTTTCTATCAATAAAATGTCCCTAATGGGAAAAGGCTTTGGTAAGTAATTTATGTTGTGGAAAAAGAAGTAATTAAGTAATACAACCCTCCGACTAGAGACATTAAGCCAGCAAAAGTCAACTTAACATCACCAATGTGGCTTTCTTCTTTTGTTAAATATGTTCCATCTCTAATTTGAATTATTAGAATAATTATTGAAATAAGAATAAAACAAATCCCAATTAGCATGCGAAAAATATCCATAGTCTTAATTCTTCTTGTTATACTTTTCTATTTGACGTAATTCTTACCTCTCTATTGAAAAAGTACATAGTAAGCTTTCCTTTCTAAATTTCCAGCTAAATCAATTTAACAAGAAAAATTAACAGTTCAAATAGCTTAAAAGTAAATCAAACAGCTTCCAATTAATAATCCCAATGGGATTACATGTTTATAGCAAAATTAAAGTAGAAAAAACGACCCTGAAATGGGTCTAATATATTGGGCTAATCATTCAAAATTTTGTAGGTAATTCCCATCCCATCAAGCTTTAAACCCTTGAATGGCTTTGCAATTACATAAAACTCTCTTGGGATAATGTAAAATAAAAAGGCCTCAACAATGCGAGGCCTTTCTATAAAATTAAACAACTTAAAATTCAACTTTATTTGAAATACAATTTACTTGGTCTTCACAAGACTATTCACATAGACTTCGATGTTTGTGTAATTCTTATCTAGGGTGAAAAGAACTGCATCACTTGCATTATTTGGATTGAGTTTATTTGCTTTTTCCCATGCATCTGGAATACCGTCGCTATCTGAATCTAAAGGAGCTTCGGTGGAAGTGAATGTCAACCATCCTCCCGCCTCTTCTTGGGAGTCAATGATACCGTCGCCTAGTTTACCCTTCGTAGCAGTTCCAGTTCTAGTTTCTTCTATTATTCTAGCATCTATTTTGTCCCTAAAATGACTTGCGCCAGCATGAGAAAGTACTTCCAAAAATGCCTTTTCAGGAGTATGTGTTTCCACATCGGCCACGACAAAGGGCACATTTACAATGGCAGTTTGTCCTTCTTTAACGCCAAGTAAATTGTCATTATTTACCTTATCAGCACCTTCAACAAAATTTCCATTTACAAAGAATTTACCAAATGGCTCATAGGGTTCTAGGATTCTAGTTTTGTTAGATTTGGTGGCTGGACCCGGTTTATAATAATTGTTAATCATATTATGCTGACCTTCTTCGCCTCCATAAGAGCTGTTTCCTCGCCAATTGTAAATCACATTATTTCTAAAATCTACCAATTCTTCTGCGGGCAATTTATGATATCTTGCTCCATTGAATCTTGGGTTTCGCGAATTGTGATGAGCTAATAAATTATGATGGAAAGTAGCTTTTTTGCCACCCCAAATGCCCCCATAACCGTGCTCACCTTTGGCGTGTACCGATTGGTTGAGACTTTCTGAGAGTATACACCATTGCAAAGTGAAATTCTCATTGTCGTAGAATGATCCGCTCTCGTCTGTACCCCAACTCATGGAGCAGTGGTCTATTATAATATTGGTGTTACGAATGCTAGAAATCGCATCATCTTCGGTTTGACTGACATCACCCAAACGAAAACGCATATAGCGAACGATCACGTTATCACCCTTGATTTTCATGGGATAATCGCGAAGTGTAATTCCCTCACCGGGAGCACTTTGCCCTGCAATAGTAAGATCTCCGTAATTAATATCTAAAGATGATTTTAAGCGTATTTCGCCCGAAACAGCAAATACAATAGTACGTGGATGCTTTTTACGAATCGCCTCCCGTAATGAACCTGGGCCGTCATCTTCTAAATTGGTGATGACATAAACCTCTCCTCCGCGGCCACCAGTTGTGTATTTTCCAAATCCCTCTGCACCAGGAAAAGCTATTGGCGGCTCATTTTCCTTTTGGTCTGCAGCGCATTCCTGATTTGCACTAGATAGAAATATAGTTGCTAGAAAAAATACTAGTGACTTAAAATTCATTAATTTGAGGTTTTCATTTTACTAAATTGAAATCAGTTCTGACTATCCGTGATTGATTTCACAAGACTATTAATATAAACTTCGATATTATCGTAAGCCGTACTTAAATCTCGCCCATTTGCATTTGCTACATTTGGGTCAAGTTTATTCGCAATCTCCCAAGCATCAGGCATACCGTCATTGTCTGTATCTAATGGAGCATTTGAGCTCTGTAAAGTTGGATATCCACCAACATCATTTTGACTATCGATGATACCATTTTGGCTACCTCGGGAGCCGGGACCGAAAAAGGTGCCATTTTTCAAATCATTTACAATTCGCGCATCAACTGCATCACGTTTGAGGCTAGCTCCTGCATATAGAGCTACTTTGTCGAACGCTTGCTGAGCAGTGTGATTTGAAAAATACATTCCATCAGTAGCAAGTGGGCCGGAAAGTCGCATTGCAGTTTTGTCGCTGCTACTTCCACTTTTTGCAACTACTCCTATCCAATTGTCTGCATTTATATCTGGCTGATTCTCTAAAATATTTCCTGCAATAAAAAACTTACCATAACCATAAACTGGACTGCTGTTAGTCGCTTGTTTGTATGCATTCAAGAATCGTCTTCTTACTTGTGTAGCAGGACCAGGTTTATAATAATTGGCAATCATATTGAATGTACCGGCTTCTCCTCCATAAGAGGCATCAGTTCCCCAGTTGTAGAGTACATTGTTTCTGAAATCGACTACACCTCTTAAGGTTTCCGCTGGATTGCTCGAAGAATATACTCCAGGATGATCGAATCTTGGGTTTCTGTTATCATGATGAGCTAATAAATTGTGATGGAATGACGCATTATTTCCTCCCCATATACCACCATATCCGTGATTTCCTTTTTCGTGTACCGAGTTTCTCAGACTTTCAGATAAGATGCACCATTGTAAAGTGAAATTTTCATTTCCATAAAAGGAAGCTGTTTCATCAGTAGACCAAGACATTGAACAATGATCTAAAATGATATTCTTTTTGTAGCGACCTTCTAAGGCATCACCTTGGGAAGCGCCTTCATCGCCCATTCTGAATCGCATGTACCTGATGATTATTTCATTGGCATTTACGATGAGCGAGTAATTTTTCAACGTAATGCCATCTCCAGGGGCAGTTTGACCAGCGATGGTAATGTTGCCATGGCTTATTACAATATTACTTCCCAGCTCGATATTGCCGGAAACTTCAAATACAATTATCCTAGGTCCAAAGGTAGAAACAGCTTGTCTAAAACTACCCGGGCCATTGTCATTCAAGTTGGTTACTTTAATTACTTGACCTCCTCTACCTCCCGCTGTTACTCTACCGAAGCCCTCAGCCCCAGGAAATGCAAAGGGATCTTCTTGTACTTGAACAGGCTTATTCTCTTCTATAATTTCCTCCTCATCAATCGGTTCAGTGTCATCACTTGATCCACATGATGAAAGTATAAAAAGAGAAACCGACAAACAAAGTATAAAAATGTTGACCCTAAATACATTCTTTTTAAAGACCCTATTCTCCCAAAGAACAATTTGAACAAATCTATACTTCATCATGTCGGTTTCTCCTTCGCAATTCCTATTTAACTACACCTAACAATTTATAATTAAAACGCCCATCGTAAGTCACCAATAGGACCTCCAATACTAGACGCATTACGCAATGGCGAACCGGCAGGTAAGGTCAAATCTGCTTGCTCAGCAGTCCACCCTAAATCTACAGCAAGGTTATTCATCAAAATCACATATTCATAGATACTCAATGGCTCAGGCTCAGCTCCTCCGGTAGTGAGATTGAATAAATTACAATTTGCTAGCATTACCCTAGCATTAGAATTATTCGCTCTGATCAAACGAGAGCCTACTGTTGTACCCGGCATTGGAATATTATTGATAATGGAATTTGTCATTTCAAAATCAATCTCATTGTTGTTGGCATCTAGCAATACATCATTTCTTCCTCTATTACCAAGTCCGTTTATCGTTACTTGATCAATTCGAACAGTTGGCACAAATGGCATTGTCAGATTGGTTGTCCAACCAACAAATGCTCTCGCAGTATTATTATTGAATGTTGTGTTGGTTACTTCCAAATGACGGAACTCCAATTTATCCAGATGGAACACATGGTAGTTATTGTCTTTGTTATTTCTGATCCAAGAGTTCTTAACAATGATATTATTGATTTTGTGAGCGTTGTTGCTCGCGCGATTTGCACGCATAAAGGTAACTCTCATGCCTTCTACAATACAATTGTCGAGGATAACATCCGTAAACTGAGCTTCACCTCCCGCAAAATTCCAGAAATAATCTCCATTGCTTTCACTTGCTGTAAAAGTAATTCCGGTCATACTGATACCTGCACCGCTTTCTGTAAATGTGAATTCACGAAAAACAACTTTAGTATTTGTTGGATCTAAAGAAGTTGATCTTAGATCTATGGTTTTACCTTCTAATCGTAAACTTGCATATTCGCCTTCACTGTCGAGAATATGATATTCGCCTGGCTCCAAACCTATAATTGCGCCATCTTCTGCAGCTTCAACGATAGATCTAAAATCATCAGCAGGAGTTAATACTATATCGAAAATACTTTTCTCCTTGGTCGTAAATAAAGTGGTTCCTTTAGAAACGTTTCCTTGGAAAATTTCTGCTACATAGGCGGTAAGTGGCTCCAACCCATCTACAATTCTTTGAGCTTCTGCTCTATCATTGTCAGATAATTGAACCTCAATGCTATTGAACCCATCATTTAATACAATGCGGGTGGGTGTTGCAGTTGGTCTCCATTTAAGCAAAACTGAAGATGGAAGTATATCTGTATCTAATATCGGGAAGAAAATTTGTTCACCCGTAATCATAAATGAGTCACTCCTCACCCATTCAGAATCAAGTGCCGGCGTTAAACCATTGGCTTTTACTCTTGCATAGTGATTGAGTTTAATAGCTATTTCACTATCCGTCACAATCAATTCATTTGCGGGAGTTTCTAATTCCATTACAGATTCCGCAAACAAGGAATCAGTGGCGAGTTCAAGCGTATATGTTACTTCTCCCGGCTCGGTAAATAAGGAACGCGGCCAAGTTAAAATGGCTTGAGTCTCTCCATTGCTTGCCGTAATAGTTGCTGGCCTAAATCTCTTTAAGTCTTCAGGAACCTCGTAGTCGGCATCATCATTTTTATCACAACTGGCCAATCCCCATCCCATCAGCAATACCAAAAGGATACCTAGGTTTATTTTTTTATTCGTTTTCATTGTCCTATTAATTTTTTCACAATAAATACATCCCAAAAATTAGTAACCGTACTCCTGCTTTAGCTTAGGATTCGCATCCAAAATTGACGTGTGGAGAGGAAGTAACTCACTTTTTCCGGGAGTGAATGCAACTGCATAGTAAGTCAAAATAGTTGTTGCTATGTTTGGATTCAGCCACTCAATACTTGCTGCACCTGATGGAGCAGTTTCAGGTGTTGGTTCATAAAATGATGTTAACCAATTAAGTTGTGTCGCATCTGGCTCATAATACATTACAGTTGGCAAGTTCGCATATTCACCTGTACCAGCAGCCATTTGAGCAAGTTTAGCTTTAGATTCATTTAGCTTGGTTTCAAGCAAATTCCAGCGAATTAGGTCATACTTGCGGATGCCTTCACCTGCCAGTTCAAATGCTCTCTCATCAACAATTGCATCGAAAAATCCTTGATAATCGCTAGGAGGAGTTCCAATTAAAGAACTGTTGCCACCGAAGGCTCTCAACCTTACTTGCCTTAATGCATCTATTGCACCAGCAGTAGGCCCACCATTCAATTCATTTTCAGCTTCTGCATACATCAGCAATACATCAGAATAGCGAATCATTGGCCAGTTTAACCCAAAGTATTGAGCTAGGGAATTCACCACAACTGGGTTCGTAACCCAATCTCTTCTAAACTTGCCATCAACCAAAGTCCTCAAGTTTCTGGCTGCGATGGTGAAATTTTGATTAATATTATAAGGAGCAACAGTTACATCGCGACGAGTATCGTTCGGATCGAATGAGTAGAAGAATGTTGGAAGAACCGTTAAAGCACTATTTCCAATATTGTTCCACCTTGGGCCATTGTAATAGCCCAATTTACTATCTCCAAATGAGCTACCACCACCTGTCATAGCAATTTCCCAAAGTACTTCACCATAGACATCTTGTCGTCTAGCAAGTATTCCATCCTTAAATACAGACTGGAAACTTGGATTCAAACCATGAGCACCACTTTGGATTACAGCTAAAGTTTCATCACGAGCAATTTGATAATAGGCTGTATGATTCTCACCTCTACGCATTTGTCTGTCCAAGCGCAAGGAGTATCCACCTCTAAACAAAGCAATTTTAGCTCTCATTGCACGAGCAGCACCTTGTGTAATTCTTTCGGTATTGCCACCCCAAGGAAGCAATGGAGCTGCAACAGCTAAATCATCAAGTATCTGATCATAGATCACATCGCGATCGGTTCTATCTAAGAACAAATCAGGCTGCATACTTGATGGCTCAAACTGTGCTGGAATATCTCCCCAATTTCTAATCAATTCGAAATAGTATTGAGCTCTCAAAGCCAATGCTTCACCATACAATCTTCTTAATGCTGCTTTTTCCGATTCTGTGCCACTTTCATACATGGCCATTTTTGGAATTTCATTGATACAGATATTGGCTCGCTCTACACCTAAATACAATTGGTTAAAAGGATTTCTCAATTGCGTATTGCTAGGCTGCGCATTGTAATGAGCAATATCTCTTCTTTCGTTATCTGGAAAAGGATTTCCTCCTTGCCCCATCATTATATCATCATCCAATGAATAGTACATACTCAATCGGATGCCATAACCTTGATCACCTCCTAATGGTGCATATACACCTGATAATGCAATAGTTGCATTAGTCACATTACTAAATACATAATCAGGACCAAATGAAGAAACTGGATCTACTTCGAGATAGTCTTTGCAGGAATTAAGCAAACCTGCCGAGATTAGTAAAATGAAGCTTATTTTAAATATTCGTCTCATGATAATTTTTTTAATAAACTAGAAAGTAATATTAACACCACCAATGAATGCTCTGCTACGCGGATATGCTGAATAATCAACACCTGGAGTCATTGGCGTTCTTCTCCTTGTATTTACCTCTGGATCATATCCCGAGTACTTCGTGAATACAGCTAAATTGTTCACTGTGGCATAAAATCTTACACGACTGATTTTAAGCCTTGATAGCAAATCTTGCGGGAGGGTATAGCCAACAGTTACATTATTGATACGGATAAATGATCCATCTTCAATCGCCCATGAATGCATGTAAAAGGAACTGGCAGATCTCAATGGTGACCAGATGGTTGCGTCGGCATTCAAAGCAGCTAAAGCTACTGGGTCGGTTACTACTTCACCTGCATCATTCACATTTCTCCATCTATTATTCATGATCGATAATAGGTTAGAGTTTGGCGTGTAGCCGCTTGAGAATTCCAATTTATTAGCGTTCAATACATCATTACCATACTGGAAGTTGACAAAAATACTCGCATCGAAATTCTTATAAGAGAACTGCTGATTAAGGCCACCAAACAACTTCGGGGTCGCATCACCTATAATGGTTCTGTCCTCATCGTTGATTACGCCGTCAGCCTTAATATCTTTAAATTTGATAACACCAGGAGCCGGCGCAACTGAGGTAATACCTTGATTACTAGCAACGCCTTGCTTCAAGGTATACACACCATCTGAATAATTGAAGTCATCAATTTGGTAAAACCCATCTGTTACCAATCCCCACATAGTACCCACAGGACTTCCTACTTGCACTGCATAGTCAAAAGGAACATTACTTCCAGCCCATCCGGATGGGAATAGGAAGAAATCCTGCTGACCAAGACTTTCTACTCTATTTCTGTTGCTTGAAGCATTGAATGTAGCACTCCATTGGAAATCCTTCTTTTCGATAATTGAAGTGAATAATTGAAGTTCTATACCTCTATTCGATGTTTCACCCACATTTTGAAGCTGAGTAGTGTAACCAGAAGTACTTGGTACAGGCACTTCTACTAGCAAATCACGCGTGGAATTTTGGTATGCATCCACAGAAATTTGGAACCTCCCGCCTAATAATTCTAAATCTACACCCACATTATTCGAAATGGTGGTTTCCCAACGTAAGTTTTCATTTGCCAGAGCACTAGCTCCATAACCTACATTTACTTGATCATTGAAACCGTAATAAGCATTTGGCTCAAACTGAGTTAGGTATAGAAAATTGCTAATCCGGTTGTTTCCTGACTCACCATAGCTAGCTCTTAATTTCAATCCACTTACAACTCCATTATTATTCTTCATGAAGTTCTCTTCAGATATTCTCCAAGCACCAGAAAGTGATGGAAATAGGCTCCATTTATTTTCCTGGGCAAACTTGGAAGATCCATCAGATCGCAAAGTTGCTGTAAGTAAATACTTCTCGTTATGTGTAAAATTTACTCTTGAGAAAAAGGAAACTAACGTAGATCTCTGTTCATCTGAATTTGGAATTTGGGGCGTTCCCAAACCCATATTGCCTAATGCTCGATCAGCAGTGATACCAATTGGAAAAAAACGAGCTTCCAGATAGTCTATTCTAAAATCCTCTTGATATATCTCATGACCTAAAAGAACATCAAACTTATTCTTTTGTGCAAAAGCCGAATTCACATCTTTATTTGTATAGGTCAGTACATTTGAATTATTCAAAATCTGACGTTCGTTTCTACGAATGGATGCAATTGGTTGGCTTGAACCAACTTGACGAGATGAGCTCGTAATTGTATCGTTAAATGCATAATCTGCCACATTATTAAAATCGACACCTAATGTTGTTCTAAATGACAAACCAGGTGCGATATCATAATTTAAGAATGTGCTAAAATTGGTCACATTCTGATCTCGCCTTCTGTACTCTGCCATGGAGAGTAATATAGGGTTAATCAAAGCAAGTGAGTTTGCATTAGTATCGTCTGCATAATCTGGATCATATGCTGTACGGTCGGCACCAGCCATTAAAAGTGGACGATACTTCACAGCATGACGAAGTCTATTCGTCGAAGATGAACCTTCAGAAGCCGTGCCTGCGCCATTTACTACCGTATTGTTATATCGTACATTGAATCCTGCTCTTAGTTTTTCATTTACTTTTTGATCGAATTTGAAATTGATCAACTTACGATCAAAGTCAGATTCTAGCATGATGCCTTCCTCAGTATTAGAGGTTACACTCAAATTGAATTTGGTGTTTTCATTCCCACCATTTACACTAAAGTTGTGTGTTTGCATCATTGCATCCCTACCAAAAACCTCATCCTGCCAATCCACAAATGGAACTCTCGCATAATTACCTAAGTCTCCAAAATGACCATATGTATTCAAGAAATTATTACGCTCTTGCTCACTCCCTCTCGATCTTTCGTACTGATAATTGATGAATTCCTCTGCATTCATCACATCTAGCTTATTTGCTAATTGCCTAAAACCTGCTAAGCCATTATAGCTTACAATTGTTCTGCCTGAAGAACCTCCTTTCGTTGTAATGATTACAACACCATTTGCACCACGTGCACCATATATTGCTGTTGCAGAAGCATCTTTTAGGACATCAATTGATTCAATATCCTGAGGAGATATTACTGATAATGCGTTTTCTACCTGCACACCATCTACCACATACAAAGGAGAATTATCTTGGGTAATTGACCCTCCACCTCTTACTCGAATAAGAACTTCCGCATTTGGTGAGCCTTCTGTACCTGTGACTTGCACACCTGCTAGTCGGCCAGCAAGAGCTTCAGCAGCAGAGTTTATGGGTATATCAGTCAATTGCTTTGCACCGATAGAAGATACTGAGCTAGTTAAATCTCGGCGCTCCATAGTTCCATAGCCAATTACTACTACCTCATCCAACAGCGATACATTCTCTTCAAGAACTACCTCTATGCGAGTTTGATTTCCAACTAATACTTCTTTTGTAACTAGTCCTACAAAAGAAAACACCAATATATCACTTGGTGAAGCTGAAATTGAAAAACTACCTAAACCGTCAGTGATTGTACCTCTGGTCGTACCTTTTACTTGAACAGATACTCCTGGAAGTGGATCTCCTATTTCATCAGAAACTACCCCACTTACACTATTGGTTTGGGCAGAAACATTGAAATTGAAAAGGAGAATCAAAAATCCTAGACAACACAGTCGGAGTAATCCCTCATACTTTGGTGAAATCTTCATTTTTTTTATTCAGGTTGGTCTTTGATTCATTTCTCTTTATTTTCCTTCAGAACGGATTCCTTTAGGCAATTTCAGAGCAACTTCTCATTGATTGGGTTTTATAAAATTTGTTTAATTCAATTTGTTGTTTGGGTAAAATGGTTGGTAAGAAGAAATTCTTACCCACTCGAAAAATAAGCCTCATTAAAATCTATCCTTTGCATATTGTGAAATTTTTATTGCGCAAAACAAAGCATTGTATTCTCTCAAATTTGCACAACCTATTAGTGAATTGCGCAATCGATTGCATTTTATGAATTATTTTACGTAGTACCAAATTAATTTTTAAAAATTAGTACTAATCCACTTGAAAAAATTTGAATTACCCTAAATACAGGAAGAATCTTCTCTTGAGTGGTGAAAAATACAAATAAGCGGGAAGGCAATTTATGCAATATTGTGCAATCGGTTACACAACAAATTGACTACTGTTTGGAAAGCGGGAGGTATGTAGCTAAAGCTGGAACCTTCGCTTGAATTTCGACCACTACTTGATCACAAATAATAGAAGCTCCAGTAGCAGACAAATGAGTGTCATCATTCACTCCATTAGGAAACTTATCGAAAACTCCTGCTTCGAAATGAAGAAACATGGTTTTTGATGCCTCAGAACCGAGTTTGGAAATTATCTCAGAACTGGACTTGTGCAAATCAATTACAGGAACACCTAACTCTAGCCCAAGATCTCGAACAACTTGTGGATAATCACCATGGGTATCGACTAATTCATTATTATCATTGAATAGTCGGCGAGCAATAGAGGTTGCTAATATGGGAAATGCTTTTTGTGCTCTAACCTCATTCACAAAAGCTCTTAAATTTTCTTTGTAGTCAGTATTTGCTTCAGCATATCTACTACTATCTTGCTCCTTTTGATCATTATGACCAAATTGGATTAACACAAAATCACCTTCATTTACATTATTTATTAGCTCCCGCCATTTTCCCTCGTCACGAAAACTTTTAGAGCTTCTGCCATTTACAGCATAGTTTTTAATCCGCAATTCATCATTTACATACAAAGGAAAAAGCTGTCCCCAACCACGCTCAGGAGTATTGGGAAACAGCTGTTTATCAGCCATGGTAGAATCTCCAACCAAATGAAGGGTAATTTCTTTCTCCTCAACTTGGCAAGAAAGCATAATGAATAAGTATATAATTGTCAGAAGACTTTGATGAGTTTTCATTTCAGAACTACCTACAATCTATTTTACAATCACAGTTCCTTCTTTGACATCGGCATTTTTCCTTATCCGCGATGCTGCATTAGGGAAATTCTCTGCACTCAAAGTAATATTGCTAGAAAGTGAGCCTGTAATGAGTACAGGGCTCTCCAGGTCATTTGGAAAGCGAAAATCACTAACCTCAATTTGTTTGGAATTATAGAGCGTCAATGCCGTTCCTTTGACTGGAATTACTTCTATGTTTTTCAAAATAAGCCCATCCGTATCCATAGCGATTATGCCATTTTGTGTTTCGAAATAGGCATTTTCAAGAGTAACATTTTGCAAATTCATTTCTGGCAAACCTTGAAAATTCGCAGCCGTACCACTAGCAACAGCTCTAATATTCTTCATGAAAATATTCTTGAAAGATGGCGTTTCCTCCGTCACAGGCACCAATTTTTCATCTCTTGCTTCTTTACTTGCATCCTGATCAGCTTCAAGAACGGGTGCATTACCACCATAGAATAAATTGAAATTGATAACATCTGTTGGAATATTGATCATATCAATGTTAGATATATAGATATTCTCAACCACACCTCCTCGGCCTCTTGTGCTTTTGAAACGAAGCCCCACATCCGTTCCAATAAAGGTGCAATTGGAGATGTGGATATTACGAATGCCGCCTGACATTTCGCTGCCAACCACAAAACCACCGTGGCCATGATACACTATATTGTTTTTCACAATCACATTTTCTGTAGGCATACCACGGTCTCTGCCATCTTGATCTTTGCCTGATTTGAAACAAATGGCATCGTCTCCAACATCAAAAGTGTTATTGTAAATCACTGCATTCTTACAGGATTCCAGATCAAGGCCATCACCATTTTGTGAATACCATGGATTGCGCACATTGATATTGCGGATGGTAATATCTTCACTCATAAGCGGATGGATATTCCAAGCTGGTGAATTCTGGAAAGTTGGGCCATCCAGCAGTATTTTTTTACTGCTAACTATACTCACCATTACTGGCCTAAGAAAATCTTTTACTTCTTCGTACTCAGCCATAGTTTCAAAGCTTGGTACATTGAAATTCTTTACTCTATCGCCATTTTTAGATTTCTCGGATGGGTACCAAACTTGACCATTATCGCTCAAAACACCACCTCTGCTCAATAACTTTTTCCATTGCGCATCAGTCATTTTTGGTCGCTTCACTGGTCGCCATGCATCACCGTTTCCATCAAAAACACCCGTACCTGTAAAAGCTATGTTCTCAACATCCTTTGCATAAATGGGTGAAATACAGCGATAAGTATTTAAGCCTTCAAAGCTAGTAGCTATCAATGGGTAATCGTCGAAATCCGGACTGAAAAGCACCAAGGCGCCTTCTTCTAAATGTAGGTTAATATTACTTTTCATTATAATTGGGCCTGTAAGCCACATTCCTCTTGGGAATATCACTCTGCCACCACCATTGTTTGCGGCATCTTCTATTGCTTTGGCTATTGCATCCGTATTTTTGGTAACACCATTCCCAATCGCACCAAAATCTGTAATGCTTACTTCATAGTCAGGGATTACAGGCTCTTGTACCTTTGGCATATCGAATTCTATAGCATCATAAATGTGGCTGTAGTCTGCCCTATTAATTATTACTTCTTCATTTTGCGGTTGGCAAGCAAGGGCAAACAAAAAACTTGAAATAAGCAATGTTAATTGTTTAATTTTCATATAATTATAATTTTTTACTTTCCAGTTTTTTTAAAAGAAAGCGAGAACTTAAAGAGACTGTATGGTGTAATTCAGACCTTTTTAATTTCTTATCAAGCTTCAGTCTTTCGTTGAAAGTTGCCTTAGAGATAAACTTATCTATTTTACTTTCTTCTTGCTCCTCCATATCAATTTTTGTTATGGTGTGGGCTTGGCCAAAGCTTATTTTCTAAAGTTTTGCCTGGTTGCCAATTATCATCACCTGCAAGGATGTTTTCTACTGTATATTTTGCAGCTTCATCAGCAGATAATTGATGTGACCATGGAACTCGCGCTAAAGGCTTTGCGCCTGCTCCGGTGCTTAAATATTCTGCATAAAAGGCAGTGCTTTCTGCTTCCGGTTTACTCCAATTATGCCAGCCTTCCGGTCGTATATGCTCACCCATTTCGCAATTGATAAAGACCGTTTGAGCATATATTCTCCATGGCCTTCCAAGAAAGACTTTTCCCAAAGGCGCATCTCCAGTAAGTTTACAATTAAGAAAAACGAAACCAAATTCGGTATCCTCCAAAGTAGAAGCTGCCGTAAGATATTGGCCTCCATCTTTTGAGAAAATCTCGCAATTGTCGAATACCGCAGTTGACCAGCCAAATATAAAATCTGTACCTCCTTCGATATAGCAGTTTTTGTAGTATTGGCGACTCTTTTCTCCATGCGCATATAGCGTATCTTGAAAGCCGAGGAATCTGCAATTCTCAAAAATGGCCCTATCGCCTGTTACTCTCATCGCAACGGCTTGACCCACTTTACCTGCCGAATTCTCAAATGTGATATTCATAGCAGTGAAATCATCGCCAAAAACGAAAAAGCTACTTGATCCGGTCGTCCCATATTCCTCGCCAAATCGATTGTGCTTGCTGGAATAATCATCATAGGTAATTATCGTTGTTTCAGCTGACTCGCCTATTAGCGTGACTTTGGTCTTGGAAGTAGGTAGGATTACTTTTTCTTTATAGATGCCGCTTTTCACCAAAATGAATGTGCTTTCATTTCTGAAATCTGGTACAGCCATTATAGCATCCTGCACCTTAGTGAAATCTCCTGAGCCATCTGCTGCCACTACAAAATGGAACTCTTGTCCTATTGCTTTGAAAGCAAAAAGCGTAATGATTAGTGAAGTAACAAATAGCTTTCTCAATTTATTTGAAGGTTTTCATAAATGAGTGAAGCCATGATAAACGGCCCAACGCCTTTTGGGTCATTGTTACGACGTGGCTCATTGATGTAGTATTCATACGTGCCGCTTCGGTATGGATTACCTCCGAGGCCGGCAACTGCACAAACCTCTGTAATACTTAAAGCTCCAGTTTCATCTTCGATAATGAAATTATCAATAATGCCCTGATAAGCTTTAACTCCATGATCTTGATAGGATTTGTCTATGTATCCTTTATCAGAGGCTTTCAGTAGAAAATAAGTAAACATACTTGAGGCAGAGGCTTCAAGGTAATTTCCCTCCCGCCCTTTTTTATCGACTACTTGATACCAAAGTCCTGTTTCCGCATCTTGATGTTTGATAATTCCGGCAGCTAATTTTTTAGCGATATCAATTATCATTTCCCTTTTTGGGTGATTAGCAGGTATAAAATCAAGTACATCCGGCAATGCCATGGCAAACCAACCTATACTCCTTCCCCAAAATTCCGGAGAAAGACCTGTGATAGAATCAGCCCAGGCTTGTTCGCGTAAATCATCATAGCCATGATAGTACAAACCGCTAATAGAATCGTATGCATATTTATCGATCAGTTCGATTTGCAATGCAACATCATCAAACAACTCAGGCTCATTGAATTCAGCCGCATATTGTGCTAGGAATGGTGAACCCATATACAATCCGTCGAGCCACATTTGGCCTGGGTAGATCTTTTTATGCCAAAATCCTCCCGCATCAATTCTAGGATGATTACGCATCTGATCCCTCAAATCATCCACTGCCAGTTTATATTTTTCTTCGCCGGTTGCTTTATAAAGCTCTATTAAAAATTTACCGCCATTTACTCTATCAATATTAAAATCAGACTTTTTGTAGGTGTTTATCACGCCATTTTCATCAATCATAAAGTCAGCATAGTACTTAATATAATCTAAATACTTCTGTTCGCCGGTTTCATCCCATACGCGATCAATTGCTGAACAAATCAAGCCTTGTGTATAATCCCATTTTGGTTTTTCAAGAAAATCAATCGTCCAAACTTCAGGATTGCGAGCCATCTCTGCATCTGCCATGCGAATGGAATATGGCTTGGGAGCTTCTACCTGTTCCGTACTTTCACTGCAAGAACTTAAAATTGCCAAGCCGCAGAAATTGAGAAGAATTAGTCGAATGAAATATATTGATCGATGCATTGAGGTAAATTTAAAAATTGATTTTCAGCGGATTAGATAATTCCTGAATCACTTGTTCCAGATAAGCAATGAATTCTTCTTTATTTGTAATCCCATCCTTTTCTTGTTCCCAAGCGGCAGCAAAATAGTAATCGAAAGCAGTTAAATCCGACCCAAAACTTACCACATGGCTATACTCATCTTGCGTACTTTCAATCAATTGTTCAGTTGGAAAGAAAATAGCGATTCCTAAACTATCACCAGCCAGACTCTGTAAGCCATAAGTTGCCAAATAACTGTATTCCAAATTGCTATCACTTTTTATCAGTTCACCATTTGGATCAATAATTAAACCTGTTGCTACATTGGACATAGGTCGAGAGAAGCTCAAAGAATTTTTAGACAATCTAGTGCCTGCATGGATACTAATAACAGATTCAACATCTACTTTACCATCGGGCAAATTCCAGCCATAGTAATTGGTTTTGATGGATGAGTAAACAGATCCATCGAATTGAATTTCTGAATACAAGCTATCCGTTTCGTCCACTCTTCGGGCTTTACCATCTATAAGTGTGGCAATAGAACCCAAACCCAGCGAGCTCCCGACTTTGAGGATGTCCATCCCCCAGTCTTGCATTTCGTGATAGGAATCGAATCCATCCAAACCAACCTTTTGCAATATTGGCTCACTTACTTTTTTACCAAAAACGTCGATACCATTTCGCCAATCTAAATAAAAGCGATATCCAACTTTGTCTGACTCCCAACCCGGGCCTTCATAGCGGATATAAAATGAGTGATCTGTATGTTCATCTGGTACTCTAAGAGTGGTAATATTTACAAAATCACCACCAATATATTTTCTATCTTCAAAATAGCCACCCTCCTTCACAGACAATTCAGCTTGTGTCAGTTTTGGATAATTTCTCTCAATTGAATTTTCTGAATCATAGCTAATGGAAATAGCTTGTGTTGCATTTGGTCCAATTTCCGGCAAAACAAAAACCAAATCGTCATTTGCATTGATTTCTGCACTCAACTCAGTCTCTCCGAACATTACTACAAAACCATCAACATTGAAATCTGTGGCTTTAGCTATTATAAAACTGATGGGTATTTCGATTAATTGATTTTGGCGTAACTTGTCTATTGGATTACTTACGGTAAACTCAATAGTAGAATTTGCACTCTCTGATGATTGTTCATTTGCCTCACATGAAGTCAAAAACACAATAGCAAGTGCCAAAACTGCCTTTGAAAGGTTAGAATAAATTTTGAATGGGCTATTCATTTTGAATATTATTGAGGCTTTTAGTAAAAAAAAACAGAGCTAACTCAAACACAATTTCATGATATTTGAGCAATCGATTGCATATTTAGAAATTTTACTTGGAATAACAAAGCAAGTCAAAATCTTTTTTAATCGCCTATTATAATAGTATTTGGAACAATTTGCGGGAGGATGATGTAATCAGAGAGAAAATAAAGCTGAATATTTTTTGTTAAATTAATTAGAAATCGTCTTTTTTGTGCAAACGATTACACGGAACTATGCAAATGAAAATTTCTACAAGATATGCCGCCCATCCCAATGACGTTGAAAAATATTCTACCGAACAACTGCGTGAGCATTTTCTAATTCCTGATCTGTTTATTAAAGATACAATTTCTGGAGTATATACCACTAATGATAGACTAATTGTTGGTGGAATTCATCCGGTAAGCCAAAGTCTTCGTCTAGAGACGGTAGATCAGCTGAAGGCTGAATACTTTCTAGAACGTCGTGAAATTGGAATTATTAATATTGGTGCTCCTGCGACTATCAAAGTGGATGGAGAAACAATCACACTAGCTAATAAAGAAGCATTATACATAGGTAAAGGAGCAAAAGATGTAACATTTGAACCTTTAGCAAGTGGAGAAGCAAAACTGTATTTTAATTCTGCGCCTGCTCATTGCTCCTATCCTACTCGCAAAATTGGAATGAATGAAGCTAATATTATGGAAATGGGCTCTGCAAATGAATCCAACCATCGCTTAATTCACCAATTAATTGTGAACTCAATTTTACCCACCTGCCAATTGCAAATGGGTTTGACCATGCTGAAACCAGGCAGCGTTTGGAACACAATGCCTGCTCATACGCATGACCGACGAATGGAAGCCTATTTTTATTTTGATTTAGACGAAAAGGCCGCGGTTTCTCATTTTATGGGCAGACCACAATCTACCCGAAACCTTTGGGTGCACAATGAGCAAGCAGTAATTTCACCACCTTGGTCTATTCATAGTGGCGCTGGCACATCCAACTATACGTTTATATGGGGTATGGCTGGCGAAAATCTTGACTATGGCGATATGGATAAAGTTAGCCCAACAGAATTGAGATAAGATGAAAAACCTGTTTGATCTTTCTGGCAAAACTGCATTAGTTACTGGCGCAACTCATGGATTGGGAATGGCAATGGCCAAAGCCCTAGCGAATAATGGGGCTACATTAATCATAAATGGACATACTCCTGCCAAAATGGAAAAAGCTTTGGCAGAATACAAAGCTGATGGAATAGAAGCGCATGGCTATTTGTTTGATGTAACTGATGAACAAGCTGTAGATCAATATATAAGTGAAATTGAAACGAAGTTTGGCTCTATAGATATACTTGTAAACAATGCAGGTAAAATAATGCGAGAACCAGCTTTGGAGATGAAAGTATCAGATTTCCGCAGCGTAATAGACGTTGATTTGGTTTCTCCATTTATTATGGCGCAGCGGGTAGCAAAAGGAATGGTTCGAAATGGTGGTGGCAAAATCATCAATATTTGCTCTATGATGTCTGAATTAGGTCGAGATACCGTTACAGCCTATGCTGCTGCAAAAGGAGGTCTAAAAATGCTCACTCGCAATTTAGCTACCGAATGGGCAAGACTCAACATTCAGGTAAATGGCATTGGTCCTGGCTATTTTGCTACTGAGCAAACTGCACCAATTCGTGTAAGCGGACATCCAATGAATGAATTTATCATAAATAGAACACCAGCCGGAAGATGGGGAAACCCGGAAGATTTGGCTGGAACCACCATATTTTTAGCTTCGGAAGCAAGTAATTTCGTGAATGGGCAAATTATTTATGTAGATGGGGGTATTCTTGCAACTATTGGGAAACCGTATGATCTAACCTAAATTATTATGGCAAAAAATTCCGGAAAGGCAACTATACATGATATCGCAGAGCAATTGAATATTACTGCATCTACTGTCTCGCGTGCGTTAAATGACAATCCAAGGATTTCAGACGCCACAAAGAAATTGGTGCATAAAATGGCTCGGCAGCTCAACTATCAGCCAAATAATATTGCATCGGCTCTAAGAAGTGGGAAAAGCAAATTGATTGGTGTAGTAGTACCTACTACCAATCGTAATTTTTTCTCAAGCGTAGCAAGAGGAATTGACGATGTTGCCAATAAGCTCAATTATCAAGTAATCATCTCCCAATCGTACGATAGCTACGAAAAGGAAGTGCAGAATATTGAAGCTCTAATGAGTGCTCGAGTAGATGGGATAATTGCTTCGGTGAGTAAAAACACAGAGAATTTTGATCACTTCAAAAGAGTGATGGACAAAGGTATTCCATTGGTATTGTTTGATCGAATCACTAATGAATTAGATGTAAGTCAAGTAGTTATAGATGATTATCAAGGTGCATATCAAATTGTAGAGCATTTGATCCAGCAAGGATATAAGCGGATTGCACACTTTACCAGTCCAAAGAAAATTAACATTTATAAAGAACGTCTAAGAGGTTATTTGGACGCATTGTTCGATCATAATATTGAGCCTGATCCTGCGCTAATTGTAGAAAGCAATATGCAATTGGAAGATGGAAAAAACAGTATGATTGAGCTGTTTGAAAGAAATGTTCCATTCGATGCAGTATTTTCTTCATCAGATTATGCTGCGATGGGTGCGATGCAGGTATTAAAGCAAAATGGGAAAAGGATTCCTCAAGATGTAGGCGTAGCTGGATTTGGAAATGAGCCATTTACTTCATTTACAGATCCTTCTCTCACCACTGTAGATCAGGTAAATATTTCGATGGGACATGTAGCCGCAGAAACATTTTTTGATTTACTCCAAAATCCGAAAAAAGCTACCATACAACAGAAAACAGTATTGAAGCCTGAAGTCATATTCAGAGATTCAACTAAAAGAAATTCTTAAATAAAATAAACAGAAATGGTTACATCAAGCCATAGTATTGAAACGAAGAAATCAGTTTCTACATTTTTGAACGAGGACTTTCTACTTACAAATGAATTTGCGAAAAGGCTTTACCACAATCACGCAGCTCATTTGCCTATTATAGATTATCATTGTCATTTATCCCCACAATACATTGCTGAGAATAAAATCTTCAATCAGATTACGGAAGCTTGGCTCGATGGTGACCACTACAAATGGCGGGCAATGAGGACTTTAGGAATTGATGAGAAATATATTACAGGCAATGCCGAACCTCATCAGAAGTTCCAGCAATGGGCCAAAACTGTTCCTTATACAGTAAGAAATCCCTTATATCATTGGTCGCATTTGGAGCTGAAAAGATACTTTGGGATAGACATGCTATTGACGGCCAATACAGCCGATGAGATATATACTGAAACCTCCCGCCAACTCAAATCTGAGTCTTATGGAGCATTCGGATTATTAAAAAAGATGAATGTCGAAACAGTTTGTTCTACAGACGACCCGATTGATAGTTTGGAATATCATGATCTGGCCAAAAGTAAAGATTTGCATCCTAATCTATTGCCTGCGTTTCGTCCTGATAAAGCTTATGCCGTAGAAAACACAAAAACCTACCTGGTTTATTTAGAGAAACTTGGTGAAACAAGTAATATCAATATTCACAAGTACGATGATTTGCTTGATGCACTAAAGAACCGGGTAAATTATTTCCATTCAAAAGGAGGTAGACTATCTGACCATGGATTAGAGCAGCTTTATTACTTTGAAGAGAATACTTTCGATATCAACCAGATTTTCAGACGGATCACAAGGCGGGAGGAATTATCCATTCCCGAAATTCAATTCTTCAAATTCAAGACTTTGCTTCATTTGAGTAAAATGTACCATGCATTAGGCTGGACGCAACAGTACCATTTGGGTGCGTTGCGTAATACAAACACTCGAATGCTAAGCACTCTTGGGCCAGATACAGGCTACGATTCTATTGGTGATTTCCCGCAAGCACAAGCATTGGGTGCATATCTAAATAAGTTAGATTCTACAGATCAACTTGCCAAAACAATCTTGTATAACCTCAACCCAGCAGACAATGAAGTAATGGCAACTATGATTGGCAACTTCAATGATGGATCGGTAAAAGGCAAAATCCAATTTGGCTCTGGCTGGTGGTTTTTAGATCAAAAGGATGGGATTGAAAAACAATTGAATGCGCTTTCGAACTTGAATTTACTTAGCTGCTTTGTGGGCATGCTTACGGATTCTCGCAGCTTCTTATCCTTTCCAAGACATGAGTATTTCCGACGTGTGCTTTGCAATTTGATTGGACGAGATGTAGCCAATGGCGAGTTGCCAGCAGATGAAGTTTGGTTAGGCAAAATTGTATCCGATATCTGCTATCACAATGCCAAGGAGTATTTCAAATTTTAAAATTTAAGACTCCAATACCATCCACCATATTGTTTTTATAGCTCAATTTTCTAGCAATGCGTTCACTTACACGACAAAATAGTAACAGCAAATCTGACCGTGCTGTAAAGGTAATTCAGTTTGGAGAAGGTAATTTCCTCAGAGCATTTGTAGATTGGATGCTCGATATTTTAAATGAAAAAACAGGTTTCGATGGAGACGTACAAATTGTACAACCTATAGAAAATGGAATGGGCGAATTGCTCAACAAACAAGAAGGCTTGTATCATGTATTGATACAGGGTCTCGAAGGAAACAAACAGGTCGATACAATCAGGCTAATTAAAAATATTAAATCAGTAATCAATCCATATACGAATTACAATGAGTATTTGAAATTAGCTGAAAACAAAGATTTGAAACTGATAATATCAAATACAACCGAGGCTGGAATTGTTTTTAGTGAATTGGATAAAGATTTTGAAAATACACCAATAACTTATCCTGGTAAGTTGACAGCCCTTTTGTATTATAGATTTAGCCAGAAACAAGAGATAAAGAATCAGCCATTAGTTATCATCCCATGCGAGTTAATTGAGAAAAATGGAGACAAGCTAAAAAAATGTATTCTGCAATATGCAGATTTATGGGAGTTATCAACAGAGTTTATGGATTGGCTGGAAAGAAATATCACTTTTTGCAACTCTTTGGTAGATCGTATTGTGCCGGGCTATCCTAAAGAAACCATTTCAGAAATAAAAGCTAAAATTGGCTTTGATGATAGTATGGTAGTAAAAGCTGAGCCGTACCATTTGTGGGCTATTGAAGGGCCAAAAGAGCTTTACCATTTACTACCATTTGATAAGGCAGGTCTTAAAGTAAAGATCGTGGATGATATTCATCCATTCCGTATAAGGAAAGTACGAATACTTAATGGCGTACATACTGCTATGATGGCCTATGCTTATTTAAGAGGATTTAGAGCAGTGAAAGAAACGGTTGAAGATCCACAAATGGCTGAGTTTATTAAAGACCTTATATTCGAGGAAATCATACCTACCATTGATTTACCGAAAGAAGAGTTAGTCGAATTTGCAAACGATGTAATGGATCGTTTCAGAAACCCATTTATTCATCACGAATGGAAAAGTATTGCCTTAAATTCAGTTTCAAAATTCAAAGTAAGAGTATTGCCCTCAATGCTTGACTATAAAGCTGCAAATGGAAATTGGCCTATTAAATTGGTAATGGCAATGGCGGCATTATTTCAATTCTACAAAGGCACTCAAAATGGTGAAACTCTTCCGGTAAGCGATGATGAAGAAGTAATTGCCTTTTTTCAAAATGCTTGGCTGAAAGAAAACCCAACTGAAGTTGCAAAAACGATTCTTGCAAATGCTGAATTGTGGGGACAAGACTTGAGTAGTGGTGAGGAGTTGCTTGGATTGATCACTGAGTATTTGACTAAAGAAATTGCGTAAAAACTTAAGTGACTTACTCTTCGAGATTTGCAATCTTGAAGTCAGATCAATTGAATTTACAATTCAATTCCTAAAACCTGTTTTAGCATTTTCAATTAATTGAGATGAATCAAATTAATAGTTATATTCACCTAAATGAATAGGCTATTAATTACGATATTAATCTTGTTGGGCTTCAATCAAGCTTTTGCCTGCAGTTGTGATATGCCATTAACAACGCTTGAATTCTACTCTTCAGACATTGTTTTTGAAGGTAGAGTAATTTCAAAGATTTATGCTGAGGATTCTCTCACTTACACTGCAACTTTGGAGATTATAAAGAATTATAAGAATCAAAGCCAATTACAAACAGTAACCATAAATAGACCTGCAGAAGGTGAAATAACTGGCACCTTTACATCATGTGACTGGCACATAAAATTAGGTGAAACCTGGTTAATTTATGCTGAATTAGATGGTTCAAGGATTTCTTTTGATTACATGTGTTCCAATTCTATGCCTACATCATCTAGAAAAATTAATGAATACGATCAAAAGATTTTAGACAATGGAAAAGACCTTGACCTTCAGAAATTCTTTATAGAGGATGATTTTTATTTCAATCCTGTACAACCAATATTGAATTTTGATTCAATTGTATCAGCAGCAAAACCAAAAGACTATGAAAATGAACTTGCTTTGATCGATTTAGCAATTGATGAAAAAGGGAAATTGATAAATCTTGCATCCAGAAAATCACTTCTTGTGCAAAAGGATTCAATCTTCGGGTTGCCTATATCCTTTTCTATAAATAAGGATAGAATTAATAATCAACTTGAAAGAGATGCTGTAGAGCTACTAAGCCAATTTGATACATGGGAAATTAAAAGGCATAATAAGACCAATTTGCCAGTAAAATATTTTCAAGGTGTCGTGGTGAGATATAATAAGAAAGAAAATAGTTGGACTTATGAGCTAGTCATAAGACTATAAATTAATGACAGCATTCCATTAACCTATTCCCTCCCGCTTCTACCACACAATTCAAAAACTTGCTGAAAGTCTGATTACAAATCCTATTTATCTTTGGTTCAGGATTGCAAATCCAGAACAGTTATATTTCGCCCTCATCCTACCATTTTGCGGTTCCTTCAAAAAAAATTTAATCAATCTGTCATATTTTCAAATAATTTGTAACTAAGCTTATGAGACGGATAAATCTCAGCTTAGTAAAATGAAGGAATTGAACAGTAATTTCATTGAGATTCTAGAAAGTAACAAGGATATGATTCTGCGGATTTGTGGCGCATATGCTTCGGATTTAGCAGAAAAGCAGGATTTGTTCCAAGAAGTTACCATTGCCATTTGGAAATCTCTCCCTTCATTTCAAAGCAATTCAAGTGTTTCTACATGGATTTATCGGATTGCACTCAACACTTGTATTCGATTGAGTTTGCGGAATAAAAAATCCAAAATGGAAACGGTGAAACTTACAAGTGTCCATTTGGAAAACCTGCATGAAGAAAGCCATCGTCAAGAAGATGAGACTCAATTCACAAAGCTGCAATCATGTATTCAGCAATTGCAGGAGCCTGACAGAAGTATTGTTTTGCTGCATTTGGAGGAGTTGTCTCATAAGGAAATTGCCGAAATTATTGGCATTAGCGAAAATCATGTTGCCGTGAAGATGAAAAGGGCTAAGGTGAAATTATTAAACTGTATGAATCAAGATCATGGATGATTTGAAACTATTAAATATTTGGCGGGAGGGTAATCAGCGCAATAAAGTTAGTATAGATGCTAACAAATTGCTGACAGAACTTACTGAAAACCTGAGTGAGTTTGATGCAAAATTAAAAAAGCGTGATTCTCTGGAAATCACTGTTGCGTTAATTATGATCCCAATGGCCATTCTCTTAGCCTATTTTGTTGATTCCAGCTTGCAGCAATTAGGTTTTGGGTTGATTGTACCCTATTGTGCTTTAGTAATTTACAAACTGAAAAGAGTGAAAAAATACAAAGTTCAAATAGATGCTCAGCAAAGTCAAAAAGCATTCTTAACGCAATCAAAAGAGTATTTGGTCAAAGAAATGAATTTACTTAAAACAGTATTGTACTGGTATATTCTACCGGCCTTTTTGTGTGCATCATTAATCAACATAGGCTCCGATAGTGGGCAACTTGAACTTATACTCACTTTTATCGGGATGATTGCCCTATTCGGATATATCTATTATTTAAATAGAAAAGCCGTAAAAGATGATTTTGAGCCAATTTTAGCTCAGCTCAACCAAACTATCGAAGAACTAAACAACTAACACCATGTTGAAAAAAATATTAATCGGATTAGGAGTGTTTATCGCACTCATATTTATCACTTTTGGGATTGCCGCTTATTATTTCTTTCCCGACAAAAACACCATTCCAGATTTTGCATTAGCGCATCCAGACAAATCTGCTATGATGCTTATGCACAATGGCGAATTAATCGCAGCCCATAATCCAGATAAGCTGATGACACTTGCAAGCACCATGAAGGTGGTCGTGGCAATAGAATATGCTGAACAAGCACAGAATGGAAGTATCGATCCCAATGAGCAGATTCCTATCACAGAGCTAGACTTGTATTACATTCCAAATACAGATGGTGGAGCACACCCAGCCTGGCTCAATTGGGCAAGCGATAAAATAAATGACGGCAAAATAAGTATTCGGGATATCACCAAAGGCATGATCATGTTTAGCTCCAATGCAAATACGGAATGGCTGATTGATAAACTGGGGATGGAAAATATTAATAAGCAGTTTGATAAACTGGACTTGAACCAACATACACCTATCTATCCTATCGTTTCGGCCTTATTGGTAAGTAAGGAATTTGAAAATGGAATAGAGCGGGAGGAATTGATTGAAAAGCTGCAAGAGCTTTCACAGCAAGAATACATTGATCTAACGTTGGACATCCACCAGAAACTGAAATCAGATACTAGCTACAAATCCACTTTAGGAAACCTTGCTTTCGATTTACAAAAAATATGGTCGGACAGATTGCCCGCTTCAACCGCAGCCGATTACCTTAAAATAATGAAGTTGATAAATGACAGAGAATATTTTGCTGAAGGCACTCAAGAATACTTAGACGAAATAATGGAGTTTATGCTTGCAAACCCTGCCAATCGATCGTGGCTAAAGCATACTGGTAGTAAAGGAGGATCCACAGCATTTGTTCTAACACGTTGTTTGTACGCCACTGAAATATCTGGCGACAAAACCGAGCTAGTATATTTTTTCAACGACCTCAATTTTGTGGAGCAGCAAAGACTACAAATGAGCATCAATGATTTTGAATTGCAAATATTAAGTGATACGGATTTTAGAGAGGAATTGAAGGAGAGGTTTAATTAAATATTCACGATTCTTAGAGATTGATAATTCAAAGTTTGATAAAGTCGTATTGCAAATCCTTTTTATCTGTAGTTCTGGATTACAAATCCAGAACAGTGGAAAAAGATAATCAATTAACCAAAATTAGAAATTCAGAAAGCTATTTTTATATTTACCCAAAATATTAATTATGGGACTATTCTGGAATCTAATTCAACAAAGCCAAATATCAACTCAAAGTTCTAGAGCATCTACTTTAGAAGCAAGAGTTGCCTACCTAGAAAGTGAGCTGCAGAAAACGCAAGAGCTCTTGATGAAAACATTGAAAGTTCTGGAAGAGCATAGCGGCAAGGATATAAATGGTGATGGTAAGATCAGCTAAAGAGTCAGCCTAAATTAAACCTTCTTTATACTATTCATTAGACTTTCCTTATACATTTTGCTTATTGGAATCACCTTTCTATTGATTTCCAAATGGGAATCCGCAACCGCATCCAATTTTTTGATATTTACTACATAGGATCTATGTACTCGTAAGAAATCCTTGCTTTCAACTTTTTCACAAAATGAATTTAATGGACTAACAATTAAATAGTTTTTACTTAAGGTTACGATATTACAATAATTTCTTTCCGCTTCAATGTAGAGGATTTCATCTAGCATCAATTTGATGAGTTTGCCATTATTTCGAATAAATATCCGATCATCCATGCAATCTGAAAGTGTGTTTATCTCACGGTTTCCTTTAACTTCCGTATTGATCTTTTCGATAACTAGCTCAATGGTACGTTCTAAGTTTAGTTTATTAAATGGCTTTGTAATAAATGCATAAGGTTTGGTTTCTTTAGCTTTTTGGAAGGAGGCATCATCCGAATTTGCAGTAAGATAAATTAAAGGTATATCAATACTTTCCTGAATTTGGCTTGCGGCTTCTATTCCATTAATTTTTCCTTTGAGATTTATATCCATTAGAATGATATCGGGCTGATTCTCTTTTGCATGATTTACCGCATCCTCACCGCGAGACTCAATGCCTGTAACATCATAGCCCAAATTGGAAAGCTGTAAGGAAATATTTGCAGCGATTATCATATCGTCTTCCACTATCAGGATTCTTGCTTTTTTACTCATGCTGCATTTTCAAGTTGAAATTCAAAAACTACTTCTGTACCTAATTGTTTGTTTAGTTTCATCTTGCCATCTAATTGTCTCGTCAAAAGTTCGATCAATTGAGTTCCAAATCCTGTCCCTTTTACTTGAGGGTTTTCGCTAAAACCTACTCCATTATCGGTGATAGATAAATGCAATATAGAATTTTCCTCCCGCATACTTATGCCAATGATACCTTGTCTACCATTTGGGAAAGCATATTTCAATGAATTAGTAATAATTTCATTCACAATCAATCCAATAGGTATAGCCCTATCTACATTCAGTTCCATCCTTTCCATTTCACATTCAAACACTACCCGGTCTGTCATATCAAATGAATCTATGATAAAGCCTCCTAAATTTTCAAAATAGTTTTTCATTTCGATTGCAGCCAAATTCTCGCCCTGATACAAGTTTTGATGAATAATCCCCATACTTTGTACCCTATTTTGGCTTTCGCGCATGATATCCCGCAATTCTGCATTATCTACCTGAGCAGTTTGCAAAGAAAGTAAGCTGGATATAGTTTCAAGATTATTCTTTACTCTATGGTGGATTTCCTTCAATAGAAATTCTTTTTCCTTATTCTGCTTTTCTAGAAGTAAACTGTACTTTTTTCTGCGTATAAAAACTCTGTAGAGCAAAAACAAGAATAAGACCATCACAGCCGTCAGAATAAAGGTAAACAACTGGATGATTTCTTGTTTCTTTAATTCCTCATTTTGAAGCAAAATGATATTTTCCTTTTGGTTGACATCCATTTCAGTTTGTAGCTGTGCAATCCGCTGATCAGCCTCCGTATTGAAAACCAATTGGTTTAGTTCATTATATTTTTTGAATGCATTTAAAGACTCTTCTATTCTATTAGCTCCTTCGAAAGCTTCACTTAGGTCTCTGTGAATTAAGCTTAGATAATATATGTCTCCAAAATCAGCTGTGGCAGTTTGGATACTCCGCTCAAGGTAGACTACCGCTGCAGCATACTCTCCAAGCTTATTTTTCAATTTACCTAGAGAATGTAAAGACCGCACAATCATGAAGTCATTTTGCAGTAGTTCGGCGTATTTAAGCGCCTCTTTTCCTGAAGTTTCTGCATTTTTAAAATCACCCATTTGACTGTATAAATCTGTAAGGGCTATATAGGTATCGCTCAGATTATTATAAAATCCATATTGCTTTCCTATCTCTGTGGATTGTTGGTAATAGGGTAAAGCCTCTTCAAACCGTCCTAGCTCCATTAGATTATTCCCTAGTACATGAAGTGTGAAATCGTAATCTAAATCCTTAATTCCTCTTTCTTCAAAAATTGCGATAGATTTTAAGCCATACTCTACTCCACTTTCATATTTCCCTTGCTTCCAAAATAGATTACTGATATCGGAATAGGCCATTGCAATGGCTTTTTTATCCTTATACTTTTCGCCTAATTCAAGGGTTTTTGTTGCATATTCAAAGGCAATACTCAAGTCACCTCTTCGCTCAAATACATAGCCCAAATTAGTCAGCAGCAACCAAGTTTCTGCTTCGGGCAATTTTTGTAGCGCACTTCTCAAGGCTAATTCTGCTTGGTCAAGTTCCTCTAATCTAAGCATGATAGCACCTTGCGTAACTTGCATTCTCCCCTCCCACAATTCATTGTCGGCTAACCTAACTTCCTTCAAACTTTGATTAATGATCTCCAAAGATTTTTTGAGATTCCTTGTATGATAATAGTATGCAAGATCATTCAACACCCGAAATCGCAAGGTATCTTGCTTGATACTTTCTATGCTTTGCTCGAGTACATTTAGGTACTCAGGGCCAAAATCATCTGTTTCCTCAAAAATCTTAAGATACTGAATTTGCCCATTTTGCTGAACAATTTGTGCATTTACATCGAAGGACAGCAAAAGCAAAAAGGATACAAAAAGCCTGTTCATGCACTCAAGATACAAGAAAAAGTTATTGAAAATCAGGAATTAAGTGATCAAATATTCCTAGATAAAAATATCAGTCACTCGGGACAATTTTTAAGAGCCTTAGTCCTTAATCTTTGGCAAAAAAATTTACGCTAGAACATATTGAAAGAGTATTCCAAACAAATCAACAATACAATGGGCCAAACTAACCGAAACACTCCTGTTTATTTTAACCTTAGACCAGAACTTGAGAAAGCGTATGGCTATACGCATGCGGTAAAAGTAGGCAATAGCATCAAAATATCTGGTGCGGTGAGCATGGATGATGAAGGAAACCCACTAGCTGTTGGAGACATCCTTCAACAAATGAAAAATTGTTATGCTGATTTAGAAAAGGTGCTTTCTCACTACGGCTGTACTTTCGACGATGTAATAGTTGAAAATGTATTCACTACCGATATGCCGGCTTTTTTAGAAAATGCAGTATACAGAAACTCAATCTACACCAAGAGATTTCCCACGGGATCTTGGATGGAAGTAAAAAGTTTAGTGATGCCCGAATTTTTAATTGAGATTGAATTAGAAGTACATGACCCTAAATAAAAATAAACAAAACCCTAAAAAAATATATGATAACAGTAGGTATTATAGGTGGCTCTGGGTTTATCGGAAGCTACAATACAAAGAAATTTTTAGAGAATGGATTTAAAGTAAAAGTCTCTACCACAGACACTTCCAAAAAAGAGAAATATGCTCACTTGAAGAAATTACCAAATAATGAGAATCTGGAAATTGTTGGTTTAAATGTACAAAACCAAGCTGAGCTTGAGTCATTTTTAAAAGGATGTCAAATTGTAATTCATGGTGGCACACCTTTCCAACTTGCTGTAAATGATCCAAAAACAGAATTATTTGACCCGACTGTAAAAGGTACTGAAAACTTCTTGAAGGCCATTCAAAAAACTTTAGGAATAAAGAAGGTGGTAATTATTGCTTCTGTAGGCGCCTTCAATACCGATTTCCCTATGCCAGTAGGAAATAAAAAACCGAGCGAAATTTTTAATGAAAATGACCAACCATACTTTAATGAAGCTAGTCACCCTTATGCTCAAGCAAAGTTTCTTGCTCAGCGAGCAGTAGAAAAATTCATTGATTCTCAACCAAATCTAGTTTTTGAAATTGTCACAGTTTCGCCTGTAATGGTTATTGGCAAATCACTTTCAAACAGAGAAGATTCAACTTCTACTGGCTTACAGTTTTTATTAAAGAATAAAATTGCTCCGGATCCATTCATGCAAAGTCTATATGATAATGATGTTGAATTTGCCATGGTAGATGTGGAAGATGTAGCGGGAGGAATCTATGTAGCTGCAACTAAAGAAGGATTGCATGGTAAAAACTACCTCCTAAGCAGTGAAAGCTACCCTGTTTCGGATATTACATTGATGCTTAATAATAGTGAACCCTCCCGCCCTGCTAGAATCGCTTATTCCAATAGTTTGGCAAAAAAGGACCTAGGGATAGAGTTTCAATCTGCTAGAATTTCTTTGAGTAAATATTAACAATCTGCTATGGTTAATAAACAACTTTCATTAATGCCTAACTCATGGCACTCTTGGTTGAGACTAGCCTTTTGGATATTCTTGATTCTCTTTGCGGGCAAATTTATCATTAATGATGCCTTGCCCTACTTTGGCCTTAGTGAAAATGTTTTTGGAAGGTTTTGGGTAATGAAATGGCCACTCATTGGACACATCACTGGAGGTTTGGTTGCTTTAATAGTAGGCCCTTTTCAGTTTTGGACTGATTTCCGAAGAAAGTACCTAAACATGCACATAGTAATGGGAATAGCCTATATCACAGGAATTATGGTTGGAACCATAAGTTCTATTGCTCTTGCATTAACAACAGGGTTGGCAATTCACTGGACATGGAGCTTATCCTTAATAGGTTTGGCTTTTGCCTGGTTTACTACTACCGGAATGGCCTTCAGGTTTATACTACTTAGGCGCATTAAACTACACAAAGAATGGATGATTAGAAGCTATGTTGTGACTTTTGCTTTTGTACTCTTCCGCTGGCTTACCAGTCAGCCATTCTATAATGAATTTGGTTCATCTCAAGAAACTGGTTCAACAGCTATATGGCTTTCTTGGGTCATCCCATTATTTTTTACTGAGGTGATTTTACAATGGAATAAAAAGTAAGCCATTCATCGAAAAACGAGGTGTAAATCAATTCAATTTGAGCTCATTTTAAAAAAATGGATAAATTAGAGTACCTTCTTTCAATCGACCTCAATTACCTTGTAATAGGTATCATTGTAATATTATTTACTTTGGAGCAAATTCTATCTACTCAATTTCCCTTCAGTGGTAGAGGAAGGCATTTTTGGCATAATTTCCTATTCCAGATACTTTTTATAACAATCAATATTTTCTGGGCTACCCTCACTGTTTTCATTATCGAATGGCTCAATCAAAATGAGATTGGATTATTTTTCATGATTGAATTACCTCTATGGGTTAAGCTAATTTTAGGTCTCTTAATCCTAGATTTTGCTGCTTATTGCTTTCATAGATTATCACACCTTGTTCCTTTAATCTGGCGCTTCCACCGCGTGCATCATAGCGACACCAAAATGGATTCCTCTACCTACTTCCGATCGCATCCGATGGAAATATTGTTATGGTTTGGCACGGCAACTATTATAGCTTGCAGCCTATTTGGTTTGGATTTACTGATTGTAGGTTTTTACCTTTTAGTACTTACGCCATTTCAGGTTATTGCGCACTCCAATCTCCGTTTTCCCACTTGGATGGATCGCACCTTTGGCTTAATATTTACAACCCCCAATTTACACAAGCTTCATCATGATAAGGATCAGAAATATACGGATTCAAACTATGCAGACATCTTCATTTTGTGGGATAGAATTTTTGGCACTTTTAAATACAAACCTGTGGAGAAAGTAAATTTAGGACTTGACGAATTTGATAATGACAAAAAGCAGACATTTTGGTTTTTGATAAGAAGTCCATTTATAAAGGATTAATTATCTGAATATTCTGAGGATAAAATTTTCTCAATTTTAACCACTCATTGATGGACAATCTGAACATTAAAAACCCTTGATTATAGCTTTAAAAATTCACAAAAATTGGCTCATGATGGAAAGCAATAAAATTCATTATTACATATTATTTATATAATTTTAGAATATGAAAAACTCCGTAATCTGGCTAATAGCAACCATTCTTTTCCTTTTTGGAAAGGCAGGTTTTAGTCAAGACTTTTCTTCCCCAATTAAGGTCAAATCACTCAATGAAACCACACAAATTTCGCTATCAGAAGCAGGTGCTTGGCAATATCAGCCAGTGGATGGATTTGATTGGGACAAGGAAGGAAGTTGGAGACCAATCGATATACGCTTAGCCAAAGATCAATTACCATCTGATTGGAATGGTGTTACGAAATTCCAAACATTTCTCGAAATAGACCCAAGTCTTTATGGCAAAGAAGTAAGTATTTACGGTAAAATAAGAGGCGCTGCCGAAATATATATAAATGGTGAATTAATTGGGAAAGCTGGTGAAATCGGACAAAACCAGCGGGAGGAAAAAGCTGTAGGCAAAATACCATTCATAGTATTTAAATTAGCAGAACAGGCTATACAAAAGATAGAAATTAGGTATACGAATTTTGCAGCTGAAAAATACTGGGGCATTTCACATTCAGGATTAGATTTGTCAATAGCATTGCCATCAACAGCTGGAGAGTTAATAATTGCAGATGGTGAGGAATTTCAAGCCGAAATCAGCCGATATCATTTCATATTTGGATTTATGGTTGCTTTGGGTCTATTGCACCTTATTCTATTTGGATTTTATCCGATTGAAATTGCTAATTTAACATGTGCTATTTTCTTCTTTTGCCTATCAGGTATCTTTCTAAGCGGCATATTCTTCAGACCAGCTGTAGCCCCGGAAGAGCTTTCCGGACTACTGCTTTGGAAGGGCGTATTTCATATTTTAGCTGCCGTTGTCCTACAGTTTTTTATCTATCAGATCATGGACAAGAAGTTCAATTGGCTCCCCTATTTGAACTTGGTTGTAGGTCTGGTTGTACTTGTTATTACCATTCAAGATCCAGTTGCCAACAGCAGTATTAGCTATTTCTTTTTCATGTTGACGATGACTATCGGCTTAATTCTACTAATCAATGCTAGGATAGTTCACAATATGAAAGGGACTAATATCATCTTTATTTGCTTCGTAGTTTCATTCATCTTGGTATTCCCAGGCTTATTAAAAGCCACATTTGGATTATCAGTATTATGGTCGGACAAGCTGTTTTTCATGAATTTCGCTACCATTACAGCGGCAGCAGGATATTCATTTTACCTTGCTCGTGGTGTTTCCATTACCAATCGCCAACTAAGCGAAAAACTAAGGGAAAACATGAGGTTAACCCAAGGAAAGTTGAAAGCGGAAAAAGAAAAACAACATCTTATAGAGAAACAAAAGGAACTATTGGAACAGGAAGTTGCTGATCGTACTATAGAGTTACGCAATTCTCTTGCAACACTTAAAAAGGCCCAAGCCCAACTTATCCAACAGGAAAAACTGGCATCATTGGGTGAATTGACTTCAGGTATTGCACATGAAATTCAAAACCCAGTAAACTTTATCAATAATTTTTCGGAGTTAAGTATTGAGCTCATTGATGAATTGAAAGAGGAGAATGAAAAGAATGCGGAATCGAGAGATGAAGAAATGATCAACGATATCTTATCCGACCTTCAAAGTAATCTGGATATCATCACCAAGCATGGAAAACGTGCTGATGCGATTGTAAAAGGTATGCTGGCTCATAGTAGCGCAGGAAAGGGAGAAAAACAGCAAATAAACTTAAATACTTTAGTAGAAGAGTATTTAAAACTCTCACTGCATGCAATGGCTTCCCACGACAAAGATTTTAGAGACAATTATCAGATCAATTTCGATTCTGAGCTGCCTAAGGTAAAAGTAGTACCACAGGATATTGGAAGGGTAATGCTCAACCTTATCAATAACGCCTTTTATGTTGTGAATGAGCAAGCTAAATCTGCTGGATCCGATTACAAACCTTTAGTGACAATAGAAACCAAACATATTAATGGTTCCGTAAATATTTCGGTCACAGACAATGGAAATGGTATCCCTCTTAAAATACGGGATAAAATATTGCAGCCATTCTTTACCACCAAACCAACCGGTGAAGGCACAGGCTTAGGCTTGAGTTTAAGCTATGATATTGTAAAAGCTCATGATGGAGATTTAAGCTTTGATAGCGAAGAAGGTGTAGGCACTACCTTTAGAGTGATTTTACCAATATCCTAAGCTAAACAATAAATGAGAGCAGCATATTATACTCAATTTCAAGGCTCAGTAACTATAGAAAATCTACCTGACCCTACGCCAACGGAGGGATCAGTAATCATAAAAGTAGGAGCTACAGGTATGTGTCGTAGCGACTGGCATGGATGGATGGGACATGATTCTGACATCAACCTTCCGCATGTCCCTGGTCATGAATTCGCAGGTACTATTATAGAAATTGATAAGCGTGTAAAAGGCTTTAAAATTGGTGATAGAGTAACTGTACCTTTTGTTGGTGGTTGTGGCCGCTGTCCACAATGTACTTCTGGTAATCAGCAAGTTTGTGATTATCAGTTTCAGCCTGGTTTTACTCATTGGGGGTCGTTCGCAGAATATGTAAATATTCAGTATGCTGAAACCAATCTGGTTCACTTGCCGGATGAAATAGGTTTTGAGGAAGCTGCTAGCTTGGGATGTAGATTCATTACATCATTTAGAGCTGTAGTACAGCAAGGAAAACTAATGCCCGGCCAATGGCTTGCTGTTCATGGCTGCGGGGGTGTTGGATTATCTGCTATTATGATTGCCAAAGCTTTAGGAGCTCAAGTAATCGCTATAGATATTGATAGGGACAAATTACTCATCGCAAAGGAGCTTGGTGCTGAGTATGTGGTAAATGGATTAGAAACCCATGTGATTGATGCTGTGAAGAGCATAAGCAAAGGTGGAGTAGATGTGTCTATTGATGCTTTGGGAAGCAAGCAAACTTGCTTCAATTCCATTGCCAATTTGCGCAAAAGAGGAAAGCATATTCAAGTAGGTTTGATGGCTGGTGAAGATTACCTCCCGCCTATTCCAATGCACTTGGTGGTAGCAAATGAACTAGAAATTATTGGTAGCCATGGAATGGCAGCCCACGCCTACCCTCCAATGATGGAAATGATCAAAAGAGGACTTTTGGATATCGACAAACTAATCTATGAGACCATTAACCTAGGTGAAGGAGCTGAATTATTACCCTTTATGAATTCCTTTCATGGAAATGGCATTAAGGTAATTAACGAATTTTGATCCAATAAAAAAGCCTTCCCAAATTGAGAAGGCTTTCAAAATATTGTGAAGTTTCACTTAAAGACTAATTCCCATAAATGACATAAATGCCATTCCCATTAGTCCGGTTATAAACATTGTAATACCTAATCCTTTAAGTCCATCTGGCACATGTGAGTACTTTAATTTTTCACGAATTGCAGCTAAAGCAATAATGGCTAAGAAGAAACCAAAGCCTGATCCAAATCCAAAAACTGTTGCCTCACTGATCGTATAATCTCTCTGTACCATAAATAAGCTACCACCCAAAATTGCGCAGTTTACTGCAATAAGCGGGAGGAAAATACCTAGAGAGCCATAAAGACTTGGAGAGAATTTCTCGATTACCATTTCCACTAATTGCACCATTGCAGCAATAAATGCAATAAACATGATAAAACGAAGGAAGGACAAATCAATAGTTGCGAAGCTTTCGCCCAACCATGCTAAGGCGCCTTCTTTCAGTACATATTCTTGTAAGAACCAGTTTGCAGGTACAGTAATCGTTAAAACGAATGTTACTGCTAAACCCAACCCAAAGGCCGTGCTTACTTTTTTCGATACAGCTAAGAAAGAACACATGCCTAAGAAATAGGCAAGAACCATGTTCTCGATAAAGATCGCTTTTATTCCTATGCTTATTAAATCCATTAGTCTAGAGTTTAATGTTCTACGTAACCAGTTTTTGTTCTTTGTACCCAAATAATTAGGCCAAGGATTATAAATGCTCCAACAGGTGTTACCATCAAGCCGTTAGTTGGAAATGAAGATAATCCTACAGCTTCGAATACTTTGAAACCGAAGATTGCACCCGAGCCAAGCAATTCTCTAAAGAAGGCTACAGCAAGGATAATCCAAGAATAACCCAAAGCACTTCCTAGTGCATCTAGTACAGAGTCATAAGGCTTGTTTCCTAATGCGTATGCTTCTAAGCGACCCATCACTATACAGTTGGTGATAATCAAACCAACGAATACCGAAAGGCTCTTATACATATCAAATGCATAAGCTTTTAGCAATTCGTTAACAAGGGTTACTAGCGTTGCAATTACAGCAAGCTGTACAATAATTCTAACACGAGCTGGAATTAGATTTCTCAATACAGAAATAGTGAAACTAGACATCACCATTACAAATATTACCGAAATCGCCATTACAAGGGTTGGATGCAATTGGGTAGTTACTGCCAATGCCGAACATATTCCCAATACTTGAATGGTGATTGGGTTGTCGTCAGAAAGAGGATCGGTTACAATCTTCTTCCTTCTTTTCGACAATAAGCCTTCTGCTACTTTTTCAACAGGTTTATCAAGAGTTTCTGCGCTCATAGTTCTCTATTTTATTTGGCAAGCACTGCCATGCTTCCGTTTTGTTTCACATTTTTTTCGAAGTAATTCTGATAATAACCTACATAGTTTCTCATCATATCATTAACTCCATTAGCGGTGATTGTAGCTCCAGACATGCCATCAACCTTATGTGGGCCAAGCTTGGACTCATCATTGTTCTCACCTTTTACCATAACTACAGATACAAGTTCTCCATTTTCATAAAGCTTTTTACCTTGGTATCTTTCTTGAACTTCACCTTCGGTAATTCTTGCACCCAAACCTGGAGTTTCACCTGCGTGAGCGAATTTCACACCTTTGATTGTTTCCAAATCGGTATCTATTGCTAAATATCCCCAGATAGCATCCCATAATCCAGCACCAAAAAGCGGGAGGATATATGCTTGAACCGCATCAGGATTACCTTCATCGTGAAATTTGAATACTGGAAACAAGCGATTTTCAGGAGCTAATTTATAGTTTTTGTTGATATCAACATTCTCCGCTACAACAGGTGCTCCATCTTGAGTTTCCACAATATCACCTGCTAAGTTTGTAACTACAGAGGTGATGCTGCTTTCATATTTCGCTAATATCTGATTAGCATCCATTGCTTCTAGCTCTTCAGCAGGAAGGACTGCACCTAATATTTGTTTTTTGGTGTCAAGCTCTTCAGACTTTTTCTGTGGTTCCTTCAATACTTGAGAAACCCCTGATAATAATCCGCCAATCACAACTGTCATGATCACGGAAAATATAATGATATAAGCGTTAGACTGTCGCACGTTTTAGCCTCCTTTTTTTATTTCCTTCTACAATGTAAAAATCGATAAGTGGTGCAAATACATTCATAAATAGAATGGCAAGCATAATTCCTTCAGGATATGCAGGATTGAATACTCTAATAATTACAGTTAATGCACCAATCAACAATCCGTAAATCCATTTACCTGTCTCGGTTTGTGTAGCAGATACTGGATCTGTTGCCATAAATACAGCACCAAATGCCAAACCACCCATTACCAAATGATACTCAGGTGGCATTGCCATGTACTCATTAACGCTTAATAAGTTGCATATCCAACCCATCACATAAGCTCCACCAAATACACTCACTATAATTTTCCAGCTGCCAACACCTGTTGCAACTAGTATTACACCACCAATCAAGGCCCAAAAAGTAGAAGTTTCACCAATTGAGCCTGGAATGTATCCAAAGAACATATTGCTGAAACTAAAGAAATCTGCACCTAAGACATTATTGGTACTGGCCAGCGCTGTCGTGACCGATCCAATATCTTCAACTGTAGTTTGGTAAGCTACTGCAAGGGCAGTTGCTCCAGAATAACCTTCTACAGGAGCTGCATCGGCCAAAACTGTCCAAACTTCACCTGAAATCTGACTTGGGTAAGCAAAGTATAAAAACGCTCTTGCTGTCAAGGCAACGTTTAAGATATTCATCCCTGTACCACCAAACACTTCCTTTGCAATAATCACTGCAAAGATGGTCGCTAAAGCAACTTGCCATAATGGAATTGTTGCAGGCATAATCAATGGAATAAGCATTCCCGAAACAAGGAAGCCTTCATTTACATCGTGTCTTCTAATAGTAGCAAATGTAAATTCAACCGAAAGTCCTGTAGCATAGCTAACTGCAACAATTGGTAGAACATACTTGGCACCAAATAAAATTTTCTGAATGAAATCTGCTTCTACACCTGTTGCCAAAAAGTGCATATGACCTGTGTTCCACATTCCAAAGATCAAACATGGAATCATGGCGATGATCACAGTCATCATCATTCGTTTCAAATCCACGGCATCCCTTATCTGAACACCTTTTGCAGATGTAGTATCTTTTGGTGCGAATAATAGGGTTTCGTGCGCCTCATAGATGTAAAAGTACTTTTCGTACTTCCCACCTTTTTCGAATAGAGGCCTCTTCTTTTCTAAGAAATCTAGTAAAAATTTCATATCGAAATTAGCTGTTTTGTATTAAGTCCAAACCTTCACGTATAATATTTTGAACATCGTGTTTGGACACATCCACAAATTCACACAATGCCAAATCCTCTTCTATCACTTCATAAATACCTAATTGCTCCATTCCATCAAAATCTTCAGCCATAATTGACTTAATTAGATGAACCGGCAAAATATCCATTGGAGTAACTCTTTCGAAAACACCACTTTGCACAAATGCTCTATGTTGGCCGTGCATATTGGTATCTAAAACATACTCTTTCTTAGGCTGCAAGAAAGATAACAAGCCAAATGCTCTTGAGAAACTCAATTTATTTGGACTAGGTAAAATCCAACCCAAGAACTCATGATAATCTCCCTCTGGGATTACCGTAACTTGGTGATGATAATAACCTAAATATCCATCCTTATTTATTTTCTCGCCTGTAAGAACATTTCCAGAAATTACTCTTACATGATCAGTCTTAAGGTTATTTGCAATTAACTTGTTCACACAAGCTCCAGTTCTCAAATTATAATATTGAGGTTCCTTTACTTCTGAGCCAGTAAGAGCAACAATGCGGGAGGAATCATATTGTCCTTCCACAAATAATTTACCTATTTGGATAACACCATAAGGATGAACAGTCCAAATCAAATCTCCCTTATTAATCGGATCTAAATGGTGGATTTGAACTCCAACATTTCCAACTGGGTGTGGACCTGTGAATTTGTTTATTTCCACTCCTTCAGCTTTTGAAAGCACCGATGCAGCAGCTCCATTTGCATGTAGATTCACATGCACTTTTCCTTGGCTGAATTTCTTCAACACATCAATACCCACTTGAAAATACTGCTCTTGATCTTTGAAAATAAATTCATAATCCGGAGCAAGAGGATGGGAATCAAAACCAGAAATGAAAATAGCTTTTGGAGAATCTTCAGGATTAGCAATAATACCAAATGGGCGCTGGATTATATTTGGCCAAACACCACTTTTCAACATCAATTCCTTTGCTCCTTCTACACTCATACTTTTGATCTGAGAGTCGGAATGCTTTGGAAATGATTCAAATTCGATATTTTTGTCTGCTAGAATCTTAACTTCAAGTATTTTTCGCTTCTCTCCTCTTATCACATCAACGATTTCACCGCTTACTGGAGAAACGTGCATGACACTATCCATTTTCTTGTCGAAAAACACTGGTGTTCCAGCTTTGACATTCGAACCAACTTCTACAAGTAGTTTCGGACGCTTAATTCCTACAAAGTCGGTTGGCTTCAATGCATACGTTTCGGGTTGGACTGTAGAAGCTATCTTCTTTTCAGCCTTTCCAACGAGGTTGATGTCAAAGCCCTTTTTTAGATTGATGGTCCTAGACATAGGGTTATTTCAAAATTGATTTATATTCATTTTTAGGCGTCGCAAAATTAATAATTTTTCCTTCAAAAGAAATTCTTATTCGTATTGATGGCCTTTAAAAATGGCTTTTGATTAGTGATATTAACAGTATCAACAGTAACAAGCTACTTTTCAACTTGTTGTCAATTCTAGATTTAAATTTTTTACATGGTCGGCAACTTGCTCCATCAACCACATAGGTGTAGAGGTAGCTCCGCATATTCCCACACGCTTCATTCCGTGCAGCCAAGAAGGATCAAGCTCCTCTTCGCTTTCAATAAAATAGCTGTTTGGGTTTTGAGAAAGGCACACATTATATAGTGCTTTTCCATTCGAGCTTTTCTTTCCACTTACGAATAAGATCACATCATTTTCTTGTGAGAATCTATGCAATTGTGGTTCGCGATTTGACACCTGTCGACAAATGCTATCATTAGAGTTAAACTCAACCATTTCTAAACTGCTATTAGCATTTTGGATTCTCTGCTCAATCAACTCTCGTATTTTATAAAATCCTTGAGTACTTTTAGTTGTTTGGCTAAATAGAGTTACTGGCTTGGTAAAATCTATCTTATCCAAATCTTCCTCAGTAGTTACAATTATTGCTTGTTTATCTGTTTGTCCACTCAGGCCAATTACTTCTGCATGACCTTTCTGTCCGTAGATTACAATTTGCCCTTCTGCTTGTTTCATTTTATCCCAAGCATTCTTCACTCTGTTTTGCAGTTTCAATACCACTGGGCATGAAGCATCTACAAGCTCTATATTATTCTTAAGTGCAGTCTGATACGTTTCTGGTGGTTCACCATGTGCTCTAATCAATACTTTGCAGTCATGAAGCTCCTCCAATTCCTCCCGCCCAATTACACGCAAGCCTTTGGCATTAAGTCGCTTTACCTCCATATCGTTATGCACTATATCACCTAAGCAATAAAGCACTCCATTTCCATCCATCTCATCCTCAGCCATTTGGATTGCGAATTCTACTCCAAAACAATAACCTGAGTTTTTATCAATTACAACTTCCATTTTACTGCCTTTAAATGTTGGACAAATCTTTATTAATTATGTCCGTGGCCATCATAGTTACCTTATGTACCTGTTCCTCAAAGGTAAGGTTTGTAGTGTCTAATTCGATAGCATCATCAGCCTTTTTTAGTGGAGACACATCTCTTGTAGTATCAATCTGATCTCTTTTTTGAAGGTTCGATATGATTTCATCCAAAGGAATCAAATGTCCTTTTTCTAACAGTTCCTTTTGCCTACGTTCGGCACGGATTCCGACATCGGCAAGCATAAAAACTTTCAATTCAGCTTCTGGAAATACAACTGTTCCAATATCCCTTCCATCCATTACCACACCTTTATTTTTTCCCCATTTGCGCTGTAATGCTACCATCGCACGGCGCACTTCCGAAATGGCACTCACCTGACTTACTTTCTCAGATATTTGCATTTCTCTTATCTGCTGTTCAACATTTAAACCATTCAAATAGGTTTCCTGTTGGCCATTTTTCGGATTTATTTTGAACTCAACATCTATCTCGCTGATTGCCTTGCTAATAGCTTTATCGTCGGTGAGACTAATATGGTGCTGAGAAAAATATAATGTAACCGCCCGATACATGGCGCCAGAATCAATGTAGATATATTGGAGGGAATGGGCTACTGCTTTGGCCGTGCTACTTTTGCCGCAACCTGAGTAACCATCTATGGCTATGGTGATTTTCCTCATATTTGCCCTATTGGCAGTAATTTTATGTGGCAAATATAGGCGAATAATATTTAAGTGATAAAGGCAGGAGGTTTATGTTCTTCTTCCTTTAATGAAAAGTTATCAACTGTGCAAACCACACTCCTTTTTACTATTTTCCCACCACCAGCGTCCATCTCTAAAATCCTCATTTTCCATGACTGCACGTGTACATGGCTGGCAACCTATACTGGGAAATCCCTTTTTATGTAATGTGTTAATTGGGATATTATTATCATCAACTACTTGGTTGAGTTCTTCCCAAGTAAGATTTAACAGCGGATGATACTTTATGATATTATTATGCTCATCATATTCTAATTGAGAAAGACCATTCCTGCTGGCTGATTGCTCCGCACGCAAACCAGTAACCCAGAGTTTTCTTCCTTTAATGGCTTGTTGCAATGGGTCTATTTTGCGTATTCTACAGCATTCTTTACGATCTTCAACTGAGTCATAGAAAGAATTAGGACCCTTCTTTTCAACCATTGCTTGAATCTTACCTTGATTTGGAAAAAAAGGTGTGATGGGTAATTTATAGCGAATGAGTGTTCGACTCCACACATCATAAGTCTCCGGAAATAGCCTTCCTGTATCCAATGTAAAAATTGAGACAGGATGTTCCATCTTAGATATCAAATAGGTAATATACTGATCTTCAATACCAAAAGAAGTACTAAATACCATATCCCGACCAAATTGGTTATGAAGTTTATCCAAATTATCTTTTGGATTATCTGTAAGTATTGATTGTAATTGACTTAAATCCATACTACATCTCTATTTTGTTCCAAACTCGCTCATGTAGGTAGTAAAGCAATATCTTGGTTAGCACTTCGATGGAGCCAATTGAAAATGCCATTACAAGCTCTCCTGTTACTATATATGAAATTACAATCGTATCTATTGTACCAACAATCCTCCAGGAGACAGCCTTTACAGCTGATTTTAAGCTTCTGTCTCCTTGTCTTACTTGCTTATTCCGTATTAACTGATCTATCATAACAATTAATTTTTTGCAAATATATTTATTCCTATCAAATTGGTAGTATTAATATGAATTAATTTTCAAATTAGTCATTTAGCCGCTTGCTTCTACTCAATAGTGGATTGAACAAGCTCATATCGTTGTTCAATTAAATTCTGTCATACATTCGTATATTTGAGGATAAGCACCCAAGGTTATGATCTCAAAGAAATGTAAATATGCCATAAAGGCCGTATTGTATATTGCTCGAAAGTCTGAAGAAAATCGCCCTCCTTTCGCCGCAGAAATTGCGGAAAATGAACATATTCCCTTAAAATTTTTAGAAACAATTTTGAGAGAGTTGAAGAATAATCGCATCCTGCTTAGCAAAAGAGGAAAAATGGGTGGTTATGTTCTTCTAAAGAAGCCAGAAGAAATCAAGCTTATGGAAATCATTCGAATAATGGATGGTCCTATTGCACTATCACCATGTGTTTCTCTAAATTATTATTCCCCTTGCGACGATTGCAATGAAGCTACTTGTATGATCAAAAAGGTTTTCGAACAAGTAAGAGATGTGACTTTAGAGGTATTAGGAGGCAGCGATATTAAAATGATGGTAGATAAAGAAAAAGAACTTCGACAAGCAAAATAACCAGCTGTAGCCAAGCCACTACCAATCCTAACAATCCTATTTGTAACCTACGGCCATTAGAAGCATTATTTTAATCTTATTCATACTATTTCTATAGACTTTATTGTTTTTATAGATTTTCGTTATTTCCTTTGCTTCCTCAAGTAATTATTCAATCTACAATAAATTGAAAATGACTAATCAATTATTGAACACTCTGGAAGAAGAAGCTATTTACATTATGAGAGAGGTAATAGGGCAGTTTCAAAATCCAGCTCTACTATTTTCAGGAGGGAAAGATTCCATTACATTGGTTCATTTGGCGAAAAAAGCATTTACTCCTGCTTCATTTCCATTCCCATTGCTTCATATAGATACAGGTCATAATTTCCCCGAAACAATACAATTCAGAGATTGGCTTGCAAATGAAGTCAATGCAAAGCTGATTGTTAGATATGTGCAAGATAATATTGATGCCGGTAAGGTAAAAGAAGAAAGCGGGAGGTATGCATCTCGAAATGTACTACAAACAGCTACCCTGTTAGATGCAATTGAAGAGTTCAAATTTGACGCTTGTATTGGAGGTGCTAGACGCGACGAAGAAAAAGCCAGAGCTAAAGAGCGGATATTTTCAGTACGTGATGATTTTGGGCAATGGAATGAAAAACTTCAAAGACCTGAGTTATTTGATATACTCAATGGCAAAATAAATCACGGTGAAAATGTACGTGTATTTCCCATTAGCAACTGGACAGAAATAGACGTTTGGAATTACATAAAACAAGAGAATTTAGCAATTCCTTCAATTTATCATTCGCATGTACGGGAGGTTTTTTATAGAGACGGACTACTCACTCCCATTTCAGAATTTACCCAACCTCAACCAAGTGATAAAGTATTCACAGCCTCTGTTCGCTTTCGTACCGTTGGCGATATGACTTGTACCGCTGCGGTCTTATCTGATGCAGAAGAACTAGATGAAATAATCAATGAAATAAGCCATTCAAATATTTCAGAAAGAGGTGCTCGAATTGATGACAAACGAAGCGAAGGCGCAATGGAAGAAAGAAAAAAGGTTGGCTATTTCTAATTAATCAGCGTAAAAAATGGATATACTAAAAATTGTAACAGCAGGTAGTGTCGATGATGGCAAAAGCACATTAATTGGTCAATTACTTTATGTCACTAATTCGCTGAAAGAAGACCAGCTTGAGAATATAAAGGCTAAGAGCAATGCAAAAGGCTATGATTATATAGATTTATCACTTGCTACTGATGGATTGCTCACCGAAAGAGAGCAAGGAATTACTATAGATGTTTCCAATATCTATTTCTCAAGTGAACATAGGCGTTACGTCATTGCCGATTCTCCAGGTCATATAGAATATACTAGAAATATGGTGACTGGAGCCAGCAATGCGGATGTAGCAATAATCCTGATCGATGCTCGCAAAGGTGTAATTGAGCAAACAAGGAGACATTACTTTATCACACAATTACTAGGGATAAGGCATATTGTTATTACCATCAATAAAATGGACTTAGTAGACTTTGATGAGACAGTTTACAATACTATTAAAACAAACTTTGAACAACTCAACGCAGGAAACTCACTATCAAAAACCAACCATTACTTCCTTCCAATATCAGCATTAAGTGGTGAGAACATCCTTACCAATTCCGAGAAATTAGATTGGTATATAGGGCCAAGTCTTTTACCTCTTTTGGAAACCATCCAATTGGCAAAGAATTCATCCCAAAGCGCTGCATTACAGGTGCAAAATATTATTCGGCCTAAAACACATCAATTACATGACTATAGAGGAATCTCAGGAAAAGTAAAAAGTGGCCATTTCCATTTAGGAGATCAAGTGCAAATTTCACCATCAGGTAGAAGCAGCATTATCCAATCAATTGAAAAATACGGTCATCCTATTAGTGAACTGAAGGAAGGTGAAAATGGGACGATCCTGCTAAAAGACGATTTAGACATAAATAGAGGTGATAGCATTTTCATACCTGACAATTCTTTACAAGAAATAAAATCTTTAGAAGCGACCATTTGCTGGATGCAAAATGACACAATTAGAAATGGACAAAAGTACTGGCTTCAGCAAGGATCCAATCGAGTATTGGCAAAGGTTCAAAAAGTTTCTTCCCGATTCAATACCAACTTATTTGAGAGTGAAGCAAGTGATTCGTTAGGATTGAATGACATTGGTGAAGTCGAGCTAATACTCAACAAACCGCTACTTGCACTGCCATACATAGTCAATAAGGCTTTAGGAGCATTCATATTGATCGATCAGAATAGTAATAACACCGCAGGCGTAGGCTTTATAAAGGAAAATTAAATGCAAAGTTTTAGAACTGAATTAGAAGATCCCATAGTACAAAAAGACATACTAGACCTTGAACAAAAAATCTATGCTTATAAGAATGGAAGTTTGGATGAGGATAGGTTTAGAAGTCTAAGATTAGCACGTGGAGTATATGGGCAAAGGCAAACAGGCGTTCAAATGGTTCGAATCAAAATTCCATTTGGTAAAATTTCAGCCAAGCAACTAATTCGCATAGCAGAAGTTGCGGATCAATATTCAAATGGAAATTTACACATCACCACCCGCCAAGATATTCAAATACATCATGTAAGCTTGGATGATACACCTCAATTATGGGCAGAACTAGAAAAGGATAAAATTACCTTAAGAGAAGCCTGTGGTAATACCGTTCGAAATATTACTGCTTCGATATTTTCAGGAATTGATAAGAAAGAGGCATTTGATGCGACACCTTATGCTCAGGTATTATTCGAATATTTACTGAGGAATCCCATATGCCAAGAAATGGGTAGAAAATTTAAAATTGCCTTTGCGTCAAGCACCAAAGATGATGCTTTCACATTTGTGCATGACCTTGGATTTATTCCAAAAATGCAGGAGGATATTCGTGGCTTTAAAGTTCTTTTAGGTGGAGGAATCGGTTCCCAACCTAACCATGCAAATGTGGTTCAAGAATTTTTACCAACTGATCAGCTCATACCCTTTACTGAAGCAGTAATTAGAGTATTCGACAAATACGGAGAAAGGGATCGTAGAAATAAGGCAAGACTTAAGTTTCTCATCAACGAAATTGGACTAGATGAATTTTTGATTCTGGCGGAAAAGGAAAAAAAATCACTTCCCTATCTAAAATTCCCCATCATACCAAATGAGCAGGTTATTACCATTCCTGCCATTTATCAATCAACGCCACCAACATCTATCAAACATGAATACGATCGTTGGCTACTCGTTAATGTGTTTGAGCAAAAGCAGAAAGGGCTATATTCTGTGGGAATTCAAATTGATAGAGGAGATATTTCATCTGAATTGGCAAGAAAATTAGCCCTAATAATAGAAAAATATACAGGTGACGATACCAGACTTAGTATTGGGCAGAGCATATTGCTAAGGCATATTCCAAATGAAAATTTGCCACAATTATTCGAGGAACTTCATCACTTGAATTTGGCCAATCCTGGCTTTCACAAAATCAATGATATTGTAGCTTGTCCCGGTACCGACACATGTAATTTGGGAATTGCAAGTAGTATGGGACTAGCCAAAGAATTACAAAAAGTAATTGAAGCCGAATTTTCCGAATTAATCCTTGAAGAAGAAATATCAATTAAGATAAGTGGCTGTATGAATGCTTGTGGCCAACATACAATTGCAAACATAGGATTCCAAGGAATGACAATAAAGGCAGGAAATAAAGTGGCTCCAGCTACTCAAATTCTATTAGGCGGCGGCCCCCTTGGCGATGGCAATGGAAGGTTTGCTGAAAAACTCTTAAAAGTCCCTTCAAAACGAAGTCCTGAAGTCCTAAGATGGATCCTCAATGACTTCTATATGCAACGTACTCCAAATGAGACATTCCTTCAATATTATGATCGATTTGGCGCCGATTACTTCTACCAGAATCTAAAGCATTGGTCAGATGTGAATGAATTGACTGATACCGATTTTGTTGATTGGGGAAATACAGAAAAGTACGAAAAGGCAATTGGTATTGGAGAATGTGCTGGAGTAGCTATAGACTTAGTAGCAACCTTAATTTTTGAGGCCGAAGACAAGCTGTTTCTTGCGCAAGAATGCTTGGATAAAAATGCATTTGCAGATAGCATTTACCAAAGTTACTCAGCTCAAACCCATGCTGCTAAAGCTTTGCTGACAAGCACAAATGCCAAGACAAACTCTCATGCGCTTATTCACCAAAATTTCGACATTGAGTTTGCTGATTTCAAAAATGAATTTGGCAATAACTTCGAAATATTGATCTCAGCAATAAATGAAAATACGCCCTCAAAAGCATTTGCTCTACAATACCTTACACAAGCCAAAAGCATTATTCAATGGATCAAAAATTACAGGAATGCGCAAAAATGAAACTGGAAAACTCACGCTAGTTGGGGCAGGTCCAGGCGATCCCGAGTTGCTCACACTGAAAGGGCATAAAGCTATCAGTCAAGCTGACATCATACTGTACGATGCTTTGATACCTATCGAACTCCTAAATATCAATCCTATTTCAAAGAATATATTTGTTGGAAAACGAAGAGGCATTCAACAATATGCCCAAAATGAAATAAATGAGTTAATTATAAATTACGCACTTTTAGGACTCAATGTAGTACGGCTCAAAGGAGGTGATCCAATGGTTTTCGGTAGAGCACATGAAGAAATATTAACTGCGATCGAGCACGGAATTGAATGTAATGTCATTCCGGGCATCTCATCTTACGCAGGCATTGCGGCTTATCACAGGATTCCCATCACAAAAAGAGCCCAGCATGAAAGTTTTTGGGTTTTAACAGCCTGTACATCACAGAAGCAACTTTCCGATGATATTGCTCTTGCGGCACAATCTAGCGCTACCATCATCATATTAATGGGTATGGCATTTTTACCAAAGATTATTGATCTTTTTAGCAAGTATAAGAAGGCTGATTTCCCCATAGCAGTAATCCAAAATGGCACTACTCAGCATGCAAAAAGTGTTTATGGAACACTCCAAAATATCGAAGAATTAGTCAAAAACAACAATATTACAAATCCTGCAAATATCATCATCGGTGAGGCAGTTCTTGACAAAATAACCTCCCGCCATTTGGTAAGAAGGTCTGAGTTTGAAACAGCATGAATCAATTATATCCAATTTTCTTGAAAACAGAAGCACTTTCAATACTTGTAGTTGGAGGAGGAAATGTGGCATTAGAAAAACTCTATTTTCTATTCAAAAACAGCCCTAATGCTAATGTACTACTCATTTCAGAAAATATAAAAGAAGAGATTCTCTCACTAAAATCTAATTATCAAATCACCTTTGTTTATGACCGTTACCATCCAAAGTACTTGAATGGGCACCACATTGTAATTGCTACTACCAATGAACCCGAAACCAATAAACTAATTCATAGTCATTGTAGATCTAGGAATCTTTTAATAAATGTGGCTGATTGCCCACCACTTTGTGATTTCTATATGGGTGGCATTGTGAGTAAAGGAAATTTAAAAATTGGTATTTCCACAAATGGCAAATCTCCTACCCTAGCAAAAAGGCTCAAAGAGCTTTTGCAGGAAGTACTTCCGGAGGAAATAGACGACTTGCTAATCAATATGCACACCTACCGTAAAACACTCTCTTTAAGTTTTGAAGAAAAGGTAGCTCACTTGAATGAGCTCACAAAAAAATTCATCCAGTAGACAATTTATAGTCAAGCACCAATTACAACCTTTTGAAAAGCACAATGCCGTTTGTAATATTGAAAACAAATAAAACAAATGGTCATGCAAATAGAAGGTCAGATAATAGATATAGAAGCAAAGAGAATTTACCCTGGAGTAATCTACATTGATAAAGGCAAGATTAAAAGGATAGAAGAGCGGGAGGTTGAAAATAAGCAATACATATTACCTGGTTTTATCGATGCACACGTACATGTGGAAAGCTCCATGTTGGTGCCTTCTGAATTTGCTCGTTTAGCAGTTGTTCACGGTACAGTAGCCACCGTTTCCGACCCACACGAAATCGGCAATGTACTAGGCGTGGCAGGGGTCAACTATATGATAGATAATGGCAAGCAAGTTCCATTTAAATTCTACTTTGGTGCACCATCCTGTGTGCCTGCTACTACTTTCGAAACTGCAGGAGCGATAATTACTGCTGAAGAAATAGATGAACTGATGGCTAGACCTGAGGTGAAATATCTCAGTGAAATGATGAATTGGCCGGGTGTGCTGTTCAAAGATGGAGATGTTTACAAAAAACTCGCAGTTGCCAAAAAGCATGGCAAACCTATTGATGGCCATGCACCTGGACTTATGGCCGAGCAAGCGCGTGACTATGCAGCTGCCGGCATTAGTACCGATCATGAGTGCTTTGCTATAGAAGAAGCTCTCGACAAATTGAAATATGGAATGCACATTGCCATCCGCGAAGGTAGTGCAGCCAAAAATTTCGAAGCCCTCTACCCTCTCCTGCACGATTACGAAGATAAAATAATGCTATGCTCTGATGACAAACATCCGGACAATCTGGTTGAAGGTCATATCAATTTGCTTGTAAAAAGAGCTATTGAAAATGGTGTGGACATGTACAAAGTATTAAAAGCGGCATGTATCAACCCTGTGAGGCATTATTCATTAGACGTAGGTTTGCTCAAGGAAGGAGATCCTGCTGATTTCATCCTTGTAGATGATTTGAAAACTTGGAAGGTAACAAGCACCTATATAAATGGGCGGGAGGTTGCAAAAGATGGCAAAACCTTGATCTCAAAAGTAAAAAATAAAATTATCAACCAGTTCAATTGTGATAAGCTTTCAGCAGCTGACTTCAAAGTTAAAGCCGAAGGTGAAGGTATTCATGTGATAGAGGCACTTGATGGCCAATTGATAACCAATGATTTGCTGCTAAGCTGCCATATTAAAGATGGATTTGCTGAATCAGATATTGAAAATGATGTCTTGAAGTTTACAGTAATAAACCGCTACCAAAAAGCAAAGCCTGCTATAGCTTTCATCCGAAACTTCGGATTGAAAAGAGGTGCAATAGCTTCTACCGTTGGCCATGATAGCCATAATATATTAGTGGTTGGTGTAGATGATGAAGCTATGGCAAAAGCAGCTAATCTGGTCATCGAAGCGAAAGGTGGAGTTTCCGCATATAATGGTCAAAGTTCACAATTAGTGCCTCTACCTGTTGCAGGACTTATGAGCGAAAAAGACGGCTATGATGTTGCCAAAGCTTATTCAGCTATCGACAAAATGGCAAAAGAAATGGGCAGCACATTGAATTCTCCTTTTATGACATTGAGCTTTATGGCATTGCTAGTTATCCCACAACTCAAGCTTAGTGACAAAGGCCTATTCGACGGCAAAACATTTAGGTTTACTTCACTTTTTGAGTAAATTGTAATGCCTTAGATGTTTTTTGAATAAGTTTATCAACTTAATATGACGTAGTAATCTAATTCAAATTAAATGCAAAATGAAAATCACTATCTAATTAGAAGCGGTTGGTTAAGAGCTGCTGTTTTAGGTGCTAATGATGGGCTGCTATCTACAGCCAGTGTGATTGTGGGCGTTGCAGCGGCAAGCGAAACGGCTGATCCCATTCTAATTGCTGGTGTTGCCAGTTTAGTAGCGGGCGCATTGTCTATGGCAGCAGGAGAATATGTATCGGTGAGTTCGCAATCGGATATTGAACATGCAGACATGGCAAGAGAAAAAATGGAGCTACAGGAAATGCCAGAAGCAGAATTGATAGAACTTGCAGAAATCTATGAAAATAGAGGACTTGACAAAACCCTCGCATTACAAGTAGCCACACAACTCACAGAACATAATGCACTTGAAGCTCATGCGAGAGACGAGTTAGGAATCAACGAAATAACTGAAGCTAAGCCCATTCAAGCGGCTTTAGCATCTGGAGCAGCATTTATATTAGGTGGTTTTATTCCTGTTTTACTAGTATTAGTAGTTCCAGTCAGTCAAATGGTGCTATTGCAATATATATGTGCCATACTCTTGCTTATGGTACTGGGAGGCGTGGCAGCCAAAGCAGGAGGCTCCAGTGTAAAAAAGGCCATCATCCGATTGAGTTTCTGGGGGACTATTGCAATGGGAATCACAGCATTAATTGGCTCATTATTTAATGTGAATGTTTAAAATCCAACCCTTCTTGATAGTATTCAAGGCAATTATATCAATAATTTTTTAATGCAATCGCAATTCATCCTCGTCATGTAATTCGTTTATTTTTATGGCTACTTATGAAAAAGTAAAAACCAGCATCGTATCTTAGAGATTTCTGTAATTATTTAATGAATGATCCTCACCACCGAAAATATCTTATTAATTGGCTCACTTTTGCTATTTGTGAGCATAATTGTAGGTAAAACTTCCTATAAATTCGGTGTACCAACTCTTTTACTTTTCCTTGCAATTGGGATGATAGCAGGCTCTGATGGGATTGGAGGAATTAGCTTTGATGATCCGAAAATCGCCCAATTCATAGGCATAGTTTCGCTCAACTTTATTCTTTTTTCTGGTGGTTTGGATACCAATTGGTCTGCAGTAAAACCTGTAATTAAAGAAGGAATTGCTTTATCGACTCTTGGGGTATTATTGACAGCAGTTGCCTTAGGCACCTTTGTTTGGCTTATTACTGATTTTACAATTTACGAGAGCTTACTTTTGGGGTCAATTGTATCATCTACAGATGCAGCAGCTGTATTTTCAATATTAAGATCAAAAAGCCTCGCTTTAAAAACCAATTTACGTCCAACGCTAGAGCTTGAAAGTGGAAGTAATGATCCTATGGCATATGTACTTACTATAGCATTCTTAAGCCTGGTTGTTAATCAAGATCAAGGACTACTTTCAATTATTCCACTCTTCTTTCAACAAATGATTTTTGGTGCTGTAGCAGGTTTTGGCTTTGGTAGACTGAGCAAAATCATCATAAATAAAATTAAGCTGGATTTTGAGGGGTTATATCCGGTGCTAGTAATTGCATTGATGTTTGTAACCTTTTCTGCTACCACATTCATTGGAGGAAATGGATTTTTAGCAATTTATATTTGCGCTGTTTACCTTGGCAACCAAGACTTAATACATAAGAAAACCATACTAAAAATGTTTGACGGTTTAGCTTGGTTAATGCAAATCGTTTTATTCCTTACTCTTGGCCTATTAGTTTTTCCTAGCAAAATTCTACCGGTAGTAGGTATTGGACTTCTCATTTCATTGTTCTTAATCTTTGCTGCACGCCCAATTGGAGTATTCTTGAGCTTGATATTCTTTAGAATGAAACTCAGAAGACGGTTCTACATTTCTTGGGTTGGTTTAAGAGGTGCAGTACCAATTGTTTTTGCAACTTATCCGCTTTTGGCTGGTATCGAAAAGGCCGAAATGATGTTTAATATAGTTTTTTTCATATCAGTAACTTCTATTTTGATACAGGGCACTACTTTAACTGTGGTTGCCAAATGGCTTCATGTGGCACTTCCTGATAAAGCGAAACCGCCATCTGGTACAGAGAAATTTTTATCTGAGCTTCCTAAAACAGAGATGAAAGAATTTGAAATTCTTCCTGATAGTTTTGCTTCAAATAAAAAAATTGTGGATTTAAGATTTCCTAAAAATGCTATTATTGCAATGATCAAAAGGGATGATAAATACTTGACTCCTACGGGATCAACAATATTAGAAGCAAATGACATCTTAATTGTATTGTCAGAAAATGAACAAGGCATAGCAGCCGTAGAGAATTGCCTTAATAATTTATCCTTGAAGGGCTAAAATTGCTTTACTGTATAAAAACAACCTAAAAATATCAATTAGGCATTTATTGTTGCTCATACAATTAATCTTGCCTTTTGGAGTAATTATAATTAACATTCGAAACATAATTCCTATTTGTATAACAACACTTCAAGAAAAATGGAAATAAAAGACAACAACGGAAATATCTTGCAAGAAGGTGATAGCGTTACATTAATTAAGGACTTGAAAGTAAAGGGCACGTCTATTACTTTGAAAAGAGGCAAAATGGTTAAAAATATAAGGCTTACAGACAACCCTGATGAAGTTGAAGCTAAGGTAGATAAAGTCCATATGGTACTCAGAATTGAATTTCTGAAAAAAGCCTAATAATCAATATTTCAGATTATTATTTTTTGATCTGTTGAACATATTTTTTTTAATGAAGCTACTTTTATTCGTTTATATTCAATCACTTATCCTCTTAAATTCGAATATCTGCCAATCTACTGAAATGATTTTTTGGCGGGAGGATTTGGAACTTAGCTGGTCAGATTTTAAAGGTGAGCCACAATTGGAAAGCCAATATGAAGCTATGACAGCATCTGGCATTGAATATGCCTACGAAGCTAATAATAGAAATGGTAAATTGACCTTTACTTTTAAAGTGAGAGCTTATTTCAACCCAAATACGTCTTGGTTGAAACCATCCTCCCGCACAAACGAACTCCTTGAGCACGAGCAAGTCCATTTTGACATTTCGGAACTTCATGCAAGAATTTTAACTAAGGCTTTTGATGAAGCAAGTTTCACGGAAAATTTTAAGAAAGAAATTGATACCATATACCAATCCGTTATTAAAAGAAGAGCTGAAATGCAGGAACTTTACGATAAGGAAACAGATCATTCTAGAAATGCGGAAAGACAAAAAGAATGGATAAAACAAGTTGAAAATCAGCTTGCTAGTTTTAGATAAATAGAAATATTTATATTTATCTAAAACTCAGATCAATTTTAAATTGGATTTTCAAGTTATAGGTATAAATAAATAATGCTTTTAAAATTTTATAAGACTAAAGTTCTTTATACCTTACTTTAATACAGACAATCAAATCAGTATCGGAGCAACCAAAAAATGAACCTTCATAAGGATATCATATTATTATTTAATGCTAATCCTGAACCTAGCTTATTATTAGCATCCAATGCTCCAATTTTCACCATTCTTGCTGTAAATAATGCTTATTTAAATGCGCTTGGTATTGAAGAAAAAGTATTAGTTAGAAATGGAATTTTTGAGGTGTTTCCAGATTCGCCTTCTAATTCACCAAGCCCGCTTTACCAATCATTACATAAAGTAATTGGTTCCAAATCAGTAGATTCTATTCTTCAAAATCGATATGATATACTCAACCCAAAATCAGCTCAAAAAGAAACTAAATATTGGAAAATAAGCAATTCACCAATTCTTAAGGAAAGTGGTGAAATAGATTACATTCTACATACTGTTACCGATAAATCGAAAGAGGTAATTCAATCTGAAATTAAGGATCTGTCAATCGAACAAAAAGCTCGGTTGCTAGCCACATCGGGTTTATTTGCAAGCGCCCTTTTGAGTAATGAATCATGGGAAGATGCACTCAAAAATGCATTCAGTTTAATTGGAGAAGCCGTAGATGCTGACAGGGTCTATTATTTCGAAAACTTCACGGATAAAGCAACTGGAAATAAATTCACTAGCCAAGTGATGGAATGGTGCAACGAGAAGGTAGTACCACAAAGGGATAATCCCAACTTACAAAATGCAGCTTTCGAAGACTTCAAGGAGTTTTTCGAACCGCTACTTCAAGGGAAGTATTACATCCGAAGCACCAAAGAAGTTAAAGATAATAATCTAAGGCTTATACTAGAATCAATGTCTATTAAGTCGGTATTGATAATGCCGCTTTATATCGACTCATATTTTCATGGATTTATTGGTTTTGACGATTGCCATAACAACCGAAACTGGACAAATGAAGAAATAGAATTTCTTACTTCAATTGCATCCAATCTAACTATCGCTATCGATAAAAAGCAAAAATCAGAAGCTTTTGCAGAAAGTCAGCAAAGATTACAATCCGCAATAAATAATAGCCCTGGAGTAATATATAGGTGCAAGGCTGATAAGGACTGGACCGCAACTTTTATTAGTAATGAAATAGAGAGAATTACAGGCTATCCGGCTTCTGATTTTATCAATAATATGAAAAGAAGCTTTGCAAGTATTATCCATCAAGAGGATAATATATCAGAAAAAGAGTTGGAGAAAATGCTAAATGACTTTAAAGCATATTCTTACCAATGCCGTATTGTTTGCAAAGATGGGACAATTAAATGGGTAGAAGATAGAGGTACTGGTATTTATGACGTAGATGGAAATCTAGCTTGGATCGATGGCTTGATAATAGATATAACCGATCGAAAGCATATAAATGAAAAGTATAAAGCGATAGTAGATCATACAAGTGACGCTATTATGCTTGCCGATAATGAAGGCAAATATGTGGCTGTAAATGATGCTGCAACTTTCATATTTGGTTATAGCGAGTCCGAATTTCTTCAAATGAGTGTGGATGACTTACTACTTTCACACCCTGAAATCGATTTCAGCGAAATCTGGGAGAACTTTAAAAGTAAAGACAACTCTTCCGGCAATATGGATTTGCTTACAAAATATGGCAAAACCATTTCAGTTAGTTATAAAGCCAAAGCGAATGTTCTGCCTAGTTTACATCTATCGGTAATCACCGATATAACAGAAGCAACCAAGAAAGAACTTGAACTGAAAGCCAGTGAAAGAAGATTTAAAGCTTTGGTTCAAGAAGGATCTGATTTGATTAGTATCATAAATGAGAAAGGTGAATTTACATTTATTAGTGAAAGTACATCAGCTTCCTTTGGTATTAGTACTGAAGATTTTATTGGCACACAAATATTTCAATACATCCACGAAAATGAGCGTCCAACTGTAATCAAGCAATTCAAAAAGCTCTTCAAACAAAAGAAATTAAAGTTAGACCCATACCGACTGATAGATGGTGAGGGGGGTTGGAGGTGGATTACAACTACGGCCACAAATTTATTAGAAGATCAAGCGGTAAATGGAATCGTAACCAACTCAAAGGACATTACTGAAATAGTAGAAAAAGAAACGGCTTTAAAGAGAGCTAATACGAGATATGAACTAGCACAAAAGGCTACTACAGATGCTATATGGGATTTGGACATTGCAACAGGTGAATTGAATTGGGGAGAAGGCTATAAAAACATATTTGGTTACCCAGATATTTTATACCAATACGACCAAAAATATCTTGATAGGAGAGTTCACCCAGACGATGTAGAATGGGTTGCCAACAGCTTCCGTAATGCAATAAATGATCCTGCAAAAGATATTTGGAGCGAAAATTACAAGTATTATAAGTTTGATGGTTCTCTTGCATATGTGAGCAACAAAGGGTTTATATCTAGAGATGTCAATGGCAAAGCTATCCGAGCAGTTGGCTCCTTATCTGATATATCAGCTGCTAAAAACAGAGAAATCCAAACCGAACTGATGCATTCATTAACCTATGCATTCAATAAAACAAATGAGTTTAAGGAAAGCCTAGATGAAGTACTAACTAAGATTTCTGAATTCTTCAAAATAAGTCTTTCAGAAGCATGGATCACTTCCATCGACGAAAAGAACATAAACCTTATAAGTCAAATAATTACAGATCGCAAAGGACAAGAATTCGCTCAGCTAAATTCTAATTTTACTACCCTTACGAGTGGCAAAGGATTAATTGGAAAATGCTGGGAATCAGGAAAAATTGAGAAATGGAATATTCAAGAAAATAAACAAGATTTTTTAAGAGAAAAATCAGCAAGACAGTCAAATCTTGAAAATAGCTATGCAGTCCCTATCAAATACAATGATCAGGTTATAGCTGTATTCAATTTTATTGGTGATTTCAAAGAAGTTAACTTAGTTTATTTCGAGCAAATACTCCTTGGAATATCTGAACAAATTGGTACCGAAGTATTAAGAAAAATGCGGGAGGAAGAACTTCATAATTTTTTTGAATTATCTTCCGACATTTTAATTATAGCTGGATTCGATGGTTATTTCAAGAAAATCAATCCGGCCCTTTCCAAATTATTGGGTTACTCAAAAGAGGAATTATTATCGAGACAATTTACAGATTTCATACATACAGAGGACATCCATCAAACAAAAACTATTATATCTAAAGCCTTGAGGGGTGAAGTGATATATGACTTTGAAATACGGTGCCGAAAAAAGAATGGAGAAATTGTTTGGATTACATGGACTACTACGCCTAAACTAAGTGAAGGCTTGCTCTACGCAGTTGGTAAAGACATAACCGAGCGTAAATCAATTGAATTAGAAATATTAGAAGCCAATGATCAATTGAAAACAGCGCAAGACATTGCTAAAATTGGTTATTGGATAAGAGAAATTAACTCTGATATTTCTCATTGGTCAAGCAAAGTATATGAGATATATGAGCAAGATCCTGAGACCTTTGTCCCTACCACAGAAAATATCAAAAAATTATTTCACCCTGAAGATCGCCCTTATTTAGACGAGGATCTTTCAAGGCATTTCCCTTCGGATGGATATCATGATTTTGAGCATCGGATTTTAATAGATGGCAAAAAAGAAAAATGGGTGTTTCAAAGAATAAAGCTAAAAAGAGATAGCAAAGGTAACCCAATTCTAATAGATGGAGTAATTCAAGATATAACATTGCCTAAAACTCGTGAAATTCAACTAAAAATAAGTAACGAGCGATTTGAAATGGCAATGAAAGCCACTAATGAAATGATATGGGATTGGGATATCCAGAATGATTATGTAACGAGAAGCCAAGGTTACGAATCTATATTTGGATTCAAGTTTGACGATATTTCCTCAGTCCAAAGCTTCTGGCTTCAGAATATTTATAAAGACGATTCAAAAGCTGTAACAATCTCATTAAATGAAGCTTTAGATAACCCAGAGACAAAGCAATGGCATAAAGAATATCGCTTCGTGAAAGCTAATGGGGACATTGCTTTTATAGCGGATAGAGGTCATATAATCAGAAATGAAAAAGGGCAGGCTATACGGATGATAGGTGCTGTACTAGATGTAACTGAATCTCGGAAATTGTTAAAGGAAATCACTATTCAAAACCATGCTTTGAAAGAAATCGCTTGGACTCAGTCGCATGTAGTTAGAGCCCCTCTATCTAGACTTTTAGGTTTCATTAGCCTAATTGAGCTAAACCTTTTTGATAATGAAGATGAATATTTCACTATAATGAATGGTATTAAAACATCCGCTGAGGAGTTAGATGAAATAGTAAAAAATATTGTAGCAAAAACTAACACACTAAAATAGTTTTTGATTGTTTTCAAGAGCCAAAACAGATTGAAACTAATTTAAAAACCTTTCAATTATTTCGTATTGAGCTATTTATTAATTAAAATTTAGAATAAAATTTCGAAATTTTAATTTACACATTCGATTTAACTATAATAAATTCACAAGCAGTTGAATAACAATTGATTGCGAATTATTAAATTCTCCTATTCTTAATTATCTAACCCTCAAAAAAGATAGGAATTGCTGTAAAACCATTTTAAAGGCCTTTTTTAGTCGTTTTTCTGCCTATATTTTTGTAAATTTGTTGATATCACAATTAGAAAATCCATATTCCTTAATTCTTAAATAAATAGATACATTTCGAGGTGAATGAACCTTTAGAAGGCAATTCATCGAAACTAAATTTTATGTTCAAAAATCAAAAGCCAGTAATTGTAATTAAATATGGCGGTAACGCCATGACCGAAGAATCCCTCAAAACCAATGTACTACAGAATATTTGTAACCTTCAAGAAGAAGGTTTCTATGTAGTAATAGTCCACGGCGGCGGCCCATTTATCCAAAGAATCTTAAGTCAGGTAAATATCGAATCTGAATTTATAGACGGGCACCGTAAAACAACCAAAGAAGCCTTAAAATATGTGGAAATGGCGCTCAAAGGTGAAGTAAATGGCTCCTTAGTCAGTATGCTCAACCAAATGGGTCAAAAAGCAGTTGGCCTCTCCGGAAAAGATGGACAACTGGCTATAGCTACCAAAAGGTATCATAACAAAACTATAAATGGCAAAGTCGAAAAGATCGATATTGGCCAAGTGGGAGATATCGTAGAAATAAATACCGAGCTAATTTCCCTCCTATTACAAAATGATTATCTACCCGTAGTTACTTGTATTGCTGCTGATAAGGAAGGTAATGAATACAATATCAATGCAGATATGTTTGCTGGTCATTTGGCAGGCGCATTATCTGCATCCCAATTTATTGTGTTGACAGATGTAGATGGGTTGCTTATGGATAAAGATGATCCAAGCACAATTATTCGTAACTTGACCATTAGCGAAACAAGTGAACTTATCTCTAATGGAACCATCCAAGGTGGCATGATTCCGAAAATTGAATCATGTATAGTAGCGCTAAAAGCAGGAGCACATTCCTCCCGCATAATCAATGGCACAAAGCCTCAGCAAATCACCCAACTAGCTGAAAATAAAAATACTGGAACAACAATTTCAAAGTAATATGACTGACATAAACCAAAAATATCAGCAAATTGACAAAGAAAATTATCTTCAAACATTTCGTCGCTTCCCAATTACTCTCAAAAAAGGTTTGGGAGCAAAAGTATGGGATGTGGACGGGAAAGAATACATCGATGCGCTGGCTGGTATTGCGGTAAATAATGTAGGCCACTGTCACCCAAGAGTAGTAAAAGCCTTACAAGATCAAGCCGCTACATTAATGCACATTTCTAACTTTTTCTTAAGCGAGCCACAAGCAATGCTTTCCAAAAAATTGGTAGAAATATCTGGTTTAGATCGTGTATTCTTTAGCAATAGCGGTGCAGAATCGGTAGAAGGAGCTATAAAAATCGCACGCAAATATGGCCACTCCAAAGGCCGCTCTGGCACCATTTTGTCGATGAACGACTCATTTCATGGCCGAACGATGGCAACTATTGCCACGGGCAAAAAAGCCATGCAAGTAGGCTTCGACCCTATTCCGCTGGGCTTTAAGCAAATTCCTTTCAATGACTTTGATGCATTAGTGGAAACGGCTGACCAAAGTGTAAGTGCCATCCTGATGGAACTCGTACAAGGTGAAGGTGGCATCAACGTAGCTGACAAGGAATTTGTACAAAAGGTAAGAGCCTTCTGCGACGAAAATGATATTGTCCTGATTTTTGACGAAATACAATCAGGTATCGGCCGCACTGGAAAGTGGTTTGCAAAAGATCATTTTGGAGTGCAACCTGATATTATGACCTTAGCTAAAGGGCTTGGCGGTGGTGTACCTATTGGAGCAATATTATCAAACCAAAAAGTGAGCGATGCAATTGACTTTGGTGATCACGGGACTACTTTCGGCGGGAATCCGCTTGTTTGTGCTGCCGCTCTTGCCGTAATTGAAACCATCGAAGAAGAAAATTTACTAGAAACCACGCTTGAAAAAGGTGAATGGTTTAAGAAGAAGCTTGAAGAAATAGAAGACCCGAGACTGAAGCAAGTAAAAGGCATTGGGCTGATGATCGGAGTAGAATTTGACTTCGAAACCAAACCTCTAGTTATTGAAATGCTTGAGCAAGGAGTAATTGCCAATGCAACAGCAGGAAACATACTCCGTCTTGTCCCGCCTCTTACGATCAATTATGAGGAGTTAGGAAAAGTATTAGTTGTATTGAAAAATGCACTTAAAAAATTAGAATAAGATGACAAAAAAGAAAATAGGCGTAATAGGTGCAACCGGATACACAGGATCAGAACTTGTGCGCATACTCAAATATCATCCTGAAATAGAGATTTCAATTATCACTTCGGAAAGCAGAGCAGGCGAAAAATTCTCCGATGTCCATCCTTTTTTTCAAGGTATTGTTGACGATGAATTACATACTGCTGATAAGGTAGATGATATGGAATTAGATTTGGTATTTCTTGCCCTTCCTCATGGGGTATCGATGGACTATGTGAAGCGGTGGAAAGACAAGAAATTCAGAGTCGTGGATTTATCTGGAGACTTTCGTTTAGATAGCCCAGAAATCTATGAGGAGTGGTACAAAAAGGATCACACATTTAGAGAGGGATTCGCAAATTCCACCTATGGTTTACCTGAATTGTATAAGAGCAAAATTAAAACTGCTCATTTGGTCGCCAATCCTGGTTGCTTCCCAACTGGTAGTATTTTAGGCCTTGCTCCTGTGGTAACTAAAGGAATGATAAATGTGCAAAACATTATTATTGATGCTAAAACAGGTGTGACCGGTGCAGGCATAAAAGCAAATGCAGTGACTCATTATTCCAATGCCAGTGATAATTTTAAAGCTTATGGATTAAAATTCCATCGTCATAGCATTGAGATTCAGAGTAATCTAGAAAAAAGCGGGAGGATAGAGCCTAATATTCAATTTACCCCTCACCTATTGCCAGTAGATAGAGGCATATTAACAACTGCTTATGGACAGGCTACAAGACCAGCCAGCCAACAAGAATTACAAAAAGTGTATCAAGATTTTTATCAAAATATGCCTTTTGTCAGAATTGTAACAAAGCCGCCATCAATTAAAGATGTGAGAGCGAGCAATTACTGCAATATATATGTAGATTATGACGAGCGCACCAATAACATAATTGTAATAAGTGCAATCGATAATTTAGTAAAAGGAGCTGCTGGTCAAGCAGTACAAAACATGAACATTATGTTTGATCTTGAAGAAACCTTAGGCTTAAACCATATTCCAATTAATCCATAAAAAAATGATTAAAAATATAACTAACGTAAAAGGAATTAAATGCTGGGGCGCCCACTCTGGAGTGAAGTCCCTTAGAAGAGATTTGGCTTTGATATACTCTGTAGTACCTGCAAATGCTGCTGCAGTATTCACAAGAAATAAAGTTGTTGCTGAGCCAATCAAAATTTCTCGTGAGAATATAAAAGGTGGAATTGTACAAGCCATTGTAATCAATGCAGGCAATGCAAATGCATGTACTGGCAAAGATGGCTACGCAGGAGCTGAAGCAATGATGAAAGCTACTGCCAAGCACTTAGACATAGACGAAAAGCATGTGTTGGTTGCAAGCACAGGCATAATCGGCAAGCCCTTTCCTACTGAGGATATTGTAGCTGGAATTGAAAAAATAGCTCCAAAACTTAGTAATCAAAGTAGTGCTGGCTCTTTTGCCGCCAATGCTATATTGACTACTGATACATATCCCAAAGAAGGATTTTTGGAATTTGAACTACATGGGCGAGAAGTAAATATGGGTGGTATTGCAAAAGGCTCAGGCATGATACATCCCAATATGGGAACAATGCTTGCCTTTATCGTAACAGATGCAGCAATAGAATCAGCTTTATTGCAGAGAACGCTAAAATATTGCGTGGATCGTACTTTCAATATGATTACAGTAGATGGCGATACATCTACCAATGATATGGTAGCGGTGATGGCTAATGGCAAGGCAGAAAATGATATGCTTACTAGCGAGGAAGACGACGGCTATACAGATTTTAGATCCAATCTGCTAGAAATGATGGAACATTTATCAAAATTGATTATTTCCGATGGTGAAGGATCATCTAAATTTGTAGAATATAAAATTGTGAACGCAGCAGATGAAGAACTTGGAAGAAAGCTTGCTCGAAGTATTTCAAGTTCGAATTTGGTGAAAACAGCCATGTTTGGTCGTGACCCAAACTGGGGAAGAATAATTTGCGCTGCTGGAAATGCAGACGTTCCATTCGACTATGAAAAGGTGGATTTATTTCTTGGTAATGAAGACACGATGATTCAAGTATTAGAAAAAGGCGTTCCGTTGGATTATGACGTCAATTACATGAAAAAACTTCTACGAGAATCACATATTTCAGTAAAGATGGATCTCCAAGATGGAGACGCCGAAGCGACAGCATGGGGCACCGATCTTACAACTGATTATGTATTGTTCAATTCAGTTTATTCAACTTAAGATTTCATATCATTTGTGCTAAAAAACAAGGTCAAAAGCTAGGCGTATTCAAGTCGGGCTTTTGACTTTTTCATTTCATAACCTCCCGCCAATATTTCCGCGTTGTAGATAAAAGGGATGTAGCAATAAGTGATAAAGGTTAAATAGTGAAAATAGTAATCATTTTAATCTATCAAAACTTCCAAACTATCCATAAGTTGATAATTTTACATTATTAAAAATTGCTTACCTTATGTACAACTACCCACCCAAACAACTCAGATAGATATGAGAAAGGTATTATTAGTAGAAGACGAGGCTCATGTTGTGTCATTTATCAAAAAGGGTTTGTTGGAAGAAGGCTTCGAAATCACGGTTGGACTTGATGGAAATATGGGTTTGCAATTATACAATAGTGGTAAATTTGACATTATTATACTGGATATCATGATGCCAGGTATGAATGGTCTTGAGCTATGTAAAGAGATTAGAAAAAAGGATGATAAAGTACCCATTCTTTTTTTGACAGCACTAGGAACATCCGAAAATGTGGTAGTTGGACTAGAAGCGGGAGGAGATGATTATCTCGTGAAACCATTCAAATTTATTGAACTAACGGCTCGAATCAAAACCTTATTAAGGAGAACAGAAAATAACGGTAATGACGAAGAAACCTTGCCTGATGAAATTTTCCGCTTTGCCGACTTGGAGTTGAATGACAAAACCAAGACTGTAAAGAGAGATGGTAGAGAATTGTCATTGACGAGCACAGAATATCGATTATTGCTTTTTTTTATCAAAAACAGAAACAGAGTGCTTTCCCGTAGTGATATCTTGGAAGAAGTATGGGGAGTAAATTTCGATATGGGAACCAATGTAGTAGATGTGTACGTAAACTACCTCCGCAAGAAAATTGACCGTGAAACTGATTCTAAACTAATCCATACTGTAATTGGAATGGGCTATGTGCTGAAACAAAGCACTGATTAATAAGGCAGGAGGATTGAACAAATAAGTCCTCCAGAGATTTATATCCCTAAACCTTTGTTGGCAAATGAATACCCAAACCAAAACTACCCTCCTCTTTCTCTCTTCTTTTCTGGCAATAATTCTTATTTTCAGTGGATTTATATATGCTCAAATCTCTAGCTACTCCTACGTAGATTTTTTCAACCTTTTAAAAATTCGAGCAATTACCACTGCCAAAGCGGAACTTGACATATTGAGTGAGGAAATGGCCGAATTCCGCATGGAATATTTAGATCAGTTGCCTAATGAGCAAGACTATATTTTCAAGATTAGAGATACCAGTGATTTCACAATAGTGTCTTCTGAAGTACAGGCCATTGGCTTGCCATATAGTTTTTTCGAAAGTATAATCCAAACTGGACAAGCGGATTACAATAATAAGGGAATGTTCTATAAGGGCATTTATTACCGAAATGATCGCGGAAACTTCATTATAGTATCATCTGCTGAAAACTATATGGATGTCCAACACACTGCCTATCTTCGAAAATCCTTGATTGTTTCGATTACGGCCGCATTTTTACTTTCGATACTAATCGCCCTGTTTTTCTCGAAGCGTACCTTTAAACCCATTGCCAAGATTACCGAAAAAGTAAAGGAAATAAGCTCTGAAAATCTCCATTTGCGACTAGACCTGAAAGATCAAAAAAATGAATTAGGAGAACTTATCCGAACATTCAATAATATGTTAGATAGAATTGAGACTTCATTTGAAACTCAAAACAATTTCATTAGCAATGCCTCGCATGAATTAAGGACTCCCCTTACAGCCATTATTGGTGAAGCTGATGTTGCATTAAGTAAAATACGCAAACCTGAGGATTATATCGAAACCATAAGAGTAATGCTCGATGAGGCAGAAAAATTAGATGCGAAAACAAAGGCTCTTTTCTTTTTAGCTCAAACTGGCTTCAATGGCAAAGCACAAAAATTTGAAAAAATGCGGATTGACCAATTGTTGTATGATGTAAAAGATACAATTCAAAAAATCAATCCAGAATCAAAGGTGCATTTGGATATGAGTTTATTACCAGAAAATCCAAAATTGCTCAAGGTAAAGGCTAACGAGCAATTACTTCACCTAGCACTTACCAATATTATATCTAATGGTTGTAAGTATTCCAATGATAATGTAGTGAAGGTTTCCCTTGGGGCTTCAGACAACAAAGTAATAGTTGTAGTGAAAGATAGCGGGATCGGGATCCCAGAGAATGAACTAAAGTATATATACGATCCATTCTTCAGAGCTTCCAATACTGGCAATTATGAAGGCTTTGGTATTGGACTACCACTTACAAATAATATCATAAGAATGCATAAAGGTGACTTGAAAGTAACCTCTATTGTAAATAAGGGTACTACTGTACAAATAATTTTACCAGTTGGTGATCGCGACACTGTCTAGATTACTTTCCTCTTAATTCCATTGAACTGCTCACCTAAGACTACGAGAATCAAAATCACATACAGCTTAATTATATAAATCACCTAATTTACCTCCCGCTTTGGTTTCCTTCCTATAGCGTTTTACCGCATTTAATGAGAATTCTAATCTGATTTTAATTTGGATGAATACATTCTAATTCTATTCTAATACAACCCTCATTCCGCTCTAATATCGTCCCCGTTTATTTGCAATGTAACTAAACCAAAAAGACGATGATTAAGAAAATTTTAATTCCGACAGATTTCTCAATTCAATCTTTGAACGTGCTAAAAAGTGCACTTAACGATTTAAATGAGGGCGACAAAGTTGACATTTTGATGGTTCATGGCATGTACACCTCATCAAACATCACAAGTCTTCTTTACTTTTCTAAAAAAGAAATCATAGACACTGTTGCTAGCGATTCTTTTAGAGATGCTTGTCAAATAATCAAAAGTAAATATTCTTCTAAAATCAATTCTATGAGAGAAGAAATTTTCACAGGTTTTACGCAAGCTGCATTTTCAAATTTTATGGAAGGTAATAGAATAGATGAAGCTGTAATTCCTCAAAACTACCAAATGCAATTAGAAAACAAGAAGAGTTTTGACGTAACTCCATTTATCAGAAGAAGCCAAATTAAAGTATCGGAAGTAAGCTGGAAAAACGACATAGCTGCACCAGAAAGAGGTCAATTAGCTGAAGTTTTTGTGGGCATGGCCAACGGTTAATAAATAATACAACTATGAGATTTTGGACAATATTCGTAATAATCTTTTCGCTAGGCGCTCTATCCATTTATGGCATGGTTACCAACGGCTCAAACCCTGAGAATATGGTGATTGGGCAATGGAATGAAGTGAAGTGGGAATATGAGCTGTATGACAGGGTGGAAAGTAAAACGGATGGAACGTCCAAAATCATTCCTGAAGATTTGAAGCCTTACGTTGGCGGTGATTTAAAAATCCATGAAGCAGAAATGTGGAAATTCGAGCCTAATGGTAAACTCACTCTTACCGACAGAAACGGAAATGAGCTCAAGCAATTGAAATGGGCTTTTAAAGGACGCGGAAATGTATTGTATCTGAAATATGACGACAATTCCAGTGAATCTTACATAGTAACAACTATAAATCAAGATAAACTCGTGTTGAATATTGACTTACATATTGGTGCGAAAGGACTTGCTAAACTCACATTTGAAAAATTCTAGGAGGAAATAATGCTAAGAAAATATAGTAACAGTAGGTCGCTGAGTGATAATCTTAAACTAGGATCACTCTCAGCCTTTAGTGCAGGTATGGTCAATGTAGCCTCTTTGATTATCTTTTTCGGATTTTCATCGAACGTCACGGGTCACTATGCAATCCTAGCCGAAGAAATTTCGCTCGGAAATTGGAATCAAGTTGCCGTCGTATTTTCATGGATATTCCTGTTCTTTTTCGGAAATTTTGTATCCAATTTGATCATCATTAATTTCAACAAGAAATACACATATGTTGCTCATGCAACGCCAATAGTTCTTGAAATCCTATGCCTTCTTGTGGTAGGTATTTATGGACAATTCTATTACACAGAAACGCTATTTGAAACGGAAGTTTTATTAGGCCTGATGCTTTTTGCAATGGGCTTACAAAATGGCTTAACAGCTAGTATTTCGAACTTCGCTGTTAAGACTACTCACTTGACAGGTGCTACCACCGATTTGGGAATATTATTCTCAATGTTCACTAAAAAGAAATATCGCGAGCACCCTGAACTTTTAGGAAAGGCAAAGCTTATTGGAACCATTGCAATATCTTATTTATCAGGTGCTGTGGTTTCAGGATTACTCTACAAAAGCATGCAATTCAAGGTATTCTATGTAGTATCAGCCTTCTTAGTAATCATCATTAGTTACGACTGGTACAAGATATCTTTATTGAATTACTTGAAAACTAACAGACAAGTAGAAGCAAAAAGCAAATACAGAGAATTGGAGATTTTCCCTAAAGCCAAAAGAGAAAACGAAGGTTCACTGGCAAGTTAGCATTAAGATTTGAGAGTAGATCAGATGGTGGTATCTGATTCTATAGAAGGCAGGCTGTAATGGTTTGCCTTCTTTTTTTTGGATGATAACTAATTAGGATTCATCATAAAATTAGGCATAAAAAGGAATCAAAATATCCATAATTATAATGTAGTCAGTAGGTTATAAATTTCAATTTACTATTGCAATTGAAAATAATTAGTAAATTGTATTCATCACCAAACCTGAAAGCCATGAAAAAAATCTTACTCATTATTGCAGGAATTGTTTTCCTCGTTATTCTTAGTGGCCTTTCTTACCTAAAGCTTGGATTACCAAATGTTGGTCCACCCCCAGACTTATCAGTGGAAATTACAAGTGAACGACTTATTAGAGGTCAAACCATTGGAATTGGCTGTATGGATTGCCATTCGGAAAGAGATTACACAAAATTTGCTGGACCTTTAAAACCTGGAACCTACGGCAAAGGAGGAGAAGTTTTTGATCATGCCATGGGGCTTCCCGGTAGAATCGTAGCCCCAAATATCACTCCTTATGCTCTCAAAGATTGGACAGATGGTGAGATTTATAGAGCTATTACTGCTGGGGTATCCAAAGATAATAGGCCACTATTTCCAATTATGCCCTATCATAACTTTGGGCAATTAGAGGATGAAGACTTGTATTCCATAATAGCCTATTTAAGAACACTAGATCCTATTGAGTATACACCAGAGAAAACCAAACTGGATTTCCCAATGAATTTGATTGTTCATACGATTCCCGCTCAACCGGCACGAAAACTTAAAAGGAATAAAGAAGACCTTATAGCCAATGGCGAATACATATTCACACTCCAAGGTTGCGGAGACTGCCACACGCCAATGGACCAAGGAGCCCCAATATCTGGAATGCTATTAGCGGGAGGAATGGAATTTGAATTACCAACTGGAGGTCTTTTGAAATCATCTAATATAACTCCACATCCAACGACTGGCATTGGAGCTTGGGATGAAGAAAGGTTTGTTAGAGAATTTAAACGTTTTGATGATTCTACTTATGTTCCGACAAGTATTGGCCAAAATGAATATAACACGATAATGCCATGGATTATCTACAGTAAAATGTCCGAAGATGATCTGAGAGCTTTATATGCGTATTTACGATCAATTCCGCCAGTAGAAAATAGCGTAATGAAATTTGAATTAGTTGAAAATTAGATAATTATCATTACTGAAAAAGTAACTAAGGGGCAATCAAATATGGTTGTCCCTTAGTTTTTTTACAGCTAATGGATCGACGCATTGCTCAAGCATTTGTAGTTGGCTAAGTTTCGTGATTGGATGAATAAAATCTGCTCCAATTTCCACCAAAGGTTCCAAAGCAAATCGCCTTTCTTGTATGCGTGGGTGCGGTATAGTGAGTGATGGCGTGTCCAGTATTTCATCACCAAAATACAGAATATCAATATCGATATTTCTAGCTCCATAGCGGGCCTCTGGGTTTCGTAGTCTCCCTAACTCAATCTCAATTCCAAGTATTATATCTAGCAACTTAATGGGAGTGCAATTGACTTCAATTTCAATAACTTGATTAATAAAATCAGCCTGATTTGCATCACCCCATGGAGCAGTTTCGTAATAACTACTCCTAGTGATAACGGAGCCGAATTTTTGCTCTAGTTTAGATATTGCCTTAGCCAAAAATTCCTCCCGCTTTCCTTGGTTACTCCCCAACAGTAAAAATACCCTTTCCATCTTCGATTTTTTACGCAAATACAAAACTTGGCAACTTTAGTGAATATATATAGTTATTTTGAGCAAATAAATTAGGTGAAGTTCGACAATTTTCAATCTACCCTTCAATTTATATAACTAGCTAACATCAATAGCTAAAAAATAGAACCAAAACAAAACTTAGAAAATATGAAATTCTTTTTGAATGTTTTATCCACAATTGTGGGTCTAATTCTTTTTATGTTTATCGGATTTTTCATTTTCGTAGGACTCATCGGAATACTGTCCTCTGAGCCAGAAGTGAGAATCAAAAATCAATCTGTATTGCATTTGAACCTGAACAGGGTAATCCAAGAGCAAACAGTTGACAATCCTTTTGCCGAATTGGGAATGTTTGGAAGCGGCGTTAACAGTCCGTTAGGATTAATTGATCTTAAAAAGGCACTCAAGGATGCTTCTACAGATCCAAAAATTGAAGGTATTTATTTAGAAAGTAATTTCCCAGTAGCTGGTTTTAGCACATTGAGTGAAATCAGACAATCACTTCAAGAGTTTAAGGATAATGGCAAATTCATCGTGGCTTATGGTGAGTTTTATTCAGAACAAGGCTATTACATAGCTTCCATTGCTGATGCCGTTCACATGTTTCCAGAAGGTGAAGTTGAATTAAATGGACTTGGATCCGAATTCGTTTCCATCAAAAATACGTTGGAAAAGATTGGTGTAGAACCTGAAATTTTCAGAGTGGGGGATTACAAAAGTGCTGTTGAACCGTTTTTGAACGAGAAAATGAGTCCTGAAAATAGGGAACAGACAGAGTCATTCCTCAACTCAATTTATGACACGGTAATAGAAAGAATCGCTGCCTCTAGAAATATTGAACTTGCACGACTTCACGAAATCTCTGACGAGATGCTTGTTCGCGAACCAGCTGATGCTGTTACTTACAAATTGGTAGACCAGCTTTCTTACCAAGATCAAATGTACGCTGATATTAAAAATAGATTAGGCCTTGAAGAAGAAGCTGATATTGAATTTGTATCGGTAAATAAATATATGAAAGTGACCAACATAGATAAATATTCTCCGAATAAAATTGCCGTAATGGTAGCAAGTGGAAATATCGTATCGGGAAAAGCGGGAGGTGGACAAGAAATCATCGCATCAGATAGCTTCAACGAAGAAATCAGAAAGCTGAGAGACGATAATAGTGTGAAAGCAGTAGTCTTAAGAATTAACTCTCCTGGTGGATCTGCTCTTGCATCAGACGCCATGTGGAGAGAAATTGAATTGCTAAAAGAGAAAAAGCCAGTTATCACATCTATGTCTGATTATGCTGCTTCTGGCGGATATTATATGGCAATGGGCACAGACTATATCATGGCTGAACCAACTACAATTACAGGTAGTATCGGCGTATTTGGTTTGTGGTTCAATGCTGAGAGATTATTGAACGACAAACTTGGGGTAAACACTGATTATGTATCTACTGGAAGATATTCGAATTTCCTTAGCTTAAGCAAACCTATGACTGAAGAGGAAAGACAAATAATGCAAAAAGGAGTAGAAAGAACCTATGCAACTTTCACAAACAAAGCAGCTGAGGGAAGAGATATGCAAATTGAAGATTTATTGGCAGTAGCTTCAGGTAGAGTTTGGTCAGGAGCTCAGGCTGTTGATAATGGCTTAGTAGATGAACTTGGTGGTTTAGATGATGCGGTGAAAAAAGCTGCTGAAATGGCTGAAGTTGAAGAATATAGAGTCTTAGTTTTTCCTCCAAAAGTTGATTTCATTCAAGAATTAATTAATAACTTAAATCAAGATGTATCTGTAAGAATAGCAAAAGCGCAATTGGGAGAGCTCTATCCAATTATGGAAAACATTAAAGCTATTAAACAATATGAAGGCCCACAAGCCAGAATGCCTTTTGAACTACGCATACGCTAGGTTATATTGCGAAGGCAAAAATGAAAATTATGGAGATTAGAAACGACTGGACAAAAGAAGAAATAGCTGAAATATATAATAGTCCTTTGCTTGACTTGATATACAAAGGAGCTACGGCTCATCGCGAATATCATGAAACAGGTGAAGTACAAGTTTGCACATTACTTTCGATTAAGACTGGCGGATGTCCAGAAGATTGCTCTTATTGCCCACAAGCAGCGCGCTATCATACAAATGTGAAAGCACAGAAACTGCTATCAGTAGATGAGGTATTGAGCTCGGCGAAAGAAGCAAAAATGAGTGGCAGCACGCGCTTTTGTATGGGAGCAGCCTGGCGGGAGGTAAGAACCAACCGCGATTTTGATAAAGTAATTGAAATGGTAAAAGGCGTTTCCAACCTCGATCTAGAAGTTTGCTGTACTTTAGGTATGCTTACTGAAGAACAAGCGCAGAAATTGAAGGATGCTGGATTATATGCTTACAACCACAATTTAGATACTTCTGAAGAGCATTACGAAGAAATTATCAGCACGAGAAAATACGACGACCGTCTCAAAACCCTTGAAGCTGTAAGAAAAACCAATATTTCTGTTTGCTCAGGGGGCATCATCGGGATGGGCGAAACCATAGAAGATCGAATTGGCATGCTTCATACATTGGCAACATTGCCTGAGCATCCTGAATCAGTTCCGGTAAATGCACTTGTGCCTGTAGAAGGAACTCCAATGGAAAATCAACCTCGAGTGCCTGTGTGGGATATGGTAAGAATGATTGCTACAGCGAGAATCATAATGCCAAAAGCTATGGTGAGACTATCTGCAGGTAGAGTTACTATGAGTATGGAAGAGCAAGCTTTATGCTTTATGGCTGGTGCAAATTCGATTTTTGCTGGTGAGAAGCTTTTGACCACGCCAAATCCAGAAGTAGATATGGATAAGCAAATGTTTCAAACCTTGAATTTGAAACCTCGCAAAGCTTACAAAAAAGAAGAAGAAACAGTAAATATGGCGTAATGGCTACATTCTGGCCTATTGTGATATTAGATGTCTTAATCATTGGGTTGCCACTTATATTTAAACTGGCCCAACCCAAAGAAATCAACTCCTTATTTGGCTACCGAACCAAGCGCTCAAAGCAAAATGAGAAAACTTGGAAGGTAGCCAATTTATATTGGACCAATATCATGCTATTTGGATCGTTGATGGTAATTGCCTTTCAATTAGTGTTGATCGTAGTTCAAGAATCTATTCCCACAATTTTATCAGCCACCTGTATTGCTTGGATCATTACGCTAATAGCAGGGATATTTTTAACCGAATCATTTTTGAAAAAGACTTTTGGGAAATAATCTATTGATCAAGACCTTACCATTAATAGGCTTGAAAATTAAGCAATATGTTATTCGCTTAGAAGCAGGAACAAAAAAATAATCCTCCCGCCTTGTAACAATTCATGTGAATTTGAACCTAAGAGAAAAATCAAATTCAAAACACATGAAAAAGTTCACATTTACCATCACTCTTATTTTCGCAACCTTTATTGCGTTTGCTCAAAATCCGGCCATCTACATTGAGAAAGTTGGCAATGGAGATCCCATTCTATTTTTGCCAGGATTTACCACACCAGGCTCAGTTTGGGACGAAACAATTGAACAATTACCCACTGAATATTTGTCAATCAAAGTTTCTTATGCTGGATTCAATAATTTACCTGCCATTGAAATGCCTTGGTACGAGACTATCAAGACGGAATTGATTGAATATATTCAAAAGGAAAATCTCAATAAGATTACCATCATTGGACATAGTATGGGCGGTATGCTTGCTATCGATTTGGCTGAATCAATTCCCAATAAAATACATAAATTGGTTTTGGTGGATGCACTTCCAAGCATGCGCGCCTTGATGATGCCAGGTGTCCCAGCTGAAGCTATCCAATACGAAAGTCCCTACAATACTCAAATGCTAGCTCAAACAGATGAAGAAATTCTTACAATGGCTAAAATGACCAGTCAAAATATGACTTACAAAGCTGACCGAATAGAAGAGTTGACAAAATGGAGCTTAGAAGCAGATCGCAAAACCTTCATTTATGGATACACCGATCTCTTGAAGTTAGATTTGAGAGATGCTTTAAAGTCCATCAAAGTTCCAAGTTTGGTTTTAGGAGCCAGCTTTCCTGATAGAGAAATTGTTAAAAAGAACTTTGACGAGCAATACGCAAACTTAAGCAACAAAGAGATATTATTAGCTCCTGAAAGTAAACACTTTATTATGTTTGATGAACCTGAGTGGTTTTACTCAACTGTAAACAAATTTCTCGCTAAATGAATTTAACCACAACCTTTGAGGAGCTTCATAAACAGTACCAGCCAATGGTAATGCAGCTATGCTTAGGATTTGTAAAAGGTGAGATTGATCAAGCTAAAGATCTTAGCCAAGAAATTTTCATCAACGTGTGGAACGCATTGGAAAAATTCGAAGGCAAGTCAAGCTACAAAACGTGGATATACCGGATAAGCATAAATACTTGTCTGCTACACATCCGAAAGCACAAAAAGGCAATCAACATCCCTTTAGAAAAAGTGAGTGTGGAACTTCAAAATTCCACTGAGGTTGACAAAAATTACGCTTCACTTTATCAGGCAATTGGCAAACTCGGCGAAATAGATCGTCTTACCATAATGCTGGTCCTCGATGAACTAAGCTATGATGAAATAGCTGAAATCATGGGTATTAACCCAACAAACTTGAGAGTGAAAATTCACAGAATTAAGAAAAAACTTAAAGAACTACTACAAGATGAAAGAGCTTGATGACTTAAAAAATAAATGGCAATCTGGTAAAAAAGATTTACCATCGATGCCAATAAATAGCCAAGAACTGATTAAAAAAGCCCAAAAGAAAAAGAAGGCAAGTGTTTTGGCTCACTATGGTACAATCACCATTCTTAGCATTACACTAATTGTACTTATCCTTTTCTTTACGAAAGTGGCTGTCTTCCAAGAGACGTTAAGCCACATAGGTGTTGCATTGATGGCGGGAGGATTGGCGCTAAGAATAATTGTGGAAGCTTATAGCTTAGTCAAAGCAAAAAGGATATCATTGGAGCAAACCACAATTGAAAATACAGAGCTGAATATCCACTTCTATAATTTCAGAAAGAAAATTCATAGCACCTTTACCATTATTATATTCGCTTTGTACATTATTGGTTTCTATATGCTTACACCAGAATTTAGCCAATACATCGAATTCAATTGGATGCTTCTTATGGATGGCTCATTTGTAATAATTATGCTTGGCTTGATATGGATTATCAGAAAAAGCACTAGAGAAGAATTACAACACCTAAAGGATCTTATCGAACTAAAACAAAATTTGAAAGAAGCTTAAAAAATTTGGGAGGTGCAATTCCTCCCGCTTTTTCTTCTTTCTATTCAAGGCTGGTTCTGCGAACTTCGAGTTTGATAGATAAGCAAAACATACTCATGCAAAAACTGGCAATTATCACAGGAGGAAGTAAAGGATTAGGCAAATCGCTTGTTGAAGAATATTGTAAAAGAGGATATCAAGTAATAAGCATTGCAAGGTCTAGCTCAGATTATCATCATCCCAATTTACGTCTTCAGATTGAATTTGATTTATCAGATATTGAGCATATTGAAACCACTCTTCACAATAAATTGAAAGAGGTATTCAGTGATAACTTTGATAAAGTAACCCTTATAAATAATGCTGCTACTTTAGGCCAAATAGGTAAAGTAATTGATTATACAGCTACAGATTTCAATAAGGCTGTCCAATTAAATTTCACCTCTCCTATCATTTTAAGCAATCTCATTATCAATATTTTAGAAAATAAGAATATAGAGTTAAGTATATTGAATGTATCATCTGGCGCAGCAAATAAAGCCATAAATGGATGGGGAATGTATTGCTCGACCAAAGCTGGATTGGACGCAATAAGTAAAGTGATGGCTGGAGAAAGCAATGGACTAGGATATAAAATTGCCATTGTCAATCCTGGTATTATGGACACCGAAATGCAAGGTGCCATTAGAAATTCATCCCAAGAAGATTTCCCATTAGTCGAGAACTTCCAAAAATATCATAAGGATAATCTACTCGTTCCACCCGCTACTATCGCTCGACTAATAGCAGAAATGGACGAAAAGAATGACTATGAAAATGGCGAAACGGTGAGAATAGAGGATCGATTTGATGCACCTAGAAATCAGTAGGGTTCTTTTTAATCAAAAGTTTAATGTTCCTAAAGCATACTTCAACATAACATCTTGAAAATATAAGGTGTACGTTGCTTGTGCATAATCTGCTTGAGCTTGAGCCAATTGGCGATTAGCTTGGGCAAGGTCTACAAAATTGCTTACTCCTAATCGAAACCTTTCCGAAATTGCCTTTTGAGCTTCTGTGGCTGCTGCTAGTTGTAGCTCATTACTTTTCATTTTTGCAATGGAAGCCTTATAATTTTGATAAGCTAATCGAACATCTTGGTAAATTTTTCTTTCTAAATCAGCACTACGTAATTCCTCATTAATAACGGCTACTTTATTTTGGCTGACCCTTAATTTATTCTCAAAATTTGAGAATATTGGAATTGATAATCTCAAACCCAAAGCCCGCTGTGGATATATATTCAAGAACTGCTCATTAAAACTCCTATCATCAAGTGATGTAAAGAATGTATTATAATTAAAGTAAGCAGACAGTTGTGGATAATATATTGACTTGGAAGCCTTTAGATCCATCCTAAAAGCCTCTTCAGCAAATCGCTGACTTTTCAAATCACTTCTGAATTGCATTGCCTGACTCACGAGTTCATCAATGCTGAGATTTAGCCACTCATTTTCAACAAATTCAGCTTGTATCTCTTCAACGATTGGTATTTGACCAGGCATTAGCTGAAGTGTCTCAGCCAAAAGTAACTGATCATTTTCCAATTGCATTTCGGCATCTACTTTTACGGCTTCTAATCTGGCTACTTCTGATTGCTGGTTATATTGATCTGATAATGTGCGAAGTCCATTTTCTACAAAACCCTCTATTTGTCTTAATTGCTCTTGCTGGTTTATTAAATTCTCTTGGGCAATGTTAAGTAATTCTTGATCCAATAAAATTTGCAGGTACCTAGTTCCTACCTCGAAAATTACATTTTGCTCTGAGCGATTTACATTCTCTTCACCTGCATCTAATCGAAAGCGGGAGGCATGGTATGTATGAATCCTCCTGAATGCATTAAAAATTGGAGCATTTACGTTAAGTCCAGATGAAACTACATTATTGGTAATATTCTGGACAATTAATTCGCCTTCAACCTGTTGAAATTGCTGCCCAGTAGAGCTTGAAACATTTGTACTTGCAGATACACTGGGGAAATTAGCGAAAAAAGCCTGCTTTTTCTGTGCTTGTACAACAGATTGCTGATTCAAATTAATTTGATGATTCAGATTTTGCTCTAATGCAATCTCCACAGCTTTATCGAAACTTAATCTCAAACTATCCTGCGCCAAAATTGGCAAATATGTACCCAAAACAAGAACTAATACGACTATAGACTTCTTCATCTTCAATTACTAATTAAATTTCAACCTGTATATCTTGGTGAACTGCTCCATCTATCAACTCAATGATTCTACTCCCATATTGGGCATTTTCTTCAGAATGCGTAGCCTGAATGATGGTAGTTCCTTCACTATTTAATTCCTTGAATACTTCCATAATATCCCTTGCTTGGGCTGAATGCAAATTACCCGTAGGCTCATCTGCTAGTAACACTCTCGGATTTCCTGCGATTGCCCTTACTACACCCACTAACTGCTGCTGTCCACCGGATAACTGCGAAGGAAATAAGTCTTTCTTAGCAACCATGTGAAAGCGATCAAGCAAATTCGCAATAATACTTTTACGTTCACTCGAACCAACCTTTCTATACAGTAGAGGAGTTTCAATATTTTCAAAAACAGTTAGCTCATCAATCAAATGATATGATTGAAAAATATAGCCGAATTCACTTTTATGCAGTGCACTTCTTTGTTTGGCTTTCATACTTCGTATATCCAATCCATCGAATTGAAATTTACCTTCATAATCATCGTCTAATAGCCCTATTATATTCATCAAGGTAGATTTGCCAGCTCCACTAGGCCCCATTAGTGACACGAATTCGCCTTGCTGTATTTCGAGACTAATTCCTTTAAGCAAGAATGTTCGTTGAAATCGGGATTCAATAAATTTATCGATATCAAAAAGCTGTATCATATAGAAGTTTGGATTTTCAGTACCATGAACCATTGAAATTTGGTTGCACTACCTATTAACAATTTCATGCCATTAATAATAGCCTTAAAACACTCATTTTGGCTCTTTTCTTATTGCCACACGTTCTTTATTGGACAAAATCGTCCGAATACGATCAAAATATTGGAGTGTAGGAGGAAAATTTTAACAGCATAATCCTCCTGTATTTATAGAGCGTTATAAAGCTTAGTCTCTTTTGATTGAATGAACAGGATTTACCAATGCTGCTTTTATCGATTGTGAACTCACCGTAAGTATAGCAACAACAAAGGCGATCAATCCTGCAAGTGCAAATATTAACCAATTCATTGAAATGCTATAAGCAAAATTTGCTAACCAATATTTCATCCCATACCAAGCTATTGGAATAGAAATAATGAACCCCACCATTACCAACTTAAGAAAATCCTTCCCTAGCAAAGTAACAATACTCATAACACTTGCACCCATCACCTTTCTAATACCAATTTCTTTAATTCGCTGCTCTGTTGAGAATGATGCCAGTCCAAACAAACCTAGCACAGAAATAATGATTGCCAGTAAAGCAAAAAATCCGAAAATTTTCCCGACCCTTTCCTCAGCTTCATACTGCTCAATAAATCTATCTTCAATAAATGCTGGATTAAAAGGAGATTCAGATCTCATTCCTTGCCATTCCGAATTTAGATAAGCAAGGACTTCATCTCTATACCCATCCTTTATCTTTATGGCTACACTATTCATGCGGTCTTCAGGGATCATGAATACAATTGGGGCAATTGGTTGATGCAAAGACTCAAAATGAAAATCCTTCATCACTCCAACAACATACCCTCTCCTACTTCCATAATTGAATGGCTTTTGAATTGCCTCTTCATTAGTAGCCCAGCCTATTGCTCTAACAGCTGTTTCATTTAGAATAAATGCCTCTGTAGAATCACTTGCTAAATTTTCATCAAAATTCCGCCCAGCTGCCATTTGTATACCCAGCACATCAATAAAAGAATGACTCACATGAATATCAGCTATCCTTACATCAAGCGGAGTCATCGCTCCATTAACTTCAGTAACTGTTCCTTGAGAATCAAGAAGTCGGCCTGAAGGAACTCTACTTGCAATGGCAACACCTTCGATTCCATTGTGTTGTAACAAGCGATTCTCCATTATATCATAGTTGGCAGTAAACTCACTATAAGCCGGTAATACTACAATTTCATCTTTATCAAAACCCAATTCTCTATTCTTCATAAAATCAAGTTGGTTGATCACAACTATCACAGAAACAATCAAAATTATTGAAATTGTAAATTGCCCAATTACTAGAGCAGAGCGTAATCTTTCATGGACAGGATTCGTTTTGAAGGTACCTTTCATTACTCTTCCAGGCTGAAATCCTGATAGATACAACGCAGGGTAACTTCCTGAAAAAACACCAACTACTAGGATTAATAAGGCAATCCAACCTAAATACTCGGGCTGATCAATTAAATTGAAATTAAGTACTTTTCCAGTAAAGTTTGCAAACGTGGGCAATGAAATATAGATAAGTAAACAAGCAATAATTGATGCAAGGATAGTCAACATGAAAGACTCTCCCATGAATTGCTTTACTAATAATTTCTTATCAGCTCCCATGACTTTTCTGAGTCCCACCTCCATTGCTCTTTTGGCAGAACGAGCAGTAGATAAATTCATGAAATTGACACAAGCAATTACCAAAATGAAAAAAGCTATTGCTAGATAAATGTAAACATACTCAATACTACTATTTGGCTCAATTTCCGAATCCAAATTAGAGTATAAATGTATATCTGTAATTGGCCATAAATTCAGTCGTGTACTAGCTGAGGCAGGAACTCCAGTATTACTGGCAGACATATGCCTGTCAATAAATGCTGGCAATTGTTTCTCAAATTCATCTGCTTTTACATGATCTTCTAACAATACATAGGTGGAGAAAGAGTTGCTCCCAAAATTCTGTAAAATTTGATCAGGACCTCCAAAAAAATCCTCTACGGGATCAAAAGAAGCTAGAAAATCAAATTTGAAATGAGATTGATCAGGAGTGTCTTTTATAATGCCTCTTACTTGAAGAGTGAATTCTATATTTGCCAAATTTATCTCTAACCGCTTCCCCATTGGATTAACATCTCCAAAATACTTTTTCGCAGTACTCTCCGTAATAATCACGCCGTCAGGATATGAAAGTGCTTCCACAGGATCGCCTTCTACCATCTGCCAAGTAAATATCTTGAATGCAGCAGGCTCGGCGAAAAAATATCTTTCTTCTATAAATGATTTATCCTCGAATTTCACCTGAGGATTTGCATTGAATAATCGAACTGATTCCTTAATATCACTACTGAAATCTGAAAGCAAAAGTGGTGAAAATGCAGGGGCTAAATGGCCTAAATGCAAACTTGTTTCCCCCTCCTGATTGAACCATTCTCGAGAAATACGGTAAATATTATCCGTATTTTCATGGTACTTATCATAACTTAATTCATGCTGGACAAAAAGTAGTATAAGTACACTTACGGCCATTCCTACCGCCAAACCCACTATATTAATCAACATATAAATTGGATTTCGCTTCGCCCCTCTCAGTAGTATCTTCAGATAATTCTTTAGCATAATTTTAAATTTCAGTTCTCAATAGTTTACATTAATTATGACCCAATTTCCTAGAAGGGAATGACATCAATCATTTTTCAGTGTACTTACCGGGTTACTCCATGAAGCACTTATTGTTTGCCAGCTCACTATGACAATTGAAAAAACTACTCCTGCCAATAACGATAGTGAGAATACGCCAACACCTAGTGGCACCTTAATGATGAACTGATTAAGCCATTCATTCATCATCCAGTATGTAATCGGAATCGACAGAAATATTCCAACTAATGTTACTTTAATAAACTCCTTATTAAATAGTAATGAAATTTGGGTAGTACTTGCTCCTAGCACCTTTCTAATACCTATTTCCTTTAATCTACTAGCAATTGACAAGGAAGCTAATGCAAACAATCCCATTCCCGAAATTACTATGGCAATAACTGCCGCAATTGAGATCATTTGGCTTAATCGTTCATCTTGCTCATACTCACGCTCAATCGCATCATCAAAAAAGCTATACTCAAATGGATCCGCACCGTAAATGTCTGACCAAATTTGTTGAAACTTAGCCAGCGTAACTTCTAAATCATTTGATTGAAGTTTTACAAAAAGTTTAGGTCGGACATCAGTAGAGATCATAATATTATTGAAACCAGCAAAAAAATTATCTACATCCATCACCATCATGGCTGGTTCAATTTTGGAATAGAGGGACTCAAAATGAAAATTTTTCACCACTCCTATCGCTCTATTCTCCCCAAAACTAGTTCCTGGTAAAGTCTCTCCAACAGGTGCATCCCAACCCAGTAAATTTGCCATTGCTTCATTTACAATAAAGCCACTGCTTTTATCAGAAGGAATGTCAGCAGAAAAATTACGTCCTTGCAAGAATGTAAATCCCATTAAATCAGCATAATTCTCATCAACAACATTTAAGTTAAAGTAAAATGTATTCCCATCCTCCTGCTGAAACCCTACATTTATCCAACTATCATCACCATATACAGATGTTGCCAAGCCTTGCTTTATCACGTCTGGTTGTGATTTCAGTTCATTTTTCATCCTTTGTCCGTACTCAAAACCTTTCTGAATCATATCGCCTAAACCATTTGCCGCAGGTGGAGGAATATTTATTTGCAATACGGCCTCATGATCCAACCCAAGATCATAATTCCGAATCTCTTCCATTTGCTGATACATGATAACTGTTGCTGAAATCAGAGAGATAGAAATGAAAAACTGAAACCCAAGTAAACCTTTTCGCAATCCTATTTTCCCGAAATTCAAGTTAACTGTACTCTTAAGTACCTTAGTAGGTTTAAAAGAAGCAAGAAATAACGCAGGATAAGATCCTGATAATAGTGCAATGCTGGAAGCAAGCAAAATCAAGATTAAAACTTGGTTTAATGAGTAATGAATGACAAGTTGTGTATTGAGCAATTGATTAAAAATAGGCAAAAGTACCTCTGCCATAATTACTCCTATCAACAAAGCTAGCACAGTAATAATAATTGCTTCAGTGATGAATTGAAAAAATAATTGTCCAAAACCAGCACCCATCGTTTTCCTTACACCAACTTCCTTTGCTCGGGTTACAGATTTACCTATAGCCATAGTTGTGAAATTGATACTGGCAATTAGAATAATCAGGAGCGCAATTCCTCCTAGTACCCAAAGCAGTCGAGGGTTTACAACACTTGCATTTCCTGTTGAAATCTTATCATTTAAATGGATATCTGTAAGTGGCTGTAGCTGTAATTCATAATCAATATCAGCTGCACGCTCTCCCAATGCATTCTTCATCATGGACTGAAATGGACTGACTAAATCGCTTGGAGTTACTCCATCTTTCAACATTACATAGGTATCTCCATATACATTAAACCAAGAAGAAATTGCTCTTTCTGAAAAAACTAGATCAACATTATCATCTAACATGAGCATCTCAAACTGCATACTGGAATTAGCGGGAGGATTCTCTATCACACCTTTTACAGTATATGGAATATAATTATCGGCCATTTGTAGCCTCAGCGTTTTCCCTAAAGCTGGTTCATTTCCAAAGTACTTTTCGGCACCGGATTCAGTCAATACTATTGAATTTCTATCCTGGCTATTTGATAAAGGCATTCCACTCACCATTTTGAAATCGAACATCTCAAAAAAGCCAGGGCTTACCATTGTAATTACTTGATTAAATGTATCATCATTGTCGGTTTTAGCAAGAGCATTATTATCAATCCAACGAGTATAAGAATCTATACCTGTAATATTCTGACCCAATGCAGTTGCCAATACAATTGGGACGGACGGTCCAGAAGATTCTTCTTCTCCTACCCACTGTTCAATTCTCAGGACTCGATAAAGCTTACTTTCATTTGTATGGAATGTATCAAATGAAGTTTCTTGCTGTATGTATAAAAAAATTAAAATTCCTACCCCTAACCCAATGGAAAGGCCTAGTAAGTTTATTCCCGTATATAGCTTATTTTTCAAAAGTGATCTAAAGCCAATTTTAATATAATTTTTCCACATTGTATTATTCATTAATGGTTGTAATTATTCATCCTTTAGGACTTCAGCTGGATTCCTAGTAGCTGATCGGATAGAATGTATCCCTACAATAAGCAATGCTAACAAGAGCACGAAACCACCTGCTAGTGGAAATAAGAATATTGGCATATCGATCCGATATGCATAATCCTTAAGCCAATCGTCTAAAAAATACCACGCTGGAATAATCGAAAGGACAAATGATACTATCACTAGAACTATGTATTCTTTACTAATTAAGTACAGAATATTTTCGATTGAAGCTCCTAATACTTTGCGAATACTAATTTCCTTGGTTCGCTGTGCGATGGTAAATGACGACAAACCAAATAGGCCTAGGCAACTTATCAGAATGGCCAGAATCGTGGTAAATGATAACACACTACTTAGTCTTTTTTCACTGTTGTATAAGTTTTGTATTGACTCATCAAAAAACTTAAATTCCTGTGATTCATTTGGATAAGTTTCTTTATGCAACTGATCTAGCATCATTTTCGCCTCAGCAATATTTGTATTCTTCTCAAGTTTAGCACTTATAACATAAAAATAAGTCGGTTGATAATACATCATTAGTGGTCTTATTTCCTCCCGCAATGACCGAGAGTGTAGGTCGCCAACCACTCCCACTATTTGCATCTCTCCAAGATAATAGCTGATTTGTTGCCCAATTGCTTCATTTACACTTGCAAACCCTAAATTCTTGGCCAATTTTTCATTTATCAATACCTCATCACTTACATTCCGAATGTTTCTACCAGCTAGTAACGGTATGCCATACACATCGACAAAGCTGCTATCAATTTCTTTTGTCTGCGTATCAAATTCTTGTTTTTCTCCGTCCATCTCATATTCAAAAGTGGTGGTGCTCAAATTGCCAGAAGCTAAAGCATCATTACTCAAACTCACACTTTTTACGAAAGACAATTTTTCGATCTGGGACTTCAATGTTTCGTTGCGTTTGAGTGGGTCTGCAAATGGAGTCATTGACACCATAATCTCTTCGTTATCAAAGCCTAAATCCTTATTTGATATATAATTGATTTGAGCAGATACCACTAGAATTATGATAATAAAGGAAATTGATAAGGTAAACTGTAAAACGGTAAGATTCTTTCTTAGAAAATAACCAAAAGTAGACTTTTGAACGGGTGATTTTTCCCTGATGGCTTTTTGTGGTTGATAGGAACCTAAAATATAGGCAGGGTAAATTCCTGAAAGCATCGTTATGCTAAATCCAAATAATAATAGAAAAGCAATGTTTTGGCCACTTAAATAGTCTATTTGCAGTGACGATGGAAGAAAATCCTGAAAATAGCGAAGAGATAATTCTGTTATCAGAAAAGAAAGCACCACAGCTAACATTACAATTATGTAGGTCTCAGTCAAAAACTGTAAGATCAGTTGAGAACGACTGCTTCCTAAGGTCTTTCGGATGCCAATTTCCTTGGATCTATTGATGGCTTGAGCTGTCTCCAAATTAATAAAATTGAAACAGGCTATTAACAATATAAATGATCCTATTAAAAACAAGCCTTTTAGTATCTCCTTGCTGCCTGTATAGTTATTATAATTGTCTGAAAAATGTAGGTCGCTTAAAGGCTCCAAATGGAATGTCCTCCCACCATCTTCATCCTTTTCGGTATACTTTTCTAAAATTGCCTCAAGTCCAGATAACACTTCTTGTTTTTGATCTAATGAACTCAGCTTTATAAATAATTGTGAAGAGGAACTTACACTCCCCCAATTAGTTAGATTTTCCATATAACTCCCATGGCTATTAGTGAGTGACGCTAAGGAGATAAAGTCAGTGAATACGATATCAGAATTCTCTTTGAAATCCTCCACCACCCCAACTACAGTTGTGACTAATGTGTCATGATAGATGATTTCCTTGCCAAGGACTTCACTTGGGCTAATGGATCCAAAATACCGGTCTACGGCATCTTTAGTAAGTACTACCTCATTAGGTGCCTCTAATACAGATGTGCTATTTCCCGCCAACCAGTTTCGTGGAAAAACTTCGAAGACAGAATTACTTGCATACACTACATTACTTTGTCTCCCAAAGTTTTTTGCTGGCTCTTGGGTTCGCACCATTACACCACCTGGTGTATTAAGCTGTACTTTATTAGTAATACTAGCAATTTCAGTATCAATCACTTCACCTAAAGGATAAGGAACTCCAGAATTTGGCCACGTCTCTCCTTTGTACTTGGTAATAGTGTTTACTCTGAAAATTTTATCTTTATCTGGATGGAAATTATCAAAGCTGTACTCAAAAGCATAAAAGTTGAAAATGATAAAGCAAGTAGCAATCCCAATTGCCAAGCCAAGCAAGTGGATAACTGATCGAATTTTATTTCTTAGCATATTTCGCCAAGCTAAAATGACATAATTACGAAGCATAGTATTATCTATTAAAGCGTTATGAAGTTTAATATCTATTCATCTTTGAGTACTTCAGCCGGATTTCTCGTAGCTGATCGGATAGAATGAATCCCTACAATAAGCAATGCTAACAATAGCACGAAACCACCTGCTAGTGGAAATAAGAATATTGGCATATCAATCCGATATGCATAATCCTTAAGCCAATCATCTAAAAAATACCACGCTGGAATAATCGAAAGTACAAATGACAATATCACCAGAACTATGTATTCTTTGCTGATCAAATACAAAATACTTGTAATTGAAGCTCCTAATACTTTGCGAATACTAATTTCCTTGGTTCGCTGTGCAATGGTAAATGACGACAAACCAAATAACCCTAGACAACTAATTAGTATTGCCAAAATGGTAACAAACTGTAGTACCTTACTTAGTTTGTACTCACTCACATAAAAGTTATCAATTGCCTCATCAAAAAAAGTAAACTCAAAAGATTCATCAGGGAAATTCTCTTTATGAAGTCTATCTAAGCTTGCTTTGGCTTCCAATAAATCGGCATTCTCTTTGACTTTCACACTTACCAAATAAAATTGGCTAGGTTGATAATGCATCATAAGTGGTTTTATTTCCTCCTTAAGAGATTGTGAATGTAGATCCCCAAAGACTCCTACAACTATCATCTCGCTCTTTGAATAACTTATCTGCTGGCCAACTGCTTCATTTGCATTTGTGAACCCTAAATTCTTGGCTAATCTTTCATTGATCAATACTTCATCACTTACATTCCGAATATTTCTTCCGAACAATAACTGTATTCCATACACGTCAATATAATTACTATCGATTACCTTTGCTTGTGTTATGAATTTTTGTTTTTCATTATTTCTCTCAAATTCAAAAGAAGTTTGGGTAAAAAACTCTGCTGCAAGTGCCCCGTTGCTTAGGCTTGCATTTTCTACAAATGATAAGCTTTCGAGTTGACCCTTAAATGAATTATTTCGATCAGCCATATCATCTGAAAATGAGGTCACTGAATACAAAACTGCATTTTCATTAAACCCTAAATCTTTATTAGATATAAAACCTATTTGAGCGTATACCACTAGAATTATGATAATAAAGGAAATTGATAAGGTAAACTGAAGAATAGTAAGATTCTTTCGTAGAAAATATCCTATTGAGGACTTTTGAACAGACTCATTTTCTCTAATGGCTTTTTGCGGTTGATAAGAACCTAAGATATAAGCAGGGTAAATTCCTGAAAGCATCGTTATGCTAAACCCAAATAATAATAGAAATGCAATGTTTTGACCGCTTAAATAGTCTATTTCCAGTGCTGATGGAAGAAAGTCCTGAAAATAGCGAACGGATAATTCTGTTATTAGGAATGAAAGCACTACAGCCAACATTACAATTATATAGGTCTCAGTCAAAAATTGCAAAATCAGCTGAGAGCGGCTACTTCCTAAGGTTTTTCGGATTCCAACTTCCTTGGATCTATTTATGGCTTGAGCTGTTTCTAGATTAATGAAATTGAAACAGGCTATCAATAAAATAAACAAGCCTATAAGGAATAAGCCACGTAATATTTCCTTGCTACTTGTATAATCGCTGTAATTATCTGAAAAATGTAATTCGCTTAATGATTCTAACTGGAATTCTCTCTTTTGATTAATCTCAGCTGAATATTTTTCTAAGATAGCTTCAAGCCCATTTAGAACTTCATCCTTTTGGTTTAATGAGTTAATTTTTATAAACAACTGGGAACTTGAACTTACACTTCCCCAGTTTCCAATATTAACATCAAAGTAACTCCCTTTACTGCTTGTAATTGAAGCCAAGGAAACATAATCCGTGAATATGATATCCGAATTCTTTTCGAAATCTTCTACCACTCCAACAACAGTTGTGACCAATGTATCATGATAGATGATTTCCTTGCCCAGTGCTTCACTTGGCGTTATTGATCCAAAATATCTATTCACCGCATCTTCAGTAAGTACCACTTGATTTGGAGCTTCTAGTCCTGTTGAAGCATTACCTGCTAACCAATTTCTTGGAAATACTTCGAAGACTGAATGATTTGCAAAAACCACTGTACTTAGTCTACCAAAGTTCTTTTCCGGTTCTTGGATACGCGCAGGCACACTATATTGAACATCTAATTGAGCTTTGTAAGCGATACTTGCAATTTCTTCATCAATTACTTCACCTAGGGGAAAGGGAATGCCCGAATTAAAACTCGGGCCGCTTTCATAATGAGTAACCGTATTTACCCTGAAAATTTTATCCTTGTCAGGGTGGAAATTATCAAAGCTATACTCAAAAGCATAGAAATTGAAAATGATAAAACAAGTAGCAATACCGATTGCTAAACCAAGCAAATGGATGCCTGATCTAACTTTGTTTCTGAATATATTTCGCCAAGCGAGAATGACATAATTACGAAGCATGGTTTTCTTTTTACGTTACATCAAATTGTATATAGAAAGCGGGAGGGTATACTCCCTGTTCTGTTTGTCTCAACAATGGTCTATTCATTCATTCATTAGCGTGTCAACAGGGTTTTGTCTTGCCGCATTGAGTGATTGGAAAATCACTGTAACAATCGCTATAAAAAGAGATAGTAATCCTACCGCTAGAAATAAGAAAATACTAACTGATGTTTTATAGCTAAAGCTATTAAGCCACTGTTGCATAATAGCGTATGCAATTGGCGTTGCAATCAAAAAGGAGATGATTACCAATCGTACGAAATCATAGGTGAGGGTATACACTATACTAGAAACACTTGCTCCAAGCACTTTCCTTACTCCTATTTCCTTACGCTTTTGCTCTGCTGTATAGGCAGCCAAACCAAAAAGTCCCAAACATGAAATAGCGATTGCTAAACTGCTAAATAAACTAGTCAACTTAGCCGTTTGCTGTTCATTGCTAAACTTTTCAGCATATTTCTGATCTACAAATTCGAATTGAAGAAGGTGATCAGGGTCATATTCTTTGAAAACAGATTCTATCTGCGCAATATTTTCTTGTGTCTCTCTTTCTCCATTCAACCTCACCGTTAGAACATTAAGATTTGCTGCTGGGCCTTCTACTATTAATGGAATAGGATCATTGTAAGGAGAAGAAATCATAAAATCTTTGAATACACCCACGATTGTCCAAGTGAGAAAATTGTCCTCTACTTTTTTGCCAATAGGATCACTGTAGCCCATAAGTCTGGCAGCTGTTTCATTGATAAGCATAGCTGTAGAATCAGAGGCAAACTTTTCAGCATCAATATCTCTTCCTGATATAAGCTTTACTTCTGTTGTTTTTACCCAATCTTTATCTGCTCCAAACCTGTACAATACGATTTTATCATCCGGGTTTTTTCCTTCCCAATCAATGCCATAAGAGCTATTTGTTGCTCTTGTCATGGCTGCACTTGTTCTAGTTAAGGAAAGTACCGAATTGCTATTGGCAAGGTCGTTTCTGATGATTTCAATTTTATCACGTGTTACATCATTCAGGTAAATAGTAATAAGCTGATCTCGATTATAACCTACATCCCTACTTTCAGCATGATTTATTTGCTCTCTTATTATAAGCGTGCATAAAATAAGCCCAATGGCAAAACTAAACTGAAGTACGACTAATAGCTTTCTAGGATTAAAGGAAGAGTTAATTTTGACATGGGTGCCTTTTAGTACAGTCGCCGCTCTAAATGAGGATAAGAAAAATGCTGGATAGCTACCTGCTATAAATCCAGTGATTAAAATAAAACCTACAATAGATACCCAAAAATAACTCTGCTGAAATGGAATCTCGAATTGCTGTCCAATCAAAGTGCTGAAAAATGGTAACACTAAGATTACTATGCCTATCGCTATTATTCCAGATACAAATGTGAGCAATACCGATTCACATATAAACTGATAAATAAGCATATATCTTTCAGCACCAACTGTTTTACGAATGCCCACTTCTTTAGCCCTCTTTTCGCTACGGGCAGTGCTCAGATTCATAAAATTGATACAAGCTATTAACAGAATAAATAAAGCAATGGCTCCGAACATATATACTCTGTCGATTCTACCTCCCGCTGGATTTCCATTTTCAAAACGATTAAATAAATGCCAGCTTTTAGCAGGGTATAAAAACACATCGAAATCAGCTATTTCATCCTTATTTCGACTTATATTCTTTATCTTCTCATTAAAAGATTGGAGATCGGTGTTCTCCTTCAAAAGCACAAAGGTATTGACATAGCTATTTGACCAATTATGCGGTGATCGGTCTACAATACCCATAATAGTGCGTAACTCCCAACTTAATACAGCATCTAAGCTGAATCTAGTATTCGTTGGTAAATCACTCAATATACCTGTAACTGTGACTAAGTAGTTGTCATCCACAAGAATTGTTTGTCCTATTGCATTAGTTACTCCAAAGAGTTTCTCTGCTGTTGTGGCCGTTAAAATAATAGAATAAGGGTCTGATAAAGCTGTTTGGGCATTTCCAAATTCGAACGGGAAACTGAACATTTGAAAAAAGGAAGGATCAACAAATGTGCTCGATTGAGTAAATACAATATCGTCAGTGCTAAAATCAAAGTCGTAGCCAAAATCATATCTACTTGCCTCTTCTGTTTCAGGATATTCTTGGACAAATGCTGGCCCCATAGGTTCAGAGGTATAGTTTGAGCTATGCAGTATCCCATCGAATTCTACTCGGTGATAAGCTTCATATAACCTATTTCCATTAGTGTGAAATCGATCGAAACTAACCTCATGCTGAATCCAAAGTAAAATCAACATTGCTCCTGCCATACCTATAGCAAGACCTAGGATATTGATGCTTGCATAGCCCTTGTTTCTTTGCAAGCTTCTGAGTGTGATTTTCAAGTAGTTCAGGAACATGTATTTCGAATTAAATTCTATTAACTAATAAATTATTTTAAGATTGCATAATTCTAGTCACCTTTCAATGCTTCAACAGGATTGAGCAAATACACTTTGATAGCTCTATATCCTATAGTAAGAAGTGAGATGCTTGCCACAATCAAGATTGCCAATACGAATATGCTTGGAGACACTTTAACCTTATAGGCAAAGCTATTCAGCCAGACTTTTGAGAACCAAAGACCAAAAGCTATCGCCATAAAGGAGGATATGATGAGAAGGCCAAAAAAATCATTAGATAGCACTTTCAATACATCTAATGAATTAGCTCCAAGCACCTTACGGATACTTATTTCTCTTGTTTTCTTGAGGGCAATATATGAAACAAGTCCAAACAACCCCATGCATGCAATGAATACTGCAATGGCAGAAAATATAGTGAATATTGTTCCTACTTTCTCTTCACTTTGATACATACGTGCATAATCTTGATCTACAAAGCTGTAATTGAAAGGTCGCTCTGGAACAAGTTGTTGCCATATATCCTTCATCTTGGCTAAATGTTCTGTAGGGTTTCCTTTTTCTAACCGTATGAGTAGAACGTTAGCTTGTTCTGGCTCAATAAAAATTCCCAGCGGGCTTACTTCGTGATGTAATGAGTTAAAGTAAAAATCCTTCACGATCGCCTTTACAATTGTGGGGGTTCCACTTACATATACTGATTTACCAACTGCTTCCGCAGCATCCCATCCTAAATGCCTTACTGCAGCTTCATTAAGTATTACAGGGAATTCAATCTGATTCTCATTAGCCGTTGTTCGACTCAAATCCTGATCATTAAAATCTTCACCCTCTAAAACTTCTAAAGTAAGGGTTTCAATAATTTCTGCGTCTGCAGGATAGCCAATTAAATCAATGGTTCTAGTATTATCTCCACCCGGTGTGATGGAATAACCTCCTTTGATTAGAATTGGAGATTCAGACGCTTGTGAAATTGAGGCTGCAACTCCAGTGCGAAGTAGTTCGCTTTTCAACGTCGGAATTGCACTACGCATATTGTAATGGGTATTAATTGAAATCAATTGCTCCTTATCATATCCTAAATTGACTGATTGCATGTAGGACAATTGATATTGAATGATCAAGGTGGCTATTAAAAGGCCAATTGATATGAAAAATTGAAATATGACTAAGGACTTTCTTAACCAAATGACACCCCCGGAACTGCCGTTTTTACCTATGGACCTCAACGGCTGCATTCCTGATAAGACAAATGCTGGATAGCTTCCAGATAAGATTCCTACAACTACAATTATCGCTAACAACACGAATATTCCCGTGGAAGAATAAATAAGATTGATCTGAGCTGGAACTCCTGTAATATTCTCAAAACTAGACTTTAGTAGATAAATAAGCATTATGCTGATCAACATACTAATTGTCGTAAGTATAAGGGACTCAGCTATAAATTGTGTGAAAAGCTGTTTGCGCTCAGCACCCAATACCTTACGAATTCCAACTTCCTTATTTCTTTCAGTTGCTTCTGCTGTAGCCAGATTTATGTAATTAATTATTCCAACTAGAATTATTATGATGGCAATAATTCCGAAAATATATAAGTAGGCTTTATTTGAACCAGGTTTGTTCCCTTGTAGCTCACTATCGTCGAAATGTATATCCTTGATAGGATTTAACAGCAATGTGCTTCGCATATTGTAACTTTTCAACTCTTCACCTATATACTTATCTATTAGCTGATTTAGCTTCGGCTCAAGTAATGAGGCAGAAATACCCTCCCGTACTTTTATGTATGTATAATAATTACTAGGAGACCATTCTGGAGTCTTTCCATGCCTATGCGTTGCAAACGAGCTAATAAAATCAAAGTCAAGATGGCTGTTAGACGGAAAATCTACCATAACTGCACTAACATAATAATCAGCCCCGCCATTAATTTTCAGTGATTTACCCAAGGCATTAGCTGTTGTTCCGAAATAACGTTCAGCCGTACTTGCAGTCAATACTATTTGATTAGGCTCTGTTAATGCAGTTGTTGGGTTCCCATGCAGTACCTCGAAATCGAAAACGTTAAAAAAATTATGATCAGCATAAGCAAATTTTGACTCCTCTTGAATGATATCACCATTGCTAACTACGACAGTAGAAAATATACTAAGATCAAACACAAGTGTACCTGTTTCAACTTCAGGAACTTCTTCTAAAATAGAAGGAATTAAACTAGAAGGTGTAGTACCTACTTTTCTAGAATCCTCACCCGTTTCAAAATTTTGATTAACCTTGTATATCCTATCAAAATCAGCATACATTCTATCATACCCCCACTCATGTTGGATATAAAGTAAGATTGCCAAAAAACTCACAATAGCAATTGTCAATCCCAAAAGATTAATTGCAAATACAGAACTTTTTTTTCTAAAATTTCTGATGGCAAGTTTGATATGATGCTTAATCATAATTGTGAAATTTTATATCATTAATATTGACTAGGGTAACTAAAAGGGTAATTTCTTACTTTCATTATGATCAAACATGAAATTGCTCTTTGATATTCTCGGTCACTACTTTTCCATCAAAGAGGTTGATAATTCTATGAGCGTAATTAGCATCGTAAGGTGAGTGAGTAACCATTACAATTGTAGTCCCTTCATTATTGAGCTGCTCAAGTAAACGCATCACTTCCTCTCCATTAGCAGAGTCTAAGTTTCCTGTCGGTTCATCAGCCAGTATCACCGAAGGTTTAGCAACAATAGCTCTGGATATGGCAACACGCTGTTGTTGTCCACCAGATAGCTGCTGAGGAAAATGGTTACGTCTATGCATTATATTCATTCTATTTAAGACTTCTTCTACCTTCTTTTTCCTTTCATCTGAAGGAACTTTCATATACAAAAGTGGGAGTTCTACATTTTCAAAAACTGTTAACTCATCAATCAAATTGAAACTTTGAAATACAAAACCAATATTTCCCTTTCTTAAATGAGAACGCTGCCTTTCCGAAAAACCTGCTACTTCCTTTCCAAGGAAATAGAATTCACCTGAATTGGGATTATCTAATAGTCCTAAGATATTGAGCAGCGTAGATTTACCGCAACCAGACGGCCCCATAATTGCTACAAACTCACCCTTCTTAATCTCGATTTGGATATCATCCAATGCAGTAGTTTCTACTTCTTCGGTGGTATATAGTTTTCTCAAATTCACCGTTTTAATTACATTCTCCATTGCTAGTTTTTTATGATTAATACTTCATTATTTCCGAAATTTTCATAACTGGATATCACGACCCTTTCGCCGCTCTCTAAACCTTCTAATATTTCATAATATTCTGGGTTTTTCATACCTAAGCGGATGTTTCGTTTTTCCGCTCTATCTCCTTCTCTATTGACAACAAACACCCAATTCCCACCTGTGTCTTTAAAGAATCCTCCTGTTGGTAAGAGTAAGGTTTGATCAGTATTACCTAATTCAAGACGGATTCTAACAGTTTGTCCTCTTCGTATTCCTTCTGGGACATCTCCAATAAAATTCATGTCAACCTCAAATCTACCATTAGTTATACTTGGGTAAATTTTGCTTATTTCCAATGTAAATTCACTTCCTGCAAGACTAAAAAACCCTTGCTGTCCTATGCCTACTCGCGGGAGGTAAAGCTCATCAATTGGTACCCTTACTTTGAAATTATTCAAAATATCAATTTGTCCGTATCTCTCTCCTCTATTTATTGACTGACCAATTTCCAGCTGCTCCGTTGCCAACTGACCAGCTATTGGAGCTGTAATAATCAAATTATCAAGGATGTGACTCACACCTTCCAATGAGCGTTGCATTCTTGATTCCGACTCATTTAATTGGCGCATTTGAATTACTCTTGCGATTGAATCATTCCTATATGATTCATAAGTCAGTCTTCTCCTTTTTACATTGTATTGATATTGCTCCTCTACTTCTTCTAGTTCGCGATCGGAAACAAGTTTTTGATCATGCAAATTTTTGAACCTACGATATTGCGGGGCTAGTAGGCTTATTTGATAATCAATTTCTGCTAATTGAGCTTGTTGACTTAGATCATTTTGATCAAGCAGTAATCTAGTTTGTCTCAAATTATTTATTTGTTCATAAAGCTGAGTTTCTCTCTGCATCACATCTAACTGCAAATTGGAATTAGTTAAAGTGAGAATTGTATCTCCCTCTTTAACAATTGCTCCCGATTCCCTCACGATTTCCTGAATAATACCGCCTTCAATTGCATCTAGAAAAAAGGTTTCACCAGGAGCAATTGACCCATTTACTGGGATGTAATCTTTGAACTCCCCCATGCTTACCGTTGCTATTGTTATCCTGTCTTTCTCTACATAAAGTGATGAGCGTCTATCAGCAAAAAATAATTGATATACTATAACACTTACTACTACAGTACTCCCAGAAATCATTGCGATGAATTTTGGCGTCCACTTCTTTCTCTTAATCTTCCGATCCATAAGGCGTTTTCAATCTCGATGTTTTTTGTCATTCCTAGCCAACAAAGATGCCAATGAAAAACTAGCTTTAATGCACTAAAAACGGCCATTCTAAATTTGCTAATGTGTCAAAATGGACAAATTCGTCCGCTGGCGGTCAAAATTCTAACCCTTTATTATTACTTTTTATTTGATCTCCCTTAATTCAAAAAAATAATTCAACTCTTTTAGGCATGGATGGGACATTTACCCTAAATTGTATAGACTGCAACAAACTCGGTATAGCAATTGAAAAGAGCTAGAAGGAATTGATGGGAATTGAAACACACATAATTCAAGGTTCTCAGAATGTAGAACCTAATTAATGCTTCTATATAAATTTAAATTTTCAACCTATTTGGATAATGAAAGATCTAAAGAGTCATAAACTGTTAATTATTGACGATAATGAAGACTTGCTTAAAGCAGCAAAAATATATTTGAAACGCCATTTCGCACAAGTTGATACGGAATCAAACCCAAAACTGCTACCTACACTTCTGCAAAATGAATCGTATGATGTGATTATGCTTGACATGAATTTCACGCAGGATGTCAGTAGTGGTGAAGAAGGGTTTTACTGGTTAGATAAGATTCTAAATATTGATCCTTCTGCAGTCATCATATTAATTACCGCTTATGGAGATGTGAATCTTGCAGTAAAAGCAATTAAGGAAGGTGCTACTGACTTTGTGTTGAAACCATGGGAGAATGAAAAACTACTAGCAACCCTACATTCTGCAATACAATTGCGAAGAACTAAACTTGAAGTGAATGATCTCAAAAGTCATCAAAAACGGCTTTATGAAGATATGGATAGTAAGTTTAAGGAAATAATAGGGAATAGCCCTTCCATGCAAAATGTTTATAACACGATTGACCGAGTGGCTGCTACTGATGCCAATGTACTTATTTTGGGTGAAAATGGAACTGGAAAAGAACTTATCGCTAGAGCAATTCACAGAAACTCCCATAGATCAAAGGAAGCTTTTGTTGGAGTCGATTTAGGATCCATTACAACCTCCTTGTTTGAAAGCGAATTATTCGGTCATAAAAGAGGCTCTTTTACGGATGCAAAAGAAGATCGAGCTGGACGATTTGAACAAGCGAACAAAGGCACACTCTTCCTTGATGAAATCGGTAATTTAAGCTCTTCTTTACAATCGAAACTCTTAGCTGTACTACAAAATAGAACAGTTACCCGAGTAGGTAGTAACCAATCAAAAAATGTTGACATACGATTAATATGTGCGACAAACATGCCTTTGTATGCGATGGTAGATGATAGTAGTTTTAGACAGGATTTACTTTATAGAATTAATACTATAGAAATTACCCTCCCGCCATTACGCGAGCGTGTAGACGATATAGAATTATTGGCAAACCACTTTATCGAGATTTATTCTAATAAATACAATAAGGATGTACATAAGGCTAGCGAAGCCTTAATTAAACGGATGCAGAAACATCATTGGCCTGGAAATATCAGAGAGCTGCAACATAGTATTGAGCGAGCAGTTATTATGAGCACCCACAGAATTTTACAACCTGAAGATTTATTCTTTAATAAAAATAAACACCTAGACAGTACCGAAGCAGTCTCTTTTGATCATTTGAATATTGAGGATGTTGAAAAGATTCTAATACGAAAAGCGCTCCAAAAGCATGGCGGTCATATTACCAAAGCCGCTGATGAGCTTGGTCTTACGCGCTCATCTTTGTACCGTAGACTAGAAAAGTATGGTCTTTAAAACATTTGCCTTTGGGGTAATTTGGCGTGTTATTGCAATAAGTGCTCTCATGTTCATTGCTCTATGGTTTGTTTTGCTCGAAAACTCGATTATTGTCTTTATTGCATTACTTGTTCTAACCATAATATTGATTGCCAATCTGATAAAATTTACTCTAGGTACCAATCAAAAGATATCCCGTTTTCTAGAATCTATTCGCTACTCCGATTTCACAACAGGATTTACGGGTGATAATGAATTGGGTTCGTCATTCAGAGAACTAAATGATGCATTCACTGAGGTAATGAATGTGTTTCGAAAAACCAGAGCGGAAAAAGAAGAACATTCCCTATTTCTTTATGTCGTTATTCAACACATCAATGCTGGAATAATATCGTTTGACTCCCATGGCCGAATTGGCATTGTAAATAATGCCGCTAAGCATTTATTAAAAATAACGCAATTCAAAAACATTCAGGATATTAAAAAACTCTCTCCAGATTTGCTATCAAGGATTCAAGAAATGAAGCCAGGAAACCGAGACTCAATCAAAATAAATGAAAAGCTCCATCTAATCATTCAATCTACTGAAATAAAGATGGGTGGAGAAAATTGGACTTTACTATCGCTTCAAAACATAAATGCAGAGCTACAACAAAATGAGCTAGAAGCTTGGCAAAACCTTACCAAAGTACTTCGTCATGAAATAATGAATTCAATGGCTCCAATTGCAATCCTTGTTGGATCCATGCGAGATATTCTAGATGGTGAGGTAAGAATAGTTGATAATGATGTGTTAGAAATTGAAAAAGAGGGTTATTCGGATTTGAAGGAAGGATTGGTAACTATAGAAAATAGAAGTAATGGACTTATAAAATTTATTAATGCTTATCGTGATTACACGAATATCCCTACCCCTGAGATCCGTCCAACTTCAGTTAAGGTAATGTTAGATTCTATTTTCAGACTATTGCGGGAGGAATTACAGATGGCTAATATTTCGCTAGTTATAAAAGTAAATCCAACCGATTTAATAATTAACTTGGATCAAGAACTGATTCAAATGATTTTGATAAATCTAATAAAAAATGCCAAAGAAGCACTTGAAAGTCACACACGAAAGGAAATCATTATCACAGCAAATAGAGAAAGTGAAAACAGGAAATATATTAGTGTGACAGATTTTGGGCCTGGAATTAAAAATGAATCTTTAGCAAGAATATTTGTCCCTTTTTATAGCACTAAAAAACATGGAAGTGGAATTGGTCTTTCTATTTCAAGACAAATAATGAATTTGCATAAAGGCTCACTAATAGTGAATTCTACATTGGGTCAAGAAACAACATTCACTTTAAACTTTGAATAAAAAAACTCTGCCAAATTGATCGAAAGAAACAATTTAACAGAGTAACTCTAATCCCAAAAAGCAAAACTCAATTTGCCATTGCTACCAATAAATCATGTTGGGTTACAATATGTACTCTGTTTAATTCGTCTCTTACAAGAAGTGCTTTATTCTGACTATTAATCAATGAACTAAGTACATCAACGGTATTATCCATACCTACAAATTGCAATGGTTTATCCATTACTTCAGAAACTCTTTTGTCCTTCACGGCTGGATCTTCGATAAGTAGATCAAGTATTTTAGAATCAATAATACTTCCTACAAATACTTCTCCTTCCACAACTGGAGCCTGATCTACACCAACTTTATGTAATATTTTAACAGCCTCTGTAATAGTTGCTGTTGACGGAATTGTCACTAAATTACCCGTTCCATTTTTACCCGAGATAATATCCTTTGCTGTACTGAAATTCTTCTTTTCAATGAAGCCGTGATTTTTCATCCAAGAGTCATTGTAGATTTTGGCTAAATAGCGCGTGCCATGATCTGGCAAAATAATCACCATCACATCAGCTTCTTTTAGGTTTTCCTTGGCATACTCTAATGCGCCAAATACAGCAGAACCACAAGACCATCCGCAAAACAATCCTTCCTCACGGGCCAGTCTGCGAGTCATAATGGCTCCGTCCTTATCAGTCACTTTCACGAAATGATCAATCACAGAAAAGTCTACATTCTTTGGTAAAATATCTTCACCAATCCCTTCTGTCATGTAAGGATAAACTTCATTCTCATCAAAAATTCCTGTTTCCTTATACTTCTTAAACACAGAACCGTAAGTATCAATACCTACACTTACCACTTCTTTATTTTGCTCTTTTAAGAACTTAGCTACACCACACATAGAACCACCTGTGCCTACACCAGCTGCATAATGAGTGATTTTACCTTCAGTCTGTTCCCATATCTCAGGGCCAGTAGTTTCATAATGCGCCAAAGCATTCGACAAATTATCGTATTGGTTTGGGTAAAATGAGTTTGGAATATCTTGATTGAGCTTTTTCGCAACTGAGTAATAGCTTCGTGGATCGTCCGGAGTCACATTGGTAGGACAAACAATCACCTCTGCTCCTACTGCCTTTAGAATATCAATCTTCTCTTGACTTTGCTTATCCGACATCGTGAAAATGCACTTATAACCTTTTGCAATAGCCGCCAAAGCCAAGCCCATACCAGTATTGCCCGAAGTGCCTTCTATAATCGTTCCACCCGGCTTCAAAATACCCGCCTTTTCAGCGTCCTCCACCATCTTCAATGCCATCCGATCTTTCATACTATTGCCAGGATTGAAATACTCTACTTTTACTAGAATAGTCCCTGGAATGCCTTGATTGATTTTGTTAAGCTTGATCATAGGGGTATTTCCTATGGTTTCGATGATGGAATTGTAGTACATGTTCTTTTGATTTATTTTTTGCAAAAATAAGAAATATTAAGGCCTTATCGGCATGTTTTCAAATTAAGCTACGATGAAGAAATACCTTAGTTTGGCATTTGAGCAGCCAACAAATACAAAACAGCCATACGAATGGCCACACCATTTTCCACTTGGTTGAGAATAATTGACTGAGCAGAATCAGCTACATCAGTAGTAATTTCAACACCTCTATTGATTGGACCCGGATGCATTATGGTAATGTCTTTAGAAATAGAATCGAGCAACCTGCGATTAATTCCATAATAAAGAGTGTATTCCCTCAAGCTTGGAAAATACTTTATTTGCTGACGTTCCAACTGAATACGGAGCACATTGGCCACATCACACCATTGCAGCGCATTGCGTACATTATGCTCTACAAGTACACCCGTTTCCGCAATAAAACGCGGGAGGAGTGTTGGTGGTCCGCATACCATCACCTCCGCTCCCAACTTTTGCAAAGCGTAGATATTGGAAAGCGCAACTCTAGAATGAAGTATATCACCGATTATTGCGACTTTCAATCCCTTCACATCACCGAATTTCTCTCGAATAGAAAAAGTGTCTAACAAAGCCTGCGTTGGATGTTCATGTGTACCATCTCCTGCATTTACAATTTGGGTATTTTTTCCCAATTTGGTCTTTGCCAGCTCTCTAGCCAAGAAATGTGGAGCACCTGGACTTGCATGGCGCATTACTACCATATCCACTTTCATAGCCAAAATATTATTGACTGTATCGAGCAAGGTTTCCCCTTTTTTCACCGAGCTGTTCGATGATGAGAAATTCACAACATCCGCAGAAAGCCTCTTTTCAGCCAGTTCAAAGGAAAGTTTGGTTCGTGTGGAGTTTTCGAAAAAGATATTGGCAATGGTAATATCTCGTAAGGAAGGCACCTTTTTGATCGGTCTGTTTATCACCTCCTTGAAATTGTCAGCCGTTTTAAAAATAATGTCGAGATCATCTCGGGTGAGGTCTCTGATTCCTAAAAGATGCCTGACACTCAGTTTTTGCATTAGTCTAATTCTTTACTTATTAGCCAAATTTGATCTTTACCATCCTGTTTATCCGACCAGTCTGCAAGTACCTTCTCCGTTGGAAGTGTATTTACTGCTCTCCCTACATAATCCGCCTCTATCGGCAATTCACGTGAATATTTTCGATCTATTAAAATCAACAATTCTACTTTATTGGGTCTTCCAAATGCGATCATTGCATCCATTGCTGCGCGCACAGATCGGCCAGTAAATAGCACATCATCTACTAAGATTACATTCTTATTTTCTACCAGAAAAGGCACATTAGTGGTGTTAGCCTGTATTGGCAAATCTCTTCGTCTAAAATCGTCGCGGTGGAAGGTAGAATCTAAATAACCTAAGCTTACTTCTTTGCCCAATTGCTTGGATAATTGCTTCACTATTCTGTCTGCAAAAAACACGCCTCTGGGCTGCAAACCTAAGATTACAGAATTATCAAAAGAACCATGATTTTCAATAAGTTGCTGGCAAAGTCTCTTAAGGATAAGATCCAGCTGCTGATGGTCGATGATTAGGCGCTTTTGCATTGCTGAACGCAAAGATAAAATAATTTGGCCGTGGATTGCATAAGCTGTGGCAGATATCAGAAAAAAACATAGATCCCTCTTGTAATAATGGCGGGAGGAAATTCGCTAAAGCGGTGTCTTTAACGGTAAACTACCTTATTAATGTAGAACACTTTTCGATCATTTTCCACTTCCTCTACCTCCCTATTTCTGATACGCTGTACTCCAAAAGCAAAGAAATACTCATCATACCAATGTTGTAAGCCTTCAGTTTCATAGGTAAAGGAACGAATTTTATCTTCCTCATATTCTAAAGCAACCTCCTCATAAGTTTTCGGTTCAATTAGCTCATTCTTATTTACCACTTGATATACAATTTCATTTTCGCTCATATACATCATTATGGTGCGATATGGCTCAGGATACACATAAACGAAATCCTCTAAGCTTGGTAATTCCTTGTCTCGAAGTTCCATCACATTATCCCAAAGTAGCTTGCCTTCATTATCGAAAGCTATAATTGATGCAAACTCATATCTGTAAGCATTTACCTGCTGTTGCATAGACATAAAATCCGTTCCGAAGCGGTTAGGAAAATATTGGTATCTCCTAGCCATGTTTGGATTGCGGTCTGTAAATAGTGGCTGATAACCTGTGGCTACCACAATGTGTCCATTTTGAGTAGGCACTAAATTACTTAAAATCATGCGCTGATTTAACAGAGCAGTCCGGCCATTGTCTTTGCTTCTGTACTTTCGCATCATCCTATCACGTCTATTAGGAGGCATGTAGGAAAAGAAATTATTCAAATCGCCATAAGTATGGTAATCAATAGTTTGAGTTCCATCCATTTTAAGATTGGCAATAAAAAAGCCTTGACTTGCATAGTTTTTCTTATTGGAATAATTCCCAATAATTCGTTGACCCATTGCATCCAAAGCGGTGACTTTTCCTGAAATAAGAGCTTTATCAGAATCGGTATTGATCCGGGTATCGCTTATTAAATCACCTTCTTCATTGAAGTTTTTGACAGCGATAGTGTAGTTCTTGTTTTCCTCCCGCTCCGATACCAATACTGTGAAAACATTATTCAATTCATCTATTTTAATATCTATCAAATCTGCATTTTCATTGAATACATTTGGCAAAACCACCGCCAATTTGGTGGCAAGAGAAATGACCGCAACTACAGGTTTATTATTATAATAACCACCCAAAATAATCTTATTATTTAAGGTTTCGAAGTAGGTAATCTCCATCTCAACTACACTACTAAAGTCAAAAGACTCCACTGCCCCTGTTTCAACTGTAATCCGCTTCAATATCAAATTAGCATCTCTATTCTCTCCTCTTTTATAAAGCAGATAAGCATAACGGCCTCGATGATCGTACCCAAAAAGTTGGAAACTTACATCCTCTACAAATGTACTTTTCCACACTTCTTTCAAATCTGTATCGTAGCGCACAATCTCCCAATCTCTATCTTTCATCGAAGATAAATTATTCAATACCTGCCTGATCAGTAAAACACCTGATTTCTTGAGGGAGATGATATTGTAGACCGACTCATCCCAAGCTATTTCAATTTCGGCTCTTACTGGTTGCTCAATTTGGGCACGAAGCTGCCCCTTCACTCCAAAGAAGAGTAGAATTAAGATAATCGCGCTATGATGAATTTTCAGTCTCAAGCTTTTTGAGCCATTTCTAATATAATATCAAACTCTTCAGATTTTAGTGGCATTACAGAAAGTCGCGATTGCTTTACCAATGCAATATTGAGTAACCTTTCATCGCTTTTTACTTGCTTCAGACTTACACTGTTTGGCAGTTTTTCGACTACTTCCAAATCTACCGAAACCCATCTACTATCATCTGTAGTTGGGTCTTGATAACTCTCTTTCACTACTTTGGAAATGCCCATAACACATCGTTCATCACCACTATGATAAAACAACACCAAATCTCCCTCCCTCATATCGGTGAGATTATTTCTAGCTTGGTAATTTCTTACACCATCCCAAACATCCTTTTTCACTTTCTCAAAATCGTCCCAAGAATATTTATGCGGCTCAGACTTTACTAACCAATAGTTCATTTTTCTTTATTTTTAGGTTTTAAATTAATTTCAAATCATTTAACAGGCAAAAAGGTTTATTGCTTTGCAGCTTTCATGCAATTTGCTTCAAAAAATCATTCGATCTGAAATTTAGGTTCTTTTTATTCTTATAGCCAATAAAACAAAATTAGCTTGCAAAAAAAACCTGAATGGAGATTTTCAATTTGTAAATACAATACTCTTGGAAAATAAAGACATCGTAAAAATCATAAAGAAAACAGCTGAGCTCATGGAGCTCCATGAGGAAAATGCCTTCAAAGTCAGAAGTTTTCAAAATGCCATTTTCAAGCTGGAGCGTTTAGAACAATCTCTGGCCAATTTGTCATCAGCAGAATTAGAAAAAATTGATGGTATTGGCAAATCATTAGCGCTAGTAATCGCTCAGATTATTGAAAGTGGCAGTCATCCAGCTTTAGATAATTTGCTTGAGCAAACACCTCAAGGCGTTTTGGATATGCTCAGCATCAAAGGAGTTGGACCAAAGAAAATACGATTACTGTGGAAGGAGTTGGAAATTGATAATTTAGATGATTTGCTCCAAGCCTGCGAAGATAACAAAGTAGCCAAAGTGAAAGGCTTTGGTGAAAAAACGCAGGAAAACATCAAAGAAGCCATCCTATTTAAAGCATCCGTAAGTGGCCAATTACATTATGCCGAAGCTGAAGAATTGGTAGATGAAATAGATGAATTATTGAAAGCTGCCGGCGTGAAAAAATGGAGCAGCACAGGCGATTTCCAAATGAAGCGGGAGGTAATTACTCAACTCAATTGGCTTATTGCTGATATTGATGCAAGCACAATTGAGCAAAAAATAGCAGACGAAGAAATTATCGAATGGGACGAGCAGAATAGTGGCCCACGTACATTACGTGGCAAATTTCGCTCGAAGCCTATTCCTGTTGAATTCAGATTTTGTGATCAAGTTGAATTTGGGAGTTTGCTTCTTACCAAATCCGCTTCACCACAACACTTAGGTTTCCAAACTGAGGACAATAAAACTCTTCAAGAAATCGCTACAAAAGAGCCTTTCGCTACTGAGGAAGAAATTTACAAAAAAGTAAATTGGCCCTATATAGCACCAGAAATGCGGGAGGGACTTGCCGAAACTGAATATATCAAAAGTGGCCATACGCCCAAGCTACTTGAAGTAAGCGACCTTAAAGGAATCCTACATAATCATAGTACTTATAGCGATGGCAAGCATAGCTTAAGAGAAATGGCAAGCTATTGCAAAGAACTAGGCTACGAATATTTGGGTATCAGCGACCATAGCCGATCTGCATTTTATGCCCAAGGACTTGAGGAAGAAGCCATCATCAAACAGCATAAAGAAATTGACGAATTAAATGCGGAATTAAAGCCCTTCAAAGTTTTCAAAGGAATAGAATCCGACATCTTAAACGACGGTGCATTGGATTACCCAACAAATGTGCTCGCTAGTTTCGATTTTATAGTGGCCTCTATTCATAGCAACTTAAATATGGATTCGAAAAAGGCCACTGAGCGATTGATTAGAGCCATTGCAAACCCATATACCACCATGCTTGGCCACCCAACGGGCCGATTACTTTTACGTCGTGAAGGCTACCCAATAGACCACAAAGCTGTAATTGATGCTTGTGCACATTATGGAGTCATTATCGAAATCAATGCCAACCCATGGCGACTCGATTTGGATTGGCGCTGGGTGCATTATGCATTAGAAAAAAATGTGATGCTCAGCATAAATCCCGATGCGCACGAAAAAGCTGGATATGAACACATGAAATACGGCGTATATGTTGGCCGCAAAGGTGGACTTACTAAGAACATGACTTTCAATGCAAAATCTTTGGCTGAGGTTGAAAAGCACTTTGCAGACAGATTGAAAAAAGCGAGCAAATAGAATATGAAAATCCTGATCCTCCGCTTTTCGTCAATTGGAGATATTGTGCTTACTACTCCGGTGATTCGTACGCTCAAAACACAGCTAGACAATGCCGAAATTCACTTTGCTACTAAGAAAAACTATTTCAGCATTTTAGAAGCTAATCCTTATTTAACCAAAATCCACCTGCTCGAAAATAGCACGAGTGATTTAATCAAGGAGCTTAAAACAGAGAAATTTGACTTTATCGTCGATCTGCATAATAATTTGAGAACTAGACAGATTAAACTGGCCTTAGGAGTGAAATCGAAGAGCTTTCAAAAACTGAATGTCGAAAAGTGGCTTAAGGTGCAATTGAAAATCGATCGTTTGCCAAATGTCCATATCGTAGATCGATACATGGAAACAGTAAAAGATCTTGGGGTGAAAATGGATGCTTTGGGGTTAGACTATTTTATCCCTCACAAATATGAAGTAGAGAATGATTGGCTTCCGGAAGCATTTCAAAAGGAATATGTAGTCTATGCAATTGGCGGACAACATGCCACAAAAAGACTTCCATTGGGCAGAATGATCGAGCTCTGTGATAAGATAAACAAACCCATAATATTGATTGGAGGCAAAGAGGATAAAGAAACTGCGCAGTCAATTGTCGATTTTTTTGAAAGGCGGGAGGAAAATCAAGACTATGAGCCCAAACTTGCCGAAATGAACAAAAAGGCAATCATTTTTGACACTTGCGGCAAACTATCTATTAATCAATCTGCTAGCATTATCAAAAATGCTAATTATGTATTCAGCCACGACACTGGAATGATGCATATTGCAGCTGCATTTCAAAAACAGCTTTTTACTATATGGGGCAACACAATTCCTTCGTTTGGAATGTATCCTTATCGAACTAAATTCGTTATACTGGAGAAACAAGGACTAGGATGTAGACCTTGTTCCAAAATTGGATTTGACAAATGCCCAAAAGGTCACTTTGACTGTATGAACAAAATAGTGTTTGATTTTTGGCTTCCTTAGAAATTTTTTAAAATCTTTAGCCATTCCAACCTTTTGGATCCAAAGTTGTCTTGTTCTTAGTGAATCAGTTTAAAATATTAATAGAATTCCTGCACCCCCGTCTTTTTCATGGTTAAGGTTTGTTGGATGAATGATCTCCTAAGTAAGTAGAGGTACTAAAGGAGTTCAGTTGGGGTGCAGGTTTATTTTTAACGGGGTCAATAGCATTGAAATTCAATAAATATTTAGGGAAAACCCTTTTTTACTTTTTAACTGTATTCTCCCTTTCGGTGGCATGCAACGACATCACTGACGAAACACCATTAGGTATTGTACTGGTCAGCGATTTTTCTGAAGGCCCACAAGGCTGGTCGCCATTTTTCACCAATATCCCAAGCAATTCCGTAGAGGAATATCAACTTCAAATTAACATCACTCCACTTCCGGGAAGCACGGGTCAATCACGTAATGGATTGTATGTGTCAGGAAGCAACAAAGGCTCAGAGATACATTTTTTCCTAAAAAAAGAAGTCACTGGCCTTACTCCTAATAAGCTATTCAGGCTAATATTTAGAATGGATGTAGCAACAAACATTGCTGCTACTCCAAGCAACTTTGTTAGCAAATCTGCATCAAATGAAAGTGGACTAAGAATGCTTGCGGGAGCTTTAAGTTTCGAACCAAACATCATTGGAAACTCGCCACTCACAGGACTGCTAGAACCCAACTTCAATAATCAGATTCCTATTACCGTTGGCGATAGTAATTCCGATATTATCAATCTTGGCCCGTTGCAACATCAGGATGAAGGCAGTGACTTCCAGGTTGTACAACTTGAGAATATCAATTACCCTTTCTTGGCCCGCTCCAATAATGCTGGCACAATTTGGTTACTCATAGGATTCCACACAGACAAACCCGAAGACTTCGAAGTTTACTTCCGATCTGTAAGAGTGCTTTTTACGGAGCTATAATTCTTTAATTCAAATTAGTTACATCCAACTGTTCGACCATTGCAATGTCGTACTCCAGATAAATAGGATTTGTAATCCTCAATAAGAGTAATTACAAATTATCCAAGGTCATCGCAATTGTCTGAACTATGATTAGAGATGATTTTTTTGATGGACTATGATTTCAAGCTCCAGAGGAGCGAAATATCCATAGCCCATGGTTTCAACCATGGGATAATGGAATAGCACAAATTATCCTCCCGCACAGTCGTCTGAAAATATAATTAGAAATCAATCAGCAGATATTCAACCCTAAAAACCAACTGTTCAACATTTGCAATGTCGAACTCCTGATAATGAGGATTTGCAATCCGACTTTCGGTAATGAGCGAAAACCCACATCCTCCGCAAGGTTCACCGCTCAATCTGTGGGATAAAAAGCTACATTGCTTCTCTTACCTTAAGGATGTTGACATCAAAAATTGTTAGAAGATTGTCTTAATTTATATTTTACAATGCGCCCATTTAAAATTTTCAAGAAAGTTCGTATATATCCACTATTGGAGGCTAAAGCGCAATAAAAATTTAACTATTATGGAATTATGTAAAACGAAAGTAAGAGGAATAGAAAGGATTACCATATCATTTGGATACCATGCAGATACAGCGTCGAAGGTTAAAAAATTAGAAGATGCTAAATGGAGTCAAAGTCAAAAATTATGGCACGTAGCTCCTTCCGATAAAAACTTAGAATTAATTGAACAAATGTTTCCTTTTGCGAAATGGCGGGAGGATAGTAATACTACAAAGCAGCTAACCACTCAAAAAGTTGGATCAATCAAAGCCGAAGTATTTACAAAGAAGATTTTGCTAAAAATGCCCAAGAATGAGGCAGATATCACATTCGTAAAAGGAATACTATATTCAAGATGGCTTCCTAAAGATTTTATGTGGCAAGTCCCAAATTATCCGGGCAATTTGGATAAACTCAAGCAATACTTTGGTAAAAGATTATCCCTAACCTTTCATAAGGAACATGAAGGTCCTGAAAATGACCAAAATCTTAGGCAGGCTAAGGATGGCACAGTATTACTAATATTAACTGCTAGCTCCCAAGTCAGAATCATATTTCAGTTTATTCCTGAGCTTATTCACTTTATCAAAACCCTACCTTATGCAAAATGGGATTCGAAAAACAAATGGTGGCAGATTCCCTATTCGGAAAAATATTATAAAGAGCTTAAGAAAGAGATTAATAAGCTAGCATTAGATATAAAGGAAGAAAAACAAAATCCTTCTCGAGGCAAACCAAGGATTAGTCCTTTGGATATTCCAAACTATCGTAAATGCCCAGAGCAATACATTGCTAAGCTGGAAGAATTGAGATATAGTGCAAGTACGATAAAGGTCTATACATCACAATTTGAGGAATTTATAAATTATTTTCATCGTGAAAATATAGATGAACTCAATGAAAAACATGTAATGGAGTTTTCCAGGTATTTGGTAACTGAGCGGGAGGTTTCAGCATCTTATCAGAATTTAGCTATCAATGCAATAAAATTCTATTTTGAGCGGGTATTAGGAGGAAAGCGAAGATTTTACCGAATAGAAAGACCTGAGAAAGAAAAGAAACTACCAACTGTATGCAGCACAGAAGAAATACAAGCTATTCTAGCAAATACTGAAAATCTAAAGCATAAGGCCATTTTGATGACAATCTATTCAGCTGGGTTAAGGATAAGTGAATTAATCCAACTGAAAATTTCAGATATCGATAGCAAACGAATGCAAATACGGGTGGAAAACTCAAAAGGGAATAGAGATAGATATACTTTATTATCAACCAAAACCTTACAAATACTCAGAGAATACTTCAGTAAGTACAAGCCATATAATTACGTTTTTGAAGGAAATGATAGCACCAAAGATCAACCGAAGCAATATTCAAAAAGAAGTATTCAACAAATACTAAAATCTGCTTTAGAAAAATCGAAAATTAAAAAAAACGTAACTGTCCATACCCTACGGCATAGTTTTGCCACACATCTTCTTGAGAACGGTACAGATTTGCGGTATATACAAACACTACTAGGACACAGTAGCTCAAAAACAACCGAGATTTATACCCACATGACCACCAAAGGATTCGATCAAATTAAAAGTCCTTTGGACAAATTGGATATCTAGTTTGAATAACGTATGTTTATAAGCAAACAATGAAAATTAATAAAAATACCGCCTCAGACAAATGGGAAATAGACGCAACAGTTGCGTTAATCCATCTAAATTGGTGAGGTTAACGCAACTGAGTTGCGTCTATAAACAAGTTAGCGGCAATGGTAGGACGAAACCGCAATACCCAACCGACCGACCTCTGACAGACAAATACACGACCTGCCGACACAGTAAAAAAATTTAAAAAAAGTCCACCACTTTGTTAAACTCTGACAGTTTCAGCAACCTTCTCCTTTTTTCCGATTACCATTTTGCGGTGTTGCAAGCCCCATCCTATCATAGCATCCAAAACCGTATTGAGCGAATTTCCCGATTTCGTCAATTCATACTCTATAGTAACAGGAGTGGTATTATAAACAGTGCGGGTTACTATGCTATTAACTTCCAGGTCTTTCAGCTCTTTGGAAAGCATACGGGGCGTGATTTTAGGAATTTCCCTTTCCAATTCCTTGAAGCGTTTTTTACCATAGAGCAAAGAACCTATAATGGGCAGTTTCCATTTGCCATTTAAAACGTTCATCGTGTCGTTTACGGCTAAAACAAACTCTCCCGAACATTTCTTTACCTTAACTAATTCTGATATTCTGCTCATTTTATTTTTTATTTACTTATGCTATACCAAAGTATAGCGATATATTATGGTATAGTAGTTACTAAAGTATAGCAAAAGTAGTATCTTTGTCCGGTTAAAAAAATGTTTCACTAAAAAAATAAAAAAATTATGAGCAAAGTATTCATCACAGGAGCAACAGGACAATTAGGAAAATCAACTATTAACTTTTTGCTTCAAAAAGGAATTGCAGCAAAACAAATTTCAGCATTGGCAAGAGATGAAGCGAAGGCAGCAGAATTAAAATCTAAAGGTATAGATGTCAAAATAGGCAACTATGATGATTTTGATTCCTTACGCACTGCAATGCAAGGCGTAGAAACTATGCTTCTGATTTCTTCCAGCGAAATGACCAAAAGCAGAGCGGTGCAGCACATCAATGCAATCAAAGCTGCTAAAGAAAATGGTGTGAAGCATATCATCTACACAGGTTTTATGAGAACCCATGAAGACCCAACATCTCCGCTGTGGTTTATAGCCGAAGATCATGTGAAAACAGAAAAATACCTTAAAGAATCCGAAATTACCTATACCATTTTTGCAAACGGTTTTTATATGGATATGTTGATGGATTATGTGGGGGAACAGATATTGGAAACCAAAACCATTTTTGTTCCGGCAGGTGAGGGAAAAATAAATTTTGTATTGCGAAACGAAATTGCAGAAGCGCTTGCTAATGTTTTAACTACAGGCGGACACGAAAATAAAACTTACAACATCGGTATCGAACAACCTGTATCGTTTGGGGAAATTGCGAAGCACATTTCTGAAGTTACCGGAGTTGCGATCAACTATGTTTCTCCCGAACCAGAAGTTTATCAGCAAACCTTAATGCAACATGGGGTTCCGGAGGATTACGCACGTATGTTTACAGCATTTGCAGTTGCTTTTGCAGCCGATACTATGAATATTTCTACCACTGATTTAACACAATTGCTTAGTCGTAAACCAACCACTGTCCAAGAATATCTTTTATCTAAATTCAAAAAGTAAATAAATGGAAAAGAAGAACAATAAAACCCTGAATATTGCCTTGTGGGTGGCACAGGTATTACTGGCAGCCATGTTTTTAATGGCAGGAATCATGAAAGCAACACAACCCATTGAAGAGCTTAGTCAATCAATGACTTGGGTAAATGACTTTTCTGCAGGCATGGTCAGGTTCATTGGTATTTCTGAATTGCTTGGCGGTATCGGGCTTTTACTGCCTGCCTTGTTGCGCATTAAACCAATTTTTACGCCATTGGCAGCTTTGGGTCTTTTTATTATTATGGTATTGGCTTTTATATATCATATATCCAATGCCGAATATCAAGCATTAGGTATTAATTTGATTTTAGGAGCAATCGCAGTTTTCATAGCATGGGGTAGATATAAAAAAGCGCCTATTCAACCCAAAGCATAAATCACTATGGAACGCAAAGAATTTCTTCAATCAATTTTAGCTTTAACCGCAATGGGAACATTAAGCAGTTTTAAAAATTTTACTGACGCACTTCCTTCACAAGGTAAAAAAATGCCTGTGCTGTTTACCTCTCATGGAAACCCAATGGATATTCCAGTTTCAAGAAGTGAACGAGCATTTTGGCAAAAGCTTTATGATTTAGGAATTACCCTGCAAAAGAGTCATGAAGTAAAAGCTGCGTTGGTTGTATCAGCCCATTGGTGCACAAAAGGCACGTTCGTAAACATATCGCCCGAACAAAAACAGATTTACGATTATTATGGTTTTCCCGAAGAATACTACAAGGTATATTACAAAGCCAAAGGCTCGCCTGATATTGCCCGCGAAGTAAAGAAAATCGTTCCTTCCGTTTCGGAAACAACCGATTGGGGATTAGACCACGGTGCATGGCCAATGCTGATGCACTTATTTCCCGATGCCAATATTCCTGTTTTCCAGCTGAGCATTGACTATTACGCCAAACCCGAATACCATTATGAGTTGGGCAAACAATTAAAATCTTTGCGTAACAAAGGGGTGCTAATAATAGGCAGCGGTGCGCTTATCCATAACTTGCAGTTGGCAGGACAAAAAATGCGAAAAAATGATATGACCCTTTACGGTTGGGAAGCGGAATATGATGCTTGGCTCAAACAACAAATTAATGCACGAAACTTTGCCAATCTCATTAATTACCAAAACAGTCATAAGTTGGGTAAGTTAGCCGCCCCCACCCCCGACCACTACGTGCCTTTGCTATACAGCTTAGGGCTTACGGACAGCAGTGATGAAATCAAATATTTCTACGAAGCTGAGCCAACAATTCCTGCATTTAGCGAACGAAGTTTCATAATAGGATAGTGACGGGTCAAGCACATACGCAATAGATAATTTTATGAACTTAAAAATTAGATAGAGAATATACTCATAAGGTTCAACAATAAAAACAAACAGATTATGGCAACGTTCAAACAAAAAGCATTGCGTTTTCTTTATCCGTTTACTCGCATAGCGGCTAAAATTGGCAAAAACGGCACGGTTTTAAACAATGAAAGTAAAACGGCACCAACAGTTCCTTTCTACGAACAAAAGGCAACATTGAACAATGGAAAACCAATTGACTTTTCTGCCTATTCGGGAAAGAAAGTTTTGATTGTAAATACTGCTTCAAATTGTGGTTACACAGGACAATATGCCGAATTACAAAAACTACACGAAAAATTAGGCGACAAATTGGCTATAATTGCTTTTCCTGCCAACGACTTTATGGAACAGGAAAAAAGCAATGATAACGAAATTTCACAATTTTGCAAGGTGAATTATGGTGTATCATTTCCAATAGCAAAAAAAGGAGTGGTAATAAAAAACGAGGAACAACAACCACTTTATAAATGGCTTACGGACAGCAAAGCAAATGGTTGGAATAACCATCAACCAGATTGGAATTTTAGTAAATATGTGATTGACGAGAAAGGAAATCTCACAAACTATTTCGGACCTTCAATTTCGCCATTGGACGATGAATTTTTGGAAGCAGTTGAATAGCAATAGGGAACCACAGCCGCTAATCGAGTAGCCCGACCTGAGCCAAATGGCTCAGGTTGAGGCTCTCACACCACCGTACGTACGGGTCTCGTATACG